>NZ_LAQR01000001.1:0-965640 GCF_000968645.1 Salinivibrio sp. KP-1 | reverse complement strand
GTCCCTATCTGCCGTGGGCGTTGGATGATTGAGGGGAGCTGCTCCTAGTACGAGAGGACCGGAGTGGACGAACCGCTGGTGTTCGGGTTGTGTCGCCAGACGCATTGCCCGGTAGCTAAGTTCGGCACAGATAAGCGCTGAAAGCATCTAAGCGCGAAGCTGGCCCCGAGATGAGTCATCCCTAGAGCTTCGAGCTCTCTAAAGGGTTGTTCTAGACTAGAACGTTGATAGGCAGGGTGTGTAAGCGCTGTGAGGCGTTGAGCTAACCTGTACTAATTGCCCGTGAGGCTTAACCATACAACACCCAAGAGGTTTTGGGTTGGACTCGAATAAAGCCAGTTGATTGTGGCGAGAACGAACAGCTTTCTAGATTTAGGAACGAATTTATCAAATACATCCTTGTATTTGACCCTGACGGGCCGCACTGAAGTGCGTTAAATTTTGTTCCAGACAAAATTTTGCTTGGCGACCATAGCGCTTTGGACCCACCTGACTCCATGCCGAACTCAGTAGTGAAACGAAGCAGCGCCGATGGTAGTGTGGGGTCTCCCCATGTGAGAGTAGGACATCGCCAGGCTTTGATTATAAATTGCGCCTATTGCTTGCGATTTTTGATAGCTGCGATGCTCATGTATTGGCATACACTGTGCGTCTCGCTTCAAAACTCACTGCGCATAGCTCGCAATTTAAGCATCAAAGCTGATATGCGTAAGACTTTGATGAGACAGAATTGGTGCGGAGTGGTAGTTCAGTTGGTTAGAATACCGGCCTGTCACGCCGGGGGTCGCGGGTTCGAGTCCCGTCCACTCCGCCACTACTTATAGGGGTATAGCTCCAATTGGCAGAGCAGCGGATTCCAAATCCGCGTGTTGGGGGTTCGAATCCCTCTACCCCTGCCACTCGAAAAGCACTGACATCCGTCAGTGCTTTTTTTTGATCTATTCAAACAAGTCTTCTAATAGTTTTTGGCCACAAATTGGCTTGGACCTGTTGCATCGGGCTGGTGACTGAAACAAAGCTCATAAGCAAATGCCGTGGTATGCATTGACTCTGTTCGGCTCTCACTGTGATATTCGACTTCCACAATCACTCTCTGATACCCCGACCCCTCAAATGCATCAAGTTTAGGTAGAAAATGGGATAAGTCCTCTGCTTTTAAAAGCCAACCCTCAACGCGATCATTGACAGAATCGCTGAGCTCAATGCCGGGATAACCTGAGGCCGATCCCCAACCACGGTCGGTGCGTATTGCTTGTATACTCGCAGGGAACCACTGACCATGGACGTCCGCGAGCACATGGTGATTTGTGCCTTCTGGACACAGGGTTCCGTATACGAAGAGGTTGTTAAGCATAGGCGTCGCTCCATGAATGCACTTTGTTATTATTTCTTTTCTATCCTATCTCTGAGTTGAAGCAAGCAGCAAGTAATAAGTCAGTGCAACCACTTGTATTTCAGCCTTCATGATCGCAAAATCGGCGCCCATTCTAGTAACAACCTATACTCACACTGGCAAGCGTTATGGTGGTGATCAAGCAATGAAAAAACGTATTGGCAAGGTAGTGGCATGGGGCAGTGCTATTTTTGTCCCTGCTGCGGTGATTGGTGTCAATGGCTACTTCACCGTGCCTGACAGCACCCAGCTCCATACAGTGTCTGGTATACATCGCCAGTGCGTTGATTACACACATTCTTCGCCGCTTGACGAACAAGGCCGTTTTTCTTTGTTGGTGTGGAATATCTATAAACAGCAGCGCCCTCAGTGGGACACGGCGTTAAACCAGTATCATCAACCTCACCGTTTGATGTTGTTGCAAGAGGCAAGCTTTGGTCCACAATTGGCGCGTTGGATCACGCAAGCATCATTGCACTATGACCAAGCTTATGCGTTTGCGATGCAAGATGCTGTTGCAGGGGTGATGAACCTTTCCAAAGTGAACCCTTTGCACAGTTGTGCGTATACTGCGGTCGAGCCTTACCTGCGCCTTCCTAAAAGTGCTTTGTATAGTGAGTACCAGCTCTCCAATGGACAGCGCCTTGCGGTGGTGAATATTCATAGCATTAACTTTACTTATGCAATGGCCGCTTATAAGAAACAGTTGGCGGCATTGGAGCAAGCTTTGGCGCGTGTCGAAGGGCCTATTATTTTAGCCGGTGATTTTAATACTTGGTCTCAACGGCGGTTAGACGCGGTGAGAGCGATGGTTACGCGCTTGTCATTACAAGAAATGAGTTATCACCCCGATGAGCGAATGACTAAATTTGGGTTGCCGTTGGATCATGTTTTCTACCGTGGGTTATCGGTAGAAAAGGCAAGTGCGATAGATAATGGTGCCTCCGATCACGCAGCGATAGAGGCACAACTGAAAGTGACAGGATAGAGGCAACGAGGGGAGCCCCCTCGCTGAACTTTCCTAGCTTAGTGCTATAACGATGGCCCAACTGGCAAAAACGGCAACCCAAGGCAGGGTAGCGACGACAATCGCTTTGCCATGATTGAGAGGTGTCCAAGTGCCGATAACCGTAATGCTTAATACCCAGTACCACGGGAGCAGTAGTGGTAAGCTTGCTGCCCATGCACTCCATGAGGAGGCGAGCGGCAATTTTAGCAAGCCATTAAGACTATTTAAGTCCGCATGAGCCGGCAAAATAAAACCGGATGATAAAGTCATATTGGTATAGCTTGCTAAATCGCCTACGACGGCGGGCAAAAAGATAAAGCAAGAAGCCGCGAGCCAGTGACGATAGCCAAAGTTAGGGGCTTCTTGTTTGGTGGCTAACCGAAACCACAATGCCAAGGCAAAAATGACCGCCGCTCGGCCAAACCAATCTCCGAGCACTTCAGAGGCAAGAAGTGTTTCACGTTGTAACCACTTTTCAGCGTCTGCAGGTGGCATCGATAATTGTTGCGCGAGTGCTTGCTGAAGCGCGGCAAGGTTGGTGTGATCAAAATAAGCACTCCAAAATGCAATAGCGCTTAGGCACATGAGCAAATAAGCCAACCAACCCCATACCGGGCGCTGGCTTAATGCAGCAAAGCACGCACTGGGACGAAGGACGATGTCTCTTAAGGCGAACAATGGATTGGCTGAAGCTTGCATCATGAGCCGCTACTCCGAGAAATGTCGATATGCAGTGTTAGCTTTTGACCTGGTTGGATATACGCGTTTTGGCGTAACTGGTTCCATTTAACCAGCTCGGCGACTGATACATTGTAGCGTTGTGCAATACTGCTCAACGAATCACCTTGTCGAATTCGGTAGGTAATCGTGCGGATGCGACGTGCATCCCCCTCTTTATCCCAAACGACCAACTTCTGGCCAATGCTGAGGGTGTCGCGAGGACTCATGCCGTTCCACTTAGCGAGCTGACGATAATCAACGTTATAACGACGGGCGATTGTCCAAAAGCTGTCGCCTTGGCGAACTGTGTGGGTGCGCTTGTGGCCGTCTCGCTCCGCCGCTTGCAATGCTGCGAGGCGCTGTGGTGCGCTTAGCGTATATTGTGATTCATCTTTCAGCGAAACAGGGATCATCAGGCGCTGACCCACGCGAATACGTGAGGAGTGGAGTTGGTTAGCACGTTTTAATACTTTGACGGTGGTGTTGTACTCAGCCGCGATTTCACTCAGGCTATCACCTGACTTCACCGCATAACGTTCCACACGAAGCCCTTGGTTGTCATTTTTAGCCAACTCAGTATTAAAGCGTTCCACATTTTCGTTGGGCAACAATAAGTGGGTGGGGCCTGATGGTGACGTTGCCCAATGGTTATACGCAGGGTTAAGGCTTTGTAGCTCAGAAACACTTAAACCGGCATAGTTAGCCGCGAGAGCGAGATCCATTTGCATCTTAGGATCGACCAAGGTCAGTGCTGGCTGGTTAGGGATCGCAGGGACCTCTAAGCCATATTGATCTTGATGGCGTAGTACATCGCCAAGTGCAATCAGCTTAGGCACATAACTGCTGGTTTCTTTGGGGAGATCCAAATGCCAAAAATCGGTGGGTTGGCCGCGTTGCTTGTTGCGATGAATAGCACGAGCCACGCGTCCCTCGCCGGAGTTATATGCAGCGATTGCGTGTAACCAATTACCATCAAACATGCCATGCAAGTACTCGAGGTAATCGAGCGCTGCATCGGTTGATTGCACCACATCACGTCGGCCGTCGTACCACCAATTTTGTTCCAGGCCAAAACGGCGGCCGGTTGCTGGGACAAATTGCCAAAGGCCAGCAGCCCGGCCATGCGAGTAAGCAAATTGATCAAACGAGCTTTCTACGACTGGAAGCAATGCCAGCTCGAGTGGCATGTTGCGTGCTTCGACTTTCTCTACGATCAGGTGCAAAAATGGCGTGGCGCGCTCAGCGACCGTGGCAAGGTGATTAGGGTACTTTAAGTACCAATTACGATAACGGCGCACCGAGGCGTTATCAGGTACTGGAAGCGAAAGCTGCATACTGATGCGTTGCCACACATCACTCTGTTTTTGCGGGGAAAGTACCGTAGGCGTCGCGGGGGTGGCTTTCTTGGGCGTCTCTGTGGCTTTATCAGGCGAGCGCGTTGTTTCTTTTGCGACAACGGGCGGTGCCTCGGAGGCGATATCCGTATTTTGAGCGTCGCCGATAGACTGACAGCCGCTCAGCAACAGCGTGCTCAATATAATAAAACGGTACTTCATTGCATAAAACCTTCGTCCAAAATAGCCGATGATGATAGGGGCTGGCCTCATTGATGACAAGAGACTCAGCTCAAAATTCGTCCTTCCACTGACGCAGCGCACGGAAAACGGCAAGCTCATCGTCGGCAGTGGTGCGACCTACGACCGCTTGAATGACCGTCGGCTCTTGAGTGCGCAAAAATGGATTAATGCGCTTTTCTCGCTCTATGGTACTGGGGAGCGTTTGCTTACCTTGGGCGCGTAAGCGGTTCACTTCTTCCCGGTATAGATGTAATGCATCGTTTTCAGGCTCCACAGTCAGCGCAAACGCGACATTGGCGGCGGTATACTCATGGGCACAATACACTTGGGTTTCGATGGGGAGCGATGCCAGTTTTTTCAATGAGTTGAGTGATTGTTCAGCGGTGCCACCGAGTAAACGGCCACAACCGGCTGAAAACAATGCATCGCCACAGAACAGCTTACCATCGCCGACAAATGCAATGTGATCGTCGGTGTGGCCTTCGACACCGACGACCAAAAAGCGATGGTCAAAGACATCAATTTGGTCACCGTCACCAACCGCCATTGAACGTTGAGGTATCGGGTGAACATCTGGGCCGATCACTTTGGCGCTTGGGGCATAGCGTACAAGATCGTCAATGCCATTGGTGTGATCCCAATGGTGGTGTGTGATAAGAATGCACGATAAAGTCAATGAATTCGCTTTGAGGTAGTCAATAACCTGACTTGCCTCACCCGGATCGACCACGGCGCAGCGATTATCTTCACTAATAATGAGCCATATGTAATTATCGTTAAATGCAGGTATGCTTTTTACATGAAGCATTGGGTTCTCCAGCGATAGAATGAGCCTTAATCAATGAAACCAGCGCGCATAGAACATCAGTTTGACTATCCCTATACGTGGGACCAAGTTGCTTACGGTGATTGGGCGCGCACCCAATTGCAAACTCGGCTGGATGAATGGTTGCCGACCTTATTTGGCTACCATTTGCTGAAATTGGGCGGCTTAAGCTGCGAGCTAGTCAGTGAACAGTGTAACATTCAACACCAAGTCTGTGTCGACCAACATAACCCAATGCGCAATGTGACCGCGACACATTATGCCTTGCCATTTATCGAGAAATCTTTTGATGCGTGTGTATTAGCGCACCAACTTGATTATAGCGATGATCCGCACCGTTTATTACGAGAGGTTGATCGTGTGATGATTGATGACGGTTGCTTGATCATATCGGGTGTTAACCCCGCAAGCTTTTTGGGCGTAAAAAAAGTGCTACGTGGCAGGCATCAACGGCTTCCGTGGGGGGGACGGATGTTTTCACCTCTTCGCGTTAAAGATTGGTTGAGTGTCATGAACTATGAGGTGGTTGAGGCGCACCAGATGGGACTGTGGCCGACTCATCGACCCAGTGCCCGCCATGCTTGGGTAGAGAGTAGCGCCAGTATGGTGACACCTGCGCTTGGGTCCATTTATTTGATCATTGCGCGTAAGCGTAGCTACCCACTAAAACCCATTAAGCCTCGTTGGAAACTCAAGCAAGCGGTCTCACCGCTGGGCGGCGTTGTTCCCAACGGCGGCTAGAAATAGGATTAGTCTGCAGGCTGATAGCCTTCATCGATCTCGGTAGGGTGGTTGGCAGCGTTGCGCGCGAGCTCGTCACAACGCTCATTTTCCGGGTGTCCAGCGTGGCCTTTCACCCAGTTCCAGGTGATTTGGTGCTTAGATGCCGCTTGATCAAGCTGTTGCCATAAATCGGCATTTTTCACCGGTTTCTTATCCGCCGTCTTCCATTGGCGTTTTTTCCAATTATGGATCCATTGGGTGATCCCTTGTCGAACGTATTGGCTGTCTGTAGTGAGAACCACGTTACAGCTTGTATTAAGCGCATTTAAGCCGACAATTGCCGCCATTAGTTCCATGCGATTGTTGGTGGTGAGGGTGAAACCGGCACTCAAGGTTTTTTCATGTTGTTTGTAGCGCATCACCACACCATACCCGCCCGGCCCCGGGTTGCCGAGACAAGAACCGTCTGTGAAAATTTCTACCTGCTTGGTCATCTTTGATACTATTGGCTATTCATCTGAGCCAAGTTTGACACAGTTATTGCCATGAAAGCGAATTACGATCGCCTCGTTGTGCTTGATACCGAAACCACCGGTATGAACCGCGAAGGGGGGCCACATTACCAAGGCCACAATATTATTGAAATCGGTGCGGTTGAGATTATCAACCGTAAGCTGACGGGGCGGCACTTTCATGCCTACATTCAGCCTACACGCGCGATCGATCCTGAGGCGATTTCGGTACACGGTATCACCGATGCCTTTTTGGCCGACAAGCCGCGATACGCGCAAATCCATCAAGCCTTTGTTGATTTTATTCAAGGGGCGGAGCTGATCGCCCATAACGCGCCCTTTGATGTGGGGTTTATGGATTATGAATTCAAAAACCTAGGTGTCTCGCTGCAAACCACTGAGCTTTGCACCATCACAGACACCTTAGCGATGGCGAAGAAAATCTTCCCTGGAAAGCGTAACAACCTTGATGTGTTGTGCGATCGCTACGGTATTGATAACTCTCGGCGAACGCTTCACGGCGCTTTGTTGGATGCGGAGATCCTTGCTGACGTATACCTATTAATGACCGGGGGACAAACTAACTTGTCATTTAATGCGGGTACTGAGACGGATAATGCGAGTCCAATGGCACCAAGAACCGTTAAGCGTCAGAAATCGCTAAAGGTTATTCCCGCATCGGCCGATGAAATGAGTGCGCACGAAGCGCGTTTAGACTTTATTGAGCAAAACGGTAGCTGTCTTTGGCGGCAGTAGGAGAAGGCATGAAGAAGCGATGGTGGGCGGTGTGTGTTTGTTTTCCCTTGTTGGCACACGCTAACGAGCAAGAAATTCGTCTGCTGGAAAATCGCTTCCGTGTTGATCCAACCATTGAACGTGCGGCCTTCGTGATTTATCGAGAAAAGCCAAGCATGCCAGTGGTGTTGGTACGCCCGGACGGCACCAAATATTATGCATGGCGCCACCCAGACAAAGTATCCTGGCATCAAGAATCAGACATGGACATCGTGTCGATTACCGACCCCATGCCAGGACCATGGCAAGCGATTGGCCGAGTGAGCCCTGACAACAAAGTCCGTGTTTTAAGTGACTTGCGTATGCAGGTTGAAGACTTACCCAGTCGTCTTTATCAAGGCGAGGCGGTGAAGTTTACCGCACAGCTCATGCTGGGCGATAAGCCCCTTAACTTGCGTGACTTCATTGAGCGTGTCGATTTGACCGTACACTTTACTGAGTTCATCGAAGATCCGGAGTCGCTTAATCCCGATCAGCGGCCACAGCCCAAAGCATTAGGGCAATTTAGTGACGACGGCTCGGGGCTTGATGAAGCACCCAATGACGGCGTTTTCACCGTGTCTTTGCCGATTAACGTCATGCCAGGAAAATACCGCGCACGCGTGACCTCGGGTAACGGTATTTTTTTCCGTACTTTAGAGCAACAAGTCTTAGTTTACCCGACACCGTTAATGGCCACATTTAAACAAAGCCAAGGAGAGGGCGAACCGCATCAATTGGTTGTTGAGTCCGAGCAGGCCAGTATTGAGCCAGGTAGCGTGTCTGTTCACGCCAAATTCACCGATACCGAAGGAAAAACGACGGTCTACCAAACAACCGCTGAGGAAGAGCAGCAAACGATTACGCTCGATATTCCTTATGCCAGTACACCTGGACAATACAAATGGCGGACAACCTTGTATGCGACGGATCAGTTATCGGGACGACCCTTGGTTTTTCCTCTTCCAGAACAAACCTTTGCGGTCACCGATTACGCGGCGCTGGAAGAAGCCGAAGCAGAGCGTGAAGCGCGTGAAAAAGCCATGATGGAAGCGGCGGAGGCGCGCCGCCAACAACGAGAGCGAGAAGAAGCACGAACCACTTCCCTGTTGATCATTGGATTAGGTAATTTACTGGTGATGCTGATAGGTGCCGCCACTTGGTTTGTCTTGCGAAAACGCAAAGCACGCAAATTGGCTGAAGCGGCGCAAGAGCTGGAAGCCCCTCCACTGGACAGCGACGGAGACGACCAAGCCAGTGAGCTTGACATGGATAGGCCGGATAAAAACGACTAGCACTGTGGTGCGGGTAAGCCCATCTATACGGGCAATAAAAAAGAGAGGGAAGCCCTCTCTTTTTTCGTTACGCCATTGATGCAAGAAAATACGGTTAAGCCGCGTTATGCATCTTGCTCTCCTTGACCGAGGCGGCGGGCAGCTCTGACGGGTCAAAGTCATCCACATTGATCGTTTCAAGGCGGCCTTGCTCGGCTTCTCGCAATAGTGCAGCTTCTTGCTCGGTAATTACGCCGGCGCTCAAGCCTTTATCCGCGACTTGGTCGAGGAACATAAACGGCAGCTTCTCACCGATGCCATCACACACTTTTTTATGAATAGGCTCGGCATTCAAAATGTCATGCAGTGCCTTTTCAATATTACCAATCGCATTACCTGGCTCGAAGTACTGACCTCGGCCGAGGCGATCACGCGTTGCACTGGGTGATTGTAAAATGACAGCCAGTTTGCCATCGAGGCGATCGCCAGGCTGACGGCGTCCTTTACCCAGCGGGAATACCAGTACGCGCACCAAGCCAGCAACCACTCGATTCGGGAAGTTAGCGATAAAGCCATCCAGTGCTTGTTCAGCTTGGTACATGGCGTCTTGCATGCCCCAATGCACCAGAGGGAGATCCTCTTTCTGATAGCCTTCATCGGCATAGCGTTTCATGGTGGCTGACGCAAGATAAAGCTGGCTCAGCACATCGCCAAGGCGCGCTGACAAGCGCTCTTTACGCTTGAGGTTGCCGCCTAATACTGCCATAGAGACATCGGCGAGTAGCGCGAGCGCGGCACTGTAGCGATTCATCTGCTGGTAATAACGACGTGTCGCGTCTTTGCGGGGAGCTTTAGACAAACGACCATCGGTAAGACCAAGCCAGAAAGCACGTGCAACATTGCTAAACACAAAGCCAACATGACCAAATAAGGCCTTATCAAACGCTGCGAGGGCGGCTTGCTGATCGCTATTTTCGCTGGCACGAATCTCATCCAACACGAATGGATGGCAACGAATCGCACCTTGACCGAAGATGATCATTGAACGCGTCAGGATGTTAGCGCCTTCCACCGTGATGGCGATCGGCGACCCTTGATAGTTGCGTCCCAGGAAGTTTTTTGGTCCCAGGCAGATGCCTTTACCGCCTACCACATCCATCGCATCAATCACACCTTGTTGACTGCGGTGGGTACAGTGATATTTAACGATGGCAGAAATGACCGAGGGCTTCTCGCCGATATCGATACCCGTCACCGTCAGCGCGCTGGCGGCATCCATCACGTAGGCGTTGCCAGCAATACGCGCGAGAGGCTCTTCAATCCCTTCCATTTTACCAATGGGGAGTTTGAACTGACGGCGAATGCGTGCGTAAGCCCCTGTTGCTAGGGCGGCTGACTTTAGTCCTCCCGTGGTATTGGAGGGTAGGGTAATGCCGCGACCAATTGACAGGCACTCCATCAGCATACGCCAGCCTTGGCCTGCCATTTTCTGGCCACCAATAATAAAGTCCATCGGTACGAAGACGTCGTTGCCTTGAGTTGGACCGTTTTGGAAAGGCACGTTAAGCGGGAAATGGCGACGGCCAATCTCAACCCCTTCGAGGTCCGTAGGGATCAACGCACAGGTAATGCCAAGTTCATCCTGATCGCCTAATAGGTGTTCAGGATCGCGTAGCTTAAACGCCAGACCCAACACAGTGGCAACTGGGGCGAGGGTAATATAACGTTTGTTCCAGGTGATTTTCATCCCCAGCACTTCTTTACCTTGCCACATACCTTTGGTGACCACACCATAATCAGGAATCGAGCCTGCATCAGAGCCCGCCTCTGGGCTGGTCAACGCAAAACAAGGGATTTCTTTACCTTGGGCCAAACGAGGGAGGTAATGGTCTTTTTGCTCTGTGGTGCCGTAATGTTGGAGCAATTCACCTGGGCCTAGTGAGTTAGGGACCCCCACGGTGGATGACAGCACACCAGAGACGCCTGACAATTTTTGCAGCACCAAGGATTGCGCGTAGGCAGAAAATTCCAAGCCACCATATTGCTTTTTGATGATCATGGCGAAGAATTTGTTGTCTTTCAAATATTGCCAAACATCCTCGGGCAGGTCAGCGAGTTCATGCGTGACTTGGTAGTCATCGACCATGCGGCAGACTTCGTTGACCGGTCCATCTAAAAATGCTTGCTCTTCCGCACTCAGCGTCGGGGCGGGAATGTCATGCAGTTTGTTCCAATCCGGCGCGCCGCGGAATAGATCGGCTTCCCACCAGACTGTTCCCGCATCAATCGCTTCTTTTTCCGTCGCTGACATTTCTGGCATCACGGATTTAAATGCTTTGAAAGCGGGCTTGCTGAGCCAGTTGCGACGAAACGTCACGATATTGAGGGGCAATGCGATCACGGCAAAGATCAACCAAGTGATCTCCCCGACGCTGCCCATGATTGTCCCTACAACTAGTCCGGCTGCGAGCACGGCAGTCGATACCAGCAGCTTAGCACGATGGTATGCGAGTACACCGGCCAGTATTAGCATGGCGGCGATATATAACCCTGTTGCCATCACGTCATCTCCTTAGGTTTTGGTTTGCCCTTACTGTCGTGGTAAGAGGTCGTACCACTCAATGTAAGCAAATAATTAACGAATTGTAAAATGATACGGTGTGACCTAGCTTGCAAGGTGAGAAAATCACCACTTGAGGATGAGGACAACTGGCAAGATAGGTTGCCATTCAAGCAAACGTGACCTGGCTCGCTTGTCGGAAGGGCGCGGCAGTCGACAGCCCTAAAACGATGCGGGTACACTGGCAGTCATGTGACGTTATGCCTGTCAGGTGAGAACGTCAGATATTTGTTAACAGTGGGAAGGTGCCATGTACCAAGATATTATTCGCGGTGAGCTGACAGAAGCTGCCGATGTGTTAACAGCGTTTTTAAGTGATGACAATAACATTCAGCAAATCGAGAAAGCCGCGAAACTGTTGGCCGATAGTTTTAAGGCCAGTGGCAAGGTGCTCTCTTGTGGCAATGGCGGCTCGCATTGTGATGCCATGCATTTTGCTGAAGAATTGACCGGTCGCTACCGAGAAAACCGTCCTGGTTATCCCGCGATTGCCATTTCAGATCCAAGCCATATTTCGTGCGTGTCGAATGACTTTGGCTACGAGTATGTTTTCTCGCGTTATCTTGAGGCGGTGGGCATGAAAGGCGACGTGTTGTTTGGGCTATCTACATCGGGCAATTCGGGGAATATCCTCAATGCCATTGATGTCGCCAAACAAAAAGGCATGAAGACCATTATGCTTACGGGAAAAGACGGCGGCAAAATGGCAGGTCTCGCTGATATTGAAATCCGTGTGCCTCACTTTGGTTATGCGGATCGTATTCAGGAAGTCCATATCAAAATTATCCATATTCTTATCCAGCTAGTGGAAAAGGAAATGGCAGCGTAACCCCGCGGAGGTAGATGAAAGAATGTGCGAGCTGCTTGGCATGAGTGCCAACGTCCCAACCGATATTTGTTTTAGCTTTACTGGCTTGATTCAGCGCGGCGGTAAAACGGGCCCGCATCGCGATGGCTGGGGGATCACCTTTTATGAAGGCAAAGGGTTTCGCACCTTTAAAGATCCGGCACCCAGTAGCCAATCCAAGGTCGCAGAGCTGGTCACCAGTTATCCGATAAAAAGCTGTGCGGTGGTTAGCCATATTCGCCAAGCAAATCGAGGTGGGATCAGCTTAGAAAACACACATCCTTTCACTCGTGAGATCTGGGGGCGTTATTGGACGTTTGCTCACAATGGGCAGTTATCTGGGTTTGAGAGCCTGGATACTGGCCACTTTAAGCCTGTCGGGGAAACGGACAGTGAGAAAGCGTTTTGTTGGTTATTGAATGAGTTGTTTAAGCACTATCCGCAACAGCCAGACAATATGTGTGAGGTGTTTGACTTTATCGCTTCACGCTGTGATCGCCTGCGCGCGTTGGGTGTCTACAACATGCTGTTTAGCGATGGCGACTATGTCATGGCGTATTGTACCAATAACCTCCATTGGATCACGCGTCGCGCTCCGTTTGGAAAAGCTAGCCTGATCGACCAAGAGATGACGGTCGATTTTCATGAGCAAACCACGCCTAACGATGTGGTGACCGTGATTGCCACGCAACCTCTTACCAACAACGAGCGCTGGCATAAAATGGCTGAAGGGGAATATTGTGTGTTTCACTTTGGCGAGGTGTATTGCGCCAATCACACATCGGTATCTTAGCGAATAAAAAAGGCGCGAATGCGCCTTATTTTATGTTGTTAGTGTCTATACGGGCTACGCGTCTGCGGCATAGCCGGCGGGGCCGAGTGCCTGACCATCAAGCCAAGCGTGATCTTCCATCATCTTCAGGCGGCCATCGACAAACCACTTGACCACCAGTGGGTAGATCCTGTGCTCTTGTTGTTGGACGCGCGCGGCGACAGACTCTGCGTCGTCGTCCTCAAAAATAGGTACACGAGCTTGGAGTATCACGGGGCCACCGTCGAGCTCTTCAGTGACAAAATGCACCGATGTACCATGCTCGGTATCGCCAGCATCAATCGCACGCTGGTGGGTATGCAGTCCTGTGTACTTGGGGAGCAGGGAGGGGTGAATGTTGAGCATTCGCCCCGCATAGTGGGCAACGAAACCTGGGGTTAAAATACGCATAAAACCCGCCAGTACGACGAGGTCGGGCTGATAGGCATCTAGCGCTCGAATAAGCGCCGCATCATACTCTTCTCGGCTAGCATAATCGGTGTTGGCAACCACTTGAGCCGGTATCCCGGCGTGCTCGGCACGCGTGAGCCCATAGGCGTCAGCTTTATTGGCAATCACGGCGACAATGTTCGCGTGCTGCGCGTGAATGTTATCAATCAATGCTTGCAAATTGGAACCGCTGCCGGAAATCAAGACGACAATGCGCTTCATGCTTTCAGCTCCACCTGTGCGTCTTCGCCCGTCGCGTGAGCAATATGGCCCAGTTGCCAGGCGGTTTCGCCCGCTTGATTTAACAGGGTAATCGCTTTGTCAGCTTCAGCCTGAGGGAGTGCAATCACAAGTCCCACACCACAGTTAAAGGTGCGTAGCATTTCATAGTCACTGACGTTGCCTTTTTCTTGCAACCAGTTAAATACAGGCGGCCATTGCCAACTGGTGTTGTCGATCACCGCCTTGGTTCCAGCGGGCAATACGCGGGGGATGTTCTCCCAAAAGCCGCCACCTGTGATATGAGAAATCGCATGGATGGGCGTTTGCTCAAGCAGGGCTAATACCGATTTGACGTAAATGCGGGTCGGGGCTAGCAAGTGATCGATGAGTGGTTGGCCTTCTAGGTCGTCACTCAGGTTTGCTTGACTGACTTCGAGGATCTTTCGGATCAGCGAGTAGCCGTTTGAATGCGGGCCACTAGACGCAAGGCCAATCAAGGCGTCGCCATCGCTGACTTGGCTCCCATCAATGATGGCAGACTTCTCGGCAACACCGACACAAAAACCAGCCACATCGTAATCATCGCCGCTGTACATGCCAGGCATTTCCGCGGTCTCGCCGCCGATAAGGGCGCAACCTGCTTGCTGACAGCCTTGGGCGATACCCGTCACAACGTCCGCCGCGACGTCAACATCCAACTTGCCTGTTGCATAGTAGTCGAGGAAAAAGAGAGGCTCAGCACCTTGCACGATCAGATCGTTAACGCACATTGCAACCAGATCGATGCCGATAGTATCGTGTTTATTCGCATCCAGCGCTAAGCGCAGCTTGGTACCCACGCCGTCTGTACCAGAGACCAATACCGGTTCTTTGTATTTGGTTGGCAATGAACAAAGCGCGCCAAAGCCTCCTAGGCCTCCCATGACTTCGGGCCGGTGCGTTTGTTTTACTACCCCTTTAATGCGGTCGACTAGTGCGTTACCAGCGTCAATATCGACACCAGCGTCCTTATAGCTAAGAGATGATTGTTTACCGCTCACTGCAATTCCTCGCCGGAGTTGGAAGTCAAAAGTCGGCGCTATTCTATCAGTGGATTCAGAGAAAGGAAAACGTTTGCGTAGGCTGTTTGGCGAGAATCTGGGCGATATGTCAAGCCCTAAGCCTACGCTAGCAAAAACCTTTCATGTATACTACCGAGAATTTGTTTTTTGTAAGGAGTCTAAGATGAAGGTCGTGGAAGTAAGGCACCCGTTAGTCAAACATAAAATCGGCTTGATGCGCGAGCGAGATATTAGCACCAAACGGTTTCGCGAGCTTGCGACCGAAGTGGGCAGTCTGCTGACTTATGAAGCGACGTCTGACTTCGATACAGAAACAGTAACGATTGATGGCTGGGATGGCCCAGTTAATGTCGATCAAATCAAAGGCAAAAAAGTCACCGTGGTGCCTATTTTGCGTGCAGGCTTGGGCATGATGGATGGGGTGCTTGAGCATGTCCCAGGTGCGCGCATCAGTGTCGTCGGTGTGTATCGCGATGAAGAAACCCTAGAGCCTGTCCCTTACTTTCATAAACTAGCCAGTAATATCGACGAGCGCATGGCCTTGGTTGTGGATCCGATGTTGGCCACGGGGGGGTCGATGATTGCGACTATCGATTTGCTCAAAGAGCAGGGGTGTCAGCAGATCAAAGTCTTGGTATTGGTCTCTGCCCCAGAAGGGATTGAGGCATTGAAAAAAGCGCATCCTGATATTGAGCTTTATACGGCGGCTATCGATGAAAAGCTGGATGACAAAGGGTACATTGTACCTGGGCTTGGTGATGCCGGTGATAAGATTTTTGGTACCAAGTAAGCGTGCGTGAGCGGGCTAAGCCACTGCGTCAATGTCCGCTGAAGCATAAAAAAACCCGCTCATTGGTAGCGGGTTTTTTCATACCAGAAGATAGCGCCTGACTCGTGGTGCAAAAACGACGCCTCTACGCAGTCAACGCCCCTATTCAGCCAACGTGGCCAAGTAACGCTGAATTTGAGCCTTAATGCCGGGGCCATCGAGCTCAAGCTCGGCGTGCACTTCTTGTTGGGTGCCTTGAGAGATAAAGCGATCGGGTAAACCGATTTGCCGTACAGGCTTGATAACCCCATGGCGCATCATCGCTTCAATCACCCCGGAGCCTGCACCACCTGCGATCGCATTTTCTTCCACGGTGACCAGGCAGTCATGCGTCTTGGCCATGTCGAGTAGCAGCGCTTCATCTAAAGGTTTGGCAAAGCGCATATCAACCAAGGTGGCATCCAGCTCGTCTGCTGCTTCCTGAGCATGCGGCAATAAGGTACCAAAGTTGAGGATGGCTAACCGTGTTCCCCGACGTTTGATCACGCCTTTGCCAATCGGCATCGCTTGCATCTTCTGTTCAATCTCTGCACCGATACCACTGCCGCGAGGATAGCGCACCGCCGCTGGTCCATTATGAATATGGCCGGTATACAGCATTTGGCGACACTCGTTTTCATCACTTGGCGTCATCACCACCAAGTTGGGGACACAGCGTAAATAGCTTAAATCAAAAGCGCCTTGGTGGGTTTGGCCATCTGCGCCAACAATCCCGCCACGGTCAATGGCAAACAGCACGGGTAAATTCATGATCGCGACATCGTGAATGACTTGATCATAGGCGCGCTGTAGGAAGGTCGAATAAATGGCCACCACAGGGTGGTAGGTACCGATTGCCATGCCTGCAGCCAGCGTCACTGAGTGCTGCTCAGCAATGGCGACATCAAAATATTTGTCTGGATGCGTTTTAGAAAAGCGCACCATGCCGGAGCCTTCGCGCATGGCTGGCGT
This sequence comes from Salinivibrio sp. KP-1, assembly GCF_000968645.1. NCBI lineage: Bacteria > Pseudomonadati > Pseudomonadota > Gammaproteobacteria > Vibrionales > Vibrionaceae > Salinivibrio > Salinivibrio sp. KP-1. Next base: position 949,041 of record NZ_LAQR01000001.1, on the reverse strand, counting down.
AATCGCGAGTAACTTGTCATCTTGCGCCGCCATATCACATAGCCAGTCGCCGAACACATTAGAAAACGTTGGGCTCGCTGGCTTGGATTTAGGCAGCGTGTGTACACTGGGGTCAAACTTAGGCACGGCATGGTACCCAATCGGATCTTTTTCCGCCGGCTCGTACCCTTTGCCTTTTTTGGTCATGACGTGCAAAAACTGCGGCCCTTTTAAATGGCGCATGTTTTTGAGGGTTTTGACTAACTCTTCGACATCGTGGCCATCAATTGGGCCAATGTAGTTAAAGCCCAGCTCTTCAAACATGGTGCCTGGGACAACCATGCCTTTAAGGTGCTCTTCCGCGCGGCGCACTAACTCTTTAATTGGTGGCGCGCCCGACAATACTTTCTTACCGCCTTCACGAATACTGGTATAGACATTGCCAGAGAGGAGTTGGGCAAAGTGATTATTCAGCGCGCCGACGTTTTCAGAAATGGACATCTCGTTGTCGTTGAGTACCACGAGCATATCGGGTTTGATATCGCCGGCATGGTTCATGGCTTCAAATGCCATCCCAGCGGTGATTGCGCCATCGCCTATCACACTGACTACACGTCGATTCTGCCCCTCTTTTTGCGCACTAATGGCCATACCGAGCGCGGCACTGATGGACGTTGAGGAATGACCAACCGACAGCACATCGTAGGGGCTTTCTCCGCGCCACGGAAAGGGGTGCAAACCGTCTTTTTTCCGGATAGTTTGCATGCGCTCACGTCGTCCAGTCAGGATCTTGTGCGGATAGGCTTGGTGTCCTACGTCCCAAACGAGGTGATCGAAGGGCGTGTTATACACATAGTGCAGCGCCACAGTCAGCTCCACGGTACCTAGCCCAGAGGCAAAGTGGCCACTTGAGTGACTGACCGTGTTGAGTAAATAGGTACGTAACTCTTCACAAAGCTGCGGCAGATGATCGCGTGGCAGGGTACGCAACTCTTCCGGCGTATCAGCAAGAGCGAGAGTGGGGTATTTTGATATATCCAGTGTCATAATGGTTCGGCGCTTTTATTAATCATGCTAGTTGTTGCGCTCGATGATATATCGGGCAAAAACTTCCAATTGTTCGGTATTGTAGGGGATTGCCTCCAAGGCGTGTAGTGCCTCTCGGTAAAGTTGTTCGGCTTTTTCTTGTGCACCGGCCAGCCCCAGCAATGCCGGGTAGGTACTTTTATCTGCGTTTACGTCTGACCCTTGTGGCTTACCCAGTGTTTGGGTATCGCTGGTAATGTCCAAAATGTCGTCTTGAACTTGAAACGCGAGACCGATGGCGTCAGCAAAGCGATCAAGCGCACTTAAATGGCGCACGCCGGACTCGCCAGCGGCATAAGCACCGAGCCTCACCGCCCCTTTGATCAATGCACCGGTTTTATTGTGGTGAATGCGTTTGAGTGCTTCAAGATCAACAGCACGTCCCTCCGCGGCTAAATCCAATGATTGTCCTAGGCACATACCCGCCGCACCGCTGGCCGTAGCCAAGGTTTTCACCATATGTATACGGTAAGGTTCGGCCGCTGGATTGAGTTCGCCTTCAGCCAGCACGGTAAAGGCCAGTGTTTGTAACGCGTCACCGGCCAAAATCGCGGTCGCTTCATCAAAGGCGACATGACAGGTTGGCTGCCCGCGTCGCAAGCTGTCGTTATCCATGGCAGGCAAATCATCATGAATCAACGAGTAGGCGTGAATACACTCCACGGCGACAGCCGGTGTATCAATTTGCGCAAGTGGCACACCAAACAACTGCCCCGTGGCATAGGTTAGAAAGGGGCGAATGCGTTTACCACCCAAGAGCAAACCATGGCGCATTGCCTGGATAAGCGGTTGATCTTGAGAGGATAAGGTATCAAGCCACGCTTCGAGTTGTTGATTACTTCGGGTTTGCGTTTCGCGCAGCGCATCGTGTACAACAGTGTTAATCATCGTCTTGAGGAGAAAACTCAGTCAGTGGCCCATCATCTTCTTGCGAAAGCAAGATCTCGACGCGTTGCTCTGCGTCTGCAAGGGTTTTTTGTCCTTGACGCGTCAGTGCAATGCCGCGTTCAAAACGTTTCATCGCGGTATCGAGGGGGAGTTCGCCGGACTCTAGCGCACCGACAATGCTATCTAACTCTTTGAGCGTGTCCTCAAAGGTCATATTTTCTGGTTTCTTCACAGCCATGATGCCATAAAATTAGAAAAGAGAGGCTAGACGGTAACTCAGTGGTTAAGGGCGGTCAAACCACTCGGCGTGTTTTTGTGTGCTTGGCGCCACCGTAGTAAAAGGCATGTTATCCTTGTTGGTATCGGCGTATTTACGCTAAACCTATAGGGTTGGTTGCCGATATAATCAATACCCTAAAAAATGAAAAACAATGACTTGATGTAATTTAAGGGAGACTGACGTGGATATAGCGACGCTCATCGGCATTATCGGCTCGTTCGCATTCGTAATAATGGCGATGCTGTTGGGCGGCACCATGAACATGTATTTTGATGTGCCATCGGTGCTTATCGTCATTGGCGGGAGTTTATTTGTTGTTCTCACCAAATACACCGTAGGACAGTTTTTTGCCTGTTTTAAAATTGCAGGCAAGGCGTTCATGTTCAAATCTGATGACCCCGAGGATCTGATTGCCAAAATCATTGAGATGGCTGACGCCGCCCGTAAGGGTGGCTTCCTCGCGCTCGAAGAGATGGAGGTCAGTAACTCGTTTATGCAAAAAGGCGTGGACTTGCTCGTCGATGGTCATGATGCCGACGTGGTTCGCGCCACGCTTCACAAAGATATTAACCTTACCGAGGAGCGCCACGATCATGGCATCGGTTTTTACAGTGCCTTGGCTGATGTGGCGCCAGCGATGGGGATGATAGGGACCTTGATAGGGCTGGTGGCCATGCTATCGAACATGGATGATCCGAAGGCGATTGGCCCTGCAATGGCGGTTGCTTTGTTGACCACCATGTACGGTGCGATGTTGGCCAACATGGTGGCGACCCCCATCGCCAATAAACTTGCCTTGCGCAAGGAGCAAGAGAAACTGAATCGACGCTTGATTATGGACGGCTTACTTGCGATTCAAGATGGACAAAACCCGCGTGTCATTGATGGCTTTTTGAAAAACTATCTCAATGAGGGTAAGCGTGAGGTTGATGTCGATAATTAATCGGACTGAGGTTTTGGCTTCAGCGATCGCCAATTAAGGAGTCTTCATGGCACAACAACAAGAAGAAGAGGAATGTAAATGTCCGCCTCCCGGCTTACCGCCGTGGATGGGGACGTTTGCGGACTTGATGTCGCTTCTTATGTGCTTTTTCGTCCTTCTGTTGTCATTTTCAGAGATGGATGTGCTTAAGTTTAAGCAAATTGCCGGTTCGATGAAGTTCGCTTTCGGGGTACAAAATGTCCTTGAGGTGAAAGACATTCCCAAAGGAACCAGTGTGATTGCCCAAGAGTTCCGTCCGGGACGCCCAGAGCCGACACCGATTGAAGTCATCATGCAGCAAACCATTGATATGACGCAGCGCACCTTGGACTTTCAAGAGGGCGAAGATGATCGGTCGGGCGGCTCCCAACGCAATACATCAGATAAGGAAGGCGGCACCAGCGCCCAAGTGGCGTCACAATTGGAGCAGCAGCGAATGCAGCAGCAACTTGAGCAGCTGCAAAAGGCGTTGATGCAGGCGTTGCAACGCGAAATCGATGAAGGCGCGGTTGAAGTAGAGAATTTAGGGCAACAGTTGGTGATAAGGATCCGCGAAAAAGGGGCGTTTCCACAAAACTCGGCGTTTCTGCAGCCTAAGTTCCGCCCCATGGTGCGTCAAATCGCGCAACTGGTAAAAGACGTGCCGGGGGAAATAAAAGTCTCAGGACATACCGACAGCACACCTTTGGAGTCAGAGCTGTACCGATCCAATTGGGATCTCTCCGCACAGCGTGCGGTGTCAGTGGCACAAGAGATGGAGAAAGTGCCTGGTTTTAACCATTTAAGGATGAAAGTGGAAGGCCTGGCGGATACCAAGCCGCGTGCCCCGAACAACTCACCGGAAAACCGTGCATCTAACCGACGCGTGGAAATTGCTGTGATCCAAGGAAAACCCACCTATTCGGATGAAATCTCTACCGAGAACGCGGCTCCCAATGCCCCCTAGCGGCCTATCCCGGTGATAACTGACTGTCTGATAAGGCAAGTTATCACCGGTCACTCCCACTTTTTAGCGACGCAAAAATACCCGGTTTCAGCGGCAGCCTGGTTATTGTATAATCCGCGGCCTTGTTTCCAGCTGTATCGAACCGGTTATGAAGTTTATCGTTAAAATTCACCCTGAGGTGATCGTCAAAAGTGAGTCAGTCAGAAAGCGTTTTACAAAAATCCTCGAGTGCAATATTCGTAATATTTTAAAGCGTCGGACTGATAATACGGCGGTATATAACCGTCGGGATCACATTGAGGTGACGTTAAAACAACCTAACGAGCGCCAATTGGTTTTGGATGTGCTGACCAACACACCAGGCGTGCAAACCGTGCTTGAGGTTGAGCAAACCCTGTTTAACGATTTACATCATATCTATGAGCTCACTTTGGCGGGCGTACGTCATCAAATCGAAGGCAAAACCTTTTGTGTGCGCGCTAAGCGTCGTGGGCAGCATGACTTTACCTCTATCGATCTTGAGCGCTATGTCGGTGGCGGATTAAACCAAGCCGTCCCGTCGGCCAGCGTGCAACTGAAAAAACCGGATATCACCGTGATGATGGAAGTGGACCACGACAAGCTCAACGTAGTGAAACATCGTCACGCAGGCTTGGGGGGCTTTCCGCTCGGTACACAGGAAGATGTATTGAGCTTGATCTCTGGCGGATTCGATTCAGGCGTTTCCAGTTATTTGCACATTAAACGCGGCAGTAAAGTGCACTACTGTTTCTTTAATCTAGGCGGAAAATCGCATGAAACGGGTGTGCAGCAGGTGTCTCATTACCTATGGAATAAATTTGGCTCGTCGGCCAAAGTGAAGTTTATTTCGATTGATTTTGAGCCAGTTGTTAACAACATCCTGGAAAATATCGATAACGCGCAAATGGGCGTGGTGCTTAAGCGTATGTTTATGCGTGCGGCGGCCATGGTGGCCAAACGGTTTGGTATTCAGGCACTGGTGACCGGTGAGGCGTTAGGACAGGTGTCGAGCCAAACACTGACCAACCTTCGCATGATTGATAATGTCACCGATAGCTTGATTTTGCGTCCACTGATTAATTGGGACAAAGAAGACATTATTCAAACGGCGCGTAAAATTGGTACGGAAGATTTCGCCAAGACCATGCCTGAGTATTGTGGCGTGATTTCCAAAAAGCCAACGGTGAAAGCCGAAAAAGCTAAGCTGGAACACGAAGAAACCAAATTTGATTTTAGCTTGCTAGAACAAGTGGTTGATAACGCCACTGTGATGGATATCCGTGATATCGAAGCATTGAGCCAAGAAAAAGCGCCGGAAGCGGAGCTGGTTAATGAGGTAGAGAACGGCGCGGTAGTGCTTGATATTCGCAGCCGTGAAGAGCAAGAAGATAAGCCTCTTGAGCTTGAAGGCGTCGATGTCGTGCATATTCCCTTCTTTAAACTGGCGACCCAGTTTGGCGACCTTGACCAAACGAAAACCTATTTGCTCTATTGCGAGCGAGGCGTGATGAGTCGCTTGCAGGCGCTGTATCTTAAAGATATGGGCTTTGAGAATGTCAAAGTGTATCGGGTGTAACGCAGGTTTTGCCGCAATAAAAACAGGCAGCCATTTGGCTGCCTGTTTACGTTTGAGCCTTGCATGAGCCTAGCCTTCTGTAAACTTTTTCTCATAATGCAGTTGAGGCAGAGGTATCATCGGCTCCGCGACTTGCCATGCCAAGGCTTTGCCGCCGAGCACGTGAACGATTTCAATCGCGAACTCCATTGCCGAGCCTGGCCCCTGACTGGTAATTAAACGGTGGTCATAATCGGTCATCACGCGGCGGCGGCTTAGCCATTGCTCTGGGATCTGATCGCTAACGCTCGGGTGACAACTCATGTGTGACTGTGGGAATAGCTGGTGGCGTTGTAGCACCAAAGCTGGTGCGGCACAAATGGCTGCCACCCACGCATTGTCGCTCTGTTGTTGTTTAACCATTTCAGTCACAAGGTTGCTATCCCCCAAACACTGCGCGCCTTCAACCCCTCCGGGTAAGATCACACAGTCAAATGGTTGATCGGCCACCATCGCCAACGTGGCGTCGCAAACTAGCTTCACGCCACGCGAGCAGGTTAGCGTCAGCGCGCCATCCGGATCAGCACTGGCGACAGTGACGTTAAAGCCGGCGCGCTTCATGACATCAATGGCGGTCACGGCTTCCATTTCTTCAGTGCCGTTAGCAATACAAATCAGGATGCGTTTGTCACTCATGATGATTCCTTATTCCTTTGTGCTTGTTGCATGGCTTGATAAAGCTGCTGGTGATGTGGGGTTGAGATCTGGTGTGCCTGTGCGCGTTGTAACACATAGCCTGTAATGTATTCCAGCTCTGTGGAACGCTGATAAAACACATCCCGATTCATTGAAGAGTAGTTGTCTGCGGTTGCCTTGGCGACCGTTTCCACGCGTTGACGCACTTCGGTGGCAGAGGCAAGGATCCGCTCTGCTCGCATTACCGTGGCCAACTCTTGGCACAGCGCATCAATGATTGGCTCATAATCAAGCTTGAGCAACTCACCATTTTTTATCCCGTGTAAAGCGGTGAGCGGGTTGATGACGCTATTGACTGCCAGTTTATACCATAGCGATTCAATGATATTGGTTTGCCAGGTTGCTGTCGGCAAGGCATGATCCAACACATCGGCGAAAAACTGGCAGGCTTCACCGGCTTTGTTACCTGCCCCGAGCGCCGTGGGGCCATTGCCCGTATGTTGATACTCGCCTGTTTCAGCACGAAATACACCTTGTGAGGTGGTTGCGAGTAGCAGCGGTTGGCTGGCTGGTAGAGAATCAATGAGCCATTGATGCGGTCCCATGCCGTTATGCATCAACATCACCATGGTCTCCGGCTCAAGATGAGTAAAACACGGGGTTAAGGCTGCTTGCACGTCATAGGCTTTGGTGCATACCAGCCAAAGATCACTGTATCGAAGTACGTCTGGTTGATTGGCGGGCAAGGTAAGGGAGGCGCCGTCCAGGTTGAGCTCTCGCTGATGAGCGCTATCGCGGGTGATAAGATGAACGTGATGACCCGCTTGGCTTAATTTTACCGCCCATAAGGTGCCGATCGCACCAGCGCCTATCAAGGTGATCCGCATGACACTTGCCTATCGATGAAAAGGCCAGTGTATCACAGACAATATAGAGCAGGGAGCAACGCGCCGGCAGGGACCGGCGCTGGATAGATTAGAACTTGTAGGTCGCGCTAAGGTAGTGAGAAATACCCGAGCTTTCAGTTGTACCGGCATCTTCAATTAAGTAGACGTCATTGTACGCTTTTAGGCCGTAACCAAGGGCGTAGTTATCTGAGTGCCAGTACAGGCCGTTAAACATCGCACCGCCATGGGTCGCCTGACTGCTGCCTTTAAAGGTATCGTCGGCACCGAATTGGTAATCGATATAACCTTGGTACGACAGGAAGCTGCCATTGTCGAAAAAGTGGAAAGGTTTAAACCAGTTAGTCGAGAACTGATAGCCATTCCAATCTTTTTTATTGATGTCATACAAGCCATAAAGGTTCATGCCCACTTTGCCAAACCAAGGTAGCTCAACATCGGCACCGATACCCCAGAATGAATTATTTGTGTCTGACTTACCGCCCCCCCAGTTAAACAAGGTCGAGAAGTAGACTTCTTGTACAGGGCCAAACGACAAGTCTTGTCCGGTGATGCCATCAATCGAGAAGCGTGGCGCCAATTTCATGAAGGACTTAGCGGCGTCTTTCTTATTGTTGTTGTCGCTGTCGCTTTCTGCCAAGTCAAAAATATCCACATAACCATAGAGATCGACCACGCCTTTACGGCCGCCAAACTCCATTTCTAGATAGTTGTGGTCTTTATCGGTGTCATCACCAAATTGCGGCTTTTCGTTAATGGCATACATGGCATTAAACTGAAGCCATTTATGATCATTTTTGTAAATGTCATCCGAGTAATCGGCGGCGTTGGCAACGGATACACCGCTGGCGGCGATAACGGCGAGTGCGAGTAGGGATTTTTTCATAGTGACTGCCTCTGCTGGGTCTTGTTGTTGCGCAGTGCGCATTGGACAGAGGCAGTATATTGATTAAGTTCACTATAAAGAATGTAATAAACATAGACACAAAAAAAGGCTGTGATCCGCGGCAAGTTGTAAAGCGTTGCATGACAGTTTTATGTGATCTTTGTTACTAAAACAATCACAGCGTCGCACAAAATTTTGCACTCCACTGTGATATGTCAGGGTTAGTCGCGACGGGAATCTAGGCAGTGTCCAGCACGCTTATCATTTTGTGACGGAGGTTGGCGAAAGTGCCTGCCAATATAGATCAGCATGACCAGTCCCGGGATCACCATTAACGCAGTTATTACGAAAAATGTTGACCAGCTATCGAGCCAGTCGACCATCATGCCACTGAATGACGCGACTGTGGTGCGGCCTAAATTCCCCAAGGACGCGAGCAGCGCATATTGGGTGGCTGAGAACGCGCGACCGGTTAAGAAGGTTAAAAAGGAGACAAACGCAATGGTGGCAAACGCTGAGGTAAAGTTGTCTACCAAAATCGCCCCCAGTAGCAGATGCTCGTTGGGGCCGACCATCGCAATCCACGCGAACATTAAGTTGCTGGATGCCATGGCGACACCGCCAATAAATAGGCCTTTAATCACGCCAAAACGCAGATTAATGTAGCTGCCAATCAGGGTGTAGACCACGGTGAGTCCCCAGCCGACCAGCTTGGAGTAATAGCCAATTTGCTCATTAGTAAAGCCGACATCTTTGTAAAACACAATCGACATACGGCCGAGAAAGGCTTCGCCCAATTTGAATAAAAACACAAACAACAACAGCGTGAGGGCTACATTGATACCGTTGCGACGAAAGAACTCGGCAAAAGGTTCCACGACGGTGACGGCAAACCAAGCTTGGAAGCCACTATAGCCTTGATTGAGGTAATGTTTGGTGGCCTTGTCTTGGCGCTGTTCGCGATCACTGACAGGCTCTTTGACATACAGGGTAGCCAAGATCATTAAGCCGACAAAGCCGGCCATAATCACATAAACTTGGTTCCACCCCATGACATCGGCATTAATAAAACCGATATAGCCAGGCACGGAATAACCTGTCCACCAACCAATGACCGACATGGCCGAGGCGAGCGGAAACTTCTCGGTTTCGTGCTCGGCGAAGTTATCGATACGGAAGGCATCAATGGCGATATCTTGCGTGGCTGATGCGAGGGCGATGGAAAAAATCAATGACGAAAGAACCAGAGTGGTGACCCATGGGTCGATCGCTTGCAGGCCTTGCATGTTAACGCGAGACAAGGCCAAGGTGGCTAAAAGCATCAATGATTGTGTCACCACAATCCAGCTGCGGCGATGGCCGAGCTTCTCATTCAATACCGGGATCTTAAGCCTATCGAGCAGGGGGGCCCACAAAAAGTTGACGGCGTAAAGGACAAACACAGAGCCAAAAAGGCCAATGGCCGTGCGCGATAACCCCTCATCGGCGAGCCAACCATTTAAGTTGGAGCCAATTAATACCCAAGGGAAACCACTGCAGCACCCCATTAAAAAAACAAAGAGCAGGCGACGGTCGGCGTAGGCCGCCAAGGTCGTTTTTAGCTTGGATGACTGCATAGCAAAGGGCCTACATGAATACTAGGGTGACGACACACGGTCGATAGCGGTAATAATAATCGGTTGTTGAGGGACGTCCTGCATCCGTTTGCTGGGGATAGTAACGGTTGGCTGCTCGGTCATGGTCAAGATAGTGTTAAATCCTTCCACCACGCGGCCAAACACGGCATACCCCAGCTTGTTGGGGGGTGCATCTAAAAAGCCATTATCACTGACATTGATGTAAAACTGGCGGGTGGCAGAGTCCGGATCTTGGGTTCTGGCCATCGCGATAGTCGCGCGACGGTTACGCAGGCCATTACGCGACTCATTATCGACTGGCTCATAGGATGGACGGCGATTGAGGTCTTTATCAAATCCGCCTCCTTGTACGACAAAACGTGGGATCACCCGATGAAATTGGGTGCCGATGTAACTGCCATCCTCGACATAGCGTAAAAAGTTGCTGACCGTCTTGGGGGCTTTGTCCTCATTAAGTTGCAAGACAAAGTCTCCTTGGGTTGTTTCAACGGCTACCATCACATTGGCTTGCACTGGCGCAACCGCCAGTGCAAGTACCCATAAAAGTGCGCGTACCTTCATGATTAAAAGTGCGCTTTCATGTGATCAAGCAGTTGCTCATCATTGGCGATGTCTTGTAAGACAGCTTCCAGCAGGTTGTTTAATGCCATTTCGATATCATCAGGCGAGGCGCTGCTAACGCCGCTTTGGGTTGATTTGCCGGTATAACGTTTTACAAAGCGGCCATCGGGCGATTCAGCGACCAGTTGCAGCTGTACGGACGCTTCCATATCGTGCTTAAACACCGTGTGTTTTACACGAACTAACGCGTCGAGAATATCTAAACGTAGCATGCCAGGGCCGTTCGCCACGACGCGGAACCCTTGTGCAGAAAGCTGGCGTGAAAGTGTGTCTTCAAGAACCACGCGCAAGTTTTGGCTGGCATGTAAAGGTTTGACATTGGAGCGACCGCTATCAATCACCGCGACGAACTGAGCCGTCCGTAAGTCCTTACTCTTTACCACCACAGGAAGATTGTTGACCTGTTGCTGATTGGATGACGCTGGAGACGGTGCAATCGTTAGTTGTGGCTCGCGAGGTGTTGAGCAGCCCGCTAGGACTAGCACAGCGGCGGCAATAATCAGTTTCTTCATGGGGTTCAGCATCCTTTTGTTAAAATTGGGCGTTGACTGCCTTGAGAATAACGAATTTTTTATTTGACGCAACGACAGTCACGTTACCAAAAAGACGTTTTAGCTTAGTATGATAGCCAAGATGACGATTGCCAATGACTAAAAGCGTACCATTCGTGGTCAGAACACGTTTTGCGTCACAAAACATTTGCCAAGCAATGTGATCAGTGATGGTTTGTTGCTGGTGAAAGGGTGGGTTACATAACACTAGGTCAATATCTGTGGGTTCAAAACCGGTAAGGCAATCTCGTGCTTCACATTGGAAACGGCGCGCGTCAATACCATGGCTTTCAAGGTTGTGTTTTGCGCTGGCGACGGCCATATGGCTTTCATCGACCGCATAAATGTATGCCTGTGGGTTGGTACGTGCCGCCTGCAGGGCAAGCACACCATTACCACAGCCTAAATCCACTATTTTTCTTTCGTCGCGCGAACTTGGGATTTGCGGAAGCATTAAGTAAGCCGCGATATCCAGCTTTTTGGCGGAAAAAACATTGGGCCAATTAGCCAAGCGCATCGAAAACTCAGGCACATCGACATAGCTAAGTGGCTCGGTTGGCTTTTGAGTCTGGGCGTTAGCGGTAACAAAAATCAAGCGCGCTTTTTTCTTTGCCAACGAGGTGGTGGTTGCCCCAAGCCAGTGCTCAAACTGATTCAGCGTAGAGGTATGGATCTCTTTTGCCTTGGCACCGGCGAGGATGCGTGTGGCCGGTGTCGTCACAGAAGCCAGTTGCTGAAGTTGCCATGCCAACATTTTACTGCTTTTAGGCACCCGCATGAGCACCGCATCAAACCGTTTAGGCAGTGGTTCCGTACTCTTTACCAGCTCAATGTCTGGAAGCTGGTTTTGGCGAAGATTCTCGAGGGTTGCTTGTTGTGACACCACGGAGTCGCTGACGGAGACCACGTCACAACCCAGCGCGCTTGCCCAACAACTCAACGCGCCAAATTGATCATTGAGAATTAAAACCCGATCGCCGGCCTCAAGTTGCCAGGTGCTAGCGTGCTCAATGATATATTCATCTGCCGCATCAAAGGCCTGGAGCGTTTCATTTTTTCGGCGCGGGTAGCGGTGTAGTGTCAGGGGAGATTCGCCGCTTGGGGTTGCAAGTTCTGTTTTCATGGGAGCGTTTGCGTCGGAGGTCACAGACTGCGTATATTGTCGCACTCACACCACAACTGCAATTCAAACTCGGTGCGTATGCCATTAATGATGGCGTGATCAGGCTATTGAATTCGCAATTTTATAGATAACGACTAAGATCTGGGCAACTTGCCCTTAATCGGTTGGGGAAGCCATGAAAATTCAAACGCAAATTACAGAGAAACTGACCCAGGCTTTTGCGCCTGTTCATCTTGATGTCCGCAATGAAAGCTACATGCATAACGTACCTGAAGGGGCAGAGAGCCACTTTAAGGTTGTCGTGGTATCAGATGAGTTTGAAGGTAAGCGTTTAATACAGCGTCATCGTGCTATCAATACCACTTTGGCGGACGAGCTCGCTGATGATATTCATGCATTGGCCATTCACACTTACACCCCAGAAGAGTGGCAAGAGCAAGCACATGCGCCAGACTCACCCGCATGTCGCGGTGGTGGTTTGAAATAAGAGTTAGCCAATGTGCTTAGGCGTGTTGATTCTTCACGTTATGGCAACAAATTCTTACATAAAGTCGTCGTTGGCGTGCCTATCAATGCGTCGCTTGGCACACAACGCCAAGGGCTTGAGGTTGGGTATCCTAACCTTAAAGCGAGCAAAAAAACAACAGTAAAACTGTGAGCTTACAACGAGCATTGTTTGTACAGGTATGCATAATTGCCACGCCCTGGTGACAATACCCATAGAATCAATACTGGGGTTAGTGATAGAATGCCGTGCTTAAAGACTAACCTAGGCTACCTTTGTGTAACGTCATGGTTAGCAGGATGTTGCGACGGTGCGCCCTCAGGCCACCATACAGTCGAAAGTCGTGTCTTTAACTGCGCAATAACAGAATTCTTTTTCCCGTTAATGTAGTGCAAGTGCGTATGATTACAATAAAAAAGGGTTTGGATATCCCCATTGCTGGGACTCCTGCTCAGGTGATAAATGATGGCCCAGCCGTCAAGAAAGTCGCCTTGCTTGGCGAAGAGTACGTTGGAATGCGCCCCACTATGCATGTGCGAGTGGGTGATGTGGTGAAAAAAGGCCAGGGCCTTTTCGAAGATAAGAAAAATCCTGGTGTTATATTTACTGCTCCCGCAGCCGGTAAAGTGGTTGAAGTCAACCGCGGTGCCAAACGTGTTCTTCAGTCTGTCGTCATTGAAGTCGATGGCAACGAGCAAGTGACATTCAACAAGTACGAAGCCTCGCAATTGGCCTCCATTGAGCGTCAAGCGGTGGTTGATCAATTGGTTGAGTCGGGTATGTGGACCGCGCTCCGTACACGTCCGTTCAGCCGTTCACCCGCTATTGATGCGGTGCCGGAAGCCATTTTTGTTAATGCGATGGACACTAATCCGCTCGCCGCGGATCCGAAAGTGATCATTGATGAGCAAAAAGAGGCCTTCATTGCAGGTCTTGATGTACTCTCCCGTTTAACTGACAAAAAAGTGTTTGTCTGTAAGGCGGATGTTGAGTTACCTACCAGTCAGCAACCTAACGTTGAACAACATGTCTTCGCTGGTCCTCACCCAGCAGGCTTAGTGGGCACCCATATCCACCACTTGCGCTCAGCAAGCATGGAGAAAAAGGTGTGGCATCTTAATTACCAAGATGTGATAGCGTTCGGCCACTTGTTCCTTACCGGTGAAATCAATACCGACCGAGTGGTCTCTTTGGCCGGTCCGATGGTTAACAAACCACGCTTGGTGCGCACGCAGTTAGGCGCGAACCTTGATGAGCTGACTGAAGGCGAGCTAATGGCGGGTGAAAGCCGTGTTATCTCTGGCTCTGTGCTGTCGGGGACAAAAGCGTCTGGCCCACATGCTTATTTGGGTCGCTTCCACTTGCAAGTCTCTGTATTGCGCGAAGGCAATGAGAAAGAGCTGTTTGGTTGGTTGTCGCCAGGTAAAAACCGTTTCTCAGTGACGCGTGCTTACCTTGGTCACCTATTCAAAGGCCAACTTTTCAATTTGACCACCTCGACCAATGGCAGTGATCGTTCCATGGTACCAATCGGTAATTATGAGCGAGTAATGCCACTAGATATCGAGCCAACAATGCTGCTGCGTGATATCTGTGCTGGCGATACAGATAGCATGCAACAGCTGGGCGCGCTGGAGTTAGATCCTGAGGATTTGGCCCTTTGTACCTTTGTCTGTCCAGGCAAGTACGAATACGGACCAATGCTCCGCGAAAGCCTAGAAAAGATTGAGAAGGAAGGGTAACTGATGAGCCTTAAAAATTTTCTAGAGCAAATCGAGCCACACTTTGAGCCAGGTGGCAAACATGAAAAATGGTTTGCCCTGTACGAAGCGGTTGCCACCATTTTGTACACCCCGGGTATGGTGACTAAAGCCGGCGCGCACGTGCGTGACAGCATCGATTTGAAACGCATCATGATCATGGTGTGGTTTGCGGTGTTCCCCGCGATGTTCTGGGGCATGTATAACACAGGTAACCAAGCCATCATGGGATTGATGGACTTGTATTCTGGTGATCAACTGGCACAGGTGATCAGTGGTAACTGGCATTATTGGCTCACCGAGTCGATTGCGGGGCCGCTAACCGCCGCGGGGTGGGGAACCAAAACCATTCTAGGCGCCACCTACTTCCTGCCTATTTATGCCACCGTATTTATTGTAGGTGGTTTTTGGGAAGTCCTGTTCTGCATCGTGCGTAAGCATGAAGTCAACGAAGGTTTCTTCGTTACCTCGATTCTCTTTGCGCTGATCGTGCCGCCAACCTTGCCATTGTGGCAGGCTGCACTGGGTATTACCTTTGGTGTGGTGGTTGCAAAAGAAATCTTCGGGGGAACTGGGCGTAACTTCTTGAACCCGGCGCTTGCCGGACGAGCGTTCTTGTTCTTTGCTTATCCCGCGCAGATCTCTGGCGATTTGGTGTGGACAGCTGCAGACGGCTACTCAGGCGCAACGGCACTGAGCCAATGGTATTCAGGTGGTGAAGAAGCACTGCAACACAATGTCACTGGACAAACGATGTCTTGGATGGATGCCTTTATCGGTAATATCCCAGGCTCTATCGGTGAAGTGTCAACCTTGGCTATCTTGATTGGTGGTGCGGCCTTGGTATATATGCGCATTGCCTCATGGCGCATCATCTTAGGTACCTTCTTGGGTATGGCCGTTGCGGCAACCCTGTTTAACCTGATTGGTTCCGACACTAACCCGATGTTTAGCATGCCTTTTTACTGGCACTTGGTACTTGGTGGCTTTGCATTCGGCATGATGTTTATGGCAACGGATCCCGTTTCAGCCGCGTTTACTAACAAAGCGAAGTGGTGGTACGGCGCATTGATCGGTGCCATGGCTGTGATCATTCGCGTGGTCAACCCAGCATACCCTGAAGGCATGATGCTGGCGATCCTGTTCGCTAACCTGTTTGCACCCTTGTTCGATAACTTGGTGATTCAGGGCAACATCAAACGGAGACTGGCTCGTAATGGCAAGTAGTAACGATAGTATTAAGAAAACGCTGATCGTTGTTATCGCGTTGAGCTTGGTGTGCTCAATCGTGGTGTCCGGTGCAGCGGTAGCGCTACGTCCTTTGCAGCAGATGAACGCAAAGCTAGACGTACAAAAGAACATTCTTTCGGTCGCCGGCATTGATGTGTCGGGCGGTAAGAGTGCGATCAACGATGCGTACAACAAGTACATTGAGCCGCGCCTAGTTAGCCTAGAAAAAGGCGACTTTGTTAGCGCTGATGCGGTGAATGTTGAGGAAGTCGCTGACTATGATCAGCGTGAAGCCGCCAAAGACCCTGAATTGTCAAGAAAACTGAGTGGTGAGGAAAACATTGCGGGTTTTGGCCGTCGTGCTGATATTGCAAAGATCTACTTAGTGAAAAACGACGCAGGTGATTTGCAACGTCTCATCTTGCCAGTTAAAGGCTCGGGTCTTTGGAGCATGATGTATGCGTTTGTTGCGGTCGAGCCCGATGGCAATACGGTGGCAGACATCGTCTATTACGAGCAAGGTGAAACGCCGGGCTTGGGTGGCGAAGTTGAAAACCCGAAATGGCGCGCGAAGTGGGATGGCAAAAAGCTGTTTAACGACCAAGGCGAGCCTGCTATCAAGGTGGTTAAAGGCGGTGCACCGAGTGATAGTGAACACGGTATTGATGCGCTATCGGGTGCAACCCTGACCAGTAACGGTGTGGAGAAACAATTTGATTTCTGGCTAGGTGATTTGGGCTTTGGTCCATTCCTAGCAAAAGTTCGTGAGGGAGGCCTGACCAATGGCTGAAGCGAAAGAACTGAAGAAAAATCTGCTATCGCCGGTGTTAGACAATAACCCGATTGCCCTTCAGGTTCTCGGTGTATGTTCGGCACTGGCGGTGACGACGCAGATGCAAACGGCGTTTGTTATGACTTTGGCGGTGATGTTCGTGACTGCCATGTCTAACTTGTTCGTATCGCTGATCCGCAACCACATTCCTAACAGTGTACGTATCATTGTACAAATGGCGATCATCGCGTCATTGGTTATCGTGGTTGACCAGACACTCAAAGCCTTTGTCTACGATATTTCTAAGCAGCTATCGGTATTTGTTGGCCTTATCATTACCAACTGTATCGTGATGGGCCGCGCGGAAGCGTATGCGATGAAATCGTCGCCGCTGCCGTCATTTATCGATGGTTTGGGTAACGCACTAGGTTATGGTTTCGTTCTGATGACGGTTGCCTTCTTCCGCGAGCTTCTGGGCTCAGGCTCTGTCTTTGGCGTGTCTATCCTGCCTGTAGTCAGTGAAGGGGGTTGGTATCAGCCAAACGGCATGATGCTATTGGCCCCATCTGCATTCTTCCTAATCGGCTTTTTGATTTGGATTGTGCGTACCTTCAAACCAGAACAAGTTGAAGCGAAGGAGTAACAGCACATGGAACATTATTTGAGCCTGCTGGTGCGCTCAATCTTTATTGAGAACATGGCGCTGGCATTCTTCCTCGGCATGTGTACGTTCTTGGCGGTATCTAAGAAAGTCAAAACAGCGTTTGGCCTTGGTGTCGCCGTGGTGGTGGTATTGACTATCGCAGTACCGGTTAACAATTTGGTCTACAACCTGATCCTGCGTGAAGACGCGTTGGTGAAGGGGATCGATCTAAGCTTTCTAAACTTTGTGACCTTTATCGGTGTTATCGCCGCATTGGTCCAGATCTTGGAAATGGTATTAGACCGCTTCTTCCCGCCACTTTACAACGCGTTAGGTATCTTCCTGCCGTTGATCACGGTGAACTGCGCCATCTTTGGTGGCGTATCATTCATGGTGCAGCGTGATTACAACTTCGCAGAGTCAGTCGTATATGGCTTCGGCTCTGGGGTGGGCTGGATGTTAGCCATCGTCGCCCTTGCGGGTATCCGTGAGAAAATGAAGTATTCAGACGTGCCGCCAGCACTGCGGGGATTGGGGATCACCTTTATCTCTGTTGGCCTGATGGCATTGGGCTTTATGTCTTTCTCTGGTGTGCAACTGTAAGCCGGGTAAACTGCGAGAAAAGGAATAGTCAATGGACATTATTCTTGGTGTAGTGATGTTTACTCTGATTGTGCTGGCATTGGTATTGGTGATCTTGTTCGCCAAATCCAAGCTGGTACCAACCGGAGACGTCACAATTGATATCAATGACGATCCTGAAAAAGCGATCGTTACTCAGCCAGGCGGTAAACTGCTTGGCGCACTGGCCGGTGCTGGTGTGTTT
The DNA here is from genome assembly GCF_000968645.1 of Salinivibrio sp. KP-1. NCBI lineage: Bacteria > Pseudomonadati > Pseudomonadota > Gammaproteobacteria > Vibrionales > Vibrionaceae > Salinivibrio > Salinivibrio sp. KP-1. The sequence goes on along the minus strand of NZ_LAQR01000001.1, from coordinate 931,149 downwards.
GTATCGTCTGCCTGTGGTGGCGGTGGTTCATGTGGTCAGTGCCGCGTGAAGATCAAAGAAGGTGGTGGTGATATTCTGCCGACCGAGCTTGACCACATCACCAAAGGTGAAGCACGTGAAGGTGAGCGTCTTTCATGTCAGGTTGCCGTCAAGCAAGACATGAAAATCGAGCTTCCCGAAGAAATCTTTGGGGTGAAAAAATGGGAATGTGAAGTTATCTCCAACGATAACAAAGCGACCTTTATCAAAGAGCTCAAACTGCGTATCCCTGATGGCGAGTCGGTACCCTTCCGAGCTGGCGGTTATATTCAAATTGAAGCGCCACCGCACCACATCAAATACTCAGACTTTGATATTCCAGAGGAATATCTTGAAGACTGGGAGAAGTTTAATCTTTTCCGCTATGAGTCGAAGGTGGATGAAGAGATCATCCGTGCGTACTCGATGGCAAACTACCCAGAAGAGGAAGGCATTATCATGCTGAACGTGCGTGTGGCAACGCCACCACCACGTAATCCTGATGTGCCACCAGGTCAGATGTCGTCCTATATTTGGTCACTCAAGCCAGGTGACAAGTGTACAATCTCTGGGCCATTCGGTGAGTTCTTTGCTAAAGACACCGATGCGGAGATGGTATTTGTGGGTGGTGGTGCCGGTATGGCGCCAATGCGCTCACACATCTTTGACCAGCTTAAGCGTCTGAACACCGATCGTAAGATCACCTTCTGGTATGGTGCGCGCTCTAAGCGAGAAATGTTCTATGTCGAAGACTTCGATATGCTCCAAGAGCAAAACGATAACTTCGAGTGGTATTGTGCGCTATCGGATCCGCTTCCAGAAGATAACTGGGAAGGGGACACGGGCTTTATTCACAATGTCCTTTATGAAAACTACTTGAAAGATCATGAAGCGCCAGAAGATTGTGAATATTACATGTGTGGGCCGCCGATGATGAACGCCGCCGTGATTGGTTTGCTTAAAGACCTGGGTGTCGAAGACGAAAACATTCTTCTGGATGATTTCGGCGGGTAAACACCGACAGTCTGTCTTACCTCTTAATGGCTGGCCTATGGGTCAGCCATTTTACGTATGAAACTGATGTCGAAGGACACCACTATGAAGACGTTATGGTTACGCTGTGCATGGGTATTTGCGCTAGCTGTCGGATTGCTCGGTTGCGACCGTGCTCCTGAGCTGGTGCATCTGACCGGTGAGACCATGGGAACATACTACTCGGTGAAATATATCGCCACCGACAACGCGCCATCACAGGATGTGATTCAAGCTGAAATTGATAAGCGCTTGGAACGTGTCAACGATCAGATGTCGACGTATCGTACCGATTCTGAACTCAGCCAGTTCAATCAGCGGAAAGCGGATACACCAATGGACGTATCGCCAGCAACCGCGACCGTGGTGAAAGAAGCGATTCGGCTGAATGAGTTCACTCAAGGGGCGCTCGATGTCACTGTAGGCCCGTTGGTGAACTTATGGAGCTTTGGCCCCGAGAAACGCCCAGAGAATATTCCGAGCGACAAAGACATCGCCTCACGCATGGAAAGGATTGGGTTGGAGCATTTACAGGTTGAAGGCAACACCCTCACCAAAACCCATCCTGATCTGTATGTCGATTTGTCGACGATTGCCAAAGGGTATGGGGTAGATGTGGTCGCCAATTATCTCGCCACGCTTGGTCTCGATAATTATTTGGTTGAGATTGGCGGTGAGTTACAATTAAAGGGTGTCAACCAAGATCAAAACCCGTGGCGGATTGCCATCGAAAAACCCAGTGCTGGCGCGCAATCTGTGCAAGAGATCATTCAGCCCGGTGATATGGCCGTCGCTACGTCTGGCGATTACCGTAACTATTTTGAGCAAGATGGTGTACGTTATTCGCACATTATCGACCCCAAAACAGGACGACCCATTAATCATCACCTCGTGTCCGTCACTGTGCTTGATCCGTCTTGCATGACCGCCGATGGTTTAGCGACGGGCTTTATGGTGTTGGGGCCGGAAAAGGCCATGGCGCTGGCCAACCAAGCGGATATTCCCGCGTTTATGGTGGTCAAAACCGATGACGGGTTTACAGAAATGGCGTCAGAGGCCTTTAAACCATACCTAAACCGTTAGTGCGTCACGCGCACTGGCGGCTATTACACGCATTAGGCGTGGAACTAGCGTTCAGCGTTATGTTGCTGAGCGTGACGACTAAAAGTAGGTGAGCAATTATGTCAGTTTTTCTTATCACCTTTGCTGTCTTTGTACTCGTCATTGCCGGCATGGCAATTGGTTACATCGTGCAGCAGAAAACGATCAGTGGTAGCTGTGGTGGCTTAGGGGCCGTCGGTATCGAGAAAGAGTGCGACTGCCCAGAGCCATGTGATGCGCGGAAAAAGCGAGAAGATCGCGCGGAAAAAACGCGTGAATGGAAGAAAAACCAAATCATCTAAAGAGAATGCCCACCGTGGTGACCGCCACGGTTGGGCTGTTAGCGACGCAGCATAATGACGAGCTCAAAAACCCGCCGAGCGAGCAAGAAAATTATCCATATCGACATGGACTGTTTTTATGCGGCCGTCGAAATGCGGGATAATCCTGCGTTACAAACCATTCCCTTAGCGATTGGTGGGTCTGCGGATGGGCGAGGTGTGATCGCGACCTGTAATTATCCGGCGCGCCGATTTGGGATCCGCTCGGCAATGGCGACCGCCCAAGCTCTTAAACTGTGCCCTGGGTTAACCGTGATGCGCGGCGATATGGGCAAATACCGCCGAGTGTCTCAGCAGCTTCATGCTATCTTTCATCGCTACACCGATCTCATCGAGCCGTTATCTTTGGATGAAGCTTACCTCGATGTCACCGACACTGTTTGTCTACAAAACTCTGCGACGCGGATAGCTCAAGCGATTCGGCGCGATATTTATCAAGAGCTTGGTCTCACCGCATCAGCCGGTGTAGCACCGGTGAAGTTTGTCGCTAAAGTCGCCTCAGACAAAAACAAACCGGATGGCATTTGTGTGGTGGGGCCTGGGCAGGTGGATGACTTTGTCCGTGACCTCCCTTTGCAGTCAATTCCTGGTGTGGGTCGAGTCACATTGACGAAACTACATGAATGGAACCTTTTTACCTGCGCAGATATCCAGGCCTGCGATCAAACCGATTTGATACAGCGGATGGGGAAATTTGGTGCCGTGCTATGGCAGCGGGCGCACGGTATTGACCCACGAGAGGTTGAAGTTGAGCGAGTTCGCAAATCCGTGGGTGTGGAACGGACCCTCTCGGAGGATATTGACCAGCTCGAGGCCTGTTTACCCTGGATAGAGCATCTTTATCAAGCGTTATTGGTTCGCTTAGAAAAAGCCGATGCTAGTGGCCGAATTTGTCGGCAGGGGATAAAAATCAAGTTCAATGATTTTCAAACCACCACGGTGGCGCATCGATGCGAGTCACTTGACCGCGCGTTGTTTGATACCTTGCTGCATGAGGCGTTTTATCGTGGCGAGGGACGACACATACGACTGATTGGGCTATCGGTGGGATTGGGGGACGATAATGCCCCCCAACTTAGCTTACTGGGTTAGGCTGATTTAGTGGGGATCGCCTTTAAAATCGCCTGCATTTGCTGCCAGTAATGGCCCACACTGTCGATATGCACTTTTTCATCGGGTGAATGTGGGAACTTGATGGTCGGGCCGAAGGAGATCATATCCATCGTTGGATACGGCTTCTTAAACAAGCCACATTCAAGGCCAGCATGAATCACCATAATGTCAGGCTTACGCTGATAAATACCTTCATAGGTGTCACGGAAAATATGCATGATTTGTGAGTCAGGATCGGGCTTCCAGCCTGGATATGCGCCTGAAAACTCGACCGTGACATTGGCGAGGCTTGCCAAAGATTGCAGCATCCCCTGCATCATTTCTCTGCCTGAATCGATTAACGAGCGGATCAGAAATAGCACAGTAATGCGATCCTCTTCGGTGTTGATAACCCCTAAATTCAGTGACGTTTCGACCACGCCCGGAACATCATCACTCATTCTGACAACGCCGTTTGGTGCGGCATTCAAGGCCGCCAATAAACGGGATTGCACGGCGCGTGTCAGCGGTGCAATGGGGTTATCACACGGCTCTAGAATGACAGTGACTTGCTGTTCAAGCTGGCCAAGTTCGTCTTTCATCAGCATGGCAAAATCATCGACAGCCGCCGCCAGCGCTTGCTGCTGGCCTTTAGGGATGGCGATATCGGCAAACGCCTCTCGCGGGATGGCATTACGCAAGGTGCCGCCCCGCAATGCGAGTAGGCGTGTATCCGTTTCTCCAAGATGATGACTGAGCAAACGGGCCAGTAATTTATTGGCATTGGCGCGTCCGGTGTGGATGTCGACTCCTGAGTGACCACCTTTTAGCCCTTTGATCCCCACGGTAAAGCGCGCAAGCCCTTCGTCGTTGATTTGTCGCTCAATCGGAAAATGCATGCTGGCATCGACGCCACCGGCACACCCCATATAGACTTCGCCTTCTTGCTCCGAATCCGTGTTGAGCAAAACGTCGCCTTCTAGCCATCCTGCTTCCAAGCCAAATGCGCCATCCATTCCGGCTTCTTCATTGGTGGTAAGTAGCACCTCTAGCGGGCCATGCTCAATGTCATCAGCGTCTAGTACCGCAAGGCATGAAGCCATGCCAATGCCATTGTCCGCGCCTAATGTCGTGCCATCAGCGGTCACCCAGTCACCATCGACATAAGGACGAATAGGATCGCGAGTGAAATCGTGATCGGTATGCTCGTTTTTCTGCGGCACCATATCCAAGTGGGCTTGGAGTACGACCCCTTTACGATTTTCCATTCCGGGCGTTGCCGGTTTACGAATAAATACGTTCCCCGTTTGATCCTGACGGACGTCTAGGCCGCGCCCTTTAGCCCAGTCGATAATAAATTGAGCAAGTTGCGACTCATGATAAGAGGGATGAGGAATAGCACAGATCTGGTCGAAGAATGCCCAAACGGGGCGGGGTGATAATTGGCTGATTTCAGACACGGTAGACTCCATTTTATTTTATCTATGGCCTTTTTCGTAGCAGGCCTCTCTGGAATGGAAAAACAAACCCAAGGATATCACTGTCTCTATGTCGACAACAGTCACGGAGAGAAACCACTTATGCCGGCATTACTAGGCGTTTTTATTGTAATTAAATTACACATATGAACTTTTTGTGACTATGGTCACCATTATACTTGTAAATAAATTACCATTGGGGTATTATCTAGACATTGGCAACCAAGCTTGCCAGTTGTTCATGGAGTGAACCCGAGTATTCGCCTCCAAGGAACCGAGATAAATGTGAACAACATTGGTTTAAACTTGAGAGAGGTTAAAAATGGAAGGCATGGTATCAAGCTACTACTGGAACCAGCAGTCAGTCTATACACAAGGTTTTACGTATCCGGCACCGTTCGGGTATAGCAAGTAAGTTTTACGATTCCCCCGCTCTTACAGAGACATTTCTGATCCAGAAGCAAACGCTTTAATTCTGGCGCCTCACAATGTGTGGCGTTTTTTTTTTGCCTGTTTGCTACCGAATAATGACGATTTTGACAGTTATCTGTTCGAGTCGGCGATATTTACCCTTGTTCCGGTCTTTTTACGCTGGAAATTTCCGCCATCGATCGGTAAGATTTGCGCCAAATTTTACCACGCAAACGTTTTCCTTTTGGTATCTAGCGATACACCACTTTTAGTTTGGGACATAACCGATGTTAGAGCGTTTATTTAAACTCAAGGCCCATGGCACAGATCTTCGCACGGAAGTGATTGCTGGGTTTACCACTTTCTTAACCATGGCGTACATCATATTCGTCAACCCATCGATTTTAGCCGAAACGGGCATGGACAAAGGCGCTGTCTTTGTCGCCACCTGTCTCGCTGCCGCAATTGGTTGTTTGGTGATGGGTATTGTTGCCAACTATCCGGTGGCGCAGGCGCCGGGGATGGGCTTGAATGCTTTCTTCACCTACACGGTGGTATTGCAAATGGGACACTCGTGGCAAGTTGCGCTAGCGGCGGTCTTTATCTCGGGCCTATGTTTTATCTTGCTGAGTGTATTGCGCGTGCGAGAGTGGATTATTAACTCCATTCCTATGTCATTGAGGACGGGGATCTCCGCTGGTATTGGTCTTTTCTTGGCACTGATTGCCTTACAAAATGCGGGGATTGTGGTTGATCATCCAGCCACCATGGTGGCACTGGGCGATGTGACCGCGTTCGCCCCCGCGATGGCGGCACTCGGGTTCTTCCTGACCATTGGCCTTGTGCATCGTGGTTTGAAAGGGGCGGTCATGATTGCGATTTTAGCGGTCACCGTGATTGGTGTGATTGCCGGAGATGTGGCTTATGGGGGCGTGATGTCAGCACCACCGAGCTTAGCACCGACGTTTATGCAGCTAGATTTTTCTGGCGCATTGGAAGTGGGGTTGGTGTCGATTGTGTTCGCATTTTTGTTTGTTGACCTTTTTGATACCGCAGGAACCTTAGTGGGTGTGGCACAGCGCGCGGAACTTCTCGACAAAGATGGTAAACTACCGCGTTTAAATCGTGCTTTACTGGCAGACAGTACCGCGACCTCCGTCGGGGCGCTTTTAGGCACGTCAAACACGACTTCTTACATTGAGAGTGTCTCCGGGGTCGCCGCGGGCGGGCGCACAGGCCTAACGGCGGTCGTTGTCGGCATCTTGTTTTTGCTCGCGCTCTTTTTTGCGCCGCTCGCAGGGATGGTGCCAGCTTATGCGACCGCCGGCGCATTGTTTTATGTGGCGATCTTGATGATGTCTGGCTTAGTCGGTATCAATTGGCGAGATCTCACAGAAGCGGCCCCTGTGGTGGTTGTCTGTTTGCTGATGCCGCTGACGTATTCGATTGCAAGCGGTATCGGGCTTGGCTTTATTGCGTTTTGTGCCGTAAAGACCTTTGCGGGCAAAGGGCGAGAAGTCCCTGTCAGTATTTGGATTTTGGCGGGGTTGTTCTTACTCAAGTTCGTTTTCTTGGTGTAAAACAGCTGCCCACATTGATGTTATAACAAGGCGAGAGTCGCCACGAGGTTTTCACCATGAGCAATAAGTTTATTATCACTTGGGACAATATGCAGATGTACACCCGTCAGTTGGCGGAGAAATTGCTGCCCGCAGAACAATGGAAGGGGATTATTGCCGTGAGCCGCGGAGGTCTCGTGCCCGCTGCCATACTGGCTCGTGAATTGGGTATTCGTCATGTCGATACTGTGTGTATTTCAAGCTATGACCATGACCATCAACGCGATATGCGAGTGGTGAAGCGAGCCCCAGGTGATGGTGAAGGCTTTATCGTGGTGGATGATCTGGTCGATACCGGGGGTACCGCAGAAATGGTCCGCCAGTTATACCCGAAAGCGCGCTTCGTCACCGTCAGTGCTAAGCCTGCAGGGAAACCTTTGGTTGATGACTATGTGGTCGATATTGCCCAAGACACCTGGATTGAGCAGCCTTGGGATATGGCGGTCAGTTATATTGATCCCATCGCCAAGTAAGTCATTCATACTCCCACCCCAAAAAACGTCGCGTTGTTACGCGGCGTTTTTGGTTTCTGGGGTGACGCTTTTGGCTGGTATGGCTGATTAGTGCGGAAAATCATGGCCTTGATATGTGTATGGTTTAAACTAACAGCACGTTACATAAAAAGCCTAGGAGCGGGTGTGTCGGACAACGAATCACAAAACCTATCGGTCAAACTGTTTGCTAAACACAAGCATGCCACCGAGACATCGACCCTGTTCGGTGCCGTTCAGCAAACCCAACAGTCAGATTACTCGGCATTTGATGGTGACAGTGAGTCGAGTTGGTATCGAATGCGCCGTCGTGGTCAGTGGACGTGGCAAGGGGTTGAGCCATTGGAAATGGAGGCCATCTTTGCCCGTATCGCTCACTCAGACAACTCGCGTTCGGTAGAAACATTGCTCGATACCGTTGAAGGCTACCGCTCGGGAAACTGGAATTATGAATGGACAGCGGTTGGCATGCAGCATCAAAAAGCCGCCCAAGCCTTGATGGATGAGGGAAAAGCCAAACAAGCGGGGGAGCAATGGCTACAAGCTTGCACATATTTTGGTATTGCCGCTTACCCACACTTGAAAGAGGACAGCTTGGCGCTACAGTCGGAAACCTTGGCATTTAAGGCGTTCGAAAGTGCGATTGCGCAACTGCCGTTCACAGTGAAAACGGTGGAGACGCGGCTAGATGGGAAATCACTGAAAGGGTATCTCTATTTACCTCGCACCGATGCCACGCTACCGGTGGTTATCTTAAGCGGCAGTTTAGATAGCTTACAAACTGACTTGTGGCGCTTGTTTGTTGACTATTTTGCCCCCGCCGACATTGCGGTGTTGACCCTAGATATGCCTTCCGTGGGGCATAGCTGCCATTGGCATCTCAATGAAGATACCAGCCGTTTGCACACCGCGATGTTGGATAAGTTGGTCGATGTCCCTTGGGTGGATCATCACCGTGTGGGCACCATGGGCATTCGCTTTGGTGCCAATCCGGCAGTGAGAATGGCGTTTCTCGAGCCGCATCGCGTGAAAGCCAGTGCGTCACTCGGTGGTATTGTTCATGCGTTACTGACAGACGCCTCTTTAATGAAAAAAATGCCGCCTATGTACTTGGATACCCTCGGATCACGCTTGGGGCGTCGTATTCCTATCGACACATTAAAAACGCGCTTACAGGCTTGGTCGCTAAAAAACCAAGGGTTGCTTACTGGCCGACGCACTGAGGTGCCGATCTTAGCGCTTAGCCTAAAAGATGATCCCGTTTGTCCGGAGTCAGACAATCAAATGATCGCCAGGTACAGTCGCGGTGGCAAAGCCATGACGTTACCCAATACCCCACTGCACGATGGTTATCACCGTGCCTTGACCGAAACCGTTAAGTGGTTCGAGGATGTGCTCTAATCGGGATACCGCGGCACGGATAGCATAGGCGCTACCCTTGAGAGGGATAAAAATGAAGATGTGATCCACCGCTGAAAGCGGGATATTGTCGTTCACCTGATGGCTAAGCCCATGATATACCATGAACAAGGACGTCACAGTGCCATTGGAGGACACGATGAGCGATAAATTACCGCTTTCACATGGACGATTAAAAACACGCTTTACTGCATTGGGCCCGTACTTTCGAGAAGGAAAGTCAGACACCGAGCGCTACTTTTTCGATAGCCTTTCTGTCTGTGTGGATGCTAAAAAAGATCCTGACGCACGTGAGTTCTGGGGCTGGTGGTTTGAAATGACCCCGGAGGGGGAAGGTTTTACCTATCGTTATGGGTTTGGTTTATATGATAAAAAAGGGGATTGGGTCGCCAAGTCGATTCCGCGTGAAGCGCAAGCGGCCGTAGATAAAACCTTGACTAACTTTTATGCCAAATTGAGTGCGTTGCTGGACGATGAGCTAGGCCTGTCTCTTTCACCAAGCCAAGCACTGACTGAGCCGGAACTGGCCTGCTCTGAATAACCCGCCATTTGCCTGATCCCACCCCTTGTTAAATAGGTGAGGGATTGATAAAAGAGAGACATACGCTTTTGTGGATCAGGCAACCATGACAATTCAAGATGTATTTCAAGACGGTGACCTCGCGGCCAGCGTCTCTCCCCAAACGCTTGTGGTAAAACTCGGCACCAGTGTGTTGACGGGCGGTTCTGCGCGCTTAGATCAGGCACACATGGTTGAGCTGGTGCGTCAATGTGCCCGTTTACGGCAGCAAGGTCATCAGGTGATCATCGTATCATCAGCCGCGATTGCCGCGGGCAGAGAGCACCTCGGCTATCCAGTACTCGCTGACACGGTTGCCAACAAGCAAATGCTGGCTGCGGTGGGTCAGTGCCGTTTAATACAAACCTGGGAGCATTTATTTGGTTTGTACGGCTTTCAAGTCGGACAGATGCTGCTTACCCGGGCCGATCTAGAGCACCGTGAACGCTTTCTCAACGCGCGTGATATGCTTCAGGCCTTACTGGACAATGGCATTGTGCCGATTGTGAATGAGAACGATGCGGTTGCAACGTCTGAAATCAAGGTGGGCGATAATGATAACTTATCTGCCTTGGTGGCCATCCTCGCCGATGCAGACAAACTCCTCCTTTTAACTGACCAACCCGGCTTGTTCACGGCCGATCCGCGTTCAAACCCGGATGCCGAGCTGATTCGTGAAGTCCATACCATTGATGAAACCTTACGCAAATTAGCAGGTGGCAGCGCAGGGGGCTTGGGCACAGGTGGTATGGCGACCAAGCTTCAAGCGGCTGATATTGGCCGTCGAGCGGGAGTAGAGGTGACCATCGCCGCGGGGAGTAAGCCTGAAGTGATTCAAAAAGTCACCGCTGGGGATAACGCAGGCACGCGCTTTTTGCCCTTAGAAAGCCCCTTAGAAAGCCGTAAACGCTGGATCCTTGCCGGACCGCCACCCGCGGGGGATATTGTCGTCGATGCGGGCGCCATTACCGCCGTGACGCAAAAAGGTAGCAGCCTGTTAAGTAAGGGGATTGTTGCGGTGAAAGGGGCGTTTGCGCGTGGCGAAGTGGTGCGTATTCTCTCGGTTGAAGGGAAATGCGTCGCGCGCGGTATTTGTCGCTATACCGCCAGTGATTTGCGCCGTATCGCTGGCGCTCATAGCCAGCAAATCGCAGATATTCTTGGTTATGAATACGGTCCTGTCGCGATGCACCGTGATGACCTAGTCGTAGTAGACAATTAAAAGAGCAAAGACGGGGACACAATGAGTTTACAAAACATGGGCAAAGAAGCCAAAGACGCTGCGCACCAACTGGCCGTCACATCGACGAGCAACAAGAACCGAGCACTCGCCATTATTGCTGACGAGCTGGATGCACAGCAAAGTGCAATATTAGCCGCCAACCAAAGCGATCTCGCCGCCGCTCGTGAGGCAGACATGGATCCTGCGATGTTGGACCGTTTAACCCTGACCCCAGACCGTTTAACCAATATGGCGAGCGATGTGAGGCAAGTGATTGCGCTGGCCGATCCAGTGGGCCAAATGCTTGATCATAAGCTGCTTGAAAATGGAATGTCATTATCAAAGCGCCGTGAACCACTAGGAGTGATTGGGGTCATTTATGAGGCGCGCCCGAATGTCACCATTGATATCGCGGCATTGTGCTTAAAAACGGGCAATGCAGCGATTCTGCGGGGAGGGAAAGAAACCTTCGCGACTAACCAGGTTTTAGTGAAGGTGATACAAACTGGATTGGAGAAAGCGGGGCTGCCGCATGCCTCGGTGCAATATATTGAAAAACCTGATCGTGCGCTGGTCTCTGAGTTACTGACTCTTGATGATTATGTCGACATGATCATTCCACGCGGTGGTGCCGGACTGCACAAAATGTGCAAACAAAACAGTACCATCCCTGTGATTATCGGGGGGTTTGGCATTAGCCACTTGTATGTCGATCACAGTGCCGATCTTGATAGAGCACCCGATGTGATCCTCAATGCCAAGACAGACCGCCCATCCGCCTGCAACGCGCTAGACACCTTGCTGGTTCACAAAGACGTGGCAGCACAATTATTCGCTCGCTTGCTGACGGCGTTTAATCAGCATGGGCTGCACATCGTCGCCGGATCAAGTGCGTTACCGTATCTGGATGGCGTGGCGCAACTGCGTGAGGCGCAATCAGGAGACTTTGATACGGAATGGCTCGGGCCAACCCTTGGAGTGGTGGTGGTTGATAGTGTGGATGAGGCACTCGCGCATATGCGCGCGCACAATGCCAGCCATTCCGATGCCATTTTGACCAACGACTTGCAGGCGGCAGAAACCTTTATTAATGGTGCCGGCTCGGCGGCAGTGTACGTCAACGCCTCAACGCGCTTCACCGATGGTGCGCAGTTTGGGCTTGGGGCAGAAGTGGCGGTTTCGACGCAAAAGCTGCATGCACGTGGCCCGATGGGGCTTGAGGAGCTGACTACCTATAAATGGGTGGGGCGTGCGGACTATTTATCACGTCACTGAGTACCCAAGGTAACCGATAATAAAAAACCGCTAGTCTGGCTAGCGGTTTTTTTGTCTCAACAGCTTGGGCGTTTATTTAATTTCCACGCCTTTTGCCTGTAGATCGGCATGGTAGGAAGAGCGAACAAAGGGGCCGCATGCGGCATGCGTAAAGCCTAAATCAAGAGCAATGTCTTTCAGCTCGTCAAACTCTTCAGGCGGGACGTAACGCTCTACTGGCAAGTGGTGGCGGCTTGGTGCCAAGTACTGGCCAAGCGTGAGCATGGTGACGCCGTGAGCACGCAAGTCCTTGAGAACCTCGATGATCTCTTCTTTGGTTTCACCCAAGCCCATCATCAAGCCCGATTTGGTCGGCACCTCTGGGTGCATCTCTTTGAACTTTTTCAGCAGATCCAGCGACCATTGATAGTTGGCACCAGGACGCGCTTTTCGGTACAACCGTGGCGCTGTTTCTAAATTATGGTTGAAAACATCGGGTGGGTTGTTTTGCAAGATATCGAGTGCGCGATCCATACGGCCACGGAAGTCAGGAACCAGTGTTTCAATTTGGATCTCTGGATTGAGCGCGCGGATTTCTCGGGTACAGTCAACAAAGTGTTGGGCGCCCCCGTCACGTAAATCATCACGATCAACCGATGTAATGACCACATAGCGCAGTTTCATGTCTTTGATGGTTTGCGCCAGATGCTTTGGCTCTTCGCTATCAGGGGCGACGGGGCGACCGTGGGCAACATCACAGAAAGGGCAACGGCGGGTACAAATCGCCCCGAGAATCATAAAGGTTGCCGTGCCGTGACTAAAGCACTCCGCCAAGTTAGGACACGATGCCTCTTCACACACGGAGTGAAGATTGTTTTTACGCATCGCGTCTTTAATTTCTTTAATACGCGCAGTCTCAGCTGGGAGTTTGATCTTCATCCAATCAGGCTTGCGCAGCACTTCTTTTTGCTCGGTCGGCATATTTTTGACCGGGATAAGCGCCATTTTGTCGGCGTCGCGGTACTTAACACCGCGTTCCATCTGAATCGGTTTGCTCATAAATCGCTGCTTTCCGTTGTAAACTCAACCTCAGAGTACGTCAGCTGTTGAGTTAAAGTGTCTACCAGCACAGGTTGAACGTCCTCGAGCGTGACTTTGCCAACCTGATCGCTCAGTTGCGTCATGGCCATACCAGCGTAACCACATGGGTTAATACGCTGAAACGGTGATAAGTCCATATTGATGTTGAGTGCCAGTCCATGGAATGAGCACCCGCGACGGATACGGAGCCCAAGAGAACATATTTTTGCGTCGTTAACGTAAACACCGGGCGCATCTGGGCGGGCGTAAGCGTCAACGTGGAAGTGTGCTAGTGTGTTCACCACAAGATCTTCAATATGGCTCACGAGCGCTCGCACACCGACTTTTTTACGTTTGAGGTTAATCAGGAAATAGGCGACGAGTTGCCCTGGCCCATGATACGTCACCTGTCCGCCGCGATCTGATTGTACGACAGGGATGTCGCCTGGGACCAACACATGTTCCGTTTTTCCCGCTTGTCCTTGGGTAAAAACCGGATCATGCTCAACCAGCCAAACTTCATCACGCGTATTGTCGTCACGCCGATCGGTGAAGTGGCGCATCTGTTCCCAGACGCGGAGATACGGTTGACGGCCAAGGTGCCTTACAACGAGTTGGTGCTGCAAACCCATTTCCCATGTTGTTGTCAGTGGCGATATTATAGAGGCTGGCAGCGCGATTTAAAGCCGCCAGTCGTGTGGGTATTCGAATTAGAGCACCATGCGGACGATGTCAATTTCACCCAGCTCTTTATAGAGGATTTCCACTTGCTCAATGGAGGTCGCCTTAATGGTGATCGACACCGAGTGATAGGTACCCTTGGCACTGGGCTTGACGGCTGGGCTATAGTCGCCTGGCGCGTGGCGTTGGATCACGGTCAATACATGATCGGGTAGCTCAGGTTTTGCCTGGCCCACCACCTTGTAGGTGAATTGGCAAGGAAACTCCAACAGATCTTTTAATTTCGGTTGCTCTTGCATGTTAACTCCCAACTGCAGGCTGATAGAGGCACGCGTTTGTGCGATTGATCACGATTAACGCGAAATACTAATCTGCCAAGCGCGAGAAAACAAGCCGCCCACCAAGTTGGTGGGCGGCACAGAGAGGGATTAACCGACGAGGTTTTTAAACATCATCACGATGTAATCTATTAAGCGACTAAAAAGCCCGCCTTTTTCAACATCGTTTAGGGCGACAAGCGGGTATTCCGCCACATCTTCATCATCCACTTGATAGAAGAGTTTACCGACGACATCACCTTTACTGATCGGGGCTTCCAATGTGTTGTCGAGGACAAAACTGGCTTTCAGATCTTGCGCCTTGCCACGGGGAAGCGTGACAAAGGTATCTTCAGTGACGCCGAGCGCGACTTCGTCTGTATCACCCATCCAGACCTTCTCAGTCACAAAGGTTTCGTTGGCTTTATGGGGGGCCACGGTCTCGAAGAAGCGGAAACCATAGTTGAGTAGTTTTTTGCTCTCTGCTTTGCGGGCGTTGGCGCTCTTGGTGCCCATCACCACCGAGATAAGACGCATGTCGCCTTCAGTGGCTGAGGTGACCAAGTTGTAGCCTGCACCGTCGGTGTGGCCAGTTTTGATACCGTCAACGTTCAAGCTTTTATCCCATAGCAAGCCGTTGCGGTTGTATTGCGTGATACCGTTGTAAGTGAAGGCTTTTTCTTTATAAATACGATATTCCGCAGGCACATCGCGAATCAGGGCTTGGCCGAGCAGCGCCATATCGTACGGTGTGGTGTAAAGATCTTTGGAGTCCAAACCGTGAACATTGGAAAAATGGGAACTGTCCATACCTAGGGTTTCGCCCCAGCGGTTCATCAAGTCGACAAAGGCGTCTTCTGACCCCGCAACATGTTCAGCCATCGCTACACAGGCGTCGTTGCCTGACTGGATGATAATGCCACGATTGAGGTCGGCCGCTTTCACCGTGGTACCCACTTCGATGAACATCTTCGAAGAGCCGGGAAAGTTTTTGGCCCACGCATTCTCACTAATGACGACGTCATCATCCATTGAGATATTGCCACGCTCAACTTCCTGACCAATTACGTAACTGGTCATCATTTTCGTCAAACTGGCAGGATTAAGGCGTTGATAGGCGTTGTTTTCAGCCAGTACCTCGCCAGAATGATAATCCATCAATACGTAGCCTTTGGCGGCAATTTGCGGCGCATCAGGGACAACAGCAGGTGCGGCTTGAGCGGTAGCAGAGGCGAATAAGGCTGCAGAAAGCAGTGTACGCATGCGGAAAACGGTTTTATTCATCATTGTTAGTACTTATGTCGGTTATCGATGTCGATACTGTGCCCTCACTATACCAAATTGCGGATAGAGGGACAGGCTCGATTTCTTTAACTTATTGATTGTTTGTTTTAGCACTTGTGACAGATGTGTCGCCATTAACAAGTGCTTCGGTGACGATAAATGCCCCCGGCAACTGATGCTGCTTTGCCGTGCGCATCGCTTGTTGCGCTTGGTCTCGATCATAAAAAGGACCAAAGCGAACACGATACACGGTATCACGGCGGGCGATATGTGTAGGTAGACCATGGGTCTTCGCCAATTGTTCCGCTTTTTGATTGGCTTTTAGGCCATCAGAGAGGGCAGCCAATTGCACATAATAGGCATGATGGCGAGCGGAATGCCACTCGTCATCCGCTGGTTTACTCGGTGAGAGTAGACGCAGTGACACGGGGGCTGTCCCCGTCTTTAATACATCCAGCTTCTTGGCCGCGGCATAACTCAGGTCTATCAAGCGCTTATTGTGAAAAGGCCCGCGGTCATTGACGCGCACAATGGCCTTTTTACCATTATTTTGGTTGGTGACTTCCACGTAACTGGGCAGGGGAAGGGTTTTGTGCGCGGCTGACATGGAGTACATATCATACACCTCGCCATTGGAGGTACGATGGCCATGAAACTTCTCCCCATACCAGGAGGCAATGCCCGCCTCTTGGTAGCCTTTTGGATCGCGTAAGATTTGGTAGCGCTGACCATTTAACGTGTAATCTTTGTTACCCGCGAGGCTGTAAGGCTCATACCGGGGTTGGGCGTTTTCTGCGTGAATAACTTGTGGCACCGTTTCGGGTGCTTTATCACTTTGCATGTCGTAGCGACCTTGCTGGCTGCTGCATGCACTTAATAAGACGATAGCGCTAGAAACGATAATAGCTCGCATGTTTATGCCCTGGATAACATTTTACGATGAGTGTGGATAGACATCAGAATGCCAAAACCGGCCATCAGTGTGACCATTGAGGTGCCGCCATAGCTGATGAGTGGTAAGGGTACCCCAACCACAGGAAGAATGCCGCTGACCATGCCAATATTGACAAAAACATAAACAAAAAAGCTTAACACGATACTGCCAGCCATCATTCGGCCAAATGCCGTTTGGGCGCGGCTGGCGAGCATTAGCCCTCGGCCGATCAAAAAGAGGTACAGGGCTAACAAGACACAGACACCGATCAACCCCCATTCTTCAGCGATAACGGCGAAAATAAAGTCTGTGTGTCGCTCAGGGAGAAACTCCAATTGAGACTGTGTCCCCTGTAGCCAGCCTTTGCCGCTTAAGCCACCAGAGCCAATGGCAATTTTAGATTGAATGATGTGATAGCCTGCGCCCAAGGGATCGGACTCTGGGTTAAACAGGGTCAGCACGCGGGTACGCTGGTAATCATGCATTAGGAAAAACCAGAGTACAGGGACAAAACTGGCCAGCGCAATCACCGCTGCTGTGATAATTTTCCAGCTTATTCCGGCCAAAAACAGCACGAACACCCCAGAGGCGGCAATCAGTATTGAGGTACCCAAATCTGGCTGCTTAGCAATCATAATGGTGGGCACAAACAATAACACTAGGGCGATGAGCAAGTGAGTAAATTTGGGGGGGAGCGGATCTTTGCCAATAAAGCGGGCAAGCATGAGCGGTACCGCAAGTTTAATGATCTCTGAGGGTTGGAAGGTGACCACTCCGAGATCAAGCCAGCGCTGCGCGCCCTTTGCGGTTTCGCCAACCAATAGAACCGCTGCCAGTAACACCACCCCCACGGCATACAAATAGGGCGCCCAAAACTCATAGTGGCGCGGCGGCACTTGGGCGAGGGCAAACATGACCGCGAGTGCCAATAGCATGCGGATCGCCTGGCGCTCCATCATCACCATGCTTTGGCCACTGGCGCTATACATCACCACTAGGCCGAAGCCCATCAGTAACAAAATGCCCACGAGCATGGGTAAGTCGAGATGCAAGCGATCGAACAAAGAGCGTTTCGCGCTGACTTGGGCAAGTGAACTCATTGTTTGGCCTCTTTGGTCTCTTTGTCTTCTAACAAGATATGGTCGAAGATCCGGCGGGCAATGGGGCCCCCGTTGCTCGAGCCCCCCCCTGCGTTTTCCAGTACCATAGAGACCGCGACTTCCGGGTTTTCAAAGGGGGCAAAGCCGATGAAAAGTGCGTGGTCTCGCAGGTGTTCAGCAATTTCGTCTGCGTTATATTCTTCATCTTCACCCAGCCCGAAAACCTGTGCGGTGCCTGACTTACCGCCCGATAAATACTCCGCCGAGCGGAATGAACGACGCGCGGTCCCTTTGCGACCGTGGTTAACCAGTTGCATACCTTTGAGGCCGACATCCCAATATTTATCGTCGACCCCTTTAATCGGTGGAAACGGCTCGGCGTCGGGTTTGTGGGTGCCGTGTTCATCACGTGTTTTGTTTAACAGTTTGGGGGCTTTGACTTCGCCACGGTTGAGCAGCACGGTCAAGGCTTTGACGATTTGCATCGGGGTGGCAGTCCAATAACCTTGCCCAATTCCGACGGGAATCGTGTCACCTTTATACCAGGGTTGACGGTAGCGACTCATTTTCCATTCACGGTTAGGCATATTAGCGCTGCTTTCTTCTTGAATGTCGATGCCTGTGTATTGGCCAAAGCCAAATTTTTCCATCCACATAGAGAGTTTATCGATCCCCATGTCATAAGCGATTTGATAGAAGAAGGTATCGACTGACTCCTCGATCGACTGCACGATATTTACCCGTCCGTGCCCCCAAGGGAGCCAGTCACGGAAAGGGCGCGTATCCGAGTTAGGGATCCGCCAATAACCAGGGTCGTTACGCGTGGTCTTGGTGGTGATAACGCCTTCTTCTAGCGCGGCGACAGCAATGAAAGGCTTCACGGTGGAAGCTGGCGGGTAAATGCCTAGGGTGGCGCGATTCACCAAGGGACGATCTTTATCATTGAGCAACTGCCGATATTGGGTACCGGAAATACCATGCACAAATAAGTTAGGATCGTAGCTGGGCGTTGACACCATCGCCAGGACGCCCGAGGTGTCAGGGTCGACCACCACCACCGCGCCTCGTCGGTCACCGAGGATGCCGCGCACGTAAAGTTGCAGGTCAATGTCGAGATTAAGAATCAGATCCTTACCCGGTTGCGGGGGCACATATTTAAGCGTACGTATTACACGGCCACGGCTGTTCACCTCAACTTCTTGGTAGCCCGCTTTACCATGCAGTGTTGATTCGTAGTATTTCTCTATCCCCAGCTTGCCAATATCACGGGTTGCTTTGTAGTTATTGAGCACCCCTTTTTGCCTGAGTTTGGCAATATCGCGATCATTGATTTTGGCGACATACCCGAGCACATGGGTCAGTGCATCGCCGTAAGGGTAATGGCGCTTTAAGTAGGCTTTGATTTCCACCCCAGAAAATTGATGCTGGTGCGCGGAAAAAATCGCGACTTCTTTATCGGTGAGCTGTGTTTTCAATGCCACGGCATTAAAACGTCGCGAGCGGCGACGCTCTTTTTGAAAGCGCGTAATGTCTTTGTCGGTCAATGAGAGTAAGTCTTTTAGCTGGGCGAGGGTTGCCGGCATATCATCGACTTGCTCAGGCGTCACTTCTAAGTGATAAACGGGGCGGTTTTCCGCCAGCAATTTCCCATTGCGGTCATAAATGAGGCCACGGTTAGGCGCCACTGGGACGACTTTAATGCGGTTATCGTTCGAGCGGGTTTGGTAGTCTTGGTGTTCGGTCACCTGAATATGATAAAGGTTGGTTAGCAGCACCCCAACCAACGCCATGATACCGACAAAGCAGACGATAGCGCGTCGCACAAACAAGGCCGCCTCGGCGCTGTGGTCTCGGATTTCAACTCGTTGGCGCTTCATCTTTGCTTATTCTCGATGATACGGGTGATTGGTGGTCAAGCTCCACGCTCGATATAGGCTCTCGGCCATAATGACGCGTACCAGCGGATGGGGGAGGGTCAGTGGCGATAGCGACCAGCTTTGCTCCGCGGCCGCTTTACACTGTGGTGCTAGCCCCTCTGGCCCACCGATCAAAATGGCGACATCGCGGCCATCAAGTTTCCACTTTTCCAACTGGTTAGCCAATTGCGGTGTGTCCCAAGGCTTGCCGGGAATATCGAGTGTCACAATGCGGCTACTACGGTTGACGGCCGCCAACATCGCTTCCCCTTCTTTTTGCAAGATACGGGTGATATCGGCATTTTTGCCCCGCTTGCCAGCAGGTACCTCTACCAGCTCGAGTGGCATGTCTTTTGGAAAGCGGCGTTGATATTCTTCAAAGCCTTGCTCCACCCATTTGGGCATTTTATTACCCACCGCAATCAATTGGATTTTCATGGTTTAGTTCCAGAGTTTTTCCAATTGGTAGAGTTGGCGTTGCTCCTCTTGCATGACATGCACCATAACGTCACCTAAATCGACCACAACCCATTCGCTGTCATCTTGTCCTTCCGTGCCGAGAGAGTCGATATCGACCGCTTGGGCCTGTTCACACACATGCTCGGCAATGGAGGCAACATGACGGCGAGAGTTGCCGGTGCACAGCACTAAAAAGTCGGTAATACATGATTTGTCGCGTACATCCAGAGTCACAATATCGCTGGCTTTTAACTCATCGACCTTATCGGTCACAAACTGTTTTAACTCGTTAGCTTGCAAAGAAAACCTCTATGTGTTGCTGATGGTCTTATTAGGCCAGTATACCATTTGCTAACCCGTTGGACACGCTAGGGCGTGAGTGGTTCGGACGCTTGGCACATGAGTGCACAAAAATAATGCAGATCTGGCCAAGGGTCGCTACCAAAGTCCGTTTTTAGCCTGATCTCTAACTGTGCTAAGCGGCGTAGCAGTGCGGTTAATCGGGCTTTGTTGAGCCGATTGAGAGCGGCGGTGAGCATGGGACGACGTGTTTGCCATACACGAAGTTGGTCAAAGATGGCATTCAGCGGCCTGCCTTTTTGCCCCTGCTCGTGAATGGTATACAACTGTTTGAGCTCCTTTTGGATCAGTCGTAAAAGGAGAGTGGGCTCTTCACCTTCAGCATGCAGTTGCTCAAGTATCCGTTGCGCGCGTTGTGCCTTTCCTGCTAGCAGCGCATCGGTGAGCTGAAAGGGTGTAAAGTGATGGTGGCGTGACAGGGCACTCTCTATGCGTGGCAGGGTTAAGGCGCCATCCGGATAGAGCAGTTGTAGAATGTGCAGGCTTTGTACCAATGCCAATAGGTTTCCTTCATGCCATTGTGCTAACAACTGTAGCGCTGGTTGGTCTGGCTTTAGCCCTAACTGGCGACACCGTTGCTCAATAAAACGCGGGAGTTGACGGGCATCCGGGGTATTACACACCACGTATAAGCCGTGTTGGGCGAGCGCTGAAAACCATTTAGCGCTTTCTTGCTTCTTGTTGAGTCTTTCCCCTTGCACCAATAGGAGGATATCAGGATGCAGATAAGCGGCCAGCTCGGTAAGCTGCTTGGCTTGCGTGCTGGTGAGGCCATTATCAGGGCAGGAAAGTTCAATAATTTGCCGAGAAGCAAACAAGCTAAGCGCTTGACAGCAGTCGATAACCTCTTGCCAATCTAGTTGCCCATCGATGACAAATTTATGATGCTCTTCAAAACCTTGGGTGCGTGCCGCGCTTGTAATGGCGTCACGCGCTTCGAGTTTGAGTAATGGGTCGGAGCCAAAGACCAAGTAAGTTTGGCGCAGCGGTTGATTGAGCTGCTGCGCCAATTGGTCGGGATAGGTTCTCATCATTGCGCGGTATTCGTCTCGGTTTGTCGCGTTTCGATGATCACGTTGGGCTCTGTTGGCGTTTCACCTTGCTCGAGCTTCTCCATGGCCGCTTGTTCGGCCTGTTGGCGTTCAAACTCGGCGATATCGCCTTTTAATTGGGAAAGTTGACGCATAATTTGCCGAGTGGCTTCTGTACGCATCTCAGCGACTAACTTATCTTCTTCCACCGATTTTGCCAGCGCTGTCAGCGGGTTATCTAGGAAATTACGGCTTAAGGTGGTGTTGTAGGTATAACTGCCTTTATCAGGCACGGTGACGCGATAGCGCGCGACATAGCGAAACTCTTTCTCCGCCACGCGGCTGTTTTGATAAAGCGATAGCGTCTGTTCGCTATTGCTTTCACCGAGCAAGTGGATATTGGCCACGTCCTTGGAAGGGGAGACAAGATCGACCTTGTGTTGACGTAAGGCATTTCGCATTTGCCGGGTGAGCTCACCATAAGGGTCAAAGCTCGTTAACGACACCTTATCAACCTCATCGGGCAGGTTGTAGCTGCCACGCAAGGCAAACCCGCAAGACGCGATGGTCAAACAGACCATCGCGACAAGCAGGGAGCGAAGCATTGTCTTAAACAGATTCACTCCATCGCTCCTTGTTAGTTGGCAACAATGTTAACCAGCTTGCCAGGTACATAAATCACCTTGCGCACGGTTTTGCCTTCGGTAAATTTCACCACGTTTTCATCTGCCATCGCTTGGGCTTCCACTGCGTCTTTCTCCGCATCTGCGGCGACGGTGATCTTGGCGCGTAGCTTACCGTTGACTTGGACGATAATCAGCTTTTCGTCCTCAACCATGGCTTCTTTATCTGCCTCTGGCCACGCTGCGTCATCAATGTGGGTCTCACCCAATGCATTCCACAGGCTAAAGCAGATATGTGGGGTAATGGGGTAAAGCATTAGCACCACCGCTTTGAGGGCTTCGTCGAGCACCGCGCGGTCTTGTTCGCTTTGTTGTGGGGCTTTCACCAATCGGTTCATTAGCTCCATAATCGCCGCGATGGCGGTGTTAAAGGTTTGACGGCGCCCCATGTCATCACTGACTTTCGCAATGGCTTTGTGCACCTCGCGGCGCAGCGCTTTTTGCTCATTGGTGAGCGCGCTAGCATCCAGTGCCACGACAGGTCCTTGTTGGCTGTGCTCGTAAACCAGTTTCCAGACGCGACGCAAGAAGCGGTGTGACCCTTCAACCCCTGATTCTTGCCACTCCAGCGTCATATCCGCAGGCGCGGCGAACATCATGAACAGGCGCACCGTATCAGCCCCGTACTTCTCGACCATGAGCTGCGGATCAATGCCGTTGTTTTTAGACTTCGACATCTTGGTCATGCCCGCATGGGTCACCGCATTGCCTTGGCTGTCTACCGCATTAACAATTTGCCCTTTGCTGTCACGCTCAACGGTGACATCGGTTGGCGAGACCCACACGCGCACGCCTTTGTCATCGGTATAGTAGAAGGCATCAGCCAGTACCATGCCTTGACAGAGCAGTTGCTTGAAGGGTTCATCGCTATCGACCATGTTTTCGTCACGCAGCAACTTGTGGAAGAAGCGTGAGTAAAGCAGGTGCATACAGGCGTGCTCAATCCCACCAATATACTGATCGACAGGCAGCCAATAGTTGGCAGCGCTTGGGTCGAGCATCTGATCGGCCTGCGGCGAGCAATAGCGTGCATAGTACCAAGACGATTCCATAAAGGTATCGAAGGTGTCGGTTTCACGCAGCGCTGGCTTGCCTTGATACTGGGTTTGTGCCCATTGTTTGTCAGCTTTAATCGGGCTTTGCACCCCGTCCATTACTACATCTTCTGGCAGGATAACCGGCAGCTCATCCGTCGGAACAGGGACCACGTCACCGTCTTCGGTGTTCAGCATTGGGATAGGTGCGCCCCAATAACGCTGACGAGAAACGCCCCAGTCACGCAAGCGGAAGTTGACCGTTTTTTGCCCTTTACCCAAAGACTCAAGCTTAGCGGCAATCGCATCAAACGCGGCATCAAAGTCTAAGCCATCGAATTCACCAGAGTTAAATAGCTTGCCTTTTTCGGTATGTGCTTGCTCAGACAAATCAGGTGCGTTGCCATTTTCATCCAGGATCACAGGCTCAATATCGAGGCCGTATTTGCTGGCAAATTCAAAATCGCGTTGGTCGTGTGCAGGCACGGCCATGACTGCGCCCGTCCCATAATCCATCAACACGAAGTTGGCGACAAAGATAGGTACGCGGCGGCCGTTTAATGGGTGCGTGGCGTACAAGCCCGTCGCCATGCCTTTTTTCTCCATGGTGGCCAGCTCAGCTTCCGCTACCTTGGTGTTACGGCACTCTTGCACAAACTCCGCCAAGGCTGGGTTATTCTTGGCCGCGGCATCGGCCAGTGGGTGACCGGCGGCAATACCGACATAAGTCACCCCCATCAGGGTATCAGGGCGGGTGGTGTAGACGCCCAGCGCAGGGTGATCGCCCTCAACATCGAAGGTCAGCTCAACGCCTTCTGAACGGCCAATCCAGTTGCGCTGCATGGTTTTTACCATCTCTGGCCAACCATCCAGTTTGTCGATGTCTTGCAGCAGCTCTTCTGCATAATCGGTGATTTTGATAAACCACTGTGGAATTTCTTTTTGCTCAACCGGGGTATCGCAGCGCCAGCAGCAGCCTTCATGCACCTGCTCGTTCGCCAACACGGTTTGATCGTGTGGACACCAATTCACTGACGAGGTTTTTTTGTATACCAAGCCTTTTTTATAAAGCGTGGTAAAGAATTCTTGCTCCCAGCGGTAGTAATCAGGGCTACAGGTTGCGATTTCGCGATCCCAGTCGTAACCAAAGCCCAGCATTTTCAGCTGGCCTTTCATGTAATCAATGTTTTCATATGTCCAAGGTGCAGGGGCGGTTTTGTTTTTGATAGCGGCCCCTTCGGCCGGCAAACCAAATGCGTCCCAACCAATAGGTTGCATCACATTTTTGCCTTGCAGGCGCTGATAACGCGAGATCACATCACCGATGGTATAATTACGGACATGCCCCATGTGAAGTCGGCCACTGGGGTAAGGGAACATAGAAAGACAGTAGAATTTTTCTTTGTTAGGGTCTTCATGAGCCACAAAGGTTTTATTGTCGTCCCAATGGGCTTGAACTTTTTGTTCAATATCTTGCGGGCTATATTGTTCTTGCATCGATGGCTTCCGAGATTCTGTGAGAAAGGTAAAACCTGAAAGAGAAATATCGTCATAGAATAACGAAAGGCAGAGACCGCAACAACACTTGAATCAGGACAGAACCATGAATAAAGAGAAAGAACCGCAACAAAGTATCATTGAGCGGGTAAAAGAGGCACTGGAAAACAGTCCAGAGGCTTTGTCTCGCTGGGTCGAGTTGTCTGATCAATATCTCAAAGCAGCTGCGGATCTTACCAAAGATGAGTGGGCGCTGATTGAGGCTTACTTCAAGCGCGATGTGAAAGCGTTTGGTGAGCAGTACGACAAATCTCAAGGCGAAGACATGGACAGTCAGGTGTTTAACGATCTGATTGCCAACTCTATTTGGGAACAGCTGGCAGAAATCACCGATCGCACTCAGCTAGAGTGGCGTGAAGTGTTTGACGACCTTCAGCACCATGGCGTGTATGAAGCGGGTGAAATTGTTGGGCTGGGCGTATTGCAATGTGAGCAGTGCCACCACCAGTCACGCCACAGCCGGGTGGATGTGATTGCGCCTTGTAGCAAGTGTGGCCACCGGTATTTCTCTCGCCGCCCGTACCCGGTGTAAGCCAAGCACGGTGCTTGGCTTAGCCGAGGCGGTTAAGATACCAAGGGCGAGGATAACGGTCAGTTATCAGTCAGACGAGGCGTTATCTTTGCCCTCAAAGCGTTGGCGCTCTTCGCGTTCCACTTGAGACAGGCGTGGCAGTTTTAGCCCTTGTGATTTTCCCATCCAACGCGCGAAGACGATATTGCTGGCGAACGCACAGGCGACCAAGACAAGCTCGATAGCGGCCAACCAGCGTTCCCCCTCATCGACATAAATAAGGGTCAATGCGTGCAAAAAGTAAAACATCAAAATAAAGTTCGCCCACGCATGAGTAAAGGCCTTTCCTTTCAAGATCCCCGGTAGCGGAAGGAGCAGCGGGATGGTCCAGCCGATCGTTACCGCCCAAGCATTGAGGTGTGGGTGGGGCGATAAAGACGCATGCCAGATTATTACCCAACCAATCAGGCCGAGGTTACTCAATAGCGAGAGCCTACGCATTAATGCAAGCCGAGAGTCAGTCACAGTACTATCCTATTGTCCCAAGTGGTGGTGAAAGGTTTGTGCAAAACGTGCAAGACGTTGACCTAAGGTTTTGGCGATTTGTTTCTCGTCTGCGATTAAAGGCAGGTTCGGCTCTGCCACACTCGACGCACCATAAGGCGAGCCGCCACCTTGCGTGGTATGTAGCGCCCGTTCGCTATGTGGCACACCGAGCAACACCATACCATGATGAAGCAGTGGCACTGTCATGGTGAGCAGGGTGGTTTCTTGTCCGCCATGCAGCATTGATCCGGCGCCAAACACGGCTGCAGGTTTATCAATCAGGGCGCCTGATAGCCACTCCCCACTGGTACTGTCGATAAATTGCTTCAAAGGCGCGGCCATGTTGCCAAAACGCACCGGACTGCCGAGGGCTAGGCCATGACAGTCCAGCAAATCTTGCCGAGTGACAAACGGGTCTTTCGCGGTTGTGTCTGGCACTTGGCCATCAGGGTAAGCGGGTAGCTCGGGCACCGTGCGCAATATCGCTTCAGCGCCTTGCGCCTCGATACCACGGGCGATTTGCTGGGCGAGTTTGCGTGTATTCCCCGAGCGGCTGTAGTAGAGCACTAATACTTTCGTCATTTTATTAGCGCGAGGACGTTTTCAGGTGGACGACCAATGACCGCTTTTTCGCCCTTGACGGCGATTGGACGTTCGATCAATTTGGGATTGTTAACCATGGCGTCGAGTAATTGCGCTTCGTCCACGGAGGCATCGCCCAAGTTTGCCGCTTTATAGTCTGCTTCTTTGGTTCGCATCATCTCCCGAAACGAGCTGAGTCCGAGTTGCTGTTTTAACATCGTCAACGCCTCAGCAGACAAAGGGGTGTCGAGATACTTGATGATGGTCGGCGTGACACCGTTGGACTCCAACAACTTGAGGGTTTCACGACTTTTTGAACAACGGGGGTTGTGGTAGAGGGTTATAGCGGTCACAACAATGATCCTTTTTGAGTGAATTAACGGTCGCTAAGCGCTTTAAAGCGGGCTTGTTGGCGACGAAGTTGATCAAGACGCGCATCATACCGTGCCTGCGCCAAGCTACCTAGTTCTGCGATCTGGGCGGCTTGGGTATAATTGCGAATGGCTTTGTCCCATTGTCCGCGTAAGGCATAACGCTCACCTTGGGCGGCCAGCTCACCGTCTCGATGCGTCCCGGTACTTTCGTACGCTTGTTGTAACAAAAACCAACCGTTGCTGTCATCTGGATGCTGGTGTGTATATCGCTCCAGCATGGAGATCGCCTCGCCTCCTCGCTTGGCTTTGACGAGGGTATAGGCACGATTGAGCAATAATACGCGGTTATTAGGTTGATGGTTCAATGCGTTTTCAAGGCGCGTCAATGCCTTGTCGTACTGTTTCTCACCGATGTTTAAATCGGTCATCGCATCAAGGAAAAATCGATTATTTGGTTGCGCCTTGATAAGTGGGGTTAATTTTTCTCGCGCATCGTCAAAACGACGTGCATCAATATCAAGCAACGCCATCCCGTAGTTGAGGCTTTGCTTTTCGGCCGGCGAGGCCTCTTTATGACGCCGTTCAAACCAATCCATCGCCGAGCGGCTGGCGATGCCGCTATATCGCGCGACGATACGGGCGCGCGCGAGTTGATAATCGGGCGAGACAGGTACCCGTTTTTGTGGGTATTGGCGGGCACGAGCGCGAGAGTCAGTGATCCGTGAAGCCGGTAAAGGGTGGGTGCTGAAGTACTCGGGCATTTGGCTGGCGTAACGGTACTCATCCGCCAATCGTGAGAAAAATCGCGGCATGGCTTGCACGTCAAAATCAGCACGTGCGAGGGTTTCAATGCCGATCCGATCGGCTTCTTCTTCATTGCGACGGGTGAAGTTTATTTGGTTTTGCATACTGCCCGCTGTCGCGGCGTGTGCCGCTGCAATCCCGGCTTCGGGAGAGGCAATCGCGAGCATCAACGATCCCACTAAGGCGGCGACGGTCAGCGGCGAGGTTTGCGCTTGCTCCTCCATGCTTCTTGCAAGATGACGCTGGGTGACATGGGCGATTTCGTGGGCCATCACCGATGCCAATTCGCTTTCCGTTTTTGCATGGAGGAACAGCCCAGAGTGCATGGCCACGTAGCCACCGAAAAAGGCAAAGGCGTTGATTGCCTGATTATCAATTAAAATAAAACGAAAGGGTGTGCGAACATCGTTGGCATTCGCCACCAGTCGATGGCCCAAGCCATTAATATACTCGTTGAGTAGAGGATCGCTGATGATGGGCTTGCTGGCTCTTAGCATCCGCATGTAGGCATCACCAAACTCTTTCTCTTTGGCAACTGATAAGGTACTGACGGCGGCGGTACCGATATCAGGTAAGTCACTTTGATATGACTCAACACGTGCCGACACAGGTGCGCTCGCTAAAACCCCCGCTAGTGCATAACAGAGCAGGCGGCGAGCGTTGTTGCCTTTGTGAGAGCCAAGTGCGCGAGATGACATAAGTATGATGACCTTTAAATGCAGGGTGTACTTAGGTACAGACCGATAAAACCCGTTAGGGTTTCGTTGGCGTTCTATCTAATGTCCATTACAATACTGACGATAATACCGACCGGTGAGCCAGAATGGAATCTCAAACACTTGATTTGCGAGAACATGTTTGTCCAATGGCGCTATTGCTGGCAAAGCGCGCCGCCGCGTTATTGCAGTCAGGTGAGCAATTGGTGATTTTACTCGGTGATCAAGGGGCGAAAGACGATATCCCCAAGTATTTTAAACGCGAAGGCTTCAGTATGAGGTGGTTAGACACGCCAGCTTCGCGGCTACTCATCACAAAGAAATAGCGGGCTTTTTATGTTTGATATGTTACATCGCTGGTATCGGCGACGTTTTTCTGACCCACATGCCGTGAGCCTGGTGGCGATCCTTCTTTTTGGTTTTATAACCATCTACTTTTTTGGCAATTTGCTCGCCCCATTATTGGTCGCGATCGTGATGGCCTATCTACTTGATTGGCCGGTAAATCGTCTCTGCCGGCTGGGTTTGCCCCGCATTTTGTCAGTGCTGGTGGTACTGACTGTGTTTGTCAGCTTAACCTTGATGGCGTTATTCGGGTTGGTGCCGACCATATGGAACCAGGGGGTCAGCTTGGTGGCCGATGTGCCAAATATGTTTAATAACATGCAAGCACTGATGCTGAGTTTGCCAGAACGCTACCCAGAGCTGATCAACCCCCATATGGTCAATACCTTTGTCGATACCTTGCAAAATAAAGTACTCAACCTTGGCGAAACATTGGTAAAAGGTTCATTGGCGTCTTTGGTGAACTTAGTCGCGGTGGCGGTATATCTGATTTTAGTGCCCCTGCTGGTGTTCTTTTTGCTCAAGGACAAAGCACAAATGTTGGCGATGTTCAAAGGCTTGTTACCACGCAACCGTCGTCTTGCCTCTCGAGTCGGCCATGAGATGAATCAGCAGATCTCCAACTACATCCGCGGCAAAGTGACTGAAATCATTATCGTCGGGGTGACCAGTTATTTGACCTTTAGCCTGTTAGACCTTCGCTATGCGGTCCTACTCAGTGTGGCGACGGGCTTCTCTGTCTTGGTGCCTTATATTGGTGCGGCGATTGTCACCGTCCCGATAGCCATTGTTGCCTTGTTCCAGTGGGGGCTTGAGCCTGGTTTTTGGTATGTAATGATCGCCTATGGCGTTATCCAAGCGTTGGATGGCAATGTGCTCGTCCCCGTGCTTTTTTCAGAAGCGGTGAATTTACATCCAGTCGCCATCATAATAGCCGTACTGGTTTTCGGTGGACTCTGGGGCTTTTGGGGGGTATTTTTTGCTATTCCATTGGCGACCTTAGTGAAAGCGGTGTGGCAAGCGCTGCCAGTGATTGAGCTGGATGACGATCCCAAGACAGATATTGAGTGATCCATCTTGTTTTCACGCCCCTAATAAAAGGGGCTGAGCGGCAGGTAAACATCGACACGTCGTGATCAGTTTGGCCCACAGAAGTAGTAATGAAAACAGGGTTGGCATGGCACAACACAGGCAAGAACAAACGCAAGTAGAAAAGTTTCGCGTCGCGGTGATAGGTGGCGGTGTTGCGGGAACCACAGCGGCAATGCGATTGGCTGAGCGCGGGGTGGACACCCAGGTGTTTGAGGCGGGCACCGGCTTGGTGAGTGGGCCGCCAATTTGCCATCTGCACGCGGGCGGCAATTTGTATCGTGAAATTTCACTCGATCAATGCCTGACCTTACTCGAACAGTCGGTGGCCACGGTGCGCATGTATCCGCATTCGGTCAATCGTCGACCGACTGTCCTTGCCGTTCCTCAGCAAGACCCAGGCTCATTAGACAGTGTGATTGCACGTTTAGAAGCCCTGCGTGAGCGTTATGCGCAATTGGTTGAGATCGATAGCGATAATAAAGTCATGGGTGAGCCGAGCGATTATTTCCGTTTGTATCAGCAAGAGGAACTGGAAGCATTGCGCGCTCAAGACTACCACAGCGTGATCGATGCTGCCGAACGATGGATGTGGCCCGTGGCGCAATCGCTCGATTTAAGTGCAATGAAATACCCTCTGGTCCTGGTGCAAGAATACGGGCTTAGCGTGTTTCGCTTGGCGGCGGAAGCGCAATTGACCCTTGCCGACGCGCCTCATTGTCAGCTTAATTTCAATCACAAAGTGATGGACACTCAGCCCATCTCGTCAGGGTGGCGGGTAACCTATCAAGACCAGTCAGGCCAGATACAGACCACCGACGTTGACTATCTTATCAATGCGGCCGGATTCCGCACGGGGACAATCGATGATATGGCCGGGTTTGGCCGCGAGCGTTTGGTCGAATACAAAGCCGCGTATATCGCACATTGGACACGGACTGAGTATCAGTGGCCGGAAATCATTGTCCACGGTCAACGGGGCACCCCACAGGGAATGGCGCAGTTGACTCCTTACCCGGATGGTTTTTTCCAGCTGCACGGTATGACTCAAGACGTCACCTTGTTTGAGCGTGGTTTAGTGAAAAGCTCTGCGGAGTCGGCGCAACCGACTGTCGATGCACGTTATGTGAAAAACATCGATAAAGGCTGGGACTGGCAAGAAGTGTGTGAACGCACTGATCGTGCGATTGACCATTTTGGCCAGTGGTTACCGGCATTTAAACAGGCCGAAGTAGGTGGCAAACCCTTGTGTGGTGCACAGCAAATCCCCGGGGATGATCCTTCGTTACGTGCCTCGGATGTGTCGTTTGATGGTGAACGTTATGCGCGTTTGGAAATTGTCAAAGCATCGTCGGCGCTGACGGCCATCAATAAAGTACTGACGCAATTTGAAGATTCAGGTTGGATATCTCCTACCTCTTATCAGCCATTGTCTCGCCCCAACACCGCGAAGATAATCGATACCGCTTGCGAGCTTGCGACACGCCGCGGATACCCTGAGGCGTTGGCAAAGCCTGTCGGCTAATCATACAAAAAAGCGCACGGTGTACGTGCGCTTTTAGTCAGCAGCATGTAGGCTGCTTTGTCGCCAAAGCTAACTTGTCGCCAAAGCCAACGTGGACTGACGTTACGCTTGGTTTAAGTAATCAAGCACCACTTGGTGGTGATCCTTGGTTTTAAACTTATTGAACACATGTTCTATCTTACCGTCTTTGCCAACCAAAAAGCTTAGACGATGAATCCCATCGTATTCTTTGCCCATGAATTTTTTCGGTCCCCAGACTCCGAATGCATCGGCGACGGCATGATCTTCATCGCTCAACAGCGTGAAGTTAAGTGCGTCGCGTTCAACAAAACGGGCCAGTTTTTTCACCGGATCTGGACTTATGCCAAGCACCACGGTGTCAAGTGCATCCAATTCGGCTTTCGTATCGCGTAGCGAGCAGGCCTGCGTTGTACAACCCGGTGTCATCGCTTTTGGGTAGAAATAAACCAGAACACGTTTGTCGCCTTTGAATTGGCTAAGCGTGACGGTGTCGCCATTTTGATCTTGCAGTGAAAAATCGGGCGCTTGTGCGCCTTCGGTGATTGTTTGCATGCGCTGCGTTTCCTTTTTGTCGGTAAACCGAATTCACGATGATAGAGGGTGCTCGCGATTACGCAAGTTTTTGATAATAGGATCACTGACTTGACAGGATTTGACTGCCCATTGACGCAGACTCACCCCTTCCTCGATTATAACGATAAGACACATTACCTATCGATGAAAAAATGTCGATTAAGACATGCCTAGACGCAGGGTTATTCTTGTGTTTGCCCTGCGCCAAAAGTAACATTGCAAGCATCACTAATAAGGGAGACGAACATGGTTTCTGGAAGCATTGTGGCGCTCGTCACACCAATGGATGCACACGGCGAAGTTGATTACGTTAGCCTGGAAAAACTGGTCGAGTTTCATATCCAATCGGGCACTGATGCGATTGTCGCAGTGGGCACGACGGGTGAGTCGTCGACAGTAACCGTGGATGAGCACATTAAAGTTGTGCTGAAAACCTTGGAATTTGCTAACGGGCGTATTCCGGTTATTGCGGGAACTGGCGCCAATGCCACCCATGAAGCAATCACTTTCAGCAAAATGTTTGCTGGCTCAGGTGTGGCGGCCTGCCTAAGCGTGACCCCTTATTATAATAAACCGACCCAGGAAGGTTTGTTCCAGCATTACAAAGCCATTGCTGAAGCCACGGACCTGCCACAGATTTTATATAATGTTCCCGGGCGTACCGCGGTCGATATTCAGCCTGAGACAGTAGCGCGACTGGCGGCATTCGACAACATCATTGGTCTGAAAGATGCCACCGCTGATGTAAGCCGAGTGGCGATTCACCGGGAACTTTGTGGCGACGATTTCCTCTTATTCAGTGGCGATGATTTAACGGGCTTGGATTTTGTCTTGGCCGGGGGGCACGGCGTTATCTCTGTGACCAATAATGTGGCGGCTGCGCAAATGGCTAAAATGATCAAACTGGCGCGCGCAGGTGAAGCAGAGCAAGCGCATGCCATTAACGAAACCTTGATCCCCCTACATCGTCACCTGTTTGACGAAGCCAATCCGATCCCTGTGAAGTGGGCAGTCCGTGAGATGGGCTTGATTGCGGATGGGCACCTTCGTCTGCCATTAACTGAGTTAAGCGAGCACTTGCGTCCAGATGTTCGTGAGGCACTGCGTGTCGCAGGTGCTGTTTAAGCCGTTGGAGTGTCAATGAAACCAGTATTTAAGCTCGGCCTATGTGCCATCATGGCCACCAGTGTGGTGGCCTGCAGTGGTGGCGTCGAGCAGCGCCGTCAAGCCAAAGATGACTTTGACTATTTGCAAACAACCCCGTTGTCGCCATGGCAAACCTTGCCGGATCAAGCGCCGTATTTTTCCACTAATTATCAAATCCCGACACAAGATTTTAATGGTGAAGTCGGTCAGAACGTTGATATTCGTCCACCGCGCCAAGTGCTGGATTTGATCCCGGGCGCACGGATACAACGTGATAGCCGTGGCGTCACCCTTGCCGTTGCCAATGAAAAGCAACTCGATAAAGTGTGGCAAACGGTAGAGCGTTTGGTTAGCGAGCAGACCATCCCAGTGTCGTCGCAAACGGCAGACCAAGTAGAAACCGGTTGGATTGCTTGGGAAAAAGAAGACAGCGCCCATCAAGCACGCTTCCGTTTATCGCGCCTTGAGCAAGGTCGCCGCTTTGCGTTAGGGGTGAATATGATTGACTCGCGTGCGAAAGCCAGCGATGAACCGCTCACCCCTGCGTTGCGTGAGCGCTACAACACCCTGATGACTAACCTTATCACGGTGAGTCACGATGCGGCATTGCGTGCCGAAGCGCGCCGCTTGGCTGAGCAGCGCCAGTCTGATATTCCGATTAGCTTTGGTACCGATCGCAGTGGGTTGCCGGTCATCATCGCGCGCGCCCCTTATGATGTGGTTTGGGAAAAGCTGCCCGCTATCATCAAGCCTTTAGGGTTCACGGTAGAAAGTCGTAACCAGTCGCAAGGCACGGTGAAAACCCGTCACGTCGCGCCAAATGATGAGCGTTGGCAATCCCTTGGCGTTGATCCGATTTCGTTCCCGGACAACAGCTATACCTTGTTGCTGGGCGATCTAGGCAACCGCACGTCACTTAACGTGACCAACAGCGATGGTAAGCCTGTCGATGAGGCGACGTTAGAAGCGCTGAGCCCAGCGCTCAAAGCGGTCATTGCCCAAGTGAACCAAGCATCAGAGTAATTTTATAGGGACGCGGTGAGCGTCCCTTACTTTTAGCGCCTAATGGAGAGTATAGGTAATGGAAAAACGTGCTGAGTTGTATCGCGGTAAGGCAAAATCTGTCTATGCCACAGATGATGAGCACCGCTTTGTTCTGCACTTTCGCAATGACACGTCGGCTTTTGATGGCGAGCGTGTTGAGCAGCTTGAGCGAAAAGGCGAAGTGAATAACAAATTTAATCACTTCATCATGCAAAAGCTTGAGCAGGCGGGCATCCCCACCCAAATGGACCAATTGTTGTCCGATACCGAGTGTGTGGTGAAAAAGCTAGATATGATCCCTGTAGAGTGTGTGGTGCGCAATATTGCAGCCGGTTCACTTTGCCGTCGCCTTGGCGTCGAGGAAGGGACGGCACTGACGCCGCCCACCTTTGAGTTGTTTTTAAAAAACGACGCGCTGCACGATCCCATGGTCAATGAATCCTTGTGTGAGTCTTTGGGCTACGCCACGCAAGCGCAATTGGCGACGATGAAATCACTGACCTACAAGGTGAACGATGTCCTCAAAGCGCTGTTTGCGGAAGGAGAGCTGTTGTTGGTCGATTATAAACTTGAGTTTGGTGTTGATCATCAAGGTAATATTGTTCTGGGTGACGAGTTTAGTCCTGACGGTTGCCGATTGTGGGATGCCAATACCCGAGAAAAACTGGATAAAGACCGTTTCCGTCAAGGCCTAGGTGGTGTTGTGGATGCTTACATCGAGGTGGCAAAGCGTATCGGCCTTACCTTGTAATTTTTGGTTTTAAAAAGCAAACGTTTGCTTTTTGCGCGCGAAAAATAGCGCCATCAATATGGCGCTATTTACTCTTTATGCTCGTCTGATTGCGCTTGATCATTCCCCGCATCGCTTTCTTTGGATGACGACTGTTTATCCGGCTTCTCTTTGTACTTAAGGCCAAACTTTGCGTTGGCGGTGTACTTGAGTGCCATGATATTACTGACCACCACGGCAACCACGATGGCAATAATGACATAAGGGTTGGTTAGCCATTCCATTGTTCCACCTCGCAGAGATTGGTGACGTAGGTTGAATATATCCAATCCAATTGGTCAAGAATAGTACGTTTACCACAAATAGGGGCATTGCCGATCGCGTTGGCAAGCATGTCTTGGCTAAATGCTGACAAAAGGGTGGCGCTGGTGGCGATATGGCTGATATGCCAAGGCTCCCTCGCAACACCGCCCTTATCCTCGGCATAAGGAAGGAAGAACCCCCATTGCGGGGCGTGGGTTTTAAGCCACTGAGAAAACGCGGCCTGAGGGCCATCATCATATTCCGGTGGGGTGAGCGCCAACCTTTGATGTGGAGCCAGTGCACGCTTGTCATACACGTCTAAATCTGTTCCCCAATGATGGCGGCTTGCCCCAGGCAAAGCTGACCAACGCAATATTGCCTTGACGCGCGCATCATCAGACAGTTGCGTGATATCCAGTGGCTGGCTGTCGGCATCTAGCACCGGTTTTTCGCCATTAAATTTACCATTCCAGATAGCCAACTGACGGGCAAACGAGCGATAGCCGCTGGCGACCATTAGGGTAAAGCCCGCTTGTGATGCCGCCTGTTGTAAGGCGGCAAAATCAGCCAGTACAGCCTGATGCAAGCATGGTGCATTAGGTTGGTTGTTGATCGGTGCGAGCACTGAGCCGTCTTGGCCAGTGAGCTGTGCGGACGTTGGGGTCAAGGGAGTGCTTTCTCCAACACCTTTTGATACATGTCCGTCAGCTTTTCTAAATCCGGGATACTGACACATTCATTCACCTTGTGGATAGTGGCATTCACCGGGCCCAGCTCAATCACTTGCGCACCCATTTGCGCAATAAAACGTCCGTCGGAGGTGCCGCCAGTGGTCAGCAGTTCCGGTGTTTGATGATTCACCTCTTCCACCGCCGCTACCACCGCGTCCAGCAACGTACCTTTATCGGTTAAGAAAGGGTCACCACTGTGCGTCCACTCAAGGGTATAGTCGAGCCCATGGGCGTCTAAAATAGAGTAAACCCGCTTTTTGATGGTTTCACTGTCCAGCTCGGTGCTGAAGCGGAAGTTAAACTGCGCATGGCATTCCCCTGGGATGACATTGGCCGCGCCTGTGCCAGCCTCGATATTGGGGATTTGGAAGCTTGTGGGGGGGAAAAACGCATTGCCTTTGTCCCAGAGTGTTTGCGCAAGCTCGGTGAGCGCTGGCATCGCCTGATGCACTGGGTTGTTGGCAAGATGCGGATAGGCGACATGGCCTTGTGTCCCTTTGACGTAGAGATCCCCGGTGATTGACCCGCGACGGCCGTTTTTCACCACATCACCGACATGGTGTGTGCTAGACGGTTCGCCAACAATACACATATCGATCTTCTCGCCGCGCGACATTAGGGTATCGACGACGCGGGTAGTGCCGTTAATAAACGGGCCTTCTTCATCTGAGGTGATTAAAAACGCGAGAGAGCCAGAGTGGTCAGGGTGCTGGGCAATAAAACGCTCAACCGCGACAACCATGGCGGCCAATGAGCCTTTCATATCCGCGGCGCCACGTCCATGGAGGTGATCGTCAATCACTGTCGCTTCAAACGGCGGTGTATGCCATTGTTCGCGCGGCCCTGAGGGAACCACGTCAGTGTGGCCGGCAAAAGCAAACAGAGGGCCTTCCGTCCCCCGCCTGGCCCAAAGGTTAGTGGTATCTTCAAACACCATGGTCTCAATGGTGAAGCCCAAGGCTTCTAACCGCGCAATCATTTGATCTTGGCAGCCGGCATCTTCCGGCGTGACCGATTCTCGGTTTATCAGATCTTTCGCTAAAGCCAGCGTGGCAGAGTCAGTCATCGGGGTTTCCTTACAACAAAAATGAATCGACTATCACATTACGCGAAAATATCAGCGTATTGGTTCTCTTTAAAGCCGAGGTAATAGCTACCTTTGTGTACGAGCAATGGGCGTTTAATGATCGCTGGGTTGTCGAGCATGATTGCGATAGCGCTGGCTTGGTCTAAATGGGCTTTTTGCTCATCGCTTAGTTGGCGGTAGGTGGTGCCACGTTTGTTGATTAACGCTTCCCAGCCCAGTTCGGCAACGAAAGTTTGCAGCATTTGTGCGTCTAAGCCATCTTTCCGGTAGTCGTGATATTGGTAGTCGATACCTTGGTTATCCAACCACTTTAGGGCTTTTTTTAGGGTGTCGCAGTTTTTAATCCCAAATACAGTTGTCATGGTCTTATCGTGATTGTTGGCAAAGGTTTAAGAGTGACACCACTGGTTAGTGAACGCAATACTTGGCGCGGCAGGGATGTACGCCATGTGATGGCGCAAAACCGTGTGAAATGCGTGGGTAAATGCGCCTGCAGCACGTCGATTTGATGGCGTTTTGATCAAACGCAAAACCTCTTAGCAGGCGCCATGAATAATGGGATCATTCGTAATTGTTGGAGGTTCGTATGGAACTCAACCCGGTATTCGCTCGGCGCTTGTATCTCGCCGCACTGGTAGAAGAGATGGAGCGCCCAAATGTTCCGCGTTTGATTGAGGCAACAGGCTGGCCGCGCCGCACTATCCAGGATGTGCTCAAATCTTTGTCAGGGCTAGGCATTGATATGACATTTATCCAAGATGGCAAGCGCCACAACGATGGTTATTACCAGCTAAAAGACTGGGGCCCGTTTCGTCGCGATTGGGTCGAGGATAAAAAGCGAGACATTCGCTCGTATATCAACTAGTGATCGCCTGAGGGACGGACCAGTTTCGCCTCGACCAGTGTGCGTCGAATGGCATCAGCACGCCGACGGTTTGCGCCAAAGTCGTAGTAGCCAATGCGAGAGGCAGAGCGAAGCGCGAGCTGGTTATCACTGAGTGAGACTTCAACATCATCGACAAAGCGCAGCACCCGGGTGGTGAAGCGTAAGTGTGCGTAGTTTTCTTGGGCTGCAACCACTTGAGCACCTGGCATTGAGGCAATTTTCTCAACAATGGTCGCCAAGGCCACATCGGTGTTAGCCAGCGGTAAGGGCGCTAACTGAAATGTCGCGCGCGTGTCTTCTGTTGAAACACAATTAGGGCTGTCACCACAGGCAGTGACAGGCGGTTGTTTTGCCATGGGGCCTCCTTTCGAGCAGCCGAACAGTGTAAAAAGTACAATGAGGCCGAGCAGATTTTTTCCCATTATGCCCCCACGAGCGTGTAACCAATAAACCCTATCCAGCTTACGACGAGTAAAAGCCAAGGTAAACGGCTGTGCCCTTTATCTTGTGCAGTAGGCTGCGGTGAAGAGGCAGGCTCGCTGAGTTGGTCGACAGCCGGTGTCGGTTTTTGCTGTTTCTTGCGCGCTTTGTCCTGCGCGCGCGCCTTTGCTTTTTGTTCTTTTTTGTACTGCGCAATCCCTTTCTCAATCCCTTGAGCAATCAGTTTCGTCTGAGCCTTGGTTTGTCCAGGCTTTTGCGTGGCTTTGGCAACGCGCATGGCGTCTTGTTGCGTCTCTGGCGAAATCGTTGCTTTGGCTTTTGTTTTGGCCATGAGGGCTCCATGTAACGCTAAATAAATGGCTCGTCCCTAGGATAACAAATTTTGCTTTTGCGCTTGCAGTTTTTATCGCATGTCGCCATGGTAAATGCGTGACTTCTCAATCAAAAATCTTATGGACACGTTTCATCATTTCGACGACAAAGGGTATATCAAGGCCCCCCAGATCGCCGTACTGTGCCTGCTACTGTTAAGTCGCGCATGGTGGCTACTGGCGATGGCCGGTGTCAGCCGAGAGCAGGGCAGCGAGCTGCTTGCGCTGGTTTATCCGGACACCGCTGCGTTTTATCTCAGTTTAGGGATTGGCCTGGTGCCGCTTGGGCTATTACTGTTGGTGGGGAACTGCGACAAGGCGCCTGAATGGTTAACACAGCATTGGCACTTAGGTTATTGGTGGGTGTGGCTATTGTGGACGTGGGAAGCCTATCAAGTGGTGCATACGCTCACGATGACGGGGGGACGATTTGATTGGTTGCTTGCCTTGCACGGGCTTTGGTTAGTGTGGGCGAGCCTTTATTGGCTGAGAAGCCAGCGCGTAAAGCGCTTTTTTTATCAGTTCACATAGACTGGGCAAACTCGGCCGGGCATAAAAAAACGCAGCACGAGGCTGCGTTTTTTCCTCACTAAGTAAACCTAATTACTTAGTAACGCGCAATACAGATGTTTCACCCACAGTGACGGCACCAGAGAGCTTAGTCAGCTCTTTGATTTCGTCCATGTTAGAGATAACAACCGGCGTTAGCGTTGATTTGGCTTTCTCTTCGAGCATGCCTAAATCAAATTCGATCACGGTATCACCGGCTTTCACCGTTTGACCTTCTTCCGCAATGCGCTTAAAGCCTTCGCCTTTTAGCTCGACAGTGTCGATGCCAAAGTGCACGAACAGCTCTACGCCGTCATCAGACTCAATTGAAAAAGCGTGGTTGGTTTCGAAAATCTTACCGATTGTGCCGTTTACCGGCGCAACCATCTTGTCGCCCGATGGTTTAATCGCAACACCATCACCGACGATTTTCTCAGCAAACACAACGTCAGGCACGTCTTCGATGTTGACGATCTCACCCGACAATGGGGCGATAATTTCAATGGCACTAGCGTCGTTGCTGTCTTCAGACACCAACTTCTTCAGTTTGTCGAACAGACCCATAGTGTTGCTCCTAAGCAGTGATTCTTTGCTGATTGTATATTAGCAAGCGGTTTTTTCCGCAATAAATTTTTCGACATAGGCCTCGATTTCTGCCGCAGTTGGCAGAGTGAGTGCTTTGTCGGCCATCGCTTTCACATCAGCAAAGTTGGCATTACGGATAATCTTCTTGATGCGAGGGATAGAGATGGCACTCATACTAAACTCATCCAAACCCATTCCCATCAATAGTAACGTTGCTTTCTCGTCACCTGCAAGCTCTCCGCACATACCCGTCCATTTACCTTCCGCATGTGAGGCATCAATCACTTGCTTGATAACCGTCAATACAGCAGGAGACAGTGGGTTATACAGGTGCGAAATCAGCTCGTTACCACGATCGACCGCCAAGGTGTACTGGGTCAAATCGTTGGTGCCAATGCTGAAGAATTCCACTTCTTTTGCGAGGTGGTGAGCGATCGCAGCCGCGGCTGGCGTCTCAACCATCACACCGATTTCCAGATCGGCGTCGAAGTCGTGACCTTCTTGGCGCAGTTCTGCTTTATAGGTCTCGATCGCTTCTTTCAGCTCTCGGATTTCCTCCACAGAAATAATCATCGGGAACATCACACGGATTTTACCGTGTGCCGATGCGCGAAGAATGGCACGAAGCTGATCGCGGAGAATTTCGCGACGATCGAGGCTAATACGGACTGCACGCCAACCCAAGAATGGGTTCATTTCTTCCGGCAAGTCCATATAAGGCAGATCTTTGTCACCGCCGATATCCATGGTGCGGATGATCACTGGGTGACCATCAATCGCTTGCGCTACCGCTTTATAAGCTTGGTATTGCTCTTCTTCGGTAGGAAGCGATTCGCGATCCATAAACAGGAACTCGGTGCGATAAAGACCGACACCTTCACCGCCGTTACGGTTCACGCCGTCACAGTCTTTGACTGTACCTACGTTACCGCACACTTCGACTTGGTGACCGTCCAGCGTGATGGCTGGCAGATCTTTAAGCTTAGCCAGTTCCGCTTTTTCGGCGATATGTTGATCGCGAATCGCTTTGAACTTGCTGAGCTCTTGGTCTGATGGGTTGATAACGATTTGGTTGTTAATCGCATCAAGCACCAGCATGTCGCCGTTTTTTACTTTGCTGGTTGCATCATTGGTGCCTACAATCGCTGGTAGCTCAAGCGAGCGCGCCATGATTGAAGAGTGTGAAGTGCGACCACCAATGTCGGTGATGAACCCAAGCACATAATTCAGGTCAACCTGTGCTGTTTCTGAAGGCGTCAGATCGTTTGCAACCAGGATCACTTCTTCGTTGATAGCACTCAACGACACCATGTTGATGCCAAGTGCGTTTTTGACGAAGCGTGAACCGATATCACGGATATCCGCGGCACGCTCTTTCAGATAATCGTCGTCGAGTGATTCAAGCGTCACCGCTTGTTCTTCGATAACGCTGTAGATTGCGTGATCAGCGGTTGCTAGGTTTGACTTAATGAAGCTGACGATCTCTTCTTCGAGCTCTTCATCTTCAAGCAGCATGATGTGACCTTCGAAGATAGCTTCTTTCTCTTCGCCAAAGGTCTCCCTTGCTTTGTCTTTGATCGCTTCAAGTTGCGTCTTAGACTGTTCGCGAGCATCCAATACGCGCTGAATTTCTTTGTCGATTTGAGACG
Organism: Salinivibrio sp. KP-1; assembly: GCF_000968645.1. NCBI lineage: Bacteria > Pseudomonadati > Pseudomonadota > Gammaproteobacteria > Vibrionales > Vibrionaceae > Salinivibrio > Salinivibrio sp. KP-1. The sequence goes on along the minus strand of NZ_LAQR01000001.1, from coordinate 890,068 downwards.
CAGCAATCTTATCTTTATTGATGACAACGTCTTCTTCTTGCAGCAGCAGTGCTTTACCAAAAGCAATACCAGGTGATGCCAGGATGCCTGAAATCATAGCTTTACCTTACGTTTATCCAACTTAAAACCGATAGAAAAAGAGCCGGATTACTCCAGCTCGTCCATCAGTTTTACTAGGTGATCAACGGCCTGTTGTGCTTGCGCACCTTCAGCAGAGATAGTCACCTTAGTGCCTTTGGTCAAGCCAAGGGTTTGAAGTTTAAATAGGCTTTTTGCGCTCGCGCTCTTACCGTTAGATTCAACAGTGATGTCAGCGTCGTAGCTTTTCGCTTCTTTGACGAACTGCGCCGCTGGACGAGTGTGTAGGCCGTTTTCTGCAGTAATCTCAACTTGCTTCTGATACATGATTCACCCCGTTTCTCTATTTTTTTAAATCTATGTATTAAATATAAGGTTAGCTTAACCGCTAACGGGCGACTTCGCTATCCGTTGACGCTAACCTAACCAAGAAATCGACCCGATAGCTTAATCCATGTCAATTTCGTGTCATCTTTTTGCCATTTTTGACCTTCCACTCATTAGGCGCGAGGGCTTTTATTTTGATGCGGAAAATAAAAAGGCAGACGTGTTTTACTAAAGCTTAATATAAAAATCAAACAAAAAAGGCCCAATTTGGGCCTTTGCGAATAGGGGGTTATGGAGGCTGGTTGGCTAACCTGCTGTTACTGCTCGGTTTCCAGCTCGGTGAACATCCCAGCAAACAGTGGCGAGCTGAGATAACGCTCTGCTGCACTTGGCAAAATTGTGACGATCTTCTTATTTGCGAACTCGGGAAGCTCGGCAATTTTGTTTGCCGCAACCACGGCTGCACCTGAAGAAATCCCGCCCAAGATGCCTTCTTCTTCCATCAAACGGCGAGCCATCGCAATGGCTTCGTCTGAGCTGACAGAGACCACCTGGTCAACAAGCGTGACATCCAAGTTTTTTGGCACAAAGCCCGCGCCAATACCTTGAATTTTGTGAGGGGCAGGCTGCACGTCTTGGCCCGCGATCGTTTGTGCAATCACTGGTGATTCAGCAGGTTCGACCGCGACCGTGGTGATGGCTTTGCCTTTGGTGTTTTTGATGTAGCGGCTAACACCGGTTAGGGTGCCACCTGTGCCAACACCGGCAACAAATACATCGATTTCACCGTCGGTGTCTTCCCAGATTTCAGGCCCTGTGGTTTTTTCATGGATCTCAGGGTTGGCGGGGTTATCAAACTGTTGCAGCATCAGGTATTTGCCTGGCTCTGCTGCCATGATTTCTTCGGCTTTGGCAATCGCCCCTTTCATGCCTTTTGGCGCTTCGGTGAGCACCAGCTTGGCGCCCATGGCTTTAAGCAGTTTACGGCGCTCAAGGCTCATTGACTCCGGCATGGTAAGGGTCAGCTTATAACCACGTGCCGCCGCGACATAGGCGAGTGCGATCCCCGTGTTACCACTGGTTGGCTCAATCAATTCGATACCGGGTTTGAGGGTGCCTTTTTTCTCTGCATCCCAGATCATATTGGCGCCGATACGGCACTTGACGCTGAAGCTTGGGTTGCGTGCTTCAACTTTGGCTAACACGTTTGGCTTTGCCACGCGGTTTAGGCGAACTAGCGGTGTGTTTCCGATGGTTTGTGTATTGTCTTCGTAAATCTTGCCCATTGTATCGTTCCTTCATGACACCGATTTTAATCACACTCCAAGCATATCTCTGCTGCTTGGTTTTGAAAGGATCGGTTGGTTATATCTTATTGTGACATTAACCAATAACTGATTGGTTAACCGAAAAAAGCCCACACCGATGATGTGAGCGTTCGCGTAGACGATCACAGACTAATTGCGTCCCAATGACGCTTTGTGCTTATCCACCCACATGGCGGTCGCGCCGCATACGGCCGCAGGCATCACCAGTAGATTGAGAAAAGGGGTCATGGTAAATAGCATCACCACGGCGCCAAAGCCAAGCGATGCGCCCCGCTGTTGATTTAAGGTCTGGCGCATGGCGGGAAACGATACCTTGTGATTGTCAAACGGGTAATCACAGTATTGAATCGCCATCATCCACGCGCTAAACAAAAACCAGATCACTGGCCCCACAGTTTGTCCGACCGCTGGTATCCACAGCAGTAACAAAAAACCTATTGCTCTGGGGATGTAGTAAGCGAGCTTTTGCCATTCTCGTTTCATCACCCGCGGGATATCTTTAATGATGCCAGCCAAGCCATCATCAGGCGCACGCGTTCCCGACAGCTTTGCCTCCACGTGTTCGGCCAATAGACCATTGAACGGCGCCGCTATCCAGTTGGCCAATGTGCTGAACACATAGGAGAACACGACCAAGATAGCAACCACCACCAAAGGCCAAATCAAAAAAGAGAGCCAGGACAACCACTCAGGTAAGCTGGCCATCCAATGATCGATCCAGTCACCAACTTGTGAAAGCAAATAGATAAACGCGCCGCCAAGCAGCAACACATTGATCAAAATAGGAATGATCACAAACCGGCGTAAGCCGGGGGCCATCATCAGAGAAAAGCCTTGGAACAGGTAGCCAGCACCACTTTGGGGACGGGGGCGAGCATTATTCGCCATGATATCTCCTTGAGAACAATGTAGGTCACAACAATCCGCATGCATGCGGTCGATACAAAAATAACGGTGTGCGCTATATTACGGGGGGAATCCTTGCGATGACAACGACCCAATAATGGGAAAGTTTAACGATTTGTGTGTCTTGATTCGTTAAATTCTCCCCAACTTTTGATACAGTTAACTAAGTTGACCATTAACGCATTGCGTCAGCCAACGGGCCCCGCTTATGATCACACAAACCTTTGCAAACTGGTTGGCGTTGTGACATAAGCGAATCAAAACGCTGAACATAGATAGATTTGAGAATCGATGATGCAGGAATTGCGCCTTGTACTGATTGTGTTGGGAGCACTAGCAATCGCAGCTTTGCTTTTGCATGGCCTCTGGACAAACAAGAAAGAAAAGACGACCAAGTTTGGTGAAAAGCCGTTGGGAAAACTGGATGACGACAGTGACGAACAAAAGTTTGACCAAGATGGTATTGGTGCCGTCAGAGTTGTCAGTCGCGCTAAAAGCGAGAGCGATAAGCCTGCGCGCCAAGAGCCCGCGATGAACTTTGGTGATAAACCTGATGTGGATCCCTTGTTCGCAGGGCAAACTGGCACCGTGTCTGAATCTGAACAGACCCTGTATCCTTCAATGTCTGCGACTGATGATGAGCCGTCGCTTTCAGCCGCCACTCCGCACGTAATCGGTCAAGCTCACGAAGAACCAGAGGCGCCGCAGGCACACGCTACGGTGGCCGATGATGAGCCATCAGAGCCTGCGCCAAGCGTGCATCAAGGTGATACGGAGACGGCTGAACAGGGCGAGCCGCAACCCAGTGATGAACCACCAAAGGCGGATGAACCCGCGGATGAGACCGAAGTGCTTGTGTTGCATGTGCATGCGAACAATAGCGACGTGTTCAGTGGTCTTGAGCTGATCCCGACCCTTGAGCAATATGGCCTCCGTTTTGGTGATATGGGCATTTATCACCGTCACTCTGATCTATCGGGGAGCGGAAAAGTCTTGTTCAGTGTGGCCAATATGGTCAAACCCGGTACGTTCGATGTCAGTCATAGCGAAAGCTTTGAAACGCCTGGCATTAGCTTTTTTATGACGCTGCCGTGTTACGGTGAGCCAGAGCAAAACTTTAAGCTTATGCTGCAAACGGCCCAGCAAATCGCGGATGAGTTAGGTGGATTAGTGCTGGATGACTCACGCACGATGATGACGCCATCACGATTGGATGAATATCGCGAGCGCGTCAAAGCCTTCATGGCCAAATAGCCAGCGCTAACGCGACCACGGTTTAAGCATACAGCGGGACATGGCTCCCGCTGTATGTGATTTATAGATATACTTGCCCGCAACCGACTCTGCTCAGACGACGAATCAAACATGGCTTACAGCAAACAACAACTCGATGATTTAAAGCATCAGCTCAACTATCATGCCTATCGCTACTATGTAGAAGACAGCCCAGAGCTGCCCGACGCTGAATACGACCGCCTGATGCAAACCCTATTGGCCATCGAGGCCGAGCATCCCGAATGGGTAACCAGTGACTCGCCAAGCCAACGGGTAGGGGGCGCGCCCCTGAGTGCATTTGAAACCGTGACTCACGAGCTGGCGATGCTGTCACTTGATAATGCCTTTGAGCCCGCTGATTTGGATACGTTTGAACGTCGTTTGAAAGAGCGCCTATCGCTAGACGCTGAGCAAGCGGTGACCTACACCTGTGAACCCAAGCTCGATGGCTTAGCGGTGAGCCTGATTTATGAAAACGGTGAGCTGGTGCAAGCGGCGACGCGGGGAGATGGCACTACCGGCGAGAACATCACCCACAACGTCAAAACCATTCGCAATGTTCCCCTCACGCTACAAAAAGGGGATTGGCCAACGCGGCTCGAAGTGCGCGGTGAAGTCTTCATGCCGAAAGCGGGCTTTGAAGCACTCAACGAAGCGGCATTGAAACGAGGCGATAAAACCTTTGCCAATCCGCGCAATGCGGCGGCAGGCAGCCTGCGTCAACTTGACCCCAAAATTGCCGCCAACCGACCATTGAGTTTCTATGCCTATGCGGTGGGTGTCATGTCGACCCCGTTTGGGCAAGGGCAAAGTGAGCGCTTACAAAAGCTGAAAAAATGGGGCCTAGCGCTCAGTCCGGAAGTGAAACGGGTGGAAGGGCTAGACGGCGTGAAAGCCTATTACCAAGACATTATGGCGCGTCGTGATGCGCTGCCCTACGAAATTGATGGGGTGGTGATCAAGGTTGATAGCATTACCAGCCAAGAACGATTAGGTTTTGTGGCGCGGGCACCGCGTTGGGCCATTGCTTACAAATTCCCGGCGCAAGAAGAAATCACCACCCTTAACGATGTGGAATTCCAAGTGGGCCGTACCGGGGCGATTACGCCCGTCGCTAAGCTTGAGCCGGTATTTGTAGGCGGCGTGACGGTCAGTAACGCCACCTTGCACAACGGTGATGAAATCGAACGATTAGGCGTTCATATTGGTGACACCGTGGTGATCCGCCGTGCCGGTGATGTGATCCCGCAAGTGGTGGGTGTGGTGGAAAGTCGACGCCCTGAGCAGGCGAAACCGATTGTGTTTCCCGATGCGTGCCCCGTTTGTGATTCAGCGGTCACTCGCATCGAGGGAGAGGCAGTGGCACGGTGCACCGGTGGTTTGATTTGTCTGGCGCAGCGCAAAGAAGCGATCAAACACTTTGCGTCACGTAAGGCAATGGATATTGACGGTTTGGGCGATAAAATCGTCGAGCAGCTAATCGAAAAAGAGCTGATAGAAACCCCCGCTGATCTCTTTACCTTGACGCCAGGTCGGGTGACGCAGCTAGATAGAATGGGGCCAAAGTCAGCCCAAAACTTGGTTGATGCATTGGAAAAAGCTAAAGCCACCACCTTGCCACGCTTTATTTATGCCTTGGGGATTCGTGAGGTAGGCGAGGCAACTGCGCAAAATCTCGCTTTGCATTTTCACACCCTTGAGGCGTTGCGCGCGGCCGATGAAGACGCACTCATTAACGTGCCGGATGTCGGTGCAATCGTCGCGGGTCACATCGTCCGCTTCTTTGCCGAGCCGCACAACCAAAGTGTGCTAGAAGCCTTGCTGGATACTGGGATCCACTGGCCGGAAATCAGTGCGCCCTCTGAGCCAGATGCGCAACCGTTAGCCGGTAAAACCATTGTCCTGACTGGCACCTTATCGCAAATGTCTCGCAGTGATGCCAAAGCGGCGCTACAGGCGTTGGGCGCAAAAGTAACCGGCAGTGTCTCGGCAAAAACCGACATGTTAGTGGCGGGAGAGGCGGCAGGCTCCAAACTGACCAAAGCGCAAGATTTGGGCGTTACTGTGCTCGATGAAGATCAGATGATTGCCATGCTCAATCAGTAGCTTGTACCCATCACGCTGTGCGCTTCGCCGTGTAAGCGAATAACCGCGCACAGGCGCAATAGTTTACATGGCCATGTACCGTGTCTGGGCATGGCCTGATTGTGGAATTTACCTGTACTGGTAAACTAACCGTTACATATTATTCTCAGCACTGGGATAGGGATCCTAATGACGATTAAAACCCGCTTTGCCCCCAGCCCAACCGGCTTTTTGCATGTTGGTGGCGCGCGTACAGCACTTTATTCTTGGCTTGCAGCACGCAGCCAAGGTGGACAATTTGTATTGCGTATTGAAGATACAGATATTGAACGTTCAACCCAAGAAGCGATTGATGCCATTTTAGAAGGCATGGAATGGCTGGGCCTTAATTGGGATGAAGGGCCGTACTACCAAACGAAACGCTTTGACCGCTACAACGCGCTAGTCGATCAGCTGTTGGCAGAAGACAAAGCCTACAAGTGTTATGCCCCCAAAGAGCTGCTAGAGGAGATTCGCGAAGAGCAGAAAGCGAATGGCCTAAAAGCACGTTATGATGCCAATCACCCCAAGGTGATTGCGGCCAACAGCCAAGCAAACGCTGACGACCCACACGTCATTCGTTTCCGCAACCCCAAAGAGGGCAAGGTGGTGTTTGACGATAAGATCCGCGGTCGGATTGAAATTGCGAACAGCGAGCTTGATGACTTGATCATCCGCCGTACCGACGGCAGCCCAACCTACAACTTCTGTGTGGTGGTTGATGATTGGGATATGGGGATCACCCAAGTTGTGCGTGGGGAAGACCACATTAACAACACCCCGCGTCAAATCAATATTTATGAAGCCTTGGGTGCGCCTGTGCCTGAGTTTGCTCACTGCTCGATGATCCTTGGCGACGATGGTGCCAAGCTGTCTAAGCGTCATGGTGCGGTGAGTGTGATGCAATATCGCGATCAAGGTTTCTTGCCACAAGCACTGCGTAACTACTTAGTGCGCTTGGGCTGGTCTCACGGCGACCAAGAAATCTTCTCGATGGAAGAAATGATTGATTTCTTCTCCCTAGAGGCGATCAGTAAATCAGCCTCTGCCTTCAACACGGAGAAGTTGCGTTGGCTGAACAACCATTACATCAAAAACGGTGATCCAGCTGAGGTCGCGTCACACTTGCAATGGCACCTGGATCAGCAAGGCATTGATGCCTCGACAGGACCTGCTTTGACCCAGGTTATCCAGCTGGTGGGTGAGCGTTGTGACACCCTGGTTGAGCTGGCCGAGCAAAGCCGTTATTTCTATCAAGACTTTGATGAGATTGAGGCAACCGCCGCCAAGAAACACCTTCGCCCAGTGGCGCTTGAACCTCTGCAAGTGGCAAAAGGCAAGATTGAAGCGCTGGACGAGTGGACGGTTGATGCTCTGAAAGCGGTGATTGCGGATACCTGTGCAGAGCTAGACGTGGGCATGGGCAAAGTCGGGATGCCATTGCGTGTTGCGGTTACAGGCGGCGGTCAATCTCCGTCGGTGGATGCGGTGATGCACCTGATTGGTAAAGACCGTGTGGTGGCGCGTATCGATCAAGCCATCAAAGTGGTTGAAGCTCGAGCCGCACAAAGCTAAAAAGTCGCGAAACCGCGGCACAATCAAAAAAGGGCGCTGCGGCGCCCTTTTTTAGTTTTTCATCGCCTGTCTTAATGTGACTCTTCTTCCATCTGCGCACTATCAACAATGTGGTTCTCGCCCATTTTTCGCGGTAGGACAAGATTGAGCACGATGGCCACTAAACCACACAAGCTGATGCCTTGTAAGCTGAAATCACCAATGCCGAAGGCCATCCCGCCAATCCCAAAGACCAAGGTGACGCCGACAATCGCGAGGTTGCGCGAGTCGTGGAGATCAACTTGATTGCGAATCAAGGTATTGAGGCCCACGGTGGCGATAGAACCAAACAGTAGGATCATGATACCGCCCATCACCGGCAAAGGAATGGTTAATAGCAGTGCACCCAGTTTACCCACAAAGGCGAGCACGATGGCAGTGATCGCCGCGTAGGTCATAATCTTAGGATTAAATGCTTTGGTAAGCATCACCGCCCCGGTGACCTCACTGTAGGTGGTATTGGGCGGGGCTCCAAACATTGATGCGGCGATAGTGGCCGCGCCGTCACCTGCCATGGTGCGATGAAGGCCGGGCTTTTTAAGGTAGTCTTTGCGAGTGACGTTGGAAATGGCCAGCATATCGCCCACATGCTCCACCGCGGGCGCTATCGCCACGGGGATCATAAATAAAATGGCGTTAATGTTAAATTCTGGCAAGGTAAAGGCGGGCATCATCAACCAGCTGGCATTTGTCACCTGAGTAAAGTCGACAATCCCCATCACTAGGCTCGCCACATAGCCAATTGCAATGCCAGCCATAATCGGAACCAGCTTGAAAAAGCCTTTGGCGAAGACGCTGACCGCGATGGTGGTCAGTAATGAAAGCAGGGAAATCCAGATAGCGATATCACCGGCGATGAGTTGCTCACTGCCGTCGCCACTTTTACCTAGCGCCATATTGACGGCGGTGGGGGCCAAACCAAGCCCAATCACCATAATCACAGGGCCAACCACCACGGGTGGAAGTAGCTTGTGAATAATGTCGACGCCTTTGAGGCGAATAATGCCTCCCATAATGAGGTAGATAACCCCGGCGGCCATCAGTCCACCCATGGTGGCAGGAATACCGAAATTGTTAACGCCGTACAGAATGGGGGCAATGAAGGCAAACGAAGAGGCGAGAAAAATAGGAACAGAGCGGCGGGTAATAACTTGAAAGATTAGCGTACCTATCCCGGCCCCGAAGAGGGCGACGTTGGGGTCAAGCCCGGTTAACAGCGGCACCAACACCAAGGCTCCAAATGCGACGAACAGCATTTGTGCCCCTTGTAAAACTTGCATCATGATCTCACCTCCAAAAAAAATCGCGCAATGCTAGCACAAAGCGTTTCTGTGATTCCTGTCATGTTTTTAAATGTGAGACCGGTAGCAAATAAATGATGTAACGGATTTCATAGGCAAGGGGTAATTGTGAAATACGCCTTTTTGCAGCGACGACTATCACTTTATCGCGTTTGCCCTATCTTTTTTACAAATGAGGATTGCTGAACCTAGAGCTGTCAGCTTATGATCGCTCCACGCCCATTTATCCATGTGGAAAGACTATGAATCGATTTGTGTTGGCCTTAATTGCCTGTCTATGGTTGCCCAGTGCGCTGGCAAACGATCTTTATCACGCCAGCATTCCGCTCGAGAATGGCGCGCAAACCTCGCAACAAGCAGCCAAAAAACAAGGGTTAAGCGCGGTACTGACCAAGGTATCCGGTCAGCGGAATCTGTCCGACAATCCGGCAGTTAAACAAGCGCTACAAGAGGTAGATAGCTTGATTACCCAGCTTGGGTACGGCGAGAGTGATACGGCAGGTGGGGCACCGACGCGTACGTTAGAAGTCGGGTTTGACAGTCAACAAGTACGGGAAATATTGCGTCAAGCGGGGCTACCTTTGTGGGGAAGCCCGCGCCCGTCGGTACTGGTGTGGCTGGTGGATGACCGCGGCCTTGAGCGACAAATTATTTGGGAGCAAAGTGAGCGTCCCGTGATTGATAAGCTGCGTCAAGCGGCGGCATTGCGTGGGTTGCCTGTTCTGATCCCTGTGGGCGATTTTGATGATCTGATGGCGATTTCGAGCAGTGATTTGTGGGGCGGGTTTATTCAGCCCGTTGAAGAGGCCAGTGAGCGTTACCAGCCAGACGGTATCGTGATTGCCAAACTGACTGACCAAGGCATTCGTTGGCAGCTTTTCCCTGAAGCAAACCAAATGCAAACCAATCAAACCCGTGGTCAGGCGCGTAACGCAGCCGCAATGATTCATTCACTTGCTGATTATTACGCGCAGCAAACCGGTGTGATCCTCGATCAAAACGATGACAGTGCGTCTGTCGTGATCGCGGTCGGTGGTATTAATAACGGCAATGATTATGTCGCACTCGAGAAAACACTGGCAAACTTAAATGCGGTACAAGGTGTACATTTACGCCAGCTTAATGATGACACCCTGGTATTCGATGCGCAGTTGGCCGCGTCACAGCAAGCACTGATTAAAGAGCTAACTGCCAACCGAGAAGTGCGCTTAATGACTTCTCAGGAGCAAGAGGCTTATACGGCGAACACATCGCCAACTGCCAGCGATGCGCAACATACCACACAGCCGGCTGTTGAGCTGGAACAAGGTGAGAAGGCGGACGAACAGGGGGAGAGCGATAGCACACAAACGCTTGTTCCCGACCCACAACCGTCGTCGGAAAAGCGTCTGTGGTTTGTTTGGCAGCCGTAACGGTGCAGTGACAACCCAATCTAAAAAAGCTAGCCAACACGGCTAGCCTTTTTGATGGGCAGATGAGGCGTTTACGCTCTGTACGCGTCAGTGACTACCAGTTGGCAGGACTAAACTGTTGACCGGCGAGGGCAGCTTCTACCATCAGTCCTCCCTTTGCATGGGTAAAGACAGTCAGGCCATTGACGTAATAAGCTTTCGACTGACGGTTACTGGCGGAGGCTGAGGTGCCAGAGGTACCAGTTTGCGCCGATGCCCCCTCGGTCAATGCGGTGGCAGACGCTTGCGCGCCGAGCTCCACTTGCCCTTGCATAAAGCGGTCATACGCTGTTTTGTCTTTAAAGAAAACAATTTCACTGAACGCTTGACCACCAAAGGTCAGCCCGACCGATACCTGTTTGAGCTCCACGGCACTCACTGGGGAGCCTTGACGATAAACGACGCCCTTACCATAGGCACCGCCTACCCAAAAACCCCCTTTGCCGACAGAGGGGAAGACGGCATAGCCGTAGGCGTTATCAAAAAAGGGTTGTGTTTGTGGGTACTGCTTAAATTGTTCGCGCGCGAGGTTGGCTTGACGAACCTGATCTTGCTGCGAGCTAGCCGCACAACCGGTTAATGCCGTCAATGCGACAATGACCAATGCTAACCAGCGATGAGAAAGACGTAACATGTTTGATCTCCTTATGGCGTCAATGAAAATGACCAAAAGCGCAATCAGGTTACGTCAGTTTCTCGCGGATAATGTCAGAGGTTTGTCGATATTTTCGCTTGCCGGCTGGGATCGCGACGCCACGCAATGAAACCGATACACCCGCTTATCAGTATCCAAAGCCATAGCGGGGCATTGCCCCATTGGCGGTAAGGCGTTTCCCCTCGGGTGCGGGTGACTTGCGTGGTGAGCACCTGGGTTTCAAATTGCGGCAGGGTAGTTTGAATCTGGCCGTGCTCGTCCATCAAGGCTGTCACACCGTTATTGGTCGCGCGTATCACTGGCAAGCCAAACTCGAGTGCGCGCATGCGTGCAATTTCAAGGTGTTGCCAAGGGCCAATCGAGCGACCAAACCATGCATCATTCGACAGTGTAATGATGGCGTCACTGTCGGCATTCAAGTTGTCGCGGATCTGCGCGGGAAAGGCAATTTCATAGCAAAGCGCGGTGATATAGTCCCAGCCGTTGGCGGGCAGGGCAGGTTGAACCGGCTCGCCCGGTGAAAATGATGACATCGGCAGGTTAAACAGCGGGGCGAGCGGGCGTAATAATGCCTCAAATGGCACAAACTCGCCAAACGGTAGCAAATGATGTTTGCTGTACTGGGTGGGGGCCGGATAGCGATACTCGGGTGTCCCTGCACCCAGTGCCAGTACATTGTTAAAGTACGCGCCCTGTTCATTTTGGTCGGGCGCGCCTGTGATCACCGTGGTTTGGTTATGCTTGGCGGCTTGATCAAGCTGAGAGAAAAAGCGGGGCAGTTCGCGCTCCAGGGCCGGGACGGCGGCTTCTGGCCAAATAATGACATCGCTGTCCCAATGCAGGCGGGTTAAATCTAGGTACTTCATCAGCGTTGGCCAGCGCTGATCGGGACGCCATTTCAGCGCTTGCGGCACATTACCTTGAATTAACGAAATCTGCTGCTGTTGGTCGGTTTTTGTGACCCATTGAATCGTACCGAGGCCAGAGGTAACCGCGATAAGCCCTAACCCGGCGGCGACGGCACCATAGCGTGCTTGTCCTTGCCACTGGCCCCAGCGAGGTGTGATGAGCGCGAGTAGGCCAGCCAGTATAGCCAAGACAAGCGTGATCCCCTGCACGCCGAGCACAGGGGCAATGCCAGCCAGTGGACTGTCGATTTGGCTGTAGCCAGGCCAAAGCCAAGGAAAGCCGGTAAATACCCAGCCTCTAAGCCAATCAATCACAAGCCATAAGGCGGGTGCGAGGATTAACCACTTAATACCCGGCTGGCGACTGGGCAGTTTGTTGACCAATGCGCCGAACAACGCCGGATAGAGGGAGAGATAGGCAATCAGCAGGCCCATTAATGACAAGCCTGCAATGGCCGGCATGCCGCCAAAATGGTCAATGCTCACGTAAACCCAGCTAACGCCGGTAGTAAATTGGCCCAGTCCCCAGCAAAATCCCAACCACGCACTGCGCTTGGGCGAGGCGTTTTGTAGCAGGGTGAATAAGCCCCACAAGGCAACCAGCATCAATGGCCAGTACGAGAAGGGAGAAAAGGCGAGGGTGGCGCTGGCACCAAAAGCGGCAGCCAGTAATGACTGCCCGCTTTGGCGTAAACGGTTAGGCGTTTTCACTGTTTGTTTCGCTACTGTCTGGGACGGTGACTTGTAGCTGAATGATACGACGACTATCGGCGGCCGTCACTTTAAAGTGATAATCACCAATATCGACTTCTTCACCGCGATCAGGGAGATGGCCAAAGCTGGTCATCACTAAACCACCAATGGTATCGACCACATCGTCTTGGAACTGAGCGCCAAAGTGTTCATTAAAGTCTTCCAAGGTCGTCAGGGCTTTGACCGAGAACGTATGACGGCTGAGCTGGCGGATTTCCTGCTCCTCTTCGTCGTCGTACTCGTCTTCGATTTCACCGACGATCTCTTCTAAGATATCTTCAATGGTCACTACCCCTGACACGCCCCCGAACTCGTCAATGACAATCGCCATGTGGTAGCGCTCTTCTTGGAACTCTTTGAGTAGGCGGTCAACCCGTTTACTCTCAGGTACCACCACAACAGGGCGTAACACTTTTTCGATGTCAAAGTCTTCGGCATCTGGGCGCAGGTAGCGCAACAAATCTTTCGCAAGCAAAATGCCTTCAACATGGTCTTTGTCATCACTGATCACAGGATAACGAGAGTGTTGGGCATCAATAATAATATTAATGATCGCTTCCAATGACTGCGATCGTTCAACGATTACCATCTGCGAGCGGGGTATCATGATATCTCTCACACGCATGTCAGAGATTTGCATCACACCTTCCAGCATGTCCCGTGTGTCGTGATCGATCAGGGCGTTTTGCTCTGAGTCTCGGAACACGTCCACCAGCTCTTGTCTGTCTTTTGGATCAGCTTGGAAAAACTGACCCAGCCGCTCGAAGAAGGTCTTCCTACTCGGACCGTCTGAGTTTTGCGAATTATCGTCGTTCATTCAGTTTCATTCAGTTAGTTAACGCTCGATGAAGTCGTTAGCATAAGGGTCACTGACCCCCATGGCGGCGAGAAGCTCTCGCTCCAATGCCTCCATTTGCTCGGCTTCATCATCCTCAATATGGTCGTAACCCAGTAAGTGTAAGCTACCATGAACAACCATATGTGCCCAATGATCCATCAGTGCTTTGCCTTGTTGTTGGGCTTCTTGTTCAACAACTTGACGGCACACGATGAGATCACCAAGCAAATCAATTTCCACCCCAGGAGGGGCATCAAACGGAAAAGATAACACGTTTGTAGGCTTATCTTTGCCGCGATAGTCGCGATTTAGGCTTTGGCTCTCACCTTCGTCGACAATACGAATCGTCACTTCCGCTTGAGGGCGAGCGGCACGCACTGCCTGCTCAAACCAAGCTTGGAGCTGATCGTCACTGGGCAAGCCTTGTTCGTTCTCACAGGCAATTTGCACATCGACATAGTAGCTCATGACGGCTCCTGTGAGCCTGGCACGGCAGGTTGCGCTGCAACTTGCTGGGCTTCACGTGCTTCTCGACGACGAGACTCTGCTTCTTTTCGCGCTTTGGCGTCTTCCGCTTCCCACTTATCATAGGCTTGGACGATGCGCGTCACCACATGGTGGCGGACGACATCATCCGCTTGGAAAAAGTGGAAGCTAATTTCGTTGACGTCGGCGAGCACCTCAATCGCATGGCGCAGGCCTGAGCGTGCATTTCTCGGTAAGTCGACCTGGGTCACGTCACCGGTGATCACGGCCCGTGAATTAAAGCCAATCCGCGTCAAGAACATTTTCATCTGCTCGACCGTGGTGTTCTGGCTCTCATCCAAGATAATAAAGGCATCGTTCAAGGTTCGGCCACGCATATAAGCCAGAGGTGCCACCTCGATCACGTTACGATCGATCAGTTTCTCGACCCGCTCAAAGCCAAGCATTTCAAACAGTGCATCGTAAAGTGGACGTAAATAGGGGTCGACCTTTTGGCTTAAATCACCGGGCAAAAAGCCCAGCTTTTCGCCGGCTTCAACCGCTGGGCGCGTGAGCAAGATACGACGGATCTCTTGACGCTCAAGTGCATCCACCGCGGCGGCGACAGCAAGATAGGTTTTACCCGTCCCCGCTGGGCCAATACCAAAGGTGATATCATGATTGACCATATTGGCGATGTACTGCGCTTGGTTGGGCGTGCGCGGTTTTATCACCCCTTTTTTGGTCTTAATGTTGATTTCTTTACCGTAAGGAATGCTCGACTCGGTGTTTTGCTCCAACACCCCCGACTCTTTGATCGCCAAATGAATCGCTTCTGGCTCAATGTCTGGAGAGCTGCCTCGCACCGGGGCGGTGTCAACGTATAAGCGTTTTAAAATATCAACCGCGGCATTGGCTGTATGGGGCTTACCCATCACAGTAAATGCATTATGGCGGTGACTAATTTCCACCCCCAAGCGGCGCTCAAGCTGTTTGATATTATCGTCAAACGGGCCACATAAGTTGGCAAGACGGGTGTTGTCGGCAGGTTCTAGGTTCAGGTCAAGAGAGATGATTTTAGACAAGATTATCCTCGCTTTCGGCGCCGGCTATCCGGCGCCGTTGAATTGATGAACGCGTTATGGCGTGAAAACACCAACACCAAGCTCGTTTTCATTGCGCGTCTTCGCCATGATTTCGGTTGGCGAGACGGCGACCCGCAAGTCCATATCTTTTTCGGTACGAACCAGCTCGCCGCGCAGCGAGTTTGGCATCACTTCAGTTATTTTGACGTCAACAAATTGGCCAATCAAATCGACAGAGCCTTCAAAGTTGACCACTCGGTTGTTCTCGGTACGACCACGCAACTCCATCAGGTTTTTGCGTGATGGGCCTTCAACCAAGATACGTTGTTCGGTATCTAGCATCATGCGCGAGTAGCGCATGGCTTGGCTATTCACTTGTTGTTGCAAGCGGTACAAGCGCTCTTTTTTCACTTGCTCTGGCGTATCGTCAGGCATATCGGCAGCCGGTGTGCCTGGACGAGATGAGTAAACAAAGCTAAAGCTCATATCGAAATCGACATCTTTAATCAATTTCATGGTCGCTTCAAAATCTTGCTCGGTTTCGCCAGGAAAGCCGACGATAAAGTCAGAACTGATAGTGATATCAGGACGCGCCTGACGCAACTTACGGATTTTTGATTTGTACTCAATCGCCGTGTGCGGGCGTTTCATCATGGTCAAAATCCGATCTGAGCCGCTTTGTACCGGCAGGTGCAAGAAGCTTGCAACCTCAGGGGTATCACGATACACCTCAATAATATCATCGGTAAATTCAACCGGATGGCTGGTGGTGTAACGGATACGGTCAATACCATCAATGGCCGCGACATAACGCAGCAGCTCCGCAAACGTGCATACATCACCGTCATGGGTGTCACCACGGTAGGCGTTCACGTTTTGTCCCAACAGGTTAACTTCACGCACACCTTGTTCGGCCAGCTGTGCAATTTCGAACAATACGTCATCCAGCGGGCGGCTGACTTCTTCGCCACGGGTGTAAGGAACCACGCAGAACGTACAGTATTTTGAACAGCCTTCCATGATCGAGACGAAGGCGGTCGGCCCTTCTGCACGAGGCTCAGGCAGACGATCGAATTTTTCGATCTCTGGGAAGGTAATGTCCATCACTGGCGCATGATCCGAGCGCGACTGCTTGATCATCTCTGGCAGACGGTGCAAGGTCTGTGGGCCAAAAATCACATCCACATAAGGCGCACGCTCACGAATATGGTCGCCTTCTTGAGTTGCCACACAGCCACCGACACCGATCACCAGCTCTGGGTTTTTATCTTTGAGGGTTTTCCAACGCCCGAGTTGATGGAATACCTTTTCTTGTGCCTTTTCTCGAATCGAGCAAGTATTGAGAAGGAGAACATCTGCGTCTTCTGGTTGTTCGGTCAGCTCATAGCCACCGGCAGAATTGAGCAGATCTGCCATTTTGGATGAGTCATACTCATTCATTTGGCAACCCCAGGTTTTGATCAGCAGTTTCTTAGCCATGTAACTTCACGCTCATTGTTAATCTTATGGACGACATTACCCTTTCAAGCTGTATGGTTTTTAATCAGTCAATCAGCTTGGCAAGCCGCGTATTGTACTGCTTTCCAATATCGCTGACCAGATCACAGGCTCGGAGAAATCGTGTCGATCCGGCTAAACGTTTGAGCGGATGCGACAAAGGCCAACTCGGAAAAGCGAATTTGCCCTCACTTTGATCGGATTGATATCGAATTCTCGTTTACCTTCAGTAGAATGCTTGCATCAACGGCACAAAGAGACGGTCATGAATCAATTTGAAGTTATTATAGTCGGTGGTGGCATGGTTGGCGCCGCGGCCGCACTCGGGCTTGCTCGCCAAGGCCGCCAGGTGGCGTTAATCGAGCGCCAGCCCCCTGAGCCTTTTGAACCTTCACAACCGATGGACCTGCGAGTGTCCGCGATTTCTCAGGCATCGGTGAGCCTGCTCAAGGATCTCGGTGCGTGGGCGAGTGTTGAAGCCATGCGTGTTTGCCCCTACCGCCGCCTAGAAACCTGGGAAGCGGAAGACAGCCGAGTATGTTTCAGTGCCGACCAACTCGACTTGCCACAATTAGGATATATGGTCGAGAACCGCTTGATTCAACTCGGCTTGTGGCAGCAGTTTGCTCGTTTTGACAATTTGCACCTCGTCTCACCGGCCTCGATCACGCGTATGACGCAGGCGGGCGATCTGCATCAAGTCCAATTAGAGAGTGGTGACACCTTGAGTGCTCCTTGGCTTATCGGCGCAGACGGTGCCCACTCCAAAGTGAGAGATTACGCGCAAATCGGCCTTACCAGCTGGGATTATCGCCAGCACTGCATGCTCATCCATGTCGAAACGGCCGCCCCCCAACAAGACATTACCTGGCAGCAGTTTTTCCCCACCGGGCCGCGCTCGCTGTTGCCGCTTTGTGGCCACAATGCCTCGCTAGTGTGGTACGACAGCCCAGCGCGTATTCAACAGTTGTGCCAGCTCAATGCCGAACAGCTCAAAGCCGAGATCGTGAGTCATTTCCCACCGGAAGTGGGCGACGTCACTCCCATCAATTGGGGGGCATTCCCGCTGACACGCCGTCATGCGCAGCAGTACCATCGCAATGGGGTTGTGGTAATTGGTGATGCCGCCCACACCATTAACCCGCTGGCAGGGCAAGGCGTGAACTTAGGCTTTAAAGACGTCGCCGCATTGCTGGATGCGTGTGCGGATGCAGGCGCACAATGGCAAGCGGAGTCAACGTTAGCGGCATACGAAAAAGCACGCCGCACCGATAACATGATGATGCAAACCGGGATGGATGTGTTTTATGCGGCGTTCAGCAATCAGTTTACGCCGCTAAAATTAGCCCGTAACGCGGTGTTTAAACTGGCTGAACACAGTGGCCCGGTGAAAACGCAGGTGTTGAAATATGCACTTGGGCTCTAGTCTTCGCGACAAGGAGGTGAAATGACTGGCTACCAGAATATTATTTTTGATATTGGCAATGTGATCGTGCGTTGGTCACCAGAAGAAATTATCCGCTTAACCTTAGGGGAAGCAGCGGATACGGACGTTTATGCCAACCAAGTGTTTCAGAGTGACACTTGGCAAGCGCTGAATCGTGGCACGCTCACCGAGGCGCAAGCCAAGCAGCGTTTTGCCGATGACACGGCGCTTAGCCCCGCGCAGCTTGAAGCGCTGTTTTATTACATCAAACAGACTCAAATTTGTCTTTACGGCAGTGTTGATTTGCTTCGCTCGGCCAAAGAGGCCGGATACGGGGTTTATGCGTTAACCGATAATGTGCGTGAAATCGTGGCGTTCTTAAAACAGCACTACGCATTTTGGTCACTGTTTGATGGTGCGATTGTGTCAGCCGAAGTAGGGTACTTAAAACCCGAACCTGCTATTTATCAATGCTTGTTGGATGATTACCATCTCGACCCAGCTTCTTGTGTGTTTTTGGATGACAGGACGGCGAACGTCGAGGGCGCGAAAGCACTCGGCATGGCGGGCATCCCCTTTACCGATGCACAGCAAGGTCGCGTAGAACTCGCCAAGCTGGGGATCGTGGTGTAGTGGAAGCGGTCAACATGAGCCTTTAAACGCAAAAAAGCCCACATGATGTGGGCTTTTTTATATGGCTGGGGTACCAGGATTCGAACCTGGGAATGACGAGATCAAAACCCGTTGCCTTACCGCTTGGCGATACCCCAGTAGGCGTTGCCTAACTTGGTGCGGAGAGAGGGACTTGAACCCTCACGTCCTTTCGGACACTAGCACCTGAAGCTAGCGCGTCTACCAATTCCGCCACCTCCGCAAAAGGTGGGTAACTCGGCAATAAAAACGCTGCCAAATTACAAAAATACATGGTGGCTACGACGGGATTCGAACCTGTGACCCCATCATTATGAGTGATGTGCTCTAACCAACTGAGCTACGTAGCCACGCTATAAGGCAAAAGCCTTAAGACGGAACGGATTATGCGGATCGAGAGCCTGAGCGTCAAGTATGGCTACCCATTTTTTTATGATTTTCATCTCGTTGGCTGCAATATTCACCAGTTTGTGCTGATTTTGCCAACAGTATGCGTATAAGGCTTGCTCTGGACAGTGGTGAGGTCAGCTGTAAGACAAAAAAAGCCAGCCCGTAGGCTGGCTCAAGATCATCAGGGTGGGGTCTCGACAACACACCCATGGCGCTTAACGCTTGCGCGTTAAACGTTGAAACGGAAGTGAATGACATCGCCGTCTTTAACAATGTACTCTTTGCCTTCAAGACGCCACTTACCCGCATCTTTGGCACCGCTTTCGCCATTGTTAGCAATGTAATCATCATAGCCAACGACTTCGGCGCGGATAAAGCCTTTTTCAAAGTCGGTGTGGATTTTACCTGCCGCTTGTGGCGCGGTAGAGCCAATCGGCACTGTCCAGGCGCGCACTTCTTTCACCCCTGCGGTGAAATAGGTATGCAAGGTAAGCAGCTCGTAACCGGCGCGAATAACGCGATTAAGGCCTGGCTCTTCCAGGCCCATTTCATCTAAGAACGCGGCCGCTTCTTCGGCGTCCAGCTCGGCAATTTCGCCTTCAATTTCGGCGCACACAGCCACCACGGTCGCGCCTTCTTGAGCGGCGATGTCGCGCACTTGATCCAAATATGGGTTATTTTCAAAGCCATCGTCGTTAACGTTGGCAATGTACATGGTGGGCTTGAGCGTCAAGAAGTTAAGATATTGCACCGCAGCGGCTTCTTCTTTGCTCAGTTCGACTGAGCGCAACATGTTGCCTTCTTCTAGCACAGGCAGCAGTTTTTCCAATACCGTCAGCTCAAACTTGGCGTCTTTATCGCCACCTTTGGCTTTTTTAGCGTTGCGCTGCATCGCGCGCTCACAGCTTTCTAGGTCGGCGAGCGCCAATTCGGTGTTAATCACGGCAATGTCATCAGCAGGATCGACTTTGCCCGACACATGGACAATATTGTCATTTTCAAAACAGCGCACCACATGGCCAATGGCGTCGGTTTCACGGATGTTGGCCAGGAATTTGTTACCCAGTCCTTCACCGCGTGATGCACCCGCGACCAAGCCGGCGATATCGACAAACTCCATGGTGGTCGGTAGCACTTTTTGTGGGTTCACAATTTTGGCTAACGCATCCAAGCGCAAGTCAGGCACAGGCACCACGCCCGTGTTTGGCTCGATGGTACAAAATGGAAAGTTAGCGGCGTCAATGCCCGCTTTGGTCAGTGCGTTAAATAGTGTGGATTTACCTACGTTTGGTAGGCCCACGATGCCACATTTAAAACCCATGAGATGGTAACCCTTTAATCAAAATTACTGTGCTTTGAAGGTATGTAAACGATTTTGCGCTTTAGCAAGATCGTCTTTGAGCAGTATTTCAAGGCTGCGAACCGCCTCATCAGTGGCCTGTTCTAACAGACTCTGCTCATTGGCGGGGGCTTTGGTAAGCACATATCCCGCCACCTTATCCTTGTGACCCGGATGGCCAACACCAATCCGGAGTCGATAAAATGATTTATCATTTGCCAGTTTGCTGATGATGTCACGTAGCCCATTATGGCCACCGTGCCCACCACCTTGTTTAAACTTGGCCACACCGGGTGGTAAGTCTAGTTCGTCATGCGCCACCATGATGGCGTCGACGGGAATATTGTAAAAGTTGGCGAGTGCTTGCACGGCCTTCCCGGACAAATTCATGTACGTGGTTGGGATCAACAAACGCAGATCTTGCCCGTGGACATTGATACGGCCCGTCAAACCAAAGAATTTTTTTTCTTCTTTTAACGGTGCATTGTGGATCCGCGCAAGCTCTTGCACGACCCAAGCGCCCGCGTTGTGGCGTGTTTGGGCATATTCTGGCCCTGGATTGGCCAATCCAACTAGTAAGCGGATCTGATTACTCACAACGTTTCTCGCTATTTGTCTACTTATCGTAGCCGGTGAGCATCGCGCCCACGCAAAAAGGCGACATATCCTACCATTGTTGTGACTAAAGGGTCGAGCCAGCACCGAAAAATGGCAGATAAAAAAACACCCCGCACAAGGGCAGGGCGCTTAGGGGCTGTTGCTGAGGTTAACTCAGTGACGATGGCTAACTTACGAGTTAAACATCGCAGAGATAGACTCTTCGTTGCTGATGCGGCGAATCGCCTCAGCGAGCATGCCAGAGAGCGTTAATTGCGATACGCGGCCAGTGGCCTGGATCTCAGCGCTCAATGGGGTGGAGTCTGTTACCACGATTTCATCAATCACAGACTCAGCGATATTTTTCGGGGCATCGCCAGAGAAAACCGGGTGAGTGGCGTAAGCGAAGACGCGCTTAGCCCCGCGGTTTTTCAACGCTTCGGCGGCTTTACACAGGGTGCCACCGGTATCAATCATGTCATCAACGATGATGCAGTCACGCCCTTCGACGTCGCCAATCAAGTGCATCACTTGTGAGACGTTGGCACGTGGACGACGCTTATCGATAATGGCGATGTCAGTGTCATCCAGCAGCTTCGCGGTTGCACGCGCGCGAACCACGCCGCCAATGTCAGGAGACACAACCACAGGGTCTTCCAGGTTCTTCGCCAGCATGTCTTCAAGCAGAACAGGGGTACCAAAGATGTTATCGACCGGTACGTCGAAGAAGCCTTGGATTTGTTCAGCGTGAAGATCCACCGTAAGGACGCGGTCAACACCCACGTTAGAAAGGAAATCTGCAATGACTTTTGCGGTGATAGGAACACGAGAGGAGCGGACGCGGCGGTCTTGACGGGCATAACCAAAGTAAGGGATCACAGCGGTTATGCGGCCAGCCGATGCACGTCGAAACGCGTCTATCATCACGACCAGTTCCATTAAGTTGTCATTGGTCGGGGCGCAGGTGGACTGGAGGACGAACACGTCACTACCGCGCACATTCTCGTTAATCTGAACGCACACTTCACCGTCAGAAAAACGGCCTACAGTGGCGTCACCCAGTGACATGTAAAGACGGTTTGCGATACGTTGGGCGAGAACGGGTGTCGCGTTACCAGCGAACAGCTTCATATCAGGCACGGTGGAAACCTCGGGTTGCATCCATTTAGTAGTCACTGACCGACGGTTTGTTGCTGCAGCACATCAAGTAGGGGTGAACGATTCAACCCACGTGCAACAAACCCTGTCAGCCAGTTAGGCATAGTGTCGAGTGTGGCCTGGGCATCTTGTGCAGTGTCAAACTCGGCAAACACGCACGCGCCTGTCCCAGTCATCCTAGACGGCGCGTATTCTAGCAGCCACGAAACAGCCTTATCAACCTCGGGGAATTGTTTACGGGCTATCTTTTCGCAATCGTTTTCGTATTTTTGTGCCATTAGCGCAGAAACTGTGCGCTTTGGCGTGTTTCGTTGCAACTGAGGGTGAGTGAAAATTGCAGCGGTTGAGATAGACACGTCAGGCTTTACCACCAAGTAGTATTTCTCGCGCGGCGCGACGGGCGTAAACACCTCTCCAATGCCTTCTGCTACTGCCGCCTGGCCATAAATGAAAATCGGCACATCGGCACCCAGCGTCAGGCCAAGTTGCGCCAGCGCTTGTTGGCTGACTTGGGTTTGCCACAGATGATTGAGTGCGACCAGCGTGGTGGCCGCATCGGATGACCCACCGCCAAGGCCGCCGCCCATAGGAAGGCGTTTTTCCACGTCAATATGTGCGCCTTGTTGGCATCCCGTATATTGCTGCAACGCTTTCGCGGCTTTGACAATCAAGTTGTCGTTTTCACTGACCCCCTCTATCGCGGGACTGAGGCTGATCGTGCCACTCGCGTTCGGCGTAATAGCTAGTGTGTCGCCATGGTCGAGAAACTGAAACAGGGTTTGCAGCTCATGATAGCCATTGTCGCGACGACCGGTGATGTAGAGAAACAAGTTAAGCTTGGCAGGCGCGGGCCAAAAGGTGGCTTTAGTCATTATCGAGCGTCCAATCAGAAATCATTAACTTAATGGTTTGCTGGCCTTTGGTAAGGGTAATACGCGTGGGTAGCGCAGGCTGCGTGTCAGCGCTGTAGTCTTGATAATCAATGTCCCAGCCCTGCGCTCCTTTGAGGGTCGCGACACGGTTATCTGGCCCAAGCAAAAAGGTGTCTTGCGCGCGCGGTAGGCCAATGAGCCAAGGGGCAAGGGCATCAACAGGCAATGGCGCGCCAGTTAAGTAGGCCATCAGACGCGCAGGATTAGGGTCTTGATAAGTCTTACCTTGGTCATCAATCACGGTCGCGCCTTGGGCATTCATGGTTAGCGACAGCAAGGTGGTGCCGAGAAAGTTGGTGAGCCGCAGTTGAGATTGGGCGGGCGAGTGCCGCCAGTACAAATTGGCAGAAAAACGCGTGCTGGGGGCAATAAACGCGACTTTACCCCGTGCGGTGTAGCTATCCACCGATGCCAAGGCGTCGCGATGGCTTTGCCACTCAGTCGTGGGGGCTGGGGCAGTGGCACACCCCGCGAGTAGCGCTAAAAACAACGCCAAGACGCTCACGCGTAAAGAGGAGAACATCAAACCGAGTATCCTTTTTGTTTTGGTCAACCGAGCATGGGTTTCGTCAGCCGACCATGGGTTTGGGTCAGACGACATCAATCGCTGTGTAACGCTACTTTGCCACAAGCGCCGGAATGAGAGAAGCCAGTCAAGCGCTTGGTTGTGTGGAGGAAAGAAAGGAATGTTTGTGGTTGTACACCTTTACATCGATCTCGTGAGGCTTCACATTTCCGTGCCACGAAAATGCTGCGATACAATGTTCGCTTTAATTCGCGGGGGGCATCAAGTAAAATCCTCCGCTCCAATCCTTACTGGTGCTGTCGGTAACAACGCGTCATGAGCCTGTTAGTTCTCGGAATTAATCACAAAACGGCCCCCGTCGAGCTGCGGGAAAAGGTCGCCTTTTCGCCGCAACAACTTGAGCAGGCGTTAGGGCAGCTTTCCGAGCATCCGCAGGTGCGCAGTTGCGTGATCGTTTCAACCTGCAACCGTACTGAGATTTATGCTGAGTTAAACCAGCCGGGTGTGGGGGTATTGGTGGAATGGCTAACGCGCTTTCATCAGCTCAGTAGCGACAGCCTAATGGCCAGCATTTATTACCATGAAGAGCAATCTGCGGTGAAGCACTTGATGCGGGTGGCGTGCGGGTTAGACTCCTTGGTGTTAGGCGAGCCGCAAATACTGGGGCAAGTGAAGCAAGCGTATGCCAGTGCTGGTGACGCGGGGATGATTTCTGGCTCATTGGAGAAATTGTTTCATAAAGCCTTTGCGGTGGCGAAGCGGATCCGTACCGAGACCGAGATTGGCGGCAATGCGGTGTCAGTGGCCTTTGCTGCTTGCACATTGGCGCGCCAGATTTTTGAGTCGTTATCCGACGTAACCACCTTGCTCGTGGGCGCTGGCGAGACCATTGAGCTGGTGGCCAGGCATTTAAAAGAGCACCAATGCAGTCAGATTATTTTTGCTAACCGCACACAATCACGCGCGCAGGCACTTGCTGAGCAATTTGACGCGAAAGTATCGGGGCTCGATGCCCTTGAAGAGCAACTCTGCCACGCTGACATTGTGATTAGCTCGACGGCGGCGCCTATGCCATTGATTGAAAAGGCGATGGTAGAAAAAGCCTTGAAACAGCGGCGTCACCAACCCATGTTGCTGATTGATATTGCCGTCCCGCGTGACATTGATGAAAACGTGGGCAGTCTCGCGGACGCGTATCTCTACAGCGTGGATGACTTACAGTCGATTGTGGAGCACAACCGCGAGCAGCGAAAACTCGCGGCGATTC
Source organism: Salinivibrio sp. KP-1 (assembly GCF_000968645.1). Classification (NCBI taxonomy): domain Bacteria; kingdom Pseudomonadati; phylum Pseudomonadota; class Gammaproteobacteria; order Vibrionales; family Vibrionaceae; genus Salinivibrio; species Salinivibrio sp. KP-1. The sequence continues at coordinate 865,177 of NZ_LAQR01000001.1, read as the reverse complement.
AAGCCGAAGCGATTGTGACCGAAGAAAGTGCTGATTTTATGCGCTGGTTACGCTCACGCGAAGCGGTAGACAGTATCAAGCAGTACCGTACACAGTCTGAACACATTAAACAGGCGGAATTGGAGCAAAGTATTCAGGCTCTAGCCAATGGCGCTGACGCAGAAAGCGTATTACGCCAGCTGAGTAACCGTCTGACCAATAAACTGATCCATCCCCCCACGCAGGCGATGCAGCAAGCGGCGCAAAATGGTGAGCCGGATAAACTGGCGGTGATGCGCGTTTGTCTGGGGCTGGACAGTGACAACTAACGAAGAGACATATGAAAGCATCAATATTAGCCAAGCTAGAGTCGCTATCTGAGCGTTACGAAGAAGTTCAGCACCTGCTCGGCACCCCAGACATCATTAATGATCAGAACAAATTCCGCGCGTTGTCGAAAGAGTATTCGCAGCTGGAAGAGGTGATCAAGTGCTTCAGTGAGTTCAAGCAAGCGCAAGAAGACTTGGCTGCCGCAAAAGAGATGGCCAACGAAGACGACGCAGAGATGCGTGAAATGGCGCAAGAAGAAGTCGCGCAGGCTGAACAAACCATTGCATCACTGACCGATCAGCTCCAGATCCTGCTGCTGCCGAAAGACCCGAACGATGACCGCAATTGCTTCCTAGAAATTCGCGCCGGTGCCGGTGGGGATGAAGCCGGGATTTTTGCCGGGGATTTATTCCGGATGTATAGCCGTTATGCTGAGCAGCGTGGCTGGAAACTGGAAATTATTAGTGCCAGTGAAGGGGAGCACGGCGGCTTTAAAGAAGTGATTGCCCGTGTTGCCGGTGAAGGCGCGTATGGTGTGCTTAAGTTTGAGTCTGGTGGTCACCGCGTTCAGCGCGTGCCCGCAACAGAGTCACAAGGGCGCGTGCATACCTCGGCGTGTACCGTGGCGATTTTGCCAGAAATTCCAGAAGCGGAAGCCCCAGAGATTAATCCAGCTGATCTGAAAGTGGACACCTTCCGTGCATCCGGTGCCGGTGGTCAGCACGTCAACACCACAGATTCTGCGATTCGTATTACTCACTTGCCGACTGGCACTGTGGTGGAATGTCAGGATGAGCGCTCACAGCACAAAAACCGCGCCAAAGCGATGTCGGTATTGGCAGCACGCTTGATTAAAGCGGAAGAAGAAAAGCGCGCCGCAGAAGAGGCGTCAACCCGTCGTAATCTGCTGGGTTCGGGCGACCGCTCAGACCGGATTCGGACTTATAACTACCCACAAGGTCGGGTGTCAGACCATCGAATCAATCTGACGCTGTACCGTTTGGATGATGTGATGCAAGGCGATCTCAATAGCTTGGTCGACCCGGTGATTCAAGAACACCAAGCAGACCAACTTGCGGCCCTGTCTGAGCAGCAGTAATGACAGCAACGATTAGCGCACTACTGGCCGATAGCACCACAGAGCTGACCGCTTTATCGGGCGGCGCTGCGGCTGTCGACGTGAGGGCCTTACTCTGTCACGTATTAGGGCAGCCAAGCAGTTATCTCTACACCTGGCCTGAGCGCAAACTCACCGCGGCACAATTGGCGCAATTTCGCCAGCTGTTTGCCCGTCGTCTACAAGGCGAACCCGTGGCGTATATTTTGGGTTATCGCGATTTTTGGACGCTACGACTCAGTGTCTCATCCGCAACCTTAATCCCGCGTCCTGAAACCGAGCTGCTGGTGGAACAAGCGCTGGCCGTGCTGCCTGCCACGCCTTGTCGTGTGTTGGATTTAGGCACAGGAACGGGGGCGGTCGCCTTAGCCATTGCCAGCGAGCGGCCTGATGTTACCGTCGTAGGGGTCGATCTAATGCCCGAAGCCGTGGCCTTGGCAAGCCGTAACGCCCACGACAACCGCCTTCCCAATGCCCACTTTATTCAAAGTGACTGGTTCGACGCGCTCAGCGATATGAACCCGTTTGAGATGATTGTGAGTAATCCGCCGTATATCGACAGCGCTGACCCGCACCTTCAGCAAGGCGATGTCCGCTTTGAGCCGGCCAGTGCCCTGGTGGCGGAAGAAAGTGGCTTGGCCGCGATTCGTCACATCGGCCAAACCGCGGCCACGTATCTGGTCGATGGGGGCTGGCTGATGGTCGAACATGGCTACAACCAAGGCGAAGCGGTGCGGTCTGCATGGAAAGAAGCGGGCTGGCCTGATGCCAAAACCCAACAAGATTACGCTGGGCTCGATAGAATCACCTTGGCACAGCGACTTTAACTGACACTGATAGGAAGCAGGAATCGTTATGATCTACATGGCCCTGAAGCACACCCACTTACTGACCGTGGTTTTAAGTCTCTCATTATTTGTGATCCGGTTTGTCTGGGTAATGCGAGACAGTGAGATGATGAATAAAAAATGGGTCAAGGTCACGCCGCATGTGGTCGATACCCTATTATTGAGCACCGGTGTGGCGCTGATTTTTGTGACCGGGTTTATTCCCTTCACCGAATCTGGCGCGTGGCTCACGGAAAAGCTGACCTGTGTCTTGGCTTACATTGCCTTGGGCTTTGTGGCCTTGCACTACAGCCGAGGTAAATTATTCCGAACGGTAGCCTTTTTAGGCGCATTAGGGTGGGCCTATGCCGCGGCTAACCTTGCACTACTCAAAGTTCCTCACGTAATGGGATAAACATGATGCCATTAACCGATCAACAATTAGACGCGCTGACATTGGCAGAAGGGGCGGCGACCCTGAACCATGCCATCGACTCGTCAGTCGATGTGCATCAGGTTAAAGCGTCACTGGATCGCCTTGCCGACGAAGCGGAGCACCAGCTTGGTGCCGAGCCCGATATGGCATTACGTCTGGATGGCCTGTGCCGTCTGTTTTATCACCAGTGGCAATTCAAAGGCGACATCGAGCAGTATTTTTCATCGGATAACGTCTTTATTAATAAGGTATTAGAGCGAAAAACTGGGATCCCAGCCTCATTGGGCGCTGTCTTTTTATATCTGTGCGAGCGCTTGTCGCTGCCGGTTAAGCCAATGGCGTTTCCTAGTCAGCTGGTACTGCGTATTGATGAGTTGGAAGACGCGCCGGTTTTCATCAACCCGTTTAACGGTGAACGGGTTAATGAACGTATTTTGCGTGGCTGGCTAAAAGGGAGCCAAGGCCCACTTGCCGAGCTTGAATCGTCGCACTTGCAGCCAAGTGACAACCCCACGATTATCGGGCGTTGGCTCACCGTGGCGAAAAGTGCGCTATTACGGGAAGAAAAATACGCCATGGCGCTGCGTTGTAGTGAACTGGCGCTAACCTTTAGCCCTGATGATCCTTACGAGATTCGCGACCGTGGCTATATTTTCCAACAATTGGATTGCGATCGTGTGGCGGCGACTGACTACGAGTATTTTATTGAGCAATGCCCGGACGATCCGGCGGCAGAACTGCTAAAAATGCAAGTAAAGGCGCTTAACGAAGAGCAACCAACGTTACATTAATGCGTGATCACGCATGACTAAGGATACCTGTATGACGCAAAAAACCGTCCACATTGGTGACACCCCTGTTGCCAACGATCGCCCGTTTACTTTGTTTGCCGGCATGAACGTGCTGGAATCACGCGATTTGGCCATGCAAATTTGTGAGCATTACGTCAAGGTGACCGACAAGCTTGGCATTCCGTATGTTTTCAAAGCCTCATTTGACAAGGCGAACCGCTCATCAGTGCATTCTTACCGTGGCCCGGGCATGGAAGAGGGGCTCAAGATCTTTGAAGAGCTAAAAAGCACCTTCGGCGTAAAAGTGATTACTGACATCCACGAGCAATATCAAGCGGCACCGGTGGCGGAAGTGGCGGATGTCATTCAATTGCCCGCCTTCTTAGCGCGCCAAACCGACTTGGTTGAAGCCATGGCAAAAACCGATGCGGTTATTAACGTTAAAAAACCTCAGTTTATGAGCCCTGGACAAGTGGGCAACATCGTCGATAAATTTGCCGAGTGTGGCAACGAGAAAGTGATCTTGTGTGAACGTGGCAGCTGCCATGGCTATGATAACTTGGTGGTGGATATGCTCGGCTTTGACGTGATGAAAAAAGCCTCAAACGGCAGCCCGATTATTTTTGATGTTACCCACGCGCTGCAATGCCGTGATCCACAAGGTGCCGCCTCTGGTGGACGTCGTCAGCAAACGGTTGATTTGGCCCGTGCAGGTTTAGGGACCAAAATTGCTGGTTTGTTTATCGAAGCGCACCCAGATCCAGACAATGCCCGTTGTGACGGGCCGTCAGCGCTACCACTGGACAAGCTTGAGCCTTTCCTGGCACAAATGAAAGCGCTGGATGATGTGATTAAACACTTTGCAGAGATTGATATTCGCTAATTAGCGGTCGATCGATACCGATAAGAAAGCTGCCGAAATGGCAGCTTTTTTTTGTCTGTATTGAAACACAATAGGTCAGCCAGTGACGGATGCGGTCCCAAGGATAAAAAGGGAAGTAAGCAGTTGCTGAGTAATGAGTCAGCAATCTAGACAAGCAATCAAGATATTTAGATGTTTAGACGTCCATTCGTTGACTGGACGGCTAGAGGTCTGTAACCTTGATCACAGTTTTAAAAGAGGTATTACAAAAACTGCCATGACAACATCAGCAAACACCACACCGCAGCCCTCTGCGCTTGCACTCCTCCCCTTACTATTATTCTTAACCCTTTTTATTGGGGCGGGCGTTTATTTCACTTTAGAGGGCTCGGACTACGCGTTTTATCAACTCCCCGCGCATGTGGCGATTCTGCCGGCCGTGATGCTTGCCATCGGCTTGAGCCGTGAACGTTTGAACACCGCCATCGAACAGTTTATTCGTGGTATGGGACACGGTGACATCATCGCCATGTGCTTAATTTATTTGCTCGCCGGCGCGTTTTCCGCGGTGGCCGATGCGACGGGCGGGGTCGACGCCACGGTAAACCTAGGATTGGCCCTTATTCCAGAGAGCTTAATCTTGCCTGGGTTGTTTGTGATTGCGGCATTTATCTCAACGGCAATGGGCACCTCGATGGGCACCATTGCCGCGTTGGCACCGTTTGCATTGAATATGGCGACAGCCACGGGGCAGGCACCGGCGGTGATGGCCGGAGTACTGCTAAGTGGCGCAATGTTTGGTGATAACCTTTCTTTTATCTCTGACACCACCATCGCTGCGACGCGCTCACAAGGCTGTAGCATGCGTGACAAGTTCAAAGAGAACGTGGGGATAGCCATTCCCGCCGCAATCGCCGCGATTATTCTGTTTGTGTTTAACAACCAAAGCGCACCCGTCGACGCACCAGAGAGTATTAACTATTTGGCGGTATTACCCTATTTGTCGATCATTGTGTTGGCGCTAGCGGGATTAAACGTGTTTGTGGTGCTCACCGCGGGGATTGCATTGGCGTTGTGTGTGGGCTTAATGAGTACCCCAGATTTCACCGTGATGACCTTCAGCCAAGAGGTCAAAGCGGGCTTTGCCAGTATGCAAGAAATCTTTGTCCTGTCGCTAATGATTGGCGGGATAGCGGAGCTAATGCGTTGTCAGGGTGGGCTGAGCTTTTTAACCCAGGCCGTCAACCGTGTGATCGCCCGGTTTGAGAAAAACCGCGGCGCGCATCACTCCCGTGCAAGCGAGTTTGGCATTGCCTTGCTGGTGTCTTTTTCTAACCTGTGCACCGCTAACAACACGGTCGCCATTGTGGTCTCAGGGCAAGTGGCGAAAAACATTGCCAGCGAGCACTCGGTGCCAGCGAAACGCAGTGCCAGCTTGCTGGATATCTTTTCCTGCGTGGTACAAGGCCTGATCCCTTATGGCGCACAAATCCTGCTCCTCGGCGCGAGCTTTGGCTTGTCGCCTTTGGTGATTGTTAGCCATTCTTACTATTGTTTCTTCCTCGCCGCGTCTGCATTGATTGCGGTGATTAGCCGCCGATGGTGGCAAGCGCGTCGCGCTTAATCGCGACGGTTGACACATCACGGCGCTGTCTTTTCTTGTCTAGATAGGTAAGCAAAGGCTGCGCCGTTTTTGATCTGTCTAGAGTGCAGGCTCTAGAAATTTTGTCTCGATCACCAAAGTCGCCTTATCTAGGCGTTGTAAGGTGATCGTAGCAACAAAAATATGAAATCACTCAGCACCATAGCATCAATTCTTTTAGACTAGATAGCGTTTTATAACCACCGACAATGATGTCGATGGTGGTTTATCCATCGCTAAAAAGGTCTATGATCATGAAGGAACGTCTTTGTTTAAAGGCAGCGGTCAGCGCTGCATTAATTGCATCATTGGCAGGCTGTGCCAACTCTGGTTCAGAGACACAAGAGCAAGGTTGGGCGCCAGATACCACTTATAAACTCACCATTCTTCATACCAACGATCACCACGGTCGTTTCTGGCACAACCGCTATGGCGAATACGGCATGGCAGCACGTAAAACCCTAATTGATGATCTGCGCGCAGAAGCCAAAGCGGAAGGCAGCGAAGTACTGCTACTATCGGGCGGTGACATCAACACGGGGGTACCAGAGTCAGATTTGCTGCAAGCGGAGCCTGATTTTAAAGGGATGACCCAAATTGGTTACGATGCGATGGCCATTGGTAACCACGAGTTCGATAACCCGCTTAGCGTGCTTGAACAGCAAATGCAGTGGGCTGACTTCCCGATGCTCTCTGCCAACATTTACGATAAAGAAACCGGTGAGCGTAAGTATCAGGCTTACGAGATGTTTGAGCGCAATGGTCTGAAAATTGCGGTTGTGGGTCTGACTACCGAAGATACCGCCAAAATCGGTAACCCAGAATACATTGGCTCGCTCGACTTCCGCGACCCGAAAGCCGAAGCGAAAAAAGTGATCGCCAAGCTGAAAGAAACCGAGAAGCCTGACATCATCATCGCCGCGACCCATATGGGTCACTACGCTGACGGTAAGAGCGGCGTGAATGCCCCAGGCGATGTGGCGCTAGCACGTTACATGGATGACGGTGACCTCGACCTTATCATCGGCGGCCATTCACAAGAGCCTGTGTGTATGGAAGGCCCGAACATGTATAACAAGAGCTTCGAGCCTGGGGATGCATGTACGCCAGACCAACAAAATGGCGCGTGGATTATGCAAGCCCACGAATGGGGTAAGTACGTAGGTAAAGCGGAATTTGAATTCCAAAACGGCGACCTTAGCCTTGTTAGCTATGACCTGATCCCGGTGAACCTGAAGAAGAAAATTAAGGTTGATGGCGAGAAAAAACGCGTCTTTATTCAAGATGAAATTGAAAAAGACCAAGCGCTGTATGATTTCTTGAAGCCTTACCAGGACAAAGGCCAAGAGAAGCTGAGCGTCAAAATTGCCGAAAGCAACGGCAAGCTAGTGGGCGACCGCAACATTGTGCGCTTCCAGCAGACCAACCTAGGCCGTCTAATTGCCACCGCTCACATGGAGCGCGCCAAAGCAGACTTTGCGGTCATGAACTCAGGCGGTGTGCGTGACTCTATCATTGCCGGTGACATCACCTATAAAGACGTGCTCAAAGTGCAGCCGTTTGGCAATATGGTCACCTATACCGACATGAGCGGTAAAGAAGTGATGGATTACCTGAATGTGGTGGGAACCAAGCCAGTTGATTCGGGTGCCTACGCGCAATTTGCGGGTCTGTCGATGGTCGTTGAAGACGGTAAAGTCCATGACGTGAAGATTGGCGGTGAGCCTATTGATATGGATAAAACCTATCGCTTCACCGTGCCAAGCTTTAACGCTGCGGGCGGTGACGGTTATCCAAAACTGACTAACCACCCTGGTAACGTCAATACTGGCTTTGTTGATGCAGAAGTATTGAAAGACTATCTGGAAGACAACAGCCCAATCGATGTTAACGACTATGCGCCACAAGGCGAGATCGTTTACAAATAAACGGATGTAAGATTGCCAGAAGAAAAAGCGGTACCGATGCGGTGCCGCTTTTTTTATGTAATCATTAGTGACGGGTTTACAAATAAGTGGCAAAAACGATGACGCCTGCAATCAAATTAGCAGAAAAACAAAGCATTGCGTTTGAAGTTCACCAGTACCAGCACGATCCCAATAACCTTAACTTTGGTGAAGAAGCTGTCCAAGCGTTAGGGCAAGACCCCGCTCGGGTATTCAAAACATTATTGTTTTGTATTAATGGTGACAGTAAGCAGCTGGCGGTGGCGGTTGTCCCCGTCAAAGGTAGCCTCAACCTAAAAGCCGCTGCCAAAGCCGCGGGTGGCAAGAAAGCAACCATGGCCGATCCGCAAGTGGCCCAGCGCACAACAGGCTACCTGGTCGGAGGGATCAGCCCCCTAGGCCAGAAAAAGCGGCTACCGACGCTTGTCGACAGCTCCGCGCAGCAGTTTGAGACTATTTGTGTCAGTGCTGGGCGGCGTGGATTGGAAATCGAACTATCACCGGACGATCTGCTGTCTTTGACGGCGGGGCAATATGCCGCGATTGGCGATTAAATAAGAAGGATACACAGATGACTCTTACCATTTGGGCGTCGCTCGCGTTGGTTTGCATGCTTGGGGCGATGTCGCCCGGGCCGAGCTTGGTGGTAATGGCAAAGCATAGCCTTGCCAATAGTCGCTTACATGGCATTGTGGCTTCATGGGCGCATGCCTTGGGGGTTGGCCTCTACGCGCTAATTACGATGTTAGGGTTGGCGGTTATCTTTAAACAATCCCCGTTGCTTTTTACCGTCATTGCCTATGCAGGCGCTGGCTATCTCGCTTGGCTAGGAGTGAAATCATTGCTCAGTAAAGGCGGGGTGGCAGCGAAATTAGAAGCGGGACAACCCGCCAGTTTAGGCGAGGCGGCACGCGATGGGGCGATGATCTCGATGCTCAACCCAAAGCTGGCACTATTTTTTATTGCCTTGTTTAGCCAGTTTGTTGCGGTGGGCACGGACTTATTTAGTCGTAGTGTGATTGTGCTGACGCCATTATTGATTGATGGGCTTTGGTACACCTTGATAGCCTTTTTGTTATCTAGCCCTGCCATTGTCGACAAGCTACGTCACCACGGCGCGTGGGTCGATAAGCTCTCAGGTGTGGTATTGATTGCGCTGGCCGTGCGTGTGGTGGTTACGCTGCAATAGTGAGGCGAGCCAGAGGCAACAAACGGACGCGTTAATAAAAAGACTGGCAAGTGGCCAGTCTTTTTGCTTTTAAGGGCGGTGGCTTAAGTGACGTTCGCGGGTCTCTAGCTTTTTCTCTTGGCTTTTTTTGAGCATCACATATAACGCACCGGTGCCGCCTTGATGACGGAGTGCCGAGTGGTAGCAGAGCACATCTGAAATTTGTTGTAGCCACTGACAGACATAGCTTTTCATCATTGCCTGTGGGTTACTGCGCTCGCCTTTTCCATGCACAATAATCACGGTGCGCACATCCATACGCTGGCATTGTTTTAAAAAACGTAAAATTTCATCTCGGGCTTTTTCCAATGACATCTTATGCAGGTCGAGCCTTGCGTTGACGTCATATTTTCCCAGTCTTAGTTTACGAAACACGCCATCCTGTACGCCATCGCGTTTGTAAGCCATCACCTCGTCGGGCTTCACCATCTGGGCGTACTCGAGCGACAGGTATTCAGGATCGCTGTTTGCCAGTTTCTGTGCGGCCTGTTGGCGTGCAAGCTGGGCCTCAGTGGGCTGATGCGAGCCTGTTTGCTCCTCAACCTTGTCCTGCTTGATGGGCGCCACATCTGACATCATTTCTCGAAACAGCTCAAACTCGTTTTTATCACTCATCACTACAGTGCCATGTGCGTCGTGGAGTCATTTGGGGACAGTATAAACGAAAATAAAAAAAGAAACCTAGAGCCACACTCTGTGACCAACCATGCAACTCCAGGTTAAGCAATTATGCTTAAAGATAGGTAGGCAATAAAACAGGTTATTGAGGTTTGGAAGTCATCACTTTGTAGACAAAATAGCCGCCGAAAAAGCTGATCAGGCCAAATGTACAGATGATGACAATCATGGATGACAAGCCCACGGCGTTGCCGAAAAGTAGATCAAGCCAAAAGTCCATAGTCTGTACCCTCGTGTCCGTTAATGTAGGGTCAGGATGCCAATAGGAAGCGGGTTGAATACTGATCAGGATCAAGAGAAATGTCGAACAAATTATCAACATTTGTTAACAACGATCCGATCACAAACTGCGCGCAACTGATGCGAGTTTCACCGTTTAATGCGCTTAAGTGAAAAAATACACGGCGAGGGCTTGAGGTTTCGCGGTGCTTGAGTATGATAGGCGACCTCAGCAGGCAGGATGCACTTAAACGCATACTAAGCTGCTTGACAAGTTTGATACCTATTCGTAAAACTTGTCAGAGATGTCGGTGAATAGCGCAGTTTGGTAGCGCATCTGGTTTGGGACCAGAGGGTCGGGGGCCGGAAGCCGGTCCAATCGAATCCTTCTTCACCGACCACTATTTTTAAGCTCGGTAATCTAGGGTTGCTTGGCTGATGTAAAGAACATTGTCGGTGAATAGCGCAGTTTGGTAGCGCATCTGGTTTGGGACCAGAGGGTCGGGGGTTCGAATCCCTCTTCACCGACCATTATTTTAAAACTGAGTGATCGAATGTTACTTGGTTGAAGTAAAAAGCATTAACGGTGAATAGCGCAGTTTGGTAGCGCATCTGGTTTGGGACCAGAGGGTCGGGGGTTCGAATCCCTCTTCACCGACCACTATTCGGGTAGTGGAGAGCGCATTTAGTCGGGGGCCGGAAGCCGGTCCAATCGAATCCCTCTTCACCGACCAACAAGAAACCCCAGCCTTTTGGCTGGGGTTTTGTCGTTATAGTGGCAGGGTGTTTATGGTTTTGGGTAATGCTGGAAGGCTTGCGTGTTGCCTGCGTCATCAAACGCCATCACAGTGTAGGGCTGGTGACGGTCGCCATATTCCATGCCTGGCGAGCCGATCGGCATGCCAGCGACAGCGAGACCTTCTAACCCAGTATTGGTAGCGAGTAGCTTTTTCACCTCTTTGGCTGGTACATGCCCTTCAATCACATAGCCGTTGATACGTGCGGTATGGCACGATTGCATCTCCGCAGGTACGCCCATCTCTTGCTTAATGGACGCCATATCATCATGTGGCTTGACCTCTAGCTCAAAACCGGCTTGCGCCATGTGCTCAACCCAATCGTCGCAACAGCCACAGCTGGGCGATTTATACACCACGCCGCTCGCGGCCATCGCTGAGGCACTCATCAGGCCCACTGTCGCTGCAAGTAATTGTAAACGCTTCATTATCGCTCCTTGTTATTTGTCGTTTGATTTTATTTTGAAAAAACGTAGTCGATTGGCGTTGGTGACAACCGTAATCGAAGACAGCGCCATCGCGCCCCCTGCGATAACTGGGCTGAGCAACATGCCAGTGAAGGGATAGAGGATACCGGCCGCGACTGGGATCCCTAAGGTGTTATAAATAAAGGCCCCAAAGAGGTTCTGCTTCATATTGCGCACGGCGGCTTGAGACAAAGCAATCGCGTTAGCCAGCGCGCCAAGGTGCTGGTGCATCAAGGTGATTTGCGCACTTTCTATGGCAATATCACTGCCACTGCCCATGGCGACACCCACATCGGCTTGTGCGAGTGCAGGGGCATCGTTAATGCCATCGCCGACCATCGCCACACGCTTGCCTTGTTGTTGCAGCGCTTGAATTTGCTCGGACTTACCATCCGGAAGTACACCTGCAATCACATGATCAATGCCTAGCTGACGACCAATGGCATTGGCGGTGTCAGGGTGGTCACCAGAGAGCATGATCACTTCGAGCCCTTGCGCTTGCAGGTTGGCAACGGCCTCAATGGCATCGTCACGAATAGGGTCACTGACGCCAATCAGCGCTTGCACACTGTCTGTATTGGCAAGATAGATGGCGGTCTCGCCACGCTGAGTCATGGCGTCGATGTCGCTTTGATGGGAGGCAGTCTCGATCCCTTGTGCGTCCATCCACGCCTGGTTACCAATGAAGTAGCGCGCCCCATCGATCTGCGCCTGGATCCCTTTGCCGGATTCGCTATTAAAGTCGTTTGATGTTGGCAGTGAGAGATCTTGTGCCTTGGCATAATTAACAATAGCCTGCGCCAGCGGATGCTCAGAATGCTGCTCCAGCGAGGCGGCGATCGCCATTAAACGTTCTTGGTCGCCGTTAATCGCTTTTACATGGGTCACTTCGGGTTGGCCGCGTGTCAATGTCCCCGTTTTATCAAACACTAGCGTGTGAAGTTTGGCCGCGGTTTGTAGCGCATCCGCATCACGAATTAATACCCCGACTTCGGCGGCGCGACCCACCGCAGCAGTCACCGATAAAGGCGTGGCCAAGCCAAGCGCGCACGGACAAGCGATAATTAGCACGGTCGTGGCGGTGACTAGCATATAGCTGACCGACGGCTCTGGGCCGACAACATACCAGATAGCCGCCGTGATCAGCGCAATGGCCACTACGATGGGCACAAACACCGCGGAAATGCGATCGGCAAGCTTGGCCAGCTCAGGTTTACTGCTTTGGGCTTCGCGCACCAAATCGATAATACGCGCCAGCATAGTATCGCTACCGACGCCGGTGGCTTTAAACGTCAAGCTCCCTTTTTGGTTGACTGTCCCCGCGTGCAGCGTGTCTCCCTGCTGTTTGCTGACCGGCACGGGCTCACCTGTGAGCATCGACTCATCAATATAGCTGCTGCCTTCGACCACTTCGCCATCTACCGGCACTTTCGCCCCCGGTTTTACCCTAAGCGTCATCCCTTGTTTGACTTCATCAAGCGGACGCTCTGTCTCCTGGCCGTTCTCGATAACCAGCGCCGTGGGCGGCTGCAAATCAAGCAGCTGGTCAAGCGCTTTGGAGGTGTTGGCACGTGCGCGTGCCTCAATCGCATGGCCTAGGCTAATCAAACCAATGATCATCGCTGAGGCTTCAAAATACACATGCCGTGCTTGTTCAGGGAATAATGCCGGTGCCACGACGACGGCGGTAGAATACAGCCATGCTGCGCCTGTCCCGAGTGCCACCAAGGTATCCATGGTGGCACGTTTGTGCTTCAGTGCCTGCCAAGCATTGGCAAAGAAGTGACGGCCACCCGTAGCCAAAAGCAAGAGGGTAAGGATGGCTACCGCGCCCCACGCCCACTGATCTTGGCTGGATTGAATGGTCATGCTGCCACCGAATATCCCCCAAGCCATAATTGGGCCACCAAGACCTAAGCCAGCTATCGTACTGCGTTTAAAGTTTTTTAACTCGGCGGCTTGTTGGTGCTGCTGGCGCTCGCGACGGTCATTGTCATCCTCGACTTTCTCCGCGCCATAGCCAGCGTTCTCCACCGCCTCAACGATGGCATCAGGTGCGGCATTGCCTTTTACAATCGCACTGCGCTCGGCCAGATTAACGCTCACATTGGCCACGCCATCAACGCCACTAATCGCGTTTTCCACACTGCTTACACAGCTGGCACAGGTCATCCCAGACAATACGTATTGCTGACGGCTCACGTTGGAGGTTGCTTTCACGGTGTCATCGCTGGATGAATGCGCTTGTTCAGAGTGAGAGGCGGCGGAGCGGTTGTGTGCACTGTCACTGGGCTCGGCCCCTGACTCTGTATCACTGTCCATGTCTGAGGTTGCTTCATGATCAGTGTGAGCGCTTTGGTTATCGTCGGTGGCAAGCTCAGCCTGATAGCCGAGCTGGTCAACCAGCTCAATCAGCGTATCAGCACTTAAGCTGGTGTGCACATGAGCCTCAGTTTTACTCACTGAGTGAGAAAACACCGTGGGCTGCTCGTCCAGTGCCGCTTCGACTTTGGCCACACAGCGGCCGCAGTTTAGCCCGCTTAAGGCCAAGTGATAATGCTCGCCGACCTGATAGCCGAGCGCTTCAATCGCGGAGACCGCCTGGCGAAGTGGGTACTCGGTGCTTTCACCCAGGGCCTCTAACGACACTGACTGGGTGTCAATCTCTTCAATACGAATCCCGTCGATATCTTCAAGCGCTTTTGTCACTTTTTTCACACAGCCTTGGCAGCTTAAACCACTAAGCGGCAATGTGTAGTCGGTGATGTTAGTGTCGGTGGTAGTCATTGCCTCTCCTTATCGCCTGACATGATTCGATGTTGGCGATTGTCGCAATTTTCGTTAGGCTAAACTGTAAACCTTATAGCTACTGGAAGGTCAAGCGAGCAAAATGAAAATTCAACAAGTGGCAGAGAAAACCGGCCTAACTAGCAAAACCATTCGTTTTTACGAACAAAAAGGGCTGATCACCCCGCCGCATCGGGCGGAGAATGGCTATCGGGACTATCGCGCGCAGCACGTGAATGAGCTGCAAATGATCCGTCGGGCGCGACTGGTGGGGTTTACCTTAGAAGAAAGTGCGGATTTGTTAGCGTTGTCGCGCGATCCGTCGTTACGCAGTGCCGATGTCAAAGCGCGCGCCGAGACAAAATTGGTAGAGATTGATGAGAAAATGGCAGAACTGGCGGCAATGAAAACCACACTGCACGCCTTAACGCAGGCTTGTCCGGGCGATAGTGAAGCGCAGTGCCCAATTATCGAAGCACTGCGCGGTGACAGTGAGCTAGGCGAGTTGGACGCCAGCCCCTCAAGTTGTAGTGCGTCAGGGGATGAATCGCCCGTGACAAACTAACATTTAGTAAAGCAGCGAATAGAGCTGACGACGATAACGCGACGCCACCTCATTGCCTTGGCCGAGCGCGGTAAGGATGTCCATCAGGGTTTTCTTAGCTTCACCCTCGGCATGATTCATGTCGCGGCGAAGAATGTTCATCAGTAGCTCCAGCGCTTCTTCACTGCGATTGATCTGATTGAACTGCACTGCCAACTCATAGGCGACGTTGGCGTCGTCTGGGTTTTCTTCAAGTTGAGCCTGAAGACGGCGGATTTCAGGCGCATCAATCGCTTGGTTATGTAACTCAATCTTGGCGACCAAGCTTTTGTAGGTGGCATCTTGATCTTGCATCAGCACGGTATCCAGCAGCGCTTGCGCCGCATCAAACTGATGAGTCTCGACCAAGCATTCCGCCATCGCCAGTTTGTATTCACCCTTATCGCCGTGACTGGTTTCCAGCGGCTTTAAAATCACCAAAGCATCGGTGTAATTGCCTTCGGCCATGAGCTGACGCGCTTGCTCGAACGCTTGATCTTCTGGGCTTGGAAGGTGCTTGTTCAGCATCTCGCGTACGGTTTCTTCATTTTGCGGGCCAGCGAGGCCATCCACAGGTTGACCGTCTTTAAACAGCGCCAGCGTTGGCAGCGCACGCACACCAAATTGCGCGGCAATCAGCTGCTGCGCTTCGCAATCGATGGTCGCCAGTGTGAAGTTGCCGTGACTGTCGTGAGCAATTTGTTCAACCGTGGGTTTAAGCTCCACGCTTTCGGGCATCATGCTTGCCCAAAAGTACACCAGCACCGGCGTGCGAGACGACGACTCGAGAATCTGCTGAAAATTGTGCTCGGTTAATTCGACGATATAGTTTGCGTTCATCATGGATCCTGACCAAGTGGATTTGCTTTAAGGGTGGGGGCAAACGTGCAGAAATTCAAGCAACTGGGCGTGTATTTGGGCGTGTTATTACGGTTCTGACCAAAGGCGAAAGGGATTAAAAAGAGAAAAAACGAAAAAGCCACCGGAGGGTGGCTCATTTCGTCGGTCTGCAAGCGAAGTCATTACAAAACAAGTGCGAGTTACAACACGAGCACCACGCACAAAGCGACGCTCAAGCAGAGCCAGTTCAATTGATGCAAGGTCATCAGCCGGCTCCTTTATGATTGTTATCGAGGGTGTTGCGTTATTGGCGGATAATGTTCTAACGGACGTTTTCCACCAGTGACGGTCAGATTAGCGCTCGTCTATGACAAACGTATGACAAATGCGACAGCAACCACGCTTTTTTGGCGTTTTTTTCGCTGTTGCATCAACCGCCTTTGAGCAAGACCCGATCCAGCCAGCGGCTGGGAAGGAGCCGTTTGAGGATTGCCATCCACACTGTCGGTTGAGTCACGCGATAACGGATTTTGGGGCGAGGCGAGAACAAGGCATGCGTCAGTGGTGCGACAAGCGCGTCAGCGGGCAACGTATATTTGTTGCCACCTTCGTCTGCCGCAAGGCGGTCAAGTTGGGCTTGGTAGGCCTGTTGATGGCGGCTTTTATTAGGGTCTACCCAATGTTTAAAGGCGCTGAGTGCATTGGCACGAAACGCGGTTTCAATCGGGCCGGGCTCAATCAAGCTTACCTTAATCGGCGTGTCGCTGAGCTCTAAGCGCAGGGTATCAGTCCAGCCTTCGAGGGCAAATTTGCTGGCGTTATACGCGCCGCGGTATTTCAATGCCACTATGCCCAGCACCGAGCTATTTTGCACAATGCGTCCCTCGCCATAATTAAGCAGCATCGGCAACAAGGCTTGGGTTAAATGGTGCCAGCCAAACACATTGGTCTCAAACTGAGCGCGTAAGGCGTCGGTGGGCAAATCTTCCAGCGCGCCCGGTTGGCCGTAAGCGCCGTTATTAAACAGTGCAAAGAGTTTGCCGCCTGTCATTTGCTCGACGGTGTCGACCGCTTGGTTGATGCTGGCCGTGTCTGAAACATCTAACTGAATACAAGTTAGGCCTTCTTGCTGTAAACGGCTGACATCGTCAGCCTTTCGGCAACTGGCGATCACCGTGTGTCCTTGCTCATGCAAGGCTTTGGCGCAGGCATAGCCGATGCCGGTAGAACAGCCGGTGATTAAAATGGCGTTATTCAGCGGTGAGGCAGTGTCCATAAGATCCTCATTCATGATTCGGTTGCGTCAGACAAGTAAGGCGCGAGTTTTTCTGCCATAAAATCGGCAATCCAAGGTTGTGCGGCCGGCATCGGGTGAATGCCATCATCACGCATCCATTCAGGCTTTTGGATCACAGTCTCCATAAAAAAGGGCAGCAAGGGGGTTTGTGTTTGCTCTGCCAGTGTAGGATAAATATCAGCAAATCCTTGTGCATAGCGCTGACCATAATTAGGCGGGATTTGGATTTGCACCAACAAAGGCGTGGCATCGGCGGCGCGGGTTTGAGTGATCAATTGCTTAAGGTTGTCTCGTATACGACTAAATGGCCAACCGCGTAGGCCATCGTTGCCGCCGAGTTCAATCAGCACCCATTCGGGCTGGTGGCGTTCTAATAATTGCGGCAGACGCTGCAGGCCATTGGCGGTGGTATCGCCGGAAATGCTGGCGTTAATCACCTCAATCTCGACATCGTGGTCGTTGAGCGCGCGCGGCAGCTTAGCAGGCCAGGCTTGTTCAGCCGCCATTTGGTAGCCAGCGCTTAAGCTGTCACCAAGGACAAGGAGCGTTTGTGCACTGGCACTGCTCACCCACAAAAAACACAACAAAGTAAGGATGCGTAACATGGCCTCTCCTGTTATTCGAGCCGAAAAAATTGCAAAACATGTCGTGACACGCGAACAGCCGCTTACCATTCTGCAGGATGTCTCGCTACAAATCGAGGCAGGCGAGTCGATTGCATTAATGGGCGTGTCCGGCGCAGGAAAATCCACCTTAATGACTTTGCTTGCAGGATTAGATACGCCCAGTGAAGGCGAGGTCGATCTGCTCGGCCACAAGCTTTCCACCTTGGATGAAGATGCGCGTGCGGCGCTTCGTGCCGAATCGGTGGGGTTTGTGTTCCAAAGTTTTTTACTGGTGCCGTCACTGAACGCGCTTGAGAACGTGATGTTGCCGCTCACCATTCGCGGTGAGGAAGAAGATGACACCCGCGCCAAGCAACTGCTGGCGTCGGTGGGCCTACAAGGACGCGAAAGTCATTTGCCGTCGCAACTCTCTGGCGGGGAGCAGCAACGGGTGGCCCTCGCGCGTGCATTTATTATTCGTCCGCACGTGCTGTTTGCCGATGAGCCGACTGGCAATCTCGATCAAAAAACCGCGGCGACCATCATCGATTTATTGTTTGAGCTGAACGAAAAGCATGGCACCACCTTGGTGTTGGTCACCCACGATCCGGCGCTGGCGAAGCGTTGTCAGCGTACCTTGATGATGGACAGCGGCAAACTACAGGAGCGAGTGAATGGCGAGTAAAAACGGACTACTCAACCGCTGGGCGTGGCGCGAACTGTTACACGGGCAAATTTGGCCAGTGGCGGTGGCGCTGGCACTGATCATCACCTGTGTGTTTGCGCTGTCGGCATTGGCCGACCGCATTGAAAATGTGCTCACCCAGCAAGGGCGCAACCTAATTGCTGCTGATACCGTATTGCGCACTCGCCAGCCGCTTAACACCGAACAAATTGATGCGTTTAAACAAGCCGGCGCTACGGTATCTGCCCAAACCCGCTTTGGCACCATGGCGTTTAGCGAGCAAAAAATGCAGCTGGTCAGCGTGAAAGCGGTGGATAGCCTTTATCCGCTGCGTGGCGACTTGGTGCTGGAGCAAAACGGCCAAGCGATTGGCGGTGACCGCCGCATTCAACCCGGTGAGCTATGGCTGTCTGAGCGGGTGTTTAGCTTGTTGAGCGTCAAACCCGGTGACACCGTGTCGATTGGTAACCTCGATTTAAATGTGAGCGGCACTTTGGCCGCCGAGCCGGAACTCTCGTTTAACCCCTTTAGCCAAATGCCCGCGGTAATGATGCACCGTGCCGATGTGCCGGCTGCGGGCGTGGTGCGCGAAGGCAGTCGCGTGCGTTATCGCTACTTTTTAACCGGTGACGAGCCCAGCCTTAGTGCGGCTAAAGCCAGCTATACGCTGCAAGATGGCGAGCGCTGGGTGGATGAAAATACCTCCGATCGCACCGGCGATATGCTGGATCGCAGCCGTCAGTACTTGTCATTAACCGTGGTGCTGGTGATTGTGATGGCCGCGGCGACGTTAACCTTAACTTGTCAGCACTATGCCAAAAGCCGTGCGGACTTGGTGGCGATGCTAAAAAGCCTCGGCGCTAGCCAGCAATGGGTGCGGCGCTGGTTGGCACGGCAGTTAACCTTATTGTTTGTCCTTGCCACCGCCGTGGGGTTAGCGGCGGGTTACACCCTCGAAGTGCTCTTGCGCTTGCCGCTGACCGATGTGCTGCCCTCGCCATTACCAAGCTATGGCTGGGTGCCTTGGGTGCTTGCGCCCGGTGTCGCGCTGTTGGTGGCGCTGCCAGCCTTGGGGGTGCCGCTGCTTAAACTGCTGGATGCGCCCGCGTTGGCCGCCGTGCAATCGCAGGCTGCCATCGGACGTCGCCGTCGTGGCACCGCGGCTGTTTTGATTGCGATACCGGTGGGGGCGCTTGCGCTGTGGGCGTTTGACAACACCTTGCTATGGACAGTGCTGGGGGCGATGGCGGTGATGATCGTCTTGCTGGCGCTGGCAGGGTTAGGCCTGCTTAGGTTGGTGAAATCACGGGTGCGTGCGCCGTCGGTCAAGCTCGCCTTAAGCCGAATTACCCGCAACAAACTGGCTAGCAGCGTGCAGTTAGGGGCGCTCGCGATCTCCTTTATGCTCTTGGCGATTATCTGGCTGCTGCGCACCGATTTGCTTGCCGATTGGGGACGGATGCTGCCGCCCGATGCGCCTAATGTGTTTGCGCTGAATATCGCCCCGAGTGAGCAGCAAGACTATGTGGGTGAACTCGACGAAGCCAGCCTAATGCGCTCCGATGCCTACCCCATCGTGCGTGGCCGGCTGGTGGGCAAAAACGGTGAGCGTTATCAGCTCCCAACCGACGAGGCCGAGCGCGATGAAGCGGATGAGGCCTTGCGCCGCGAGCTTAACTTTACCTGGCGTGACAGCTTGCCGTCACACAATGAGGTGATTGCCGGAAACTGGCCAACCGAGAATGGCGTGTCGGTAGAGGCCGACATTGCCGAGCGTTTGGAGATTGAGATTGGCGATAGCCTGACTTTTAGCGTGACTGGCCAAGACTTTACCGCCACGGTGAACTCGATTCGTGAAGTCGAGTGGCGCAATATGCGGCCTAACTTCTACTTTATTTTCGACCGCGAGACGCTCGCCAACAAACCCGCCAACTGGCTGGTGAGCTTCAGGCTCGATGAATCACAAACCCCGCTGCTCAATCGCTTGGCACGGGAGTATCCGACCGTCACGCTGCTTGATTTGCGCACCATGAGCAGCCGTATTCAGTCGATTTTGCGTCAAATTGGCTTGTCGCTCTCGGTCTTGGCGGGGCTGGCGGTGATCAGCGGCTTGCTGCTGCTACTGACTTTGCTGCGTATCAGCCTGAGCGAACGCCAGCAGGAGATAAACCTCTATCGCACCTTGGGCGCGAGCCGCACCCGCATTCAACGCACCTTGTGGAGCGAATACGGCGTGATGGCCTTTGTATCGGGCTTAATGGCGGTGCTTGGCGCAGAAGCGGCGATGGTTGGCCTGCTGAAATGGGGCTTTGAAATGGAGGTACGCCTGCATCCTGAGCTCTGGGCGGTGTTGCCTGTGTTGGCGGTGGCGCTGGTGTTTGTCACGGTCGCCTCGATGCTGCGCAAACTGATTGACCCGCAACGGCGTTAACGCGATAAAACGTATCTGATTCGTCGAAAACAAAGCGGGTATCAAGAAAACTGATACCCGCTTTTTTGTGCAGAACGGCTAGCAAGCAACACGCTGTGTGATAGGAAAGGGCCGCTATTTAAAAAGTGACTGCATGGCTTCTTCCACCTTGGGGTGCTGGAATTGAAAGTCCGCATCCTCGAGTGCGTGAGGCAGGGCGCGCTGGCTATCGAGCAGCAAATGCGAGGCTTCGCCCATCATGGTTTTAATTGCCAGTGTGGGGACAAAGAACACATGCGGGCGTTTTAAGGCACGGGCGAGCGCTTGGCTAAAACGTTTATTGGTGACCGGCTCTGGCGCGGTGCAATTAAACGGCCCCTTGAGCTCAGGGGTGTTGAGCAGATGGATAATCGCACCGACCATATCATCAATATGAATCCACGGCATGTATTGCTGGCCTTTGCCAATTGGGCCGCCCAGCCCGAGTTTATACGGCAGCATCATCCGCTTTAGCGCACCACCTTCAGCGCTTAACACCACGCCGGTGCGCAGCAAGCACACCCGCGTTTGTTGCGACGCGCCTTTTAAGGCAATTTTCTCCCACTGATGACACACATGCTGGGCAAAATCATCGGCATGGACCACCAAGGTTTCATCAAAGCTGCGATCTTGCTGATCGCCGTAATAGCCTACTGCCGAGCCGCTAATAAAGGTGTGTGGTGGGGTGCTGCTGGCATGAATTTTCTCCACCAGTTTTTCGGTTAGCCCCCAGCGGCTGGTGCAGATAATCCCTTTTTGCTGCTCACTCCAGCGTTTATCGGCAATCGGCTCACCGGCCAAATTAATAATGGCATCAATATCATTGAGATGAGGGAGGTCATCAAGCCGCTCTAACGGGGTGACCTTATCGCCAAAGCACTGGGAGACCTTTTGCTTGGAGCGGGATAACACAGTGATCTGATGCTCGGTCAGCAAGCGTGGAATTAACGCCTGACCAATCAGGCCAGTGCCGCCAGTGATTAAGAGTTTCATGCCTGATGTCCTAACGTCGGGTAATGGTGATTATTACTAACGCTAAGAGGGTTTTAGACTTAGCGCAAGTGATTGCTTTGTATCCTGTTACGTGCCGCAACCAAAATCGGTTTGATCGCGCAGTTTTCTCTTCTGCTCCTCGCACCCCAAATTGGGAGTGCTAACATAAATAGGCATATAAAAGGTGTGTTTTTCATTCTATTGCGCAGGGAGTCATGTCGCCTACATGCAAGCGTTATTCAAATCATTGCTAGGAAGCTTTCGCGATCTCTTACCCATCATCCTAGTGATTGGCTTTTTTCAAGTGATTGTTCTGCAACAACCGCTGCCCAACTGGATCTCCATCACCTTTGGCTTGGTGCTGGTGGTCGTGGGGCTGACCTTATTTGTATACGGCTTAGACATGGGATTATTCCCGATTGGCGAGTCCATGGCGCATTCGCTGGCCCACAAAGGCAGTTTAGGCTGGTTGATTGCGTTCGCGTTTTTGCTCGGCTTTGGCACCACCATTGCCGAGCCCGCACTCACCGCGGTGGCGGCAGAGGCGGCAGATGTCGCCGCTAACGGCGGGATGATACACACCAGCGAAGCGGCCAAAGACAGCTACGCCAACGGTCTGCGGCTAACCGTGGCGCTCTCGGTTGGGTTTGCGATTGTGCTGGGGGTGGTGCGAATCATGAAAGGCTGGCCGATCCACCGTTTGATTATTGGCGGCTATTTGCTGGTGGTGGCGATGACCATGGTCGCACCGCCGAGTATTATCGGCATTGCCTATGACTCAGGTGGGGTGACCACCTCGACCATCACGGTGCCATTGGTCACCGCGCTCGGCGTGGGACTGGCGACCGTGATCAAAGGGCGCAACCCCATGGTGGATGGCTTTGGCTTGATTGCCTTTGCCTCTCTGTCTCCGATGATCTTCGTGATGGCCTACGGCATGGTGGTGGCATGAACAATCCACTCACCCTGTTTCTCGACACCTTTTTCTCCACCGTGCGCGATGTGATCCCGATTATCGCGATCATCTTTGGCTTTCAGCTGTTTGTATTGCGCAAAGCGCTTAACAATCCCAAACGGATCTTTCTCGGCTTTTTCTATGTCATTCTCGGCTTAAGCCTGTTTTTAATGGGGCTCGAGCTGGCATTGTTTCCACTTGGTTCGTCGATGGCCGAGCAGCTGACCGCTCCCGATTTTGTCGGCGCAGCACTCAAAGCAGGTGGCGAGATCGATTGGCAAGCCTATTACTGGGTGTATCTGTTTGCCGCAGCGATTGGCTTTAGCACCACGGTGGCTGAACCCTCATTGATCGCAGTGGCGATTAAAGCCGCCAAAGTCTCGGGCGGGGCGATTCGGGTGAACGGCTTACGTGCCTCAGTGGCACTGGGCGTCGCCATGGGGATTGCCTTGGGGTGTTACCGCATTGTGGTGGGCGATCCGCTCCATTATTACATCATCACCGGCTATGTGGTGGTGGTGATCCAAACCTATTTTGCCCCGCCGTTTATCGTGCCTTTGGCCTATGATTCTGGAGGGGTGACCACCTCAACCGTGACCGTGCCCTTGGTGACGGCGCTGGGGTTGGGGCTAGCCTCTACCGTACCGGGAAGAAACCCGATGCTTGACGGGTTTGGCTTAATTGCGTTTGCCAGTTTGTTTCCGATGATCACCGTGATGGGCTATGCCCAAATCACAGCCTATTTACAGAAAAAGCACGCACAGCGTTCATCGTAAGGAGAGCCTATGCGGTTCAAATTAATCATGGCGTTTATTGAAGATGCCAAAACCGATGCGGTGCTCGATGCCGCCAGACAAGCCGGCGCTACCGGCGCGACTATTATTAACAACGCGCGTGGCGAAGGCTTGGTGAAAAAGAAAACCTTTTTAGGGCTGACGCTGGATGTGCAGCGGGACGTGGCCATCTTTTTGGTGGAAGAGCACTTAGCGCGCACCATACTCGAAACCATTAATGATGTGGGCGAGTTTGATGCCACCTCCGGCAGTGGTATCGCGGTGCAAATTGATGTGGAAGATGCCGTGGGCGTGGCCCACCAAATGCGAGAATTAACCGAAGTGGTGAAGGACGAGTTATGAAACAACATAAAACGGTAAGAGATGTGATGCATGCCCATGCCGTGTGTATTGATGGGCTCACCACGGTCGAAGAAGCGATCCGCATTGCACGCGAACAAGAAGTGAAAGCGATTATTGTCAATAAACGCGATGAGCATGACGAATTCGGCATTGTGTTAATGAACGACATTGCCAAAAAAGTGCTCGCCAAAAACCGCGCGCCATCACGGGTCAACGTTTATGAAATTATGACCAAACCCGCGCTCAGCGTATCGCCCAATATGAATGTGAAATACTGCGCCCGTTTATTCGAACGCTTCGGCATCAGCCGCGCCCCCGTGATTGAAAACGGCCAAGTCCTCGGCATGGTGAGTTACAACCTAATCGTCATCTACGGTATGCTCGCTGAAGAAGTGGAGAGCCAGCATAGGAAGGATTAGAGGGATAGGTGTAAAGGTGGTTTTAAAGGAGTGGGGGGCTAGCTCATTTGTGCCCCTTTCTTAATTAGAGCAGATGATCTACGTCGGCAGTCCAATCTCCATTTTGCCTACTTTTTCTCATCCGAAAATTTTCAGTAACACCTCAGCATCAAACGACTGATGTCACACCTCTACCAAATGAAATGAAAGCACATAGATTATTTATAGTGATAGTAGTATCGTAACTTCATATAGAGCAGTTAGTTATGAGAACGGATATGGCACTAGAGGAAGTGAACACAAAACTGGCTCAAGTAGCACTTGATAATTGTGAAGGGTTTCCATTTGAACAGTTTGCAAATGAGTTAATTGGAGCCATCGATGGGCCAGGGTTTGTACCAGTAGGTGGTACTTCTGATGGTGGCGCAGACGGCGCTCGTGTGGAAGGTTTATATACAAAAGATAGACCTAAAGTGTTCTACCAAATGTCCGTCACAGCAAATCATAGACAAAAAATCAAACAGACATTAGATAGGCTGGAAGAGTTTGGAAGAGCTGTAAAAACGATCATTTATGTTACCTCCCAAACGATAGGAACATTTGATAAAGAGGAAGAGGATCTAACTGACAAACATGATGTATTTGTTCGAATTAGAGATGCTAAATGGCTACTTTCAAAGATAAACTATAATGAAGCGACAAAAAAAGCGTATTACACGCATTTGCACCGATTCACAGACTTCCTAAAAGACCTGTCGAAAAGTTCACAACTTAAGACTAGTGAGAACATAACTCACCCCTCGGTTTATGTTTTTCTTCAACAACAAGTAGAGAACAGAGAGAAAGACAAACATTTAGTCAAAACTGTCGCAGATAGTTTAATTTTATGGTCGCTGAATGATACAGACCCTGACCAAGATAAGTTCATGACTCTGTTGGAAATTAACCAAAAAATCGCGGAAAACATCCCGTGGGCAAAGAATATAGTTGGGGGAATGCTATCGGATCGTCTTCGAGAACTAGTAAAGAAGAATGGCGTTGGGGGTAAGCAAGTTAATTATCATAAAAAAGGGGATAAGTACTGCTTACCTTATGACACGAGAAAAATTATTGCGAACGAAAAAGCAATAGATGAAGGTGTCAAGATTGATGTAATCACTGAAATTAGCTCTCAGGATGAACTCTCAAAATTATCAATCGAAGATCGCAAAATCATTGCAAATATCGCTATAAGGACATCTCAACTCTTCTTCGAAAAAGAAGGGTTAAAGTGTTCATCTTACCTCAATGGTTCTGAAGGTAGCGAAAGCAGTTTCATCGAAAATACAGTCTTTGACCGAGTGTCTGATGCACTTGATGAATATGAAGCACAGGGGATGGATTTTCATGCTCAAAGAGACATGGTTGTTAATATAGTTCGTTCCATGTTTTACCAAAGCACAGAGAACCAACGAGCATTATTGAATAAGTTTTCTAGAACTTATGTACTACTATTTACGCTACAAGCGGAGCCTAGAGTTGTAGAGTATTTTCAGAAAGCCACAGCAAATTTTAGGTTAGTTGTTGGTACTGATATGATTGTTAGAGCACTTACAGAAAGGTTCTTAAGCAAAGAAAATCAGATGACTCGAAACCTCTTCAAAATGTCAAATGAAGCAGGTATTGAACTAATGCTCACTGAACCAGTGCTCGATGGTGTGATCAAGCATCTGATTGTGACTGATAATGAATATAAAAATCACATCCTTAAAAGAGAATCACATTTAACAGAAGATTTGATTAGAGAATCTGAGCAAATCTTAATTCGCACGTATTACCATGCTAAAAGGGAAGGATATTCTAATTCCTGGCAGTCTTTTATGTCTGGATTCTTAACTTATAATGAACTTCACACTTCGCTTGGTAAAGAGGAGTTAAGAGCATACATTATTCACCAGTTTGGAATGAGTTTTTACTCAAATGATGATTTGAGGTCAGTTACAAATGATGGCGAAGTAAACGAATTGGCAGAAGAAATTTTGCCAATCAAACGCAATCATCAACTAGCTGAAGGCGTTGCGTTAATCATAAAGGCTGTCTACGGCTATAGGAATAAATGGAAAGAGATTTCGACATACCCTGAGTATGGCTATCAAACATGGTGGTTGACGCAGGAGTCGAGAGTTCAACGCTATACTGGTGACCTTGAAAAAAAAAATGCAGCTAAATGTATTATGCGACCAGAATTTCTACTTAACTTTTTCTCATTAGCTCCCAGTGTACGTGATATAAGAGAGTCATATAAATCAATTTTCCCTTCAGTCATGGGCATTCAAATGGGCAACAGGTTACCTGATAAACTATTCCATAAGGTTCTGGAGCAAGTTGATATATGGAAGGAACAAGAAGATGGTCGAGTAGCCGCGAAAACTAGAATGCTATGTGATAAGCTAAAAGCGGAACATTTCGATGAAGACGTAAATGAGGCAAGTATCGACAAATTTATACGAGAAGTAGAGTCCTCATAGGCGTTGTTGATCAAATCATTCCCCTAACGCACTGATCCCAATAGGATTGCTCCCATCAATCAATTCGGTAGCTAACAGGCATACCGAGTCTTATGACTTTGTTTATCGCTTTCACGTTGGCCAATGCTTCGCCAGCTTGTGCATTGTAATTACGCAGAGTCAGCTTAGGGCTGAGTAATTTTTTGTATCGATACATCCCAGTTTCTGACAGAGAGCGTTGGTGGTAATTTTCTTCTCGTTTCCAGTCTTCCAAGTTACCCGACTGTAAGGCGCTGACGGCTGCATTGCGAGGGAGGTCATCCTCCCAATAGCCCGCATTTCTCCTTCATGCTTCCCCTACACCAAACCCCTCAATATTCCCCACAATGTCTCTTTTTGCTGTTTTTATGTCGCTTAGTGTCAAGTTTTGACGCTGTATTCCCGACACACTGTGGCCAGTTTAATCAAGCGACAAGAGGCCGAACATGAATCGCAGCGTCATTCTTACCTGCGCCGTTACCGGTGCGGGCGATACCACGGGCAAAAACCCCAATGTGCCAATCACGCCAAAACAGATTGCCGATAACTGTATTGAGGCGGCGCGTGCTGGTGCCAGTGTCGCTCATATTCACGTGCGTGACCCTGAAACGGGCGGCATTAGCCACAACATTGATCACTTCCGTGGGGTGATGGAGCGTGTTCGCGAATCAGACGTCGATATTGTCATGAACATCACCGGCGGTGGTGGCGGGGATTGGGTGCCGGATGCCCAAGACCCAAGCCGTGGTGGGCCGGGCACCGATATGCAAACCCCAGCCGAGCGCCATGCGCCAGTGGGCGAGCTCTTGCCTGAGCTTTGTACCTTAGATTGCGGCAGCCTGAATTTTGGCGACATGGTGTACATCAACACCGCTGACTGGCTACGTGAGCAAGCACGTATGGTGCAGGCAGCGGGCGTGAAAGCCGAGCTGGAGTGCTTTGACTTAGGTCACGTTTGGTTTGCCCGCCAGCTACAAAAAGAAGGTTTGCTCGAGGGCGATCCGTTGTTTCAGCTTTGCTTAGGCATTCCTTGGGGCGCGGAAGCGGACACCGAAACCATGTTGGCCATGCGCAATAAGCTGCCTGAAAACGCCAACTGGGCGGCGTTTGGAATTGGTCGCCATCAGATGCCGATGGTGGCGCAAGCCATGTTGCTAGGTGGCCATGCGCGCGTGGGCTTGGAAGATAACCTCTATTTAGAAAAAGGGGTGATGGCGACCAACGGCGGCTTGGTAGAAAAGGCGAGCACCATTATTGAAAACCTTGGCGGTCGCATTATGACACCCGCACAAACGCGCGCTGCGCTGAAACTGGTTGATCCTAAGACGGGTAAGCCGGTTGAAGGAGGTGAGCAATGAGCAAGCAGTTAGCGGTCATCGGCACCGGTGTGATTGGTAATGGTTGGATTGCGCGTGCCTTGGCGCAGGGCTGGGACGTGATTGCCTATGACCCTGACCCACAAGCGCCCACTCGCACCCGTGCCTTTGTGACCAATGCCTGGCCATCGTTAGAAAAACTGGGCCTTGCCGAAGGCGCGGATCCTGCTCGGTTAACCTTTGTTGATAGCCTTGAGCAGGCGGTGAAAGAGGCCGATCTGGTTCAAGAGAACGTGCCGGAGCGCATAGATGTTAAGCGCGAGACCTTGGCGGCAATTGATGCGGCCGCGGCGCCAAGCGCGATTATTGGCTCATCGACCTCTGGCTTTAAACCCACCGAGCTGCAGACGGATTGCCATAACCACCCAGGGCGGGTGATGGTAGCGCATCCATTCAATCCGGTGTATTTATTGCCGTTGGTTGAATTAGTGGGCGGCGAGGCCACCCAACCGGATCATATTGACTGCGCCCATGCACTATACCAAGCGCTGGCAATGCGTCCCTTGGTGGTTAAGCGTGAAATCGAGGGGCATATTGCAGACCGCTTGATGGAAGCGCTGTGGCGTGAAGCCTTGCACCTGGTTAATGACGGGGTGGCCACGACTGAAGAGATTGATGCGGCAGTGGTTTATGGCTGTGGCCTGCGCTGGTCGCTGATGGGCACCTTCTTAACCTTCCACCTGGCCGGTGGCGAGCAGGGCATGCGCCATATGCTAGAGCAGTTCGGCCCGGCGCTAAAACTTCCGTGGACCAAGCTGGAAGCGCCTGAGCTGACCGATGATCTGATTGATAAAGTGGTCGAAGGCTGTGAACACCAAGCCGCGGGTCGTCCGGTCTCTGAGCTAGACCGTCGCCGTGATGCGTTTTTGGTCGAGCTTTTAGACTTGGCGCAGAAGTACTGGCCAGAGGCTGAAGGTTTGGAAGGGCGCATCTAATGGCACTGTTAACGATAGACGTCGCCCCCGAATGGGTCGATTATAACGGGCACATGAATGATGCCGAGTACGCGCGTGTGTTCTCGCTGGGTGTCGATGCGTTAATGGCCACCATTGGCTTGGATGACGCCGGCCGCACCCAGCATGGCTATACCATTTATACCCTAGAAACCCATTTGTGTTATCGACGTGAGGCGCATCAAGGCCAGACCTTGGTGGTCGACGTGACTGTGTTAGCGCGGGATCAAAAGCGCCTGCACGTGTTTATGCAAATGTGTGATAGCCAAGGTGAGGTGCTGGCCACCAGCGAGCAGATGCTGATGGGCATCGATACGCAAACCGGTCGCCCCGCGCCGTTTCCGGATGCTGTCGCCAGCTTGATTGAGCGGCTGCCTGCCGCATCCGACAATGAGTGGCCCCAGCTTGCGGGGCGTCGCATCGGTCTACCCAGTAGGCAGTGAGCGCGTCGTCACCGAGATGGTGAGCCATCATGAGGTCCCGCCCAGCAGAGCCTGGGCGGATAACGGGATCGCCGGCCCGACTTCCGGCTCAAGGAGGAATCATTATCGCTACTTCAACACCCCCAAACTCACCCCAGCGCGGTGACAGCCAGCAGGCTGCTACCTCGACCGATTATATGGTCACCGAGCTTGCGCAAGGTGGCTTCTTCCAAGGCATGCATCGTGGCATGACCATTTGTTCAGCCGTATTGGTACTGGCATTTGTATTGTTCACCGGCTTTGAGTCAGAGACGGCTAGTGTCTTGTTTGGCACCACGCGCACCTGGATTGAAAGTACCTTTAGTGGCTATTACCTGGTCACCGTGATGCTGTTATTGACCGTGTGCGGTTTTATCGTTTTCAGCAAGTACGGCAACGTGCGTCTTGGCCCTGACGACAGTCGTCCAGAGTTTAGTAATTTCTCCTGGTTCTCGATGCTGTTCTCTGCCGGCATTGGTATCGGCATCCTGTTTTTTGGGGTGGCCGAACCCATCTTTTATCTCGATAACACCGGTGGATTTGGTTATCCCAACAATCCCCACGCCGACATGGCGGGCGCGGCGACCATTGGCTATGAGCGCGCCATCGATGCGCTGCGGGTCACCGTGTTCCACTGGGGGCTGCATGGCTGGGCCATCTATGTGATTGTCGGTATGTCGCTGGCGTATTTTGCCTACCGTAAGCAACTGCCTTTGGCCCTGCGCTCGGCGCTTTATCCTTTTATCGGCGATCGTATTTTCGGCGCCTGGGGCCATCTGTTTGACATCCTCGGGGTGCTGGGTTGCGTGTTTGGCGTGGCGACTTCACTCGGGCTTGGCGTGAGTCAAATGGCCGTGGGGCTGGAGCGCTTGATGGGTATCGCCTCTGGCTTATCGACCCAACTGGTGTTGATTGCGGTAATTTCGTTTATCTCGATTGTCTCGGCGGTCTCTGGTGTGCGCCGCGGGATCCGTATTATCTCGCAGATGAATATTTGGGTGTCGGTGTTTGTCGTTGGCGTCTTTTTAATTGGTGGCCCCACACTGTGGTTGTTCGGCGCGTTTGGTGAAACCTTACTCGACTATGCGATTAACTTTATCCCCATGGGGCTGTGGTTTGCTGATGAGCCGGGTACGGTAGATTGGCAGCAGGCCTGGACCATTTTCTATTGGGGCTGGTGGCTTGCCTGGGCGCCGTTTGTAGGGTTGTTTATTGCGCGTATTTCCAAAGGGCGCACCCTGCGTGAGTTCGTGCTGGGCGTGTTGTTTGTGCCTACCTTGCTGATCTTTGTCTGGTTGGTGATTTTTGGCGGCAATGCGATTTATCAAGAGCTGTATGCCAGTGGTGGTGTGGGCAGTGCTGGCATTATCGACTTGGTTAATGCTTGGGAGCTGCCAGCGGCCTTATTTGCGGCAGCTGATGGCATTGTCGGCACCGGGATGTTCGGCTGGATACTCTCGGCTCTGATGGTGTTCTTGCTGATGAGCTGGTTTGTGACCTCGTCGGACTCGGGCACCTTGGTGCTGACAACCATCTTATCACTGGGTGACGAAGAACCACCGCGGCGTTTCCGTATTATTTGGGGCGTGGTGATTGGCTTGGTGGCGGCGACGCTGCTGATGGCCGGTGGCCTTAAGGCGCTACAGACGGCGTTGATCGCCGCCGCCTTGCCACTGAGCGTGGTGATCCTGGTGATGACCGCCGGGGTGCTGATCTCACTGTTTGGTGAATCGCGCCGCTCGCTAGTGGCGGCTAAAAAAGCTAGCCGCCAAAAATAGCTGGCCGCGAAAAAATAGCGGTTTAGGGCGTCGCTCCGAGACGCGCTAAACGCGAGACAAGCTGCTCATTCCGTTGCCGATTAAGGTGGCGGGGTGAGCGGCTTTTATCTATCTTGTTTTTCTTCTTTTACTGGCTTTGGGCTTTGCGCATCTGTCGCGGTGACACACCGTAGTGGGTGCGAAACGCGCGGGAAAAACTCGAGTTTGAGCTAAAGCCACACGCCAACCCCACGGATAATACATCAAGATCGGTTTCTTTTAGCAAATAATGGGCACGCTCTAGCCGTAACCCCAAATACCAGCTTCGTGGTGACTGGTTCAGCTCGCTGTCAAAAAGCCGTTGCAAATGACGAAGTGAAATACCACTGCGCTGAGCCACCTCCGATAAAGGCAGGGGGGATTCTATATGGCGTTCCATCACATCCACCGCTTCGACCAGGCGCCGACGATGGGTGCCTAAACGGCGGGCGAGTGTCATTCGCTGTTGATCGCGTCGGGTACGAATGCGCTCGTGCACTAGCTGCTCAGAGACGTCGATCGCTAACTGGGTGCCGTGACGACGCGCAATTACATCCAGCGCCATGTCCATCGCCGCTGCGCCCCCTGCGCATGAAAAACGCCGCGGTCCCAGCTCAAACAGCTCATCTGAGGTCCTGACTTCCGGAAAGCGCTCTTGAAACGAGGGCAGGCTTTCCCAATGTAAGGTGACCCGCTCACCCTTGAGCAAGTCGGCAGCGGCCAGCAAAAAGCAGCCGGTATCGAGGCCGCCGAGCGCGCACCCCGCCGCATCAAGCCGGTGCAGCCAGCGCATTAAGGGGCGACTTAAATAGGCTTCAGGATCAAAGCCACTACACACAGCCAGCGAGGGCAGGTCATGCACCGCATCAATCGCTTTATCCGCCAGCAATGACATGCCGTTAGACGCCTTCACCGGTTTGCCATCTTCACTGATCATTTGCCAATCAAATAGCTGCTTGCCACTGATTTGGTTGGCAATACGCAGTGGCTCGACGGCAGAGAAAAAGGCCATCATCGAGAAGCGGGGCAGTAAAAGAAAGCCGATACATTCTGGCATCGGGCCTGTGTATTCAAGACGCATGACCGCACACCAAGCGTAAAAATAGGGAGGGTATGATGACTGGCCGCTGCTATGGGGGTCAAGTAATGCTGAATGTGTTGAGCGGTGAGGGGGATTACCGGGAGCTCTAACGCCACCATTAAAAACAAAGCCCGCACTTTTCAGTACGGGCTTAATCATTTCAATGTGTTGTGCTTAGCGTCTTACCAACCTTTTACCACGGCGCCGTCAAAGATTTCCATCGCGGCGTTGTAAACCGCATCAGTTTGGTAGGCTTTAACGAAGGTTTTGACGTTTTCAGCGTCGACGTTGTCTTTGCGCGCCACAATCAGGTTCACATAAGGCGATTCTTTGTCTTCAACAAAGATACCGTCTTATTTTACTGAATCTTGTGCCGATTTCCTTAGTCGAAACAGCCCACACGATTGCATACGGTTTTTATACATTCACTTTAACGCTGCGCCGGGAAGTGCTGTTCAAGGAATGCCATCACATGTGGCACGTATTTATCGGTATCAAACACAGCCGCGCTGTGTCCAACACCTTGCTCAATAAATAGCTGATTATCAATGCCATAGTCGTCGAGTTTAGATTGAAGCAGTTGGCTTTGTGACACTGGAACACGCTTGTCTTCTGCACCATGAAGCTGGATAAAAGGGGGCGTATTTGAGTTGATGTAGTGAGTGGTCGACGCGCGTTGTGCAATATCCGGTATGTTGCTCGGTATATCACCTAAAAAGCGCGCGACAGATGATCGCTTGCTCGCTTTTTTGCCATGTTTCTTGCCCAATGCCATCAAGTCTGTGGGACCAAAGAAACTGACCACTGCTTTCACTCTATATTTAGGATTGGAGGTATAAAAAGCGATATTGCTATGTGAGTTGGTGGCTCCCACTAACCCGGCTAAATGCCCCCCGGCTGAACGGCCCATCATCGCTAATTCATCCGCTCTAATATGATATTGATTTGCATGATCATGGAGATAATTAAGCGCATCATTGATGTCCGTTAAAGGGGCGGGGAATATCGCCTCACCGCTTAGGCGGTAATTGACAGCAGCCAATGCATAGCCTTTTTCTAACACAGCATTGAGTAATGTTGGATTTTTGGTTGGGATGGCATCTTTGCTCCCTCGTTTCCATGCACCGCCATGTACCCAAACCAAGAGCGGGTATGGTTGATCAGCTTGAGCGCTGGGTGTGTAGAGATCCAAGCCAATTGCTTTCCCTTCGACCTGTTTATAAGCAATATCCTTATGCATTACATGACTCTCGCTGGCATTTACTGAAGACATACAAATTAGAGAAAGAGATAAAAACTTTATGAGTAATTTCATATTTATTGCTCGTATTAGAATGATGTTTCAACTGCCAACCAATAACGACGGCCATCTTCAACGTAGCCATATTCATCGTAAGTGGTTTGCTTGCCTAAAAGGTTATAGATGCCGGCCATCAGTTTGAAATGGCGGTTGAGCTGCCAATTGGTGCCAAAGTCAACATAAGTAACGGATGGCGCGGTCTGACTTCTTGAATCGATACTAATCGGATCGGATTCTTCACTACGATAGGAAACGCGTAGCCATGAGCCAATGTCATCTTGAATAGCCCAATCAGAGTTGAGCGCGACCAAGTGGGTAGGGACCTGAGTTAATGGCTGACCTTTTTCTTCACCAGCGCGTTTTTCTGAGCGTGTGTAGGTGTAGGTCGCGGTTACATCCAGACTTTTTGTCAGTGCTTTTTTGACCGACGCTTCACTGCCATAAGTGATGGCTTCCTCGATATTGGCATAGGTGGCGTCACAGGCACGCGCGGTGCAGTTTGGATCAAGGTTAACGCGGTCAATTTTGTCTTCAAAGTCGTTATAAAAAACAGTGACGCTGGTACTTAACATGTCTATATCTTCATAGTACAGACCAAGCTCGGTATTGACTGAGGATTCCGGTTTGAGGTCAGCGTTGCCATATAGGTCGCATCGTCCATTACAGCTTTCTTGTACCCAGTCTTCTTCCATTTCGGTCAGGCTGGGCGCGCGGTAGCCTGTCGATACCCCCCCTTTTATCGCCCAGGTGGCGCTGGGAGACCATACTGCGTAAACCCGAGGACTAAGATGGGAGCCGAATTGTTCATTGTTGTCGTAACGAAGCCCTAAGGTGAGAGCAATATTATCGCTGACGTACCACTCATCCTCGGCAAAGACAGACCATTGTGCATTGCGAAACTCGAAACTACCGTTGTCGAGCACTTCACGCTCAAAGTCGGTACCAACCGAAACATAATGAAGGTTAAGCGTTTTGGACCACTGCGTTTTCGCTCGGGTATTCTCTACCTCTAACGAGCGACCCACGTTCTCGACTGATTCCATACTAAAATAG
This sequence comes from Salinivibrio sp. KP-1, assembly GCF_000968645.1. Lineage (NCBI taxonomy): Bacteria > Pseudomonadati > Pseudomonadota > Gammaproteobacteria > Vibrionales > Vibrionaceae > Salinivibrio > Salinivibrio sp. KP-1. Next base: position 830,585 of record NZ_LAQR01000001.1, on the reverse strand, counting down.
GAGGATCCGCTAATATCGCTGTAGCTTGCTTCGTGTCCAATTCCGATAGATTGCCGGTTATTGTTGGTTTCTGAATCGCGGGTTCTTGTCTTTCCGGCGGTGTTTTCCCGTGTTTGGTCGTGGTGGGTGTAGTCTACACTGATGGTATCGTCGTCAGTGGCAGTAAAGTGCAGTGATGCGCGATAGTTTTCGAGTGTTTTTCCACCATTGGCGAACGCAATGTCATCTTCAATGCGCTCTTGGTATCGTGCTGAAAGATTGGCACTGAGACGATCGCTGACTAGTGGGCCAGGTAAAGACAGCTCGCCTTGATAATAATCACCCGATTGATTATTTTCTTGCAGCACGGATTCAGCACGCAGTTGGCCTGCCCATTCGGTGTTATCTTTGCGGGTAATAATGTTTATTACTCCACCAATGGCATCGGATCCGTAGAGGGTGGACATCGGGCCGCGTATCACTTCAATTCGCTCTATGGTGTTTAGAGGGGGCAGCCAGTCTTGCTCATAGCCACCACCGCCGCTGACTTGTGTTTCTCGTCCTGACTGCTTACGGCCGTCAACGAGAATCACTGTGTAGTCAGACGGCATTCCGCGAAGTGATATCTCTTGGCGTGAACCGCCACTTGTGATCACCACGCCTGGAACGTCTTGAAGAGCATCAGTGATATCTTTGTAGGCACGGTTTTCAATTTGAGACCGATTTATCACACTAATAGACGCAGGGGCTGACAGGGTGGACTGTTCATAACCAGTGGCGGTAATAACCATGGTTTCACTGGACGTCGAGGCCTCAGAGCGTGGCGTATCAGCCAAAGAAACCAGCGGGATTGTTGAGGTTAACCCTACCGCAAAACGATAAATAAAAGGATTGGTTTTAAACATATTGGGCAGCTAACAGTTTGGTAATTAATAATCGTTATCAATTAAATACTCATTAGCAAATGCTTTCAATCAATACCTTATTCGTAGAACAAAAACCAACTATGCGCTATTTGCAATATGGTCCTTTGAGTCAGGAGTAAGTAGTAGTGCTATCGAATAGCTCATCAAATAGCTCACGGATCCAGACACACATAGGGTCATCGTGAAAGCGTTTGTGCCAGCATAGATAGACTTTCGAAAAATGTAACTGCAAGAGTTCAGGGACTTCTCGAGTGATAAGCCTTTCGTCGTGACAGGCTGCTTGTGCAAAAGGGGTAGGCAAATGGAAAATGATATCGGTTTGAGCAGCAATGTTTGGCGCAGAGCTGAAGTTAGTGATTTGTATAGGTGTGGAGAGGCGTCGCTTTTTATTCGCTAACCCCAACTCAATAAATTTGTGCTCAAGCGATAGTGTCTTTTCACCTTGTAATGAAATTTGTCCAAAATTGCACTGACTTAAGTTTTCTGCCGTCAATGTCATATTTGCTAAGGGATGATTGCGGTTCATCAGTAAACGAAAATCTCGTTGTGCAACGGCTTTTCGGTGAATACTTTGCTCAGATGTCGGTGGCTCGTGTGACGATAAAGAAAAGTGGATATCACCCGCAGCAAGCTTTTCAAAATGCTGCTGTGGCGAGGTGTCTATGCTGACAATGAGGTTAGGCGCTCTCTCGCGAATAGCGGCAACGACGTCTGGCATCAATGTGTTGATTTGTGGTTGTAATCCGTAAAAACGAACGGTGCCTGCTACCTTCTCAGGTTCAAATGAGTTCTTATGCGAAAGCTTCTCTAAATTAATGATTAAAGAAGAGATATCTTGCTTAATATCTTCGGCTTTGGGAGTGAGGGCAAAGCCAAAACTTGTACGCACCAAGAGCTCGTCATCGAAAAAAATCCGCATTTTTTGTAGTGCTCGGCTGACAGATGATTGACTGGTATTAAGTAGAAGTGCGGTATTGGACACATGCTTTTCCTCGAGTAAGTACTTGAGAATATAAAGAGATGTCACATCGATGTTGGGTATTTGCATAGTAGGGTATTTAATCAGTGATGCCAGTCATTGAAGCCGTAATGTTGGAATCAACATACCAGAATCTTGTATAAGATGAACAGCACCCCTCCTATTCAAGTATGTAGGGTCTGTTTTTTGGGGAGAGTTACATTTTGATACCTCTCACCACTAAAAAAAGCCCGCGCTTTTCAGCACGGGCTTAATCATTTCAGTATGTTACGCGTAGTGGCTTACCAGCCTTTTACCACGGCGCCGTCAAAGATTTCCATCGCGGCGTTGTAAACCGCGTCGGTTTGGTAGGCTTTAACGAAGGTTTTGACGTTTTCAGCGTCGACGTTGTCTTTGCGCGCCACAATCAGGTTCACGTAGGGTGACTCTTTGTCTTCAACAAAGATGCCGTCTTTGTTTGGCGTCAGGCCCACGCCGGCGGCAAAGGTGTTGTTGATGATAGCCAAGTCTACATCTTCTAACGAGCGAGGCAGTTGTGGGGTTTCTAGCTCGATGATTTCTACGTTTTTCGGGTTCTCAACGATATCCAGTTTGGTGGCGTTGATGCCTGCACCTTCTTTGAGCTTGATGATGCCTTGCTGCTCAAGCAATACCAGTGAACGGCCCAGGTTCGATGGGTTGTTTGGTACCGCAATTTTACCGCCTTCTGGTAGATCCTCGACGCTATCTAGCTTGTAAGAATACGCTGCAATCGGATACACAAAGGTGTTGCCGGCAATCGCAAATTCATAACCACGGTCTTTGATTTGTGCGTCTAAGTACGGTTTATGCTGGAAAGCATTCACGTCGACCGAACCATCGTCCAGTGCCGCGTTTGGCGAGACGTAATCGGTAAAGGTCACTAGCTCTACATCAAGACCGAGCTTTTTCGCTTCTTTCACCGCATGTTCAGCTACTTGTGCCTCTTCGCCGGCCATCACGCCCACGGTGATGCTGTTATTATCGGTTGCGGCTTGTTCTTTCTCACCGCAGCCAGTCAGCACCAAAGTTGAGGCAAGGCCAAGGGTGGCGAGTAGCGTTTTAATGGTGGTTTTCATTGTCTGTCTCCCTGTTTGGAACATATTCGTCATTATTGTGTTTGATTTAGCGGTGATCGGCGCGTCGCACCAAGTAATCACCAAAAGATTGAATCGCTTGTACTAAGACCACCAGCATCACAACGGTGATCAGCATGACGGTGGTATCAAAGCGTTGATAGCCATAGCGGATGCCCACATCCCCAAGGCCACCACCGCCGACGGCACCGGCCATGGCTGAGTAGCTCACCAAGGTGACCAAGGTAATGGTGGCGCCATTGATGATGCCCGGCAGTGCTTCAGGTATCAGCACTTTACAAATAATTTGGAGCGGGTTCGCGCCCATCGCTTTGGCCGCTTCCTCTAGCCCAGCCGGTAACTCGAGTAACGCCCCTTCAACCAAGCGGGCAATAAATGGAATCGCGCCGACGGTAAGCGGCACAATCGCCGCTGCGGTACCGATTGAGGTGCCAACCACCATGCGGGTAAAGGGGATAATCGCCACCAGCAAGATAATAAAGGGGATGGAGCGACCAATGTTCACTATTGCGCCAAGCACCTGGTTAACTTGTGGCTGACCCAGCAAACCACCGGGTTTGGTCACATGCAGTAGCACGCCCAATGGGATGCCAATCACAAACCCCATGATCCCGGAGGCAAACACCATGTACAGGGTTTGGCCAGTGGCTTCGAGGAGCAAGTTGATAAGGGCGCTGTTTTCATTGACCCAGTGAGTGAGTTGATCAATCAACATAGCCGAGTACCTCCGTGTTGACATGGTGCTTGTTGAGGTAAGTGATGGCGTTTTCAACCGCCTCTTTTGGACCCATGATTTCCGCAAGGAGTAGGCCGAATTTCACGCCGCCGGCGTAGTCGATATCTGAGCTTAAAATGCTGATGTCGATATCAAACAGACGCGAGATCTGGCTGATTAATGGGTCATCGACCGTTGCGCCGGTAAACTCGAGGCGCACCAAGGGGTAACTGCCTTCGAAGTATTCTTGTTGTAAGCGCTGGGCAAAATCATGCGGCACTGACAAGTCGAGGGTTGAACGAATAAATTGTTTGGCCAAGTCGGATTTGGGGTGCGCAAAAATCTCGCCCACCGGACCGGACTCGACGAGCTCGCCATCGCCAATAATAGCGACGTCGTCACAGATACGTTTGACCACGTCCATTTCGTGGGTGATCAGCAAAATGGTGAGGTTGAGCTTTTGGTTGATGGTTTGCAGCAGCGACAGAATGGATTGCGTGGTGGCGGGATCCAGTGCGCTGGTGGCTTCATCACAAAGCAAGACATTAGGGCTTGGTGCCAATGCACGGGCAATGGCGACACGTTGTTTTTGTCCGCCACTGAGGCTGGCAGGATACACATCACGCTTATCGGCCAAGCCGACCAGATCGAGCAGTTCGCTCACGCGTGTTTCAATCTCATCGCGGCTCGAGCCACTTAGCTCAAGCGGCAGGGCGATGTTGTCGAACACGGTGCGTGACGAGAGCAGATTAAAGTGTTGGAAAATCATCCCGATTTTACGGCGCGCTTGGGTCAACTGGCGGCTGGGTAGCGCAGTGAGGTTAGTGCCACCCACTTTGACTGAGCCGCTGGTTGGGCGCTCGAGCAGGTTAACCATCCGGATCAGGGTACTTTTCCCTGCACCGGAGGCACCGATCACACCAAATACTTTCCCCTTGGGAATAAATAAGTTGATGTTATTAAGGGCATGAATTCGGCGTTCCCCGAGTTCGAATACCTTGTTGAGGTTGGTTATCTCAATCATCACATGTCCTTGGCGAATAATTTGATCACAGCAGACTCACTCAGCGGCTTGTGCCACATTCTTGCTGTCGCTCTGGTTATTGATGCTATGAGTTAGTCAAAATTAAGTCAATGGATATTTTTACTTCTGGACGTCTAAATGGCAATAAGTCCAATCGCTTGGTTATAAACTCAACAGTAGGCTTGATCTCAAACGATAAAGGGCGTTTACTAGAAGCCCCTGTAGTGCTTTGTTCTGATTACGCTTTATGCCAACTGCTTTGATTGATACCACCATGCTTTCCTTGTTCATCCCGACCTTTTTTCTGGTGTCCGTGACACCTGGGATGTGTATGACCCTCTCGATGACGCTGGGAATGACCATCGGGGTTAAGCGTAGCCTGCATATGATGTGGGGTGAGTTAATTGGCGTGGGGCTAGTAGCGATTGCCTCGGTGATCGGGGTGGCGGCAATGATGCTTAACTATCCGTCAATCTTTCAGGTGTTCAAATACGTCGGTGGTGCCTATCTGGCGTTTCTTGGGGTACAAATGTGGCGATCTCGCGGGAAAATGGCCATTCCTGAGGATGATGACGCTAGCCCCAGTGAAGCATCAGCGTGGTCATTAGCGACCCAAGGGTTTGTCACCGCAATTGCCAACCCCAAAGGCTGGGCGTTTATGATTTCGCTGTTGCCGCCATTTATTAATCCTAAATTGGCGCTGCCTAGCCAGTTAAGTGTGCTGGTGTTGATTATTCTGCTGACTGAATTTAGCTGCTTGATGCTCTACGCCAGCGGTGGTCGCACGTTGCGTCGATTTTTGCAGCAAAGAGGCAACGTGCAACTGCTCAACCGGGTCGCCGGCACCTTGATGGTGGGTGTTGGCGTTTGGCTGGCGCTGGGGTAGGACGTGATTAGCCTGTGATGCAGCCGTGATGCTCAGCGACCAACGCGGTAAAGAGCGCTTTGGCGGTGGGGAGAATCGCATCTGGGAAATCATAATCAGGGTTGTGCAGCTGTGGATGATGCTCACCGCTGCCAATGCCAAATAACGCCCCTGGCCAACGAGCAAGAAATTCGGCCACATCTTCCGACCAACGCATGGGCTCGGTGAGCCTGTGAACCGCTAACCCTAACGACTGCGCGGCATTGACCACATGCTGCGTATGGTGTGTGCTGTTCTCGGCCGCGATAAAGGGTTCATGCCAGCTAACATTGACCGTTAATCCTGCCCGAGCCGCGAGCGTGTTTACTTTGTCGACTAAGTCGGCCTTCATGGCGTGAAAGCAGGCGTTGTCATCACTGCGCAAGGTAGCCATCACGGTCGCCTGGCCGGGTGCGACGCCGTAGGCGGGCTCTCCTAACTGGGCGTGAACCAAGGTAACGAGGCTGTTGGCGTCTGGGTAGGCGTCGGGCAGTTGTGTCAGGGTATGCATCACGCCTGTCATCGCACTGGCGGGGCTGATCCCACGCTCTGGGTAGGCGGCATGAGAAGTTTTTCCGTACAGCTCAATAGCGACCCCGGTTGATGCGCAGGCAAAGGTGCCGGGGCGCACCACGATTTGATGCTGATTAAAGCCGGGGAGATTGTGAAAGGCGTAGACGTTATCAATCTGCACGTTGGCAATCTCGGGGGACTCGCACATACGCGCTGCGCCTTCGCCGGTTTCTTCGGCAGGCTGAAAGGCGAGCAGCACAGTGCCACGAGCGGGCGGAATGTGGCTAAGCTCGGCGGCGACGGCCAGCAACGCCGCGGTATGACCATCGTGGCCACAGGCATGCATCACGCCTGGGTGCTGGGAGCAGTAAGCCTGTGATCCACGCTCTTCAATCGGCAGCGCATCGAAATCGGCACGTAGCAAGGTGGTGGGCCCTGGTGCCGCGCCTTGAATGGTAACCAGGATCCCGTGATCACCGATATCAGTGGCAGGGTGAAAGCCAAATTGCCGCAATTGGGCGGCGATGGTGCGGGCGGTGAGGGCTTCGTGATTAGAAAGCTCAGGGGTTTGGTGCAGGGTATGCCGTAGTGTGACGGGATCGAATTCGTTAGCCATCATCGACTCCAAAACCAGAATGGATACGCCATGCTAGATCGCGTTGGCATGTCACGTTGTGAACGCAAACGCAAAAAAGCCAGCAACAGGTGCTGGCTTTGGTTTTATCCCGACAGGGCGTGGTGAAAATTACACTTGGCCGTTGTCTTCCGCTTGTTTCGCTTGGATAGCGGTCAGGGCCACTGTGTAAACAATGTCGTCTACCAGTGCGCCACGCGACAAGTCGTTCACCGGCTTGCGCATGCCTTGCAGCATTGGACCGATAGACACCAGCTCAGCAGAACGTTGTACCGCTTTGTAAGTGGTGTTACCTGTGTTCAAGTCTGGGAAGACAAACACGGTCGCTTTACCGGCAACCGGTGAATCCGGTGCTTTCGACTTAGCCACGTTTTCCATGATTGCTGCGTCGTACTGCAGTGGGCCATCAATCACGAGATCAGGGCGCTTCTCTTTGGCAAGACGGGTCGCTTCGCGAACTTTATCCACGTCAGCCCCTTTGCCTGAGCTACCGGTCGAGTAAGAGATCATCGCCACGCGCGGCTCAATACCGAATGCTGCGGCAGAATCGGCGGATTGAATTGCAATTTCAGCCAGTTGTTCCGCGTTTGGATCCGGGTTGATCGCACAGTCACCGTAAACCAGCACTTGCTCAGGCAGCAGCATGAAGAAGACCGACGACACCAAAGAGGCGTTCGGCGCTGTCTTGATGATCTGCAGCGGTGGGCGAATGGTGTTAGCCGTGGTGTGCACGGCACCAGAAACCAAACCGTCCACTTCGTTGGCTTCTAGCATCATGGTACCCAGTACCACTGTGTCTTCCAGGTGCTCTTGCGCAATCACTTCGGTGATGCCTTTGCTCTTACGCAGCTCAACCAAGCGGGCAACATATTTGTCACGCGCTTTCACTGGGTCAATGATTTCAACGCCTGCGCCCAGGGTTACGCCCTGTTGATCGGCAACACGTTTAATTTCTTCTGGGTTACCCAAAAGCACACACTCAGCAATTTTACGCTCGGCACAGATAGCGGCGGCTTTGATGGTGCGTGGCTCGTCACCTTCTGGCAGCACAATGCGTTTGGCGGCTTTACGCGCAAACTCGGTGAGCTGATAACGGAAGGCCGGTGGGCTGAGGCGACGCTCGCGGTTAGAGCCAGAGCTTAGTGACTCAATCCAGTTACCATCAATGTGGCTGGCTACATGGTCGTTCACAAACTCAACGCGCTCTTTGTCGTCAGCCGGAACTTCGAGGCTGAAGCTTTGCAGGTTGAGTGAGGTTTGCCAGGTGTTACCTGCGGTGGTGAACACCGGTAGGCCCGTTTCAAAGGCACGATCACACAGTGCTTTGAGCTGATCAGGGATAGAGTAACCACCGGTCAGCAGCAGTGCACCGATTTCTACGCCGTTCATCGCTGCCAAGCAGGCCGCGACAATCACGTCTGGACGGTCTGCCGAGGTCACCAGCAGTGAGCCAGGACGGAAGTGCTCAACCATGTTAGGAATAGAGCGTGCGCAGAAAGTAATGCTCTTGATACGGCGTGAGTGAATTTCACCTTCGTTGATGATGGTGGCATTCAAGTGCTTGGCCATATCGCTGGCGCGGGTGGCAATTAAGTCGATTTTCCACGGCACACAACCCAGTACACGGATTGGGCTCGAGTTGAAGATCTGCATCACTTCAACGTTAGTTGGACGCGCGCCGTCTGCATCGTCAAAGATTTCTGACAGATCAGGGCGGGTGCGGCCAGCATCATCCACAGGCGCATTGAGCTTGTTGATGATCACGCCAGAGATATTGCCGTTTTTGCTGCCACCAAAGTTGGTGCACGCAAACTCGATACGCTCTTTTAGCTGGGCTGGGTTGTCGGTACCTGGTGTGGTGACAAAGACAATCTCTGCATCCAGCGTCTTGGCGATCTCGTAGTTGATTTGGTTGGCAAACGGGTGGTTACGCGTGGTGACCAAGCCTTCAACCAGCGCCACTTCGGTGTTTTGGGTGGCGCGTGTGAAGCGTGCAAGCACTTCTTCAAGCAGCACGTCTTCTTGATCGGAGCGCAGCAGATCTTCGGCCTGGTTCATGGACATCGACTCGGCGACTTTCATGTCACTGTTGGCGTGAATGATTTCTGTCGTCAGGTCTGTCACATCGGTGTCGCTACCGTGATGTGGCTGGGCAATGGGTTTAAAAAATGAGACGCGAACGCCTTTACGCTCCATCGCTCGCATTACGCCGAGGCTGATACTGGTCAGACCGACGCCGGAGCCGATTGGAATTAGCATAATAGTACGGGACACGTTGACTTCCTCTTACTATCTGATTGGCGTGCCGGACAGGCCGGCACAAATATAAAAACGGCTGAGTAGAATCAGCCGTTGGGAATGGTCTTACAGGCCAGTTAGGCGCGCAGTGTCTTGCGCAATGACCAACTCTTCGTTGGTTGAAATCACCATGGCTGGCACACGGCTTTCGTCTGTGGTGATCACGCCTTCGCCACCAAAGCGCGCTTTCAGGTTGCGCTCTTTGTCGACATCAACACCCAGTAGCGACAAGCGCTCAAGCACGAGCTCACGGATTGGACCCGAGTTCTCACCGATACCACCGGTGAAGACAATCGCATCAAGACGGCCGTCTAGGGTCGCGGTGTAGCTTGCTACGTATTTAGCAAGGCGGTGACAGAACACGTTCATTGCGCGCGTGGCTTCTTCTTTCTCGCCATAGTTATCTTCGACAAAGCGGCAGTCAGAGGTCACTTCGGTCAAGCCTTGCAGGCCAGACTCTTTGGTCAGCATGGTGTTGATTTGCTCAACGCTGTAACCCAGTGCATCGTGCAGGTGGAAGATAATTGCAGGATCTAAATCACCAGAGCGGGTGCCCATGACCAGACCTTCCAATGGGGTCATACCCATTGAGGTGTCGACGGATTTACCGTTTTTAATCGCACAAACTGACGCGCCGTTACCGAGGTGGCAGTTAATGATGTTCACTTCTTCTACTGGCTTGCCAAGCTGCTCAGCGGCGGCGTTAGCGATAAAGTAGTGTGACGTGCCGTGCATGCCATAGCGACGGATGCCGTGCTCTTTATAAAGATTATAAGGCAGTGCATATAGGTAGGCTTCTTCTGGCATCGTTTGATGGTATGCCGTATCGAATACTGCCACGTTTTTCAGCGCAGGGAAGGCTTTTTTCGCCGCTTCGATACCTACGATATGGGCAGGGTTGTGCAGCGGTGCAAAGCTGGCTGCATCGTGGATCCCTTTCAGTACATCGTCCGTAATTAATGCTGACTGGGTAAAGTGCTCACCACCGTGAACAACGCGGTGGCCGATGGCACCCAGGTTCTCGGCAAGCTCAGGCTTAGAGGCAAGAATGGTATCGACAATGAAGTTAAGGGCTTCATTGTGTGCGGCACCTTCGCCGAGTTGGGCTTCATGCTTACCGTCCATCTTCCACTTAATGCGGGCTTCTGGAAGGTGAAGGCATTCGGCTAGACCGGTAAGATGCTCATCGCCTGATTGAGCGTCGACAATGGCGAACTTCAAAGAGGAGCTTCCGCAATTGAGTACGAGAACCAGCTTGGACATGTATGACTACCTATGTTTCGTATGACAAAGTGTATTGAACAAAAAGGATAGTGGACAAACAGAGACACTACCTTTTTAAAAAAAGAATTATCTCATGCGTTGTCGCGGGGAAAGAACCATCTTTATCCGTCCTGGATAAATGAACGCTCCGTCGAGTACAACCAGATTAGGTTGCGAGACAATCGAATCCGAGCAACAATGATAAAGTGCGCTAAGGATAGCGGGACTTGATACAGATAACAAAAATTTTTTGAGCAATACTGGTTAATTTTGAAAGTTTTTAAACAGTTTGTTTAATTTTTATTGTAAAAGTTGAGTGACAGCGAGTCGAGTCACACTGAGTAAGTGAGGTAGGTATGACAACGAACAAGTCAATCTGGCGCTGCCTGCAAGACGGTCAGAAGTACATGCAGGAATGGCCAATGAGAAAGGAGTTGGCACCGGTGTTCCCCGAAAACCGGGTTATCACCATGACTCGTTTCGCGATTAAAGTCATGCCTGCAGTGGCGGCAATCAGTGTATTGCTGCAGATGTCGGCCAATAATGTGCAAGGGCTACCGCAAGCGGTGATTGTGGCCCTGTTCGCGTTGAGCTTGCCGGTGCAAGGGTTGTGGTGGTTGGGTAAGCGTCGTGATACGCCTCTGCCGCCGGCGCTAGCAGGTTGGTATCGCGAGCTGCATCAAAAAATCACTAGCGAAGGCCATGCGATGCAGCCGATTAAAAGCCAGCCAAAATACAAAGAGCTCGCGCATGCGTTAAGCCGCGCGTTTAAAGTTGATCGCGCCGCCTTGGAGCGTTGGTTCTAACATGTGAGCGGAGTAGACGCTATCGCGTAGATATCGGCCATCGACTATCGAAGCGCTAACGAGAAGAAACGATAACAAAAACGCCGACCAGCTGGTCGGCGTTTTTGTCTGTGGGAAAGTGTATGTGGGAAAGTGTATGTGGGAAAGCGTGAGCACTAGCTATTGGTGGCGCGCTTGCACTGGGTGTCACCTTGCCCTTTCATTTGGCTCACCGCTTGACGCATTTCATCCATCGACAGCCAACGCTGTGGCATGGGCTGCACGTGTAAGCGCAAGTCGGGTGCGTCGTCGCTTAGCATGGTTTGGTCGCTCACCGCGGTGATCAGTGCGATGCGCAGTTCAGGGTCGCGGGCGTGAATTTGCGAAGCGGTTCCCAACCCTTCCGCCACGTGAAATCGACCGGCGATATGCACAATTTGGCTGTTGGGGTGGGCAGCATGATACTCGACGATGCTTTCGGCCATCGTGGCATCCCACGCAAGCTGAGCCGCATATTGGGCGTCTGTTTGGCTGGCGCTGCCATGGTGCATATTGGCCTTAAACTTGCGCTTATAGGGGGAGTCTTGGGTATCGATGGTGTCGGCAAACCAGCCACGCTGTTGCTCGGAAAGGCTTTCGAGGTACGACAAGCCTTGCTGACCAATACAGCGCACCAGTCGCTTGGGGGCGTTGGCAGCAATCACCTCGATTTGGCGTTGCTTGGCCAGTTCAATCAAGGGCCGATAACTGCCGTCATAGTTATCCCAGGCTTTGGCTTGCCGCTTTAACGTGTCTTCGCCGATCTCGCCGGCAAGATATTGGTCAAGGACGGGTTGCGCATCGCGACTGAATTGCTCCATCGACAGGGCAACCGAATGCTCTGAGGCGAGCTGACTGAGTAGCTCAGTCTGAAAGCGGTGTACGCCCGGATGGCCGTGCCACTCGCCAATCAGCACCACATCGGTATCTGCCACTTGAGCGGCCACTTGGGTTAGGCTTAATGACTCACCCTCTGCGCGGGTCACTTGATAGTCAAACAAGGTGGCAAGCGCATCGGTTTTCGCATGGAGCGCCGAGCTGGTGAGTGCGATGCAGGCTGCGGCGAGCCAGGCGCTGACAATACGAACCGATACGCGACCTTGTTTCATGGGGTGTCTCCTTGGCTATGATTGTTCCGCAGCGTGATGGCGGTACACGCGCAGGGTGAAGTCTGCTTCGCACTCAAAGGCCTCGCTGTTGGCTAAGGTGTTACGCCACTCATCTGAGGCACGCCAAGCAAAGGGCGTCATCTGCAGCAACGTGAGGGCTTGCTCGCCAGCTAATGTCATCGAGTAATGCAGTGAGTGCTCACTTTCAAGTTGGAAGCCTGGCAGGGCTTCAGGTGGCGTTTCGTGTAAGCGAACCTCTTGATAGATACCGGCTTTTAGCTGAAATAGATGACGTGGACCTGGCGTTACCGTCACCACCACGCCGCCAGGCTTAATCACACGATCTAACTCTTCACCGTTACAGGGCGCATAAATGCGTACTACACCATCAAGGCTGTTATCGGCAAACGGCAGCCGCTGGGAAGAGGCGACCGAGAACTGACACTGTGGATACCATTTGGCCGCATAACGCACCGCCACTTTGGCAATATCTAATCCGTGTACAGACCACTGTTGCGCTGCGGTTTGATCGGCAATCGCATGGGTGTAGTAACCTTCACCACAGCCCACATCCAAGATGGTTTTGTACTCGCCACCGAGCGCTTGGGTGAGGGCGTCAATCATCGCTTGGCGCATGGGGGCGTAATGGCCGGCATTTAAAAACGCCCGACGCGCTTGGGTCATGGCCTTGTTGTCGCCCGGATCTTTAGAGCGTTTAAATTGCACCGGAAGCAGATTGAGGTAGCCTTCTTTGGCGCGGTCAAATTGGTGATTATTAGCGCAATAGGCGCCACGAGACCTGGCTTGCAGGGGCTGTTGGCACAGCGGGCATCGATAAATCATGGTTGTTCGGTGTGTTAGCGTCAATGGGCTTAAGGGTACGGGCTTGCGAGGCGTTCGACAAGCGCGAGACGCGCAAATAAAAAGCCGCCTCGCGGGCGGCTGGCAATGGAGAGGGTCGCTCTCTGCGGTTTAGGCGGCGAGGATTTGCTCAATCTCGGTTAAGCTTAAGTGGAATTGGCGCGGGCAATCACGCCATACATCCAGCATGCGACGGTATTTGTCCAACATGGGCATTTGGCTGTTAAAGCGATGCTCACCTTGATCGAATTGCGGATAAAGCCCCTCCGTATCAACCAGAAAGCGGACATAATGCACTAAGGCGCCTTCGGTCGCCGCATCGAAGCCCCAGAATTGAACGCGGCGTGGTGATAAGGCGGCTTGGTTGGCATCGTCCAGGAGGTTGTAAGAGGCCTGCATGGCATGGTGCATTTCCATGATATCAATGATTTCACGGCATTGGGTTTCACATAATGCCTCGAACTGGCTGATCACTTCCGCCATTTGCAAGCTGTAACCGCGCTCAATAATGGTTTGTAAGCGACGATACTTTTCGCTGTTAGAGGGATCGAGGTGGCACATTAATTGGTATTGATTAGATAAAATCAGACGTTGTGCAGGGGTCATATCCATCGCGGTTGGCCTCTTAACTCTTAAAGGTACAATAGTCGTTCATCAATTGATGAGGGAATAAACAAAGACTACCAGCTCTATAAGGATGAAATTTTGATCTGAGCTATGTCCGTAGCACGTTTATCACCCGCTAGTGGTTGTGTCAGTCAATGGTAGAAAAGGTCAGTGACTAGGGATTGAATATGTTTGAGTTCGCCGAAGTGAGTGGTTGGCAGTGGGGCGGCTGGTTATTGTGGGCAGCGGTGCTGTATCGGACCTATCCACCAGAGTTTTTCTCTAAGCTGCGCCAAGAAACCGGGTATCAGCATTTGGCGTTTTCCTCCGCGGTGGTGCTGTTTGCCTTGTGGGCTCTCCAGGCGGGGATTAAAGAAGGGCTGGATATCCACTTTTTAGGTGTGACCACCTTAGCTTTGTGCCACGGTTGGCGCATTGCCATTTGGATTGCCACTGTGCCACTGGCGTTGATGGCGGTGTTTGGTTTTGTTCCCGTTGCTGATGTGGGCATGACCGCATTGACCACGGCGGTGTTACCTATCACTTTTAGTTATGGCGTTTTCGCGCTCAGTTACCACTACTTAACCCGACATTTGTTTATTTACATCTTTATCGCTGCATTTATTGGTGCGGCGCTGACCATGGTATTCCAGCTCTCCGTGACCTCGTTGTGGTATTGGTTGGCCGACAGGCACAGCTGGCAAGATATTGTCCATAACTACCTGCAAATTGCGCTACTGATGTGGTTCCCTGAGGCGCTATTAAATGGCATGGCGGTGACGGTGATGGCGGTGTACCGCCCGCATTGGCTACGCACTTTTTACGATCGAGAGTATCTCTCACCCGAGCGTTAGTGTATGCGTCAATGACCGCGAAAAACTATAAGTGAAATATCGATAAAAAAACGCCGCCAGTGCAGGCTAGCGGCGTTATTGGTCGTGACAATCCTAGCTTTACGCGGTGACTAAGCCTTCTTTCGCATCGGCGGGAAGAATATCCATCGCATTGCCGTAAAGTGGCGCGAGTGCTCGAACCACATTGGCGCGCGTGATCACCCCCACCAAGCGCTCATCTTTCATCACCGGATAAATATAGGGGCGCGATAAGGTTTGTGTTTTGGCTCGCTCTAACGCTGATTGGGTGGTAAAGCGAGTGGCAATCCCCGTATCACTGACCGGGTAAAGCACTTGATTATCAATGCTCATGTACTGTGCCAGTTCAATCACCGATTGGTCTGCCTCAACCGTTTGTACCTCGGTGCGCATCAGATCTTCAACTTTCGCATCCATATTTGGTTGATAGTCATTCCACCATAAATCCACTAAGACATCCTGCACCGAGAAAAAGCCAACCAGTTGATTCTGGCTGTCTACCACAGGGGCGCCTTGAAGTTGATGGCGGTTAAGTTGCTCTATGGCGTCAGCCACAAACTGCTGGGCTTTTAAGGCACATTGAGCCGGTTGCATATTGTTTTCAATGGTTAAGGTTTCTTGGGTCATAACAGGTCTCTCAGAATAAGGCACAGACGGGAGCGTCAATGAAGAAATGTGCGCGGTTTTGTTTTCTCTTTCTGGGTTAATAATCAGCCAATAGCCCATGCCGACAAGGCCGGCACCACCCACGATATTGCCGAGGGTGACGGGGATTAAATTGGCGCTAATAAACTGGATGAGATTGACGTCATTAAAGGCTGCGGGGGAGCTGCCCACCGCTTGCCAAAAGCTGTCTGGTGCGAAGGTGGCAATGCTCATGCCCAATGGCACCATGAACATATTGGCGACGCTGTGCTCAAAACCGGTGCTGACAAACATGGCGACAGGCAAAATCACCATCACGGCTTTAGTCAGTGGGTTTTGTGAGGTGAATGTCATCCAAATCGCTAAACAAACCAGCAAGTTACAGAGCACGCCAAGGGAAAACGCTTGCAGCCAGCTGTGATGCAGTTTGTGCTGCGCAACGTGTAGGGCGTTGAGCCCCCATTGACCATCATCAAGCTGATACAAACCCGCTGCCATCACGATCAGCACCAACAAGAGTGCGCCACATAAGTTGCCGATATATACCCTTGCCCAGGTATAAAGCAGGCTGCGCGTACTAATTTTGCCGTTGGCACGCGCGAGCATTGATAGCACCGTGCTGGTAAACAACTCGGCCCCACCGAGCACCACGAGGATCAGCCCCATGCTAAAGGCCAGTCCGCCCATCAGTCGGGTGAGCCCCCAGCCGGCATTACTGCCTGTGGTGACCGTGAGGTAAAACACGAACGCTAACCCGATAAATAGGCCTGCCATCATCGCGAGTCCGACGGCCATACGGGTCGATTTGCGCGATTTGCTCTCTGCGTATTGCTCGGCTTGCACCAGCAGCGCAGCGGGGCCGTCAGTGTGGATAGGGGTTACCATCGGCTGCCTCCTCTTTTGGCAATGCGTACCCGACCTTGAAGACAAAAAAACATACTGGTTGTACTCCTTTTTAGACTGGATGTGAATAAATCCAGCCTATTCGTCTGGTTATCAGGAGTAAAATTGATATTGCTTAGGGTCATAATCACAAAAATTGATAGTCTGATGTCATCAAAGTCAGACAGTAAGGATCCTAGATGCGCTACTCACTCAAGCAGCTCGCGGTGTTTGAAGCGATTGCCGCGATGGGCAGTGTGAGCCGTGCTGCCGACCATTTAGCGTTAACACAGTCGGCGACTAGCATGGCGCTTTCGCAGCTTGAAAAGCTACTCGGTAGGCCGCTCTTTGAGCGCCAAGGTAAGCAAATGCAGCTCACCTATTGGGGAGCATGGTTGCGACCCAAAGCACGACAACTGTTGTTTGACGCGCAACAAATTGAAGCAGGGTTTGATGGGCAGCACATTATTAGTGGTGATATTGCCTTAATTGCCAGTCAGACCGCAGCAGAACACCTAATTCCAGACCTTATCAGTATTATTGATAGTGATTTTCCCGAGCTGAGAATCGACTTTACGGTGAAAAATACCCAGAAGGTGATTGATAGTGTGCGTCGGTATCAGCACGACTTGGGGATCATTGAAGGGCGTTGTGACGACAGCCGGTTGAAGCAACAGGTGTGGTGCCATGACCATTTGGTGGTGGTGGCAGCCAAGCATCACCCTTACGCGCAGCGCGATCAAGTAAGTTTGGCGCAACTTGAGCAAGCCCAGTGGGTATTGCGAGAGCCGGGAGCGGGGACGCGACACAGTTTTGATAGTGCCATTCATGGCGTTATCGAAGATCTTGATGTGCGTCGTGAGTATGAGCAGGTGCCAGTATTGCGCACCTTGGTGGCTAACTCCAACTACCTCAGTTGCTTGCCGTATCTTGATGTCGAGAAGTGGATAGAACGCGAAGAGCTGGTGGCGCTGAATGTGCCGGAGCTAAATATGCGCCGCACATTGTCGTTTATCTGGCGAGCAGACGCGGCGGATAACCCGTTGCGTGACTGTATTATTCGAGAAGCCATTCGAATGACGAAGGCGCGGCGACGCGAGATGTAAGGCGAAAAAGCCGGCTGCATGGCCGGCTTTATGAGGTTAACGCTTAGTAGGTGACACTGTGACCGTAACTGGCAATAATCGCTTTGACGCTATCCATCACTTCTTTTGATGGGGGCGAGACGTCTTGCAGTTCGTACTCATGACCCAGCGCTTCCCATTTGTGCGCGCCGAGTTGGTGGTAGGGAAGTAACTCAACTTTTTCGATGTTATCCATGTCTTGAATAAATTGGCCAAGACGATGGGCAGAGTCGTCATCATCGGTGTAGCCGGGGACAACCACGTAACGAATCCAGGTTTTTTGCCCAATTTTGTGCAGGTACTTAGCAAAGTCAAGCGTTCGCCGGTTTGATACGCCCACTAAGTCTTCGTGGACTTCATCGTTGAGTTGCTTCAAATCCAGCATCACTAAATCGGTGGCATCAAGGACTTCATCAATCACCGGGGTATGTTTGCGAATATAGCCGTTGGTATCTAAACAGGTGTGGATCCCTTCCGCGTTAGCGGCTTGGAAAAAGTCACGCACAAACTCAGGTTGCAACATGGCCTCACCGCCAGATGCTGTCACCCCGCCACCCGAGGCGGTAATAAAATGGCGATAGGCACGCACATCTTTCATTATTTCATCCACGGTGACTTCTTTGCCGCCGTGCGTGTCCCACGTATCACGGTTATGGCAGTATTTGCACCGCATCAAGCAGCCTTGCATAAAGACAATAAAGCGGATGCCAGGGCCATCTACGGTGCCACAGGACTCAAACGAATGGATGCGACCAATTGTCGACATAGCTGTCTCCAGACTGCGAATGGCTATACCGTCATTTTATTACAAACCCAGTGTGAAGATAAGGGAATTCCTGGCTTTTTCGCACTTCTCACCTTCGTATTTCTTCTATGTTGCATCCCTGTCATAGCTTGATCACAGTTCCAGTTTTTCGTCGCCTAGCGAATGAGACGTTAACCAGATAAATTCCATGCAGATTTTGTGACTTTTTGTTTTTTTGTCCAAACTTACGTGCGACACGTCGCCAAAGCGATACATGCTTATGCCAGGTTGCATGCAAGCAAGGACATGCTTGGTGTCAGGCTAGGATCAAAGCAAATGCTAGGACTTATAATGAGAAAAATCAGTGATCTGAGAGTGAAAAATAAGCTTGTTGCACTAATGCTGGTTGCCGTTGTGTTGCTGGCAGGGATCAGCGCGTACACCATCAACAAAGAGCGGGAGCAGTCTTATGCTGAACGGACGGCTTCCTTGCGTGCCAATATTGAGGTGGCGCAAAGTGTGGTGGCCTATTATCGCCAGCAGGCACCACAAATTGGCGTAGACGAAGCAAAGGCACAAGCGATCGCGCAGCTTAATAAACTGCGTTACGACGGGAATAATTACTTTTGGGTACTCAAGCCCGACCTCACCATAGTGAATCACCCGATCAAGCCCAAGCTAAACGGCACCAGTGCGGATGGGCTGACCGATGGTGACGGCAAGCACCACTGGCGTGAGATGGTGCAAGTCAGTCAAGGCGCGCAGGGCGGCGTGCTCGATTACACCTGGCGTTCACCTGAGGGCGAGATGAAGCCGAAAATTTCCTATGTGAAACGCGTTGATGGCTGGAATTGGATTATTGGCTCAGGCGTGCATGTCAGTGATATTGAGGAGCGGGTGATACAATCCGCTTGGCAAATTGGAGGTTTAACTCTGTTATCTGGCGCTATCTTGCTGGTAGCGGGTGGGTTTGTCAGCCGCGATATCGTGGTGCCCTTGGATGAGCTGGTGGAAAAATTCGATCGCATTGCCGGTGGCGATCTTCGGGTCGAGTGTGGTTATACCCGTCATGACGAAATTGGCAAACTCGCTCGGCGAATGGATACCGCGATGAGCAGTGTCCGCGAGGCGCTGCGTGTGGCGCATGATGAAGCCAAGCAATCATCGACCATGGCCTCCTCCATAGCATCAGCCAGTGAGGAAAGTGCACAAAGCATTCAATCGCAGCGCGCACAACTTGAGCAGCTCGCCACGGCGATGAACGAAATGACGGCTACCGTGGCCGATGTTGCCGATCACGCCGAGCAAACCGCGCAAGCAACCAACGATATTTCGTCGATGGCGGAAGACAGCAACCACAAGCTAGATAGCACGGTGGCCAGTATTCGTGAGGTGGCTGAGCGTATTGCCGCAGCGGATAAATTGGTGAATCAAGTGAAGCAAGGGGTGATGGAGATCAGTGATGTGGCGACGGTGATCCAAGGCATCTCTGAGCAAACTAACCTGCTGGCACTCAATGCGGCGATTGAAGCGGCGCGAGCGGGTGAGCAAGGCCGTGGCTTTGCGGTGGTGGCCGATGAAGTGCGCTCGCTCGCTCAAGGCACGCAAAAATCGACCACTCAAATTCAAGGCACGATTGAATCGCTCACCAACAATGCGATTGAGGCCGCTGAGGCAATGACATCAAGTCATCAATCGAGTGAAGACAGTGTCAATACGGCGCTAGAAACCCAAGCGCAGTTGAAGGAAATGGTGAGTGCCTTACATGGCTCGAATGACCGCGTGGTACAAATCGCCGCGGCGGCAGAAGAGCAGGGGACGGTGTCGGAAGAGATGAACCAAAATGTGAGTAATATTCACAACTCGGCCAACGAAGTGAGCGGTGCGGCGTCGCACCTTGCCGAGCAAAGCCAGCTGCTTGCCGATTCAGCACGTGAGTTGGACAGTAAGTTGGACCGCTTTGAAGTGGGGTAATGGCTGATTGCGCCTAGCTGGCAGGTTAAACAACTGTTCGCTGGGCGTCGGCTTTTTGGCGTTGCCCCCGGACAAAGAAAGACATAGCGCTGAAAAACGACAGACAAACAAAAACCGCCAGCATTGCCGGCGGTTTTTTCTTTAGGCGTTAACCCTTATTTATCTCTTACAGTGAAGAGGTAAAGGTACGGGTAATCACGTCTTGTTGCTGCTCTTTGGTCAGCGAGTTAAAACGTACCGCGTAACCAGAAACACGGATGGTCAGCTGAGGATAGTTCTCAGGGTGCTCCATCGCGTCCAGCAGCATTTCACGGTTCATCACGTTGACGTTCAAGTGCTGGCCACCTTCTTGACCGCTTTCGTGGTGGAAGTAACCATCCATCAAGCCTGCCAAGTTAGCGCGTTGTGCGTTCTCATCTTTACCCAGTGCATTTGGCACGATAGAGAAGGTATAAGAAATACCGTCTTTGGCGTGAGCAAATGGCAGTTTACCGACAGATGTCAGTGACGCAACCGCGCCTTTTTCATCACGGCCGTGCATAGGGTTAGCACCTGGGCCAAATGGCATGCCGGCTTTACGACCGTCAGGCGTGTTACCCGTTTTCTTACCGTATACCACGTTTGAAGTGATAGTCAGGATAGACTGGGTAGGCACCGCGTCACGGTAGGTCTTCAGTGAACGGATTTTGTTCATGAAGCGCTCAACCAGGTCACAAGCGATTTGGTCAACACGCTCGTCGTTGTTACCAAATGCTGGGTATTCGCCTTCGATATCAAAGTCGATAGCAATACCGTCTTCGTCACGAACAGGCTTCACTTTGGCGTATTTAATCGCGGCTAATGAGTCAGCTGCTACCGAGAGGCCCGCGATACCACATGCCATGGTGCGATACACATCACGGTCGTGGAAAGCCATCAGTGCCGCTTCATAGCTGTACTTGTCGTGCATGAAGTGAATGCTGTTTAGGGCAGTCACATACTGTTTAGCCAGCCAATCCATCAGGTGATCCATGCGGTCCATGACTTTGTCATAGTCCAACACTTCGTCAGTCATTGGCGCGTGTTCAGGCGCAACTTGGATTTTCAGCTTCTCGTCAATACCACCGTTGATGGTATAAAGCAGGGTTTTCGCCAAGTTGGCACGGGCACCAAAGAATTGCATCTGCTTACCAACAATCATGGGTGACACGCAGCACGCAATCGCATAGTCGTCATTGTCAAAGTCAGTGCGCATCAGATCGTCGTTCTCGTACTGGATAGACGAGGTGTCGATAGAGACTTTGGCACAGAACTTTTTGAAGCCTTCTGGTAGCTGCTCAGACCAAAGCACGGTGATGTTTGGCTCTGGGCTTGGCCCCATGGTGTATAGGCTGTTAAGGAAACGGAAGCTGGTACGTGAAACCAGTGGACGACCGTCAACACCCATACCGGCAACAGATTCTGTTGCCCAAATTGGGTCACCAGAGAAGAGATCATCATACTCAGGCGTACGCAGGAAGCGCACCATGCGTAGCTTCATCACGAAGTGGTCGATCAGCTCTTGCGCTTGCTCTTCAGTCAGTTTACCCGCCGCGATATCGCGCTCTACATAGATATCGAGGAAGGTAGAGGTACGGCCAAGCGACATGGCGGCACCGTTTTGGGTTTTCACTGCACCCAAGTAACCGAAGTATGTCCACTGAATGGCTTCTTGCGCGGTTTCGGCTGGGCGAGAAATGTCACAGCCGTATTTTGCGGCCATTTCTTTCAATTGACCCAGTGCGCGATGCTGCTCTGCAATTTCTTCACGCAGCTGCATGGTCATCTGCAGATCTTCGCCGTTTTCGAATTTCTCTTGCAGCGAGTCGAATTGGGCTTTCTTGTCTTTCATCAAGAAGTCGATACCGTATAGCGCAACACGACGGTAGTCACCGATGATACGGCCACGGCCATATGCATCAGGCAAACCGGTCAACACGCCAGATTTACGGCACTTCATGATTTCTGGGGTATAAATATCGAAAACGCCTTGGTTGTGGGTTTTACGATATTCGGTGAAGATTTTCTTCACTTGTGGGTCAAGTTCGCGGCCATAGGCGTCGCATGACCCTTGAACCATGCGGATACCACCATACGGGAGCATCGCGCGTTTTAGCGGCGCGTCAGTCTGTAGACCGACAATCTGTTCCAGATCTTTCTCGATGTAGCCGGCGTCGTGAGACGTCAGGGTAGAAACCACAGACGTATCAAAATCAACCGGTGCATGCGTCGCGTTCTCTTGCTTGATGCCTTCCATCACGCGCGCCCACAGTTTGCGAGTGGCGTCAGTTGGCTCAGAAACTAGGAATGATTCGTCGCCCTCGTAAGGGGTATAGTTTTTCTGGATGAAGTCACGAACATCAACTTCTTTGCTCCAGTTACCTTCAACAAATCCTTCCCATGCATTGGAAACGTGCTCAGACATGTTGCACCTACCTGTACTCTTTTCAAAAAGATATGTATTGGGACCAGGTTCAGTCATCGTATTTGTCAGTATGGCTGACGCCTGCGACCCATCGATTTATCCGGATACCCCGCCCGAAAGCGGGGCAATGTTATTACAACAAAGATGGAATGCCGGGAATCATTCCGACTGCCAACATGGCAGCAATACAAATGATCACTGTGGCGGTTGGAATCACCAGACGGTCAACGGTAGAAAGCGTTGTAGGACGCTCTTTATCACCGATAAGGCCGTTGTTGTCCAAGAGCATAGTGACTGCCCAACCAAAGACTGGGTTAACAGCCATGGAGGCGAAAATACAAATACCCGCTGCTTGGCTCGACTTGGCGTCTTTCACCATCTGCATGCCTGCTTCAAGCAAGGGCAAGAAAACACCTGACAGTAGCGCGATGGTCATCACGGGTGGCCAAGTGGCGACATCCATTGGGTAGCCAATCAAGGCAACGGCAATACATAACAGACCCAGTACAATGGCACCGCCAGGGATGGGTCGACGCGCAATCGCCGCCGGAATCATGTAGGTTCCCCACGATGAAGTGATGTTACCGCCACCCACAGAGGCACCGACCATTTGACGGATAGAACAACCTGTCATGGTGTCATCCACGTCCATCAATACTTTTTCGGCTTTCTTCGGATAATTTAGTTCCTGGAATATACGGTGACCAAGAAAGTCCGGTGACCACATCGCTACCGCGAGCAATGCAAATGGCAAGGATGCGAGGAAGTGCGACAGGTTAGGAAGTCCTAGCTGCCAGCCTTGCTCGGTTGAGCCCCACCAGTAAACCGGATTGAGGTTAGGCACACCTGGTTGAGTAACGAACTCCAGTGAAGAGCCAGCACCCAGCGCGGTAGCAATCAGTCCGCCGGTGACCGCACACACGGGAATCGCGAGCCAGCGTTTACCGATGCGCGCCAAGAAGGCATAGATCACAATCGATACGGCGAGAATTAAAATGGAGATATAGCCCATATCAATCGCCGCGCCCCATGCGAGCAGACTCTCAATCTGGCCTTTTGCACCACCAAAGCCAAGGAAGATCAGCAAGCCACCGGCGACCCCTTGACTGGTCAAATTAACTAATTTGGAGCCACCTTTGAGGTAACTGAGTATCAGGCCAAAGGCACCAATCAGAATCCCCAATGCCAATGGGTGAGCACCTGCTAACGCGATGGTCCCGACCAGCGGAATCATTGGCCCATGGTTGCCGGCCAAGTTGGCGCGTGGGTTTATAAACCCGCACAACAGGACACAGAACAGAAGCGCTGGGATAAGCATTTCTACCCGCGCCACTTCAACGGCAAACGCTTTACCCAAGGTGATGTGATCCCAAGCGGCGGTTAAACCATCCGCCCAAGACATCATCACAGCAGAGTACATGGCAATAATGCCGATGGTACCCGCGAGCGCTGGGACAAGGTCTTCGATTTCAAAACGGAAGTCACGGCCAGGCAAGTTTAAGCCCCAACGGCGCGGACGCATAATTTGTAGTTCGTGATTCAGGTAGTCAGCGCGGGAGGCAAATGAAGAAGCCGGCTTGTGCTTCTTTTGATATTCGCTCTTTTCTTCGTGACTCACACTGCGGTCTTGAGCATGTGTTGCCATAATTTCCTCGTCGTACAGAAAGCAAACGCTTTCGAAACAGTGGCTTAGCCAGTCTTTATGTGTTGTTAACGCTGGCCTTGTGGCCGTGTTCTGTTTCGTTATCAGCATGCTAACAACAGGGGGGGCGCAGAATGTTGACTTAGATCATTACCGTGTAATTTTTTTACGTGCTACGCCCACTTGCGCCGAGGTTTTTGACCCTGTGTTCCTCTCGTCTCGCCGATAAACCAGCATTTATGTAATTTAATTACCAATCTAAGCGGCGAATATGTGCTACAAAACAGTAAGATAAACTCGCCTGATGTAAAGCGGACGTGGTGGCATCCTGAATCTGTGTCAATAAATAAAGACAGCCACCGCTTGCTCGCTGTAGTGAATAAAAAAGATAGGTTATAGTCGATATATTGTCCTCTAAAAATGGATCCTTATGGTGCGCCGATTGTTCCGCCTGTTTGTTTGTTCTCCCATGCTGATGCCAAAGTGGCGTTGTTTGAGCTTGGGTGTCTTGCTGTTTTGCCCTTTTATGGTTGTCAAGGCCGCGGGGGTGGAAACAGTGAGCGCAGCGATTCAAAACGGCGACTATCAACATGCGCTCACCGAGGCCGATACGTTGCTGACTCCATCGGATCAGCAGGCGCTGGCACCCTCCGAGCGTGCGGAGCTGCAACGTTTGCAGGCTATCGCCCACCTTTACCTTGGTCAGCGTGCCGAAGCCTACCGAGCCTATCGTCTTGCATTGGCATTGAACGCGCTCAGCAAAGAGAGCGAGGCGGATGCGTTAACTGCCGTGATTAGCTTGGCGTTTCGAGTCGAGCAATATGAAGAAGTATTGAACTATGCCCGCCAGCTCCGCGATAAGCACACACTGCAGCCGACCTCTGCTCGCTTCGCGATGCAGGCTGCTTATGCCCTGTCTCGTTTCGACGTGGCGATTGAGTATGCGCGCCAGCTGAAAAAGCTCGGCGCGGAGGATGCATTTATCCTGCAAACCAAAGGGCTCAGTGAAGTGGCGCTATCACGCTTTAAGGCGGCGGCAGCGACATTCGATAAGTTGGTCAATCAACCCGATGTGGCCCCTCGTTGGTTAGAGCAGGCCGCACGCGCT
Source organism: Salinivibrio sp. KP-1 (assembly GCF_000968645.1). Classification (NCBI taxonomy): domain Bacteria; kingdom Pseudomonadati; phylum Pseudomonadota; class Gammaproteobacteria; order Vibrionales; family Vibrionaceae; genus Salinivibrio; species Salinivibrio sp. KP-1. The sequence goes on along the minus strand of NZ_LAQR01000001.1, from coordinate 805,400 downwards.
CACGCTAAAGCGGGCTCGCACCAAGCGGCACGCCAGTATTTAGCGCGTGCCAATGCTGACATTGCCCTTTACCGGACTCTCTCCGCCGGGCAAATGGAGCTGGGGGCCTCACAGCAGGCATTGCTATATTGGCAACAGGGATTACAGCAATTGACCCGGCTACCCACGCGTGATGAGCAGTTATTTCTGGTGCAGTGTTTGATTAAAACAGACCAGCGCGTGGCGGCGTTAAACCGGATCAGTGAAGTGAATTTGAGCGAGCCAGACAAGCAAACGCTCAAACTACAGGTGATGTTAGCGTATCAGCTTAATCATTGGCAGGAAGTGATTGATACCGCGCAAGTGGCGCTCTCTTATGGCCTGAAAGATGATCGTATGCTGTGGCAGTGGTTATCCATCAGTGCGATTAAAGCTGGGGACTATGCACTAGCAGACTATGCGCTAGAACAGTGGGAGGCGCGTGATCCTACCGGCCTTGCCGAGCGCTGGCGTGACACCTTAGAGCTACTTAAAGCGAAGCGAGCGAAACGTCGCGACGCGCGGCTGTCATAAGGTGAGAGGCTGCCTACTTTAAAAGCGCCACTGTCTTTTTTAGTAGGCGTTTAACTATGGTGTTCACAGTTTTGTTACGCACCGCTGATCGCATTGAAATGAAATAAATTGCACGTCTATCCCCTCCAACGCTAATTTTTGTCAGCTTTCACGATAAAAATAACCAGCTTTCTTCAAGTTAACTTCTATACTTACCTCGGTTAAAGCCGGTTTAGTACGGCTAATGGCTGACAAAGCAATTGTTGGTTTTTTCAGCAGTAAATTTTACGATTGACTTTTTATGCAGTAATAGTGACTATAATGAATGCACTTTAAAGGTTAACAAAATGTTGCTCATTGCGTTGAGGGGTGATATTTTCAATCCATACTCAGTGCATTTGGTGCGCTTTAACCACAAACACAACAGATTTCACGGATGACAGGAGTTAGCGCATGACGGATGCTGTGGCGCTACAGGTAAAATCACTTAAAAAAAGCTTTGGGCAGCATCAAGTGCTCAAAGGTATTTCCCTCGACGCCCACCGGGGCGACGTGATTTCCATTATCGGCTCTTCCGGTTCTGGCAAGAGCACCTTTCTTCGCTGTATCAATCTGCTGGAAACCCCCACGGGCGGTGAAATTTGGGTCAACGGTGAGTTGATCAAAATGAAAAACAATCGTGCCGGTGAGCCCATCCCCGTCAGTGACAAGCAAGTGCAACGCATTCGTTCGCGGCTGGCGATGGTGTTTCAAGGGTTCAATCTTTGGTCGCATATGACGGTGCTGCAAAATGTTATCGAAGCGCCCGTGCATGTGCTAGGTGTGCCTAAGGCACAAGCGATTGAAGAAGCAGAAGCGTTATTGCACCGCGTAGGGCTTTATGAGCGCCGCGATTACTACCCAGGCCATTTATCTGGTGGTCAGCAACAACGTGCAGCGATTGCGCGCGCACTCGCGGTAGAGCCAGAAGTCTTGCTGTTTGATGAGCCAACCTCCGCGCTGGATCCTGAATTAGTAGGAGAAGTGTTGGGTGTGATGCGCTCACTGGCTGAGGAAGGACGCACCATGCTGGTGGTTACCCATGAAATGAGCTTCGCGCGCGATGTCTCTAACCATGTGATGTTCTTGCACCAAGGGTTAGTAGAAGAGCAAGGCAACCCGAAAGAGTTGTTTGATTCGCCAGAATCAGAGCGTTTGCAGCAGTTTATCTCATCGATTTACTAATCTATTTATTAAAAATATCAATAGCATAACCATGCAATAGGGCAATGCCCTGACAACATCGTAAAAACGACAGGAGACAGGAAGATGAAAAAATGGCTAGTTGCCGCCGCTGTAATGGCCGCGGTTGGGTCAACCTCCGTAGCAGCCAAGGATTGGAAGGTCGTACGTTTCGGTATCGAAGGGGCCTATCCTCCATTTAGCTGGACCACCAACGAAGGCGAGCTGAAAGGCTTTGATGTGGATATGGCCAATGCGCTCTGCGAAGAGATGCAGGCAAAGTGTAAGATTGTGGCCCAGGATTGGGATGGCATTATTCCATCACTTCTGGCACGTAAATACGATGCCATTATCGCCGCGATGTCCATTACCGAAGAGCGGAAGCGAAAAGTTGACTTCACTAACAAATACGCGCTGATCCCTAATAAATTTGTGGCTGAAAAAGGCACGGATCTGACCTTTACCAAAGAGGGGTTAGAGGGCGTTAAAATTGGTGTACAACGTGCGACCACACACGACAAATACCTGACTGATAACTATGGTGACTCGGTGGATATCGTGCGTTACGGCACCTTTGATGAAGCCTACCTGGATCTAAAAGCAGGCCGTATTGAGTCAATCCTTGGCGATGCGTCGGCACTCCAGCAAGGGCTGCTCGACAAAGAGGGGGGTGACGAGTTTGCGTTCATCGGCCCGTCACTGACTGACCCTGAGTGGTTTGGTGAAGGCTTTGGGATTGCGACACGTAAGCAAGACAAAGAACTGACCAAGAAGCTCAACCAAGCGATCGATTCGTTGCGTGAAAAAGGCGTGTATGACGAGATTGCTGCCAAGTACTTTGACTACGACGTTTACGGCGAGTAATAGGCAGGCGGGCAGCATGAAAGTGCTGCCCGATTCATATGATTGATTTGAAAGGTTACGAGTGGTCCCTGCTTGAAGGCGCATGGGTGACCCTTCAGGTTGCGCTGCTCTCGTTAGGTCTTGCCATGCTACTGGGTATGCTGGGCGCACTGGCGAAACTCTCCAAATTTGGCTGGCTGCGTGGGATAGCGACGGTCTATACCACGGTCATACGCGGGATCCCTGATCTGGTGCTGATGATGCTGATTTTTTACGGCGGTCAAATGCTGCTGAACAACAGCTTGTATGGCATCAATGAGTGGCTTAACGAATACATGGCCGGTCAAAACCCCAATCACGACTGGACATCCTATTTACCTGACTATATTGATGTGAGCCCATTTATTGCCGGGATCCTAACCATCGGGTTTATCTTTGGTGCTTACATGGCGGAAACCTTCCGTGGCGCTATCATGGCGGTGGACGCTGGGGAAATGGAAGCCGCACGTGCTTATGGCATGAGCAGCAGTTTGGCATTCCGCCGTATTTTGCTGCCGCAGATGATCCGACATGCGCTGCCAGGCTTTGGTAACAACTGGCTGGTGCTGCTCAAAACCACTGCGCTGGTGTCGATTATTGGTCTTGATGACATGGTGCGAAAAGGCGCGTTGGCGGCCGGCTCAACTCAAATGCCATTTACTTTTTACTTTACCGTTGCACTGATTTTCTTGCTCTTTACCAGTATCTCGACCACGGGACTGCGCTGGATGGAGCGTCGTTTTAGCATTCACACGCGGTAGGTGACCATGGATTTTTCTCTCGTACTCGAAACCTGGCCGATATACTTAGAAGGCCTTTGGACCACCGTATGGCTGGTCGCCTCTGCGTTGGTGATTGGCTTAGTGGTCGCGGTGCCGGTAGCGGTCGCGCGTAATGCGCAATTCCCTTTATGGCGCTACCCAGCGTGGGCGTTTATTTATTTTTTCCGGGGTACACCGCTGTTAATTCAGTTGTATCTGATTTATTACGGCTTGAGCCAAGTGATCAATGTCGAGAACAGCTTGTGGCAGCACGCTTGGTTCTGCGCCTTGGTGGCCTTTGTGCTCAACACCGCCGCTTACACAGCGGAAATCATCCGTGGCGCGATTAATGGCCTCCCTAAAGGGGAAGTCGAGGCGGCGATCGCTTATGGCATGAGCCCCTATAAAGCCTTTTCGCGCATTGTGTTGCCGAGCGCGATGCGTCGTGCGTTACCCGCGTACAGTAACGAAGTGGTGTTTATGCTACACGGCTCAGCGGTGGCAGGGATTATCACCATTGTCGATTTAACCGGTGCCGCGCGGATAGTGAACTCTCGCTACTATGCGCCGTTCGAGTCGTTTTTGACCGCCGGCGTGTTTTATATGGCGCTGACATTTAGCATCCTTTGGATGTTCCGCTTAGCGGAGCGCCGCTTCCTACGCCATTTAAGGCCGCTTAGCTAGAATTTAAGGTGCTATTTTTTAGCACCTTATTAATCCCTCCTTTAGTCCGACATGCAAAATTGGCGAATCTTCAATGCTATAGTTAGCCGAGGTACTGCGATCTATATAGAGCGATAACAGCATGAAAATTGGAGAACTCGCGCGCCGATCAGGATTATCGGCCTCGCGTATACGTTTTTATGAACGCATAGGGCTTCTCAAAACAGTGACTCGTCAGTCAAATGGCTACCGACGTTATCCGCCGGAAGCACTAACTGTATTGTCTATGATCACTGCGGGGCAGCAAGCTGGCTTTAGTCTTGACGAGCTGAGAACGTTACTTCCAAGCAATATTTCTCAGTGGGATCATGCCAGTTTGGTAGCCACGCTAAAAAACAAAATATCCGAGCTGGCAGAACTTGAGAGAAAAATAGTCGCGAATAAAGCTCAGCTGGAGACGGTGTTAAATGATATTGCGGCCAAGCCGTATGACATGGACTGTGCTGAAAACGCACAGCGAGTGATGTCTCGGGTAGGATTAGTTTTATCATCGTCCAACCCTGAGCAAGATTCAGGAAAATAATCGACTAATTTGAGTTTGACCTTAAACCTTACTTCAACCTTAGAGTAGGAATTCTACTGAATGTGGAGTGTTGAATGAGGTCAATATATGCAAACAATAATGGGTGCTAACGGTCAGATAGGGCGTGAACTGGCAATTGCCTTGAAGCGAGATTATACCCAGTCGATTCGCTTAGTTAGTCGCCATCCCCAAAAAATTCACGATACAGATGAAGTCTTTCCTGCTGACTTACTTGATTCAGAACAGACGAAAGCAGCTGTTGCTGGCTCGAGTATTGTGTATTTGACCGCAGGTTTGCCAATGAGCCCGACGCTTTGGGCTTCTTCGTGGCCGGTGATAATGCGAAATGTTATTCAAGCCTGTATCACTCATAAAGCTAGCTTGGTCTTTTTCGATAATACCTATATGTACCCGCAAACTGCATCGCCGCTTGTCGAATCTACACCTTTTCGGCCAATTGGCGTGATGGGACGCGTGAGAGCGGAAATAGCCTCAATGCTATTGGCTGCGATGCAACAAGAACAAATAAATGCAGTCATTTGTCGAGCGCCGGAGTTTTATGGACCAGGAAAGACACAGAGCATTACGAACTCAGCCGTCATTGATAACTTGCTTAAAGGAAAACGAGCAACCGTATTATTGCGTGATGATGTGAAACGAAGTCTTATTTATACGCCAGATGCTAGCCGAGCGATGGCGTTGATTGGCAATACACCTGATGCGTATGGACAAACATGGCACTTGCCTTGTGATGATCACCGACTAACTTATTCTGAGTTTATTGCCTTAGCGGCGGATGTATTTGGCACATCTCCTCACTATCGAGTGGTGACATCGTTTCAACTACGTTTAGCGAGTTGGTTTGATAAGCGCTACAGATATATGAGAGAGCTATTGCCTCGTTACCAGACAGATAATGTGTTTGTTTCAGATAAGTTTAAGGCACGCTTTCCTGATTTTAGGGTGACAGAGTGGCGCCTCGGCTTAGCCAATATAATGAGTGAACGTCAAAAGGAGAGGGCATAATGGCTGGGACAGGAAAGACAAAGCGCTGGATGATCTATGGCGTCTATGGTTATACCGGACAGTTGATTGCGGAAGAGGCAGTGAGAAGAGGGTTTACCCCCATCCTAGCCGGCCGAGATCCTCAAAAAACAATAGAAGTGGCGAATGCACTAGGACTTGAATGCAGGACGTTTAGCCTAACTGATAAAGCGGAAGTTAAAAAGAACATTGCAGATATCGATATATTACTTAATTGTGCCGGACCGTTCTCAACGACGGCTGAGGTCATGATGGATATATGCTCACAGCTTGGTACGCATTATCTCGATATCACTGGAGAGATTGCAGTATTTGAACTGGCCCAAAGCTTTAGTCAACAAGCAAGACAAACAGGGGCTGTGATTTGCCCAGGCGTCGGCTTTGATGTTATTCCAACGGACTGTGTTGCCGCAATATTGAAGTTCGCTTTGCCAGATGCTACCCAGCTTTCTCTGGGCTTTGATTCGCGTTCAGGCTTTTCTCCGGGGACGGCGAAGACCTCAATAGAGGGGCTTGCGGACGGAGGAAAAATTAGAAGAAATGGTATTATTCGCACTGTGCCATTGGCCTACGATGTAAAAAAAATTGACTTTGGCAATGGCGAAAAGTTAGCAATGACTATTCCTTGGGGGGATATATCAACGGCTTATCACTCTACGGGGATACAGAATATAGATGTATATATTCCAAGCTCTGAGAAGATGGTTCGTCAGGCTCGGCGCGCTAACCTGATTCGTCCTTTACTTAAGCTGAGTATCATACAGTCTTTGGCTAAATTTTGGATATCCAAAAAGGTAAAGGGGCCTAGCCATAAAGAGAGGGAGCGTTATCCTACTTATGTGTGGGGTGAAGCGACTAACGCTAATGGTGACACGGCTACCGCTCGAATTAAAACGGCAAATGGCTACCATTTGACAATGATAGGGGCGATTGAGGTTGTCTCTTTTCTGCTAGAAAATGGTTGTGTTGGTGGTACTTATACGCCTTCTCAGCTGATGGGGGCCGATTTTATAGAGCGTTTATCGGGAGATGAATCCATCATTTTATCCTAATTGCTAAACCGAATACCGCAGCCTTCTTATGCTGCGGTATTTATCGTTGAATGACAGATTAATCGTTTGATCGTGTCGCCAACGACAGATCAATCATGCTGATTTAAAGGTCGCCCAAATCGGCGCGTGATCTGACGGTTTTTCAATCGCTCGGAGCTCGTAGTCAATGCCAGCATCGATGCATTGATTCGCCAGATCTGGAGTGGCCAGAATCACGTCAATACGCAGGCCGCGGTTATCGTCAAAGCCGCGTGAGCGGTAGTCAAACCACGAGAACTGATCGTTCACGCTAGGATGCAGGGCTCGGAAGGTGTCAACAAACCCCCAGTCCATTAGAGTGCCCAGCCACTCACGCTCTTCGGGTAAGAAAGAGCACTTACCGGTGCGTAGCCAGCGTTTGGCGTTTTGCTCACCAATGCCGATGTCATCGTCTTTCGGGCTGATATTAATGTCGCCCATCACCACCAACTGCTCACTCGGATCACGGTCAGCTAAATAGGTCATTAAGTCTTGATAAAACTTACGCTTGGCGGGGAATTTGGTTTCATGGCTGCGGTTTTCCCCTTGCGGGAAGTAACCGTTAAGCACAGTGATTGGCTTGCCGTTTTCGTCTTCAAAGGTCGCCATGATCATCCGGCGTTGAGCGTCCTCATCATCAGTAGGAAAGCCTTTTTGCACGCTGATAGGGGACTTTTTACATAGCATTGCCACGCCATAATGGGCTTTTTGGCCATGAAAGTGCACTTCGTAACCCATCGCTTCGACATCCGCGAGCGGGAAGGCGTCGTCATGAACTTTGGTTTCTTGTAACCCGATCACGTCAGGTTGATGCTTTTCAATCAAGGCTTGCAATTGATGCAAACGAGCACGAATACCATTGATATTGAATGAAATGATTTTCACGTGTGAGGCTGCCTTTGTTGTCTTGTTAATAGCAAGACACTTTACCAGCTTAGTTCAATGAACGGAAAGGCGGCCTCTATCTCTGTAGGTTATGGAAACGCGCGATATTGTCTAAGCGTTAGTGCGCAAGAGAGAATTCACCTAAGCATTCGCCTTGGCTAAAAATGGCGCCAAGCTCGGTGCTAGGATCAAACTGTAGCGTCGGTTGGGATAGTGTCGGTAGGCGATGGAGCAAGTGCTTGAGGATAATATCCCCATTAAATTGATGAATCGCGACCTGCCAGTTGGCAAGATTAGGGAGTGAAAAGTTAACTATCAATGGCGTTCCTTACTGTTTTGGTTGTGTTGTTAGCGGTTTTAGTTTGTGTTTGTGCACGGCGTAAATGATACCAGTGACGCAGTCTGCCGTTAGTAGCGGCCATATTTTATCTCCATGAGTTAAATGATTATTGCTCTGCCCCCTCAGTCGTTATCCATCAAAGCCGTATGAATGCGTCGGCCTCTTTGGATTGAGCGATCACCATCCATACAGTGATACTTACCAATGAGTGATAGCAAAAGGGGTGTTAACGGGTTATCAATCTAGGAAAAAAGCGAAAGTGGATTACTGCAGAGAGTCTATGCGGGAAATAGCGTGGTCTGTCTCGACTTTGACTTGATGTCTTTTGATGCTCCGTATCTAGAGCTTTGATCACACTACAGCATTTCTTACGGATGTAAAGGGCTTTTTAGACCGCAACGAGATAGCGATAGTGCTGTGTTTGTCATTCTAGCCACTATTCTACTTGCTGTTTGATTTGACATATGGTTTTTCATATATATGATTTATCGTATATATTGAAAAGAGAAAATGCAGATGTGTCAAACGCTTAGTTTTTACAAGGCTTTATCCGAGCCCACTCGGCTGACCTCTCTATTGTTGCTCTCACAGCATGGTGAGTTATGTGTATGTGATCTGATGGAGGCGTTAGCCCTAAGCCAACCAAAGATTTCTCGGCATTTGGCGGAGCTACGTAAGCACCAATTGGTTGTCGGAGAGCGTCGAGGAAAGTGGGTCTATTATCAGCTTCATCCTGCATTACCCGACTGGATGGTCGGTATTTTGCACACTACCGCTATCAACAATCCTTCACTTCTCTCGCCTTTCACTCCAGTGATGCAGGGAAAAACGGTGTGTGAGGATCATCAATAGTTAACCTCTCGCATCATGATGAGTGCCTGTTATTCAACGTCAGTAATCACCAAGGATTTGTATTATGTCTCAATCTGAAACCTGTGCGCCGTCGGCCGCCCAAAAGATGGGTTGGCTTGATCGGTATTTAACGGTATGGATTTTCCTCGCTATGGCCATAGGGGTCAGCATAGGGTGGATTTATCCAGAAGTGGCGACCCTCAGTGAGCGTTTATCGGTCGGCAGCACCAATGTGCCGCTGGCGATTGGCTTGATCTTAATGATGTATCCGCCACTGGCAAAAGTGAATTATCGTTTATTGGGCTCGGTCACGCGCGACAAAAAAGCCATCACGCTGTCGCTGATCATGAACTGGGTGGTCGGTCCTATTCTTATGTTCGCGCTGGCGGTGCTATTTTTACGTGATGAGCCAGGGTACATGGCGGGAGTGATATTGATTGGTCTTGCCCGTTGTATCGCCATGGTCTTGGTGTGGAACGATATCAGTGGCGGTAACAAAGAATATGGCGCAGCCCTAGTGGCACTGAATAGTTTATTTCAGATCCTGACTTACAGTGTGATGGCATGGCTATTTATCACCGTTTTACCCCCCATGCTGGGTCTACAAAGTTTTGTGGTGGATGTCACCATGGGCGACATCGCGAAAAGTGTGCTGATTTACTTGGGTATCCCTTTTTTAGCGGGTTACCTATCACGTGCCGTGTTGGTCGCTAAAAAGGGCGAGCAATGGTACGAAGATGTCTTTCTGCCACGTATCTCACCGATGACGTTAATCGCTTTGTTGGCGACCATTGTGTTGATGTTTAGCCTCAAAGGGGAAGCGATTATTGCGTTGCCGCTTGATGTGCTGCGTATCGCTGTACCGCTAGTGACCTACTTTGTGTTGATGTTCTTTATTAGCTTCTTTGTGGGCAAAAAACTGGGGATCCCCTATGACTGCAACGCGTCAATTGCGTTTACCTCATCCGGTAATAACTTTGAATTGGCGATTGCGGTGGCAATAGCAGTCTTTGGCATTCACTCTGATCAAGCCTTTGCAGGAGTGATTGGGCCGCTGGTGGAAGTGCCGGTGTTGATTGCCTTGGTGAATGTCGCGCTAAGGATGAAGCGGCGTTATACGATTTAATATGAAGCTTTTATGAATTCCGCCTTGTCCCATTTGCATGTATGCTTGGGTTTATTAATATTCGCATATCCATATATGCATTTAGTAAAGCGTTATGAGAGAGCCTATGTTGCCTCACCAGTTTTTCAAATTATTGGCCGATGAAACGCGCGTGCGATGTTTGCTGCTTATTGCCCGTGAAGGGCAGTTATGTGTATGCGAGCTTACCGAAGCGCTAGATACCTCGCAGCCGAAGATCTCACGCCATTTGGCGCAACTGCGGGCCAGTGGTGTGTTGGTTGATACGCGCCAAGGGCAATGGGTGTTTTATCGCTTAGCCGCTGACTTACCCGGTTGGATGCGCAAACAAATTCAGGGGTTAGTTGATTCCAACTGCCTAAAAGACACTTATCAAGAAGATATTACGCGGCTTGCCAAGATGGCGTCTCGCCCTACCTGCTGCGTGTAAAGGAGAGAGCAATGACAATTAAAGTCGGGATTAATGGGTTTGGCCGTATCGGTCGTTTGGCATTACGGGCAGCATTTGATTGGCCAGAGCTCGAGTTTGTGCATATTAACGATGTGGCGGGAGATACCGAAACGCTGGCGCATCTGCTGGAGTTTGATTCGGTACAAGGGCGTTGGCATCACGCGGTGAGTGCAGAAGGCAACCGCGTGCAGATTAACGGTCAAACACTGACGACAAGCCAAGAAAAAGCGATTGATGCAGTCGATTGGTCAGGCTGCGATGTGGTGATTGAGGCCACAGGAAAACACCGTGACGCGGATCTGCTGCAACAATATTTGGACCAAGGCGTAAAGCGCGTGGTGGTCTCTGCGCCGGTCAAAGATGAGCGTGTGGCGAATATCGTGGTGGGGGTGAATGACGCGATATTTGATCCGAGTAAACATCAAATCGTCACTGCGGCGTCGTGCACCACGAACTGTCTGGCACCGATTGTAAAAGTGATCCATGAAAAACTGGGAATTGCGCAGTCGACTTTCACCACCATTCATGATTTAACCAATACTCAAACGATTTTAGATGCGCCGCATAAAGATTTACGTCGTGCCCGCGCCTGTGGCATGAGCTTGATCCCGACCACCACCGGATCGGCGACCGCTATCGTAGAAATTTTCCCGGATCTAAAAGGCAAGATTAATGGCCATGCAGTGCGTGTCCCCCTCGCCAATGCGTCGCTAACGGATGTGATCTTTGACGTGGAAACCGATACCACTGCTGATGAGGTGAACGCCCTGTTGCAAGAGGCCGCGGACGGCGAGCTTAACGGCATTCTTGGCTTTGAGGCGCGTCCGTTAGTCTCGATTGATTACCGTGGCGATCAGCGCTCCACGATTGTCGATGGTTTGTCCACCATGGTGGTGGGTAAGCGTATGGTCAAAATCTATGCGTGGTATGACAACGAAATGGGGTATGCCACGCGCACCGCAGAGTTGGTGCGCAACGTCGGCGGCGTTGATAAGTAATCGCTTTTTATAGGGTAGCGATGCGTGCCCCGTACCGCATCGCCCTTTTTTGTATGTGAATCGATGACCACTATGTTTGCTCAATTAAGCCAATCCGTGCGCCAGTATATGCTGGTCACCTTTAACTATTGGAATTTCACCATCACCGACGGTGCACTGCGGATGCTGGTGGTGCTGTATTTTTATGAGCTGGGCTACGGCACGTTAGAAATCGCCTCGCTGTTTTTGTTTTACGAATTCTTCGGTGTGGTCACCAACCTTATCGGAGGCTGGTTAGGGGCTAGACTGGGCCTCAATCGCACCATGAATATTGGCCTTGGCATGCAAATTATCGCGCTTGCCATGTTAGCCGTGCCAGCCGTTTGGCTCACCATTCCCTGGGTGATGGCAGCTCAAGCCTTGTCTGGGATTGCGAAAGATCTGAATAAAATGAGCGCCAAAAGCGCGATTAAAACCTTGGTGCCTGACAACGCAGAGGGGGCGCTGTTTAAGTGGATTGCGATCTTGACCGGCTCGAAGAATGCACTCAAAGGTGTGGGCTTTTTTGTTGGTGGCGCATTGCTTTCTCTGATTGGCTTTCAGTACGCGGTGGCGGCGATGGCTGGCGTGTTGAGTTTGGTGTTTATCGGCAGTGTGGTGTCGCTCAATGCGGAGTTGGGAAAAGCCAAAAGTAAGCCCAAGTTTTCGGAAATTTTTTCTAAGTCTCGAAGCGTGAATATCCTCTCAGCAGCACGGATGTTCCTTTTCGGCGCGCGAGATGTTTGGTTTGTGGTGGCCTTGCCAATTTATCTTGGCACCACATTTGGTTGGAGCCACAGTGCGGTGGGCGGCTTTCTTGCGCTATGGGTGATCGCTTACGGCATGGTGCAAGGCATTGCGCCGAAAGTCACTGGGCGCCAATCTGGTCATTCGCCGGGTGGTAAGGCGGCGCTCGGTTGGGCATGTTTACTGGCGATGGTGACGGGTGTCATTGCTTATGCAATTGGCGAGCAGTGGCATCCGCAAGGGGTGATTATCGTCGGGCTTATGGTGTTCGGAGCGATCTTTGCGATTAACTCTTCACTGCATTCCTACTTGATTGTCAGCTACGCCAAAGGCGATGGTGTGTCGCTGGATGTGGGATTTTATTATATGGCGAACGCCATGGGACGCTTAATTGGCACCGTGTTATCCGGTTGGGTGTTCCAAGTATGGGGACTCGCCGCGTGTCTTTGGGTGTCTTTCGCATTTCTCGTTTTAACCACTGTGATTTCGCTAGGGCTACCCAACACGGCTGTCTCGACAGACCAAGCTTAAATAAACAGGGGTAGCATGGATATGCTTACCCCTGTTTCAAACTACGGTTACTCGTTGAGCATATTGCTGATTTTCTTCTGCAGCTCTTTATCTTCACGTGCTTGACGAAAAACAGCGTTATATTCTTCTATCGTCAGGCCCGTTGCCTCAATCGCTTGCGCCATTTCTTTTTGCGTCTCCGCCATTAGCGCTTTCGCCTTTTCTTCACTGCGAATGCTCTCAAGCTTGCTTTTGTAATCTTTTGAGATTGAAACCACCTGTTCAGCGGCCTCTGCGTAGCTGCTTACCACTTGGTCGGTCAGCTGATCCGCTGACAGTTCGTTTGTTTCGTTGGCAGCGAAACTTGGCAGACTGGCTGCAACAACAAACGCAAAAGATAGGGTCGCTAGTAAACGTTTCATCAATACTCTCCTTTTATTCATCACGGTCACCCTAAAAGAGATGGAGAGTGATGGTCAAACGCGAACAAGCAATCAGACAAATTCTCACAAGACCATGACATTGTTGATACTGTAAGGGTTGTTCAGCTTTTTCGAATAACTCCAACAAGTTGCTCTGCCGACTTTCCTTAGCGCGCTTCTTATACTGCTGATAGTAAAAAAGGAGGACATATGGGAAAACTGATAGACGGTATTTGGCATGATGTATGGTATGACACCAAGTCGTCGGGTGGTCGATTTGTCCGTGAAGACGCGGGCTTTCGTCATTGGGTGACCGCTGATGGCCAAGCTGGACCAAGTGGCGATGCGGGCTTTAGCGCTGAATCAGGCCGCTATCATCTGTATGTTTCTCTTGCTTGTCCATGGGCACATCGCACCCTGATTATGCGCCATTTAAAAGGGCTTGAGCCTCATATAGCGGTTACGGTCGTCGCGCCTGAGATGCTAGAACATGGCTGGACGTTTTCTGAGCCAGAGCCGCTGTATGGATACGACTATGCCCATCAGCTCTATACCCACGCGAAGCCTGATTACACCGGTCGAGTCACCGTTCCGATTTTATGGGATAAGCAAACTCAAACGATTGTCAGTAATGAATCCGCTGACATTATTCGAATGTTTAATTCGGCGTTTAATGGTATTACGGGCAATCATGACGATTATTACCCAGACAACCTGCGTGCGGCGATTGATCAGTGGAACGAGTTTGTTTACCCCAATGTGAATAATGGCGTCTATAAATGTGGCTTTGCCACCGAACAAGAGGCTTATGAAGAAGCCTTTGATCAGTTATTCACTGCATTGACGGTGTTGGATGATCATTTAAGTCGCAATCGTTATCTTGCTGGAAATCAGATTACTGAAGCAGACTGGCGGCTGTTCACCACGTTAATTCGCTTTGACCCCGTCTACGTGGGCCATTTTAAGTGTAACAAGCAACGTATTGCCGATTACTGCAATTTATTCTGTTACATGAAAGAGTTATTCCAAGTGCCAGGCGTGGCAGAGACAGTCGATATGCACCATATCAAAACCCATTATTATTACAGCCACGGCAACATTAACCCGACGCGCATTGTGCCGAAAGGACCAGAGCAAGACTTGTGGTCACCGCATGGCCGCGCATCACTCGCCTCTCACGCGGAATGATGAAGTTATCACCGCAAAAGCAACGAAAAAGGGCCAGCAAATGCTGGCCCTTAAAGATGGTGGTGGAGGAAGGATTCGAACCTTCGAAGGCTGAGCCGTCAGATTTACAGTCTGATCCCTTTGACCGCTCGGGAACTCCACCATGGAGTCTTGCTTTGTAAAAGTGGTGGTGGAGGAAGGATTCGAACCTTCGAAGGCTGAGCCGTCAGATTTACAGTCTGATCCCTTTGACCGCTCGGGAACTCCACCACGGAGTCTTGCTTTATAAAATGGTGGTGGAGGAAGGATTCGAACCTTCGAAGGCTGAGCCGTCAGATTTACAGTCTGATCCCTTTGACCGCTCGGGAACTCCACCACGGAGTCTTGCTTTGTAAAATTGGTGGTGGAGGAAGGATTCGAACCTTCGAAGGCTGAGCCGTCAGATTTACAGTCTGATCCCTTTGACCGCTCGGGAACTCCACCACGCGAACGAGGCGAATCTTACCAAACCGACTGGAGCTGTAAAGGGTTTTCTCTGTCCCGATTAGTGGTTGGTGCTTTTTTCAGCGTCTTGCGTGCGAAAAACGGTGTAAGTGAGCTTTTTTGATGTTTTTTGAAACCTGGCTGTCCTTACACAGTCTTACCTCTGTCTCGCTTTATCGCACAATCCTATGTAATAACGATAAAAAACAGTGTCTTTACAATTCTTTAAGGACAAAAAAATGCAGATCAGTACACTGGTGCTATCCAACATATAAGGTACATGGCAATGAAAAAGTGGATGCTATTGGGCGTCGTGGTATTGGCGGGCGTCGCGTTCTGGAAGTGGGGCGATATCCAGCCCTCGAGCGAGGAGGCCTCTGCGCCACCACCGGGGGCACGATCTGTGGATGTGATGACGGCACAAGTGGAAACCAAACCGATTGCGCCGTCGTTGTCATTGGTGGGCAATGTTAAAGCCCATCAGCAGATTGATATTGAGTCAGAAGTCTCGGCGCGCATTGAAACTGTGCATGTAAAACCGGGCGAGACGGTTGAAAAAGGGGCGCCTTTGGTGACCTTTAATCGCGCCAAAGCCCAAGCGGCGGTGTTGGAAGCGTCGGCTTATCTCAATGATGAGCAGCGCAAGCTAAAGGAGTACACCAAGCTGGCGCAACGTGGTGCCTTAACACAAACCGAGTTGGATGCGCAGCAAGCCAGTGTCAATATCGCCAAGGCCCGTTTGCAATCGGCGCAATCTGATCTAGATGATCACCGTTTAATTGCGCCTTTTTCTGGTCGCATTGGTTTGTTTGATTTAAGCGTCGGCCAGCGCGTGGATGTGGGCGAAACGCTTTTTAGTCTCGACAACCTGTCACGCATGAACCTTGATATTCAGGTGCCAGAGCAATACGTCGGACTGCTTTATCCCAATATGCCAGTGGCGGTCACCTCGCAAGCGTATCCCGATGATGCCTTTACCGGCACGGTGAGCGTGGTGGACTCTCGAGTGGATAAAGACGCGCTATCAGTCAGTGTTCGTGTGGCGCTGGATAACCCTGAACGCCAATTGCAGCCCGGCATGCTGATGGAGGCGAAACTGACTTTGCCGGAGCAGCAAGCGGTGATTGTGCCTGTGCAAGCTCTGCAGTATTCCGGTACGCGTCGCTATGTCTTCCGCGTTGATGACGAAGGCATTGCCCATCGTACCGAAATTACCCTTGGCGCGCGGATTGATAACCAAGTGGTGGTGAGTAAAGGACTTGAACCCGGTCAGCACATTGTGGTGCAAGGTTTGGTGAATATGCGCGATGGTGCGCAAGTGTCTGTATTAAATGCGGAAGCACCGAAAAATCCAGAAGATGACCAAAGCCGTATCGATGATACCGTGTCTGAGACGGAGGCCAGCTAATGTGGTTGTCTGATGTCTCAGTGAAACGACCAGTGATGGCGATCGTATTGAGTTTGCTGTTATGTGTCTTTGGCGCGGTTTCTTTCTCGACCTTATCAGTGCGTGAAATGCCTGATATCGATAGCCCGGTGGTGAGTATTTATACCGGCTATTCTGGCGCCTCGGCCAGCATTATGGAAAGCCAAGTCACGCAATTGATTGAGGATGAGCTTTCCGGCATTAGCGGCATTGAAGAGATCACCTCGGTCAGCCGCAATGGCTCATCACGGATCACGGTGGAATTTAAACTCGATCACCCGCTGACCGAGGGGGTGAGTGATGTGCGTGATGCCGTGGCGCGCGCGCAAGGGGGACTGCCTGATGATGCCAATGATCCGATTGTGTACAAAGACAACGGCACCGGTGAAGCGGCGGTTTATATCAACTTGGCCTCGTCAGAGATGGACCGCAACCAACTGACGGAATACGCCCAACGTACGCTGGAAGATAGATTCAGCTTGATCTCTGGGGTGAGTTCGGTCGATTTATACGGCGCGCTGTATAAAGTGATGTATGTGAAGCTGGATCCCACCCAAATGGCGGGGCACGGTGTCACCACCCAAGATATTCTTGACGCATTGAGGGATGAAAACTTAGAAAGTCCGGGCGGGGAAATCCGCAATGACGTGATGACCATGCCAGTGCGTAGCGATCGTTTATATCGTGACGCAGAGGACTTTAAACAACTGGTGGTGCGCACCACGGCGAACGGCACTGCGATTTATTTGTCGGATGTGGCGGAGGTGGCAATTGGCTCACGGAACGAAGATGCCACCTATAAAAACAATGGTATCAATAATTTAAGTTTAGCGCTGATCCCACAATCCGATGCCAATCCGCTCGATATTTCTGACCGCGCTCATAAGCTTGTCGATGAGATGCAGGCCTTCCTGCCCGAAGGTACGCGTCTTTGGGTGGATTACGATACTACGGTATTTATTGAGCGCTCGATTGAGGAAGTGTATAGCACCCTCTTTATCACTGGGGCGCTGGTGGTATTAGTCCTGTATATCTTTATCGGCCAAGCGCGCGCTACCTTGATCCCAGCAGTGACTGTGCCGGTATCCTTGATATCCGCCTTTATCGTTGCCTCAGCGATGGGCTTTTCGATTAACTTGCTGACCTTAATGGCGCTCATTCTCGCGATAGGTCTCGTGGTGGATGATGCCATTGTGGTGGTCGAAAATATCTTCCACCACTTACAACAAGGCGATAAACCCTTGGTGGCCGCTTACCGTGGCGCACGGGAGGTGGGTTTTGCAGTGATCGCCACCACCGCGGTGTTGGTGATGGTATTCCTCCCCATTACCTACATGGATGGCATGATTGGTAAGTTGTTCACCGAGTTTGCAGTGATGCTCGCCGTCACCGTGCTCTGTTCGTCCTTAATAGCGTTGACGCTTACGCCGGTGCTTGGCAGTAAATTGCTGCGCCTAAATGTGGCATCTAGTCCTGTGAACCGCGTGATCACCCGTGGGTTTGATGTGCTTGAAAGTTACTATCGCCGAGTATTGGCACATGTCCTGCGTTGGCGTTGGATTGCGCCTGTGGTTATCTTGCTCTGTATTGGCGGCAGTGGCGTGCTGATGCAACACTTACCGTCGCAATTAGTGCCACAAGAAGATCGCGGGGTGCTGCTGGCGTTTGTCCGTGGTGCGGAAGGCACGGCGTACAACCGTATGGTGGGCAACATTGAGCAAATTGAGCAGCGCTTAATGCCTTTGGTCGAGGCTGGTACTCTCAGCTCGGTCAGCTTACAAACACCAGCGTTTGGTGGTCGGGCCGGCGATCAAACGGGCTTCGTGATCATGCTATTGCCGGATTGGGATGAGCGCGACCGCTCCGCTCAAGCCATTCTCGGAGAAGTGCGTCAGGTGTTAAATGGTGTGCCAGATGTGCAAGTGTTCCCGTTTGCGCCTGGCTTTGGGGGCGGTAGTTCAGAGCCCGTGCAGTTTGTGTTAAGTGGTCCAGACTATCCTGAGCTTCATCGCTGGGCGGAAAAATTGGGCGAAATGGGCCGCGAGGCAGGCATGATTGACAGCCCTGATTATGACTACAACCAAAACACCCCTGAGTTGGTGGTCAAAGTAGACCGTCGCCGCGCCGCTGAACTTGGGATTTCGGTGCGGGATGTCTCCGATACCTTAGAGGTGATGCTCGGTGGTCGTGCCCAGACCAGCTATGTGGATCGTGGTGAAGAATACGATGTGTATGTACGCGGCGATGAAAAGGCCTTTAGCAGCAAAGGGGATCTTACCCGTATTTATATGCGTAGCCGCAGCGGCAAGTTAGTCTCGCTGGATGCAGTGACCACGGTGGAAGAAACAGCGTCCGCGCAGCGTTTAAGCCATACCAACAAGCAAAAGTCGATCACCTTATCGGCGCATTTAGGCGAGGATGTGACACTGGGTCAAGCACTCGATTATCTCGATAAAATCGCGGCTGAGAACCTGCCGGCCGATATCTCGGTGGGCTATTCAGGGGAGTCGAAAGATTTTCGTGACAACCAAACCAGTGTGCTGGTGGTGTTCGGTTTAGCGCTCTTGGTTTCGTACTTGGTGTTAGCGGCGCAATTTGAAAGCTTTATCAACCCCTTGGTGGTGATGTTGACGGTGCCCATGGGGATGCTAGGCGGCTTTTTAGGCCTGTGGCTGACCAACCAAGGGATCAATATTTACAGCCAAATTGGTTTGATTATGCTGATTGGGATGGTGACCAAAAACGGTATCTTAATCGTGGAGTTTGCCAACCAATTGCGTGACCGTGGCATTGCATTTGATAAAGCGATTATCGATGCGTCAGTCCGTCGCTTGCGACCGATTTTGATGACGGCGTTTACCACCTTGGCAGGGATGATCCCACTGATCCTCTCAACCGGCGCGGGGGCCGAAAGTCGTATCGCGGTTGGGACGGTGATCTTCACCGGCATGGCCTTTGCGACCTTTGTTACCTTGCTGGTGATCCCGGCGATGTATCGCTTGCTCTCCATTCATACTCACTCGCCTGAGTATGTGGCGCAGCAATTGGATAAAGCGCTCGCGGTGGAAACTGTGCATCGGGCCAGTCATGGTGAGTTTGATACCCATCCGCATGATGAGCCGCATAAATAACTGCTGTTTGATGCTCGACACAAAAACCGCCTCATTGCGAGGCGGTTTTTTATGTTTTGTCGCTGCCAGTGTGTGCCCGCTATTACGCGTTTTCGGCTTGTTTGCGTTGCAGTGTGGCTTGCACGTCCGCTTGGTTGGTGAGGTAGTCATCTAAGCCACGCTGACGCAAGTGACAGGCTGGACACTCGCCACAGCCAGTGCCTTTAATGCCGTTATAACAGGTTAGGGTGTGGTCGCGTACAAAATCGAGGGCGTGATACTGGTCGGCCAGTGCCCAAGTCTCGGCTTTATTCAGCCACATCAGTGGTGTGACTAACGCGAGTTTTCTGTCCATGCCTTGCTCAAGGGCTTGCTGCATTGATTGAATAAAATCATTGCGACAATCAGGGTAGCCAGAAAAGTCAGTTTCGCAGACACCGGTGATCACCGCCTCAGCGCCAATTTGATAGGCGTAAATGCCTGCCAAAGTCAAAAACAAGATATTACGACCCGGCACAAAGGAATTGGGCAGGCCGTTTTCGTTCAGTGCATTGGAAACAGGAATATTGTCGCGTGTGAGCGAGCTAATCGCCAATTCATTGAGCAAACCAACATCCAGTACCTTGTGCGCACTGACGTTGCGGTTTGCAGCAATCTCACGGGCAACGTCAATTTCTTGTTTGTGGCGCTGGTTATAGTCGAAAGTGAGGCAATGCACTTCGTCGTACTCTGCCTGCGCTTGAATCAAACAGGTGGTTGAATCCTGTCCTCCGCTAAATACCACAACGGCTTTTTTCATCGGTTTGTCCTTTGGCGGTGCTACTTACCCAGTGTTACACAGAGCACGGATGGTACCCCTGTGCGGTATCGACAGCAAGCCAGACGCTCTTGAGTCATCATGATGCCAAAGAACAAATGTCCAAATGGACCAACGGCTGACTGCGCGTCAGGCAACGCGCAGTGCTCGTCTCTATGCTTACTGTTTCGCCACAAAGGCTTTTAACCCTTCGAGCGTCTCGGCTGGGATAGGGCAGCTTTTACCGGTTTTAAAGTCGCAATAGACAATCAAGGCCTCGCCCTCGGCCACACAGCGTTCTTGATTGTGACTGTAGATTTCATACTTCATCGCATAGCGCTTTTCTTGAATATCCTCGACCCAAGCGACGGTGGTGATGGTATCTGGATACACCAAAGGGGCGCGATAATCGCAGCGGGTTGAGGCGACCACGGGGCCTACATGCAGCCGTTTGGCTAGCTCGAATACTTCCAGTTTTTCAAGCATCACCACACGTACATCTTCAAAGTAGCGAAAATACACGGTGTTATTGATATGTTGCAGGGCATCCATGTCATTCCAAACAATCGCCTGCGTATGAGAGAGCGGGTAGTTTTCTACTGGGATATTTGCCACAAGACAATCCTCCTTAATTGTGTGCCTTGATTGCACACCAAGCCCAATGACAAGACAAGTAGAGCAGGTATAAATACGGAGCTTTGTCTAACAATGACGTAACAAAATACATGACTCGACAAAGCGGTTCTCAACGCGGGTGGCGCTAATTGGTTAATGTGACAGCAATCAGACTCTGGTATGATACGCCCCCTTTTTGGCCGTGCTTGGGCGCGGCATGATTTACTTTTGCTGTGGATACGACTTTGACTGATACCGCTTTTTCCTCGCTCGCGTTACCTGCTGATTTACTCGATAACTTGGCAACCTTGGGTTATACGCAGATGACGCCCATTCAGGCGCAGAGCTTACCGTCTGTGCTCAGTGGCAAAGACATTATTGCCCAAGCTAAAACTGGCTCGGGGAAAACGGCGGCATTTAGCTTAGGTGTGTTAGCCAAACTGAACGTAAAACGCTTTCGCGTGCAATCTTTGGTGCTGTGCCCAACCCGTGAGCTGGCCGAGCAAGTGGCGGTTGAGATGCGTAAGTTGGCGCGTGGTCGCCATAATGTCAAAGTACTGACGCTGTGCGGTGGAGTATCGATTGGCCCACAAATTGGCTCACTGGAGCATGGTGCACACATTATTGTCGGCACTCCGGGGCGTGTGGATGACCATTTACGCAAGGGCACCTTGCGCCTTGATGATGTTGAGACCTTGGTGTTGGATGAAGCCGATCAGATGCTGGATATGGGCTTCCAAGATACTTTGGATGCCATCATTGCGCGTGTTCCTGCTCATCGCCAAACCTTGTTATTTAGCGCCACTTTCCCGCGCTCGATCAATGCGATTGCCCAGCGAGTGCTGAGTCACCCTGTCTCCGTTAAAGTGGATGAGGTGCAAACGCAAAGTACAATCACGCAACACGTTTATAAAGTCGATGACAACAAGCAGCGTTACCAAGCGTTAAAGCTACTGTTATTACATTTTCAGCCGCAAAGCTGTGTGGTGTTCTGTACGACCAAAGCTCAAACACAACAAGTTTGCGATAACCTAGAAGATGATGGTTTTAGCGCCGTTGCCTTGCATGGCGATATTGAACAGCGTGGCCGTGAGCGCACCTTGGTAAAATTTGCCAACAAAAGTGCGTCCGTGCTGGTGGCCACTGATGTGGCTGCGCGAGGCTTAGACATTGATGACATGGATATGGTGATCAACTATCAACTCGCCCACGATCCACAAACTCATGTACACCGTGTCGGCCGTACCGGTCGCGCTGGCAAAAAAGGGGTGGCGTGTTCGCTATATAACGATGCTGAGCACTATAAATTGGCGATGATTGGCGATCAATATGATCGTGATTTTCTCCCCGAAGCCCTGCCGCCGCAGCATTTGCTCGACACTGCGCCTTACCAGCCTGAGATGGCAACCTTGATGATTGACTCGGGTAAAAAGCAAAAAGTACGCGCGGGTGATATTTTAGGTGCGTTGACTGGCCAAGCGGGCATTGACGGTAAGCAGGTGGGTAAAATCAATGTGCTCGACAATGTGGCGTTTATTGCTGTGTCCCAATCCTGCGTTAAAGCCGCGTTGCGTAAACTCAATGATGGAAAAGTTAAAGGACGCACCATCCGCGCCCGCCGGATTTAGTTTGTATGATAAAGGATACTCTGCTTGCTAAGCCTCTAAGTTAATCTACTCTATTTCAATGGCTTAATGATAAAGTCTGCACGATACCTTGTTGGTGTCGTGCACGTTAGCATGGAGTGACAGATGAAAAAGTATTTTGAGAACTTAGCCAAAGCCTTGCTGGGCCAGCCGTTTGGTAGCCTTAGCTCGGGAGAAAAGAAAGTTATTGAGAGTATTGCTAACAACACGTCTGTCTCTGAGAACGTCAACAAGTCCTTTCATGAAAGCCTGACCACCGGGCAAATGGTGGCGGATAAAATTGCCTCATTTGGCGGTTCTTGGTCATTTATCGGGCTTTTCTTCGCATTCATCATTGGCTGGATTGTCGTGAATACGGTTTGGTTAGTGGGAGACGCGTCATTCGATCCCTATCCCTTTATTTTACTGAACCTTGGGTTATCCAGTCTGGCGGCTTTCCAAGCGCCGATCATCATGATGTCGCAAAACCGCCAAGCGGCAAAAGACAGGATGGAGCAAAAAGCCACCTACGAAATTAATCTAAAACTCGAGCTTGAACTAATGCGTCTGCACGACAAGTTTGATGCCCTGCAGACGCGGATAGATAAAAATACGGACTAGCGCATTAATACTTTTGTGCGTTTTATCAATCTGTCGCGTGCTCGGTCGCTTGGGTTGTACTGCTTTTCTTACCTCGTTTTTTATCCCAGACGGCGATAAAGCCAGGCAGTAACAAAGCGAGTACCGCTAACAGCATGATGGTAAGTGTTAGTGGCCTTTCCCATAGGAATGCATAGCTACCATCCGTCAGTGTTAGTGTACGGCTAAGATTTTTCTCCAATATATCGCCTAGAATAAACCCTAAAAGCATGGGAGCCATTGGAAAGTCTAGCAGTTTCAAAAAGGTGGCGATGATGGTGATGACGACCATCATTTGGATATCGAAGGCATTAAAACTGACCAGATAAACGCCCGTGATGGAGAAAAACAATATCAATGGGATTAAAATGGGGCGTGGGATCACCAACAGACGAGAGATGTAAGGGATCAGCGGTAGGTTGAGAATTAACAAAACCAGATTACCGAAGTACATCGAGATAATCACGGACCAGAACACATCAGGATTGTCGATAAAAAGGCGTGGACCGGGTTGAATGCCATAAGCGATTAGTGCCCCGAGCATAATGGCGGTCGTGCCAGAGCCCGGAATACCAAGCGTAAGTAGAGGAACAAAGGATCCTGTCGAGGCGGCATTGTTAGCAGACTCTGGGGCGGCAAGCCCACGCAACGCTCCGCGCCCAAATCTTTCTTTAAGTGCCTTAGGCGCAAAGTTTCTTTCCATGCCATAGCTTAAAAAGGCGGCGATCGTTGCGCCTGCGCCGGGTAATACGCCAACAAGAAAGCCAAAAAATGATGAGCGACCGACGGTCGGGGCGACGTGTTTTATTTCTTCTTTGCTTAGCTTCATGCTGCCGAGTGAGGTCATATCGATCTGCGCGTCTTTTTCTTTGTGCTCCCCCCTCAGCACTGTCATCACAACTTCCGTTAATGCAAAGGTTGCCATTGCTAGTAATAAGAAGCTGATACCATCAATTAAATCGACATTTCCAAAGGTAAATCGTGGGCTGCCTGACATCACATCAATGCCAACTGTCGCGATCATCAGGCCAAAGACAGTCATCATCATGGCTTTAAGTACGCGCCCTTTACCGGAAAATGCAGCCACAGCCGTGAGTCCCAGCACCATAAGTGCAAAGTAGTCACTGGATTGAAAACTCAAAGATACTTTTGCTAGCGCAGGCGCGGCAAAGAGTAAGATGATGGCGCCGATCGTGCCACCGGTGAAAGAGGAATAGGCGGCAAGCGCCAAGGCTTTTCCAGCTTGTTTTTGTTGCGCCAATGGATAACCGTCAAACGCGGTCACAACGGTACTGGCACATCCCGGAGCGTTGATAAGAATGGAGGAAGTAGATCCGCCAAAAACGGCACCGTAGTAAACGCCAGCCATCAGAATAATACCGGATGATGGGTCGAGCCCGTATGTGATCGGGATCATTAGGGCAATCGCTGAAATGGGGCCGAGTCCGGGTAACATCCCTATAAAGGTGCCGGCAAAGCAGCCAACAATTACCATGAGTAAGTTGAAGGGCATGATAGCAGTACCAAGCCCAGACATAATTCCATCAAACATCGCTTACCCTCCTTGTGCTAGGCGAAAAAGTTGACCAGGAGCTAGATAGATATCGAGCATTTGGGTCAATAAAAACCAGAAGCTGATAGCAAAAGGGACGGAGGCCAAGAGAATAACTTTGGGGCGCCGCTCACCAAGCAACCAATAACCGCCAGCAAGAAACAGCGCGGTGGATACCAAAAAACCGACCCATTTCAGTGCAAGCGAAAACGCGACCATCAATAATAAAAGTTTGCCCATAAGCCAAAAATCGTAGCCGGCTAATGAAAGCGTTGAGTATCGACTTTTTGTGGCGGTGAGCAACTGTAGTAGCGCGAGCACACTCCCTAATACGGCTAGAAAGTTGGGGAGGGTGCGGGCATGAAAGGGCTGAAACTCATCGCCAGGAATAAGCGCTATTTGATTAGCGTAATAACCGTAAGCAAGCGAAAAGCTCAGAAATATTAGGCCGCCGATATGGTCTTTGGTTATCGTCATTGGAGCTCCCTCTCTAGATGAACCAATAAAATGGAGAAGCAGCGCGCCAAGAAGCATGGCGACGCTGCGGTAAGGCGATTACATGAAACCAAGCTCAGTCATCAAGGCGCCGATTTCTTTTTCTTGTTGTTCAAGAAAGTGCATGAATTCGTCGCCAGGCTTATAGATTTCGGTCCAGCCGTATCGATCGCGCACGGATTTCCATTCAGGTGTGTCATACATCTCACCCAGTACTTGTGCATACTCTTTCGCACGTGCTTGACTGATTTCTGGGGAGCCAAAAAAGCCACGCCAGTTGACAAACGTCGCGTCGTAGCCCAGCTCTTTGAGGGTAGGCACATTGGGTGCAACGGGCGATCGCTTCTCTCCTGTCATCGCGAGGATGCGAACTTCGCCTGCTTCTGCAAGGGTTAAGGCTTCGCTCAAGCCGGTTGAGAGCACTTGTGTTTCGCCTGATAGTAACCCTGCCATGGCTTTACCACCGGCATCGTAGGCGAGGTATTTGACTTGTCGTGGGTCGCCGCCACCTGCTTTAAATGCGAGCGCTGCCACTAAATGATCCATACTGCCGCGCGCTGACCCACCGGCAACAGAAACGGAACGAGGATCGTTGTTGTATTGCTCCACAAGATCGGTAAAGCTTTGGTATTTTGAGTCTTTGGGTACAACGAACGCAGCATAATCACCAATAGTGGCCGCTACTGGGGTCAAATCACGAAACGATTGCGGAAAAACTTTGGCAAGAGAGCGGATCACAATCGGTGTGGAGTTAACCATTAACGTGTCGGTAGATTGCTCAGCGGTTTGGATCAGGTACGCAATGGCCTTACCTCCGCCACCGCCGGACATGTTCTCGTACGAAACCTGTTCGACAAGCTCAGATTTAGAAAGTACTTCCCCGACGCCACGTGCTGTGCTGTCCCAACCACCACCCGCGCCACCTGGTACTAGAAAATGAATGTTGTCGACGCTCGCTTGGACGTTAATGCTTAGCGCGGCTGCTATCACACCTGCGACGATGGCTGTTGATTTACCTTTTCGATATTGCTTGAACATTGTGCTTCCTCATGTATTGATTGCTTCCTCATGAGGACTCTAATGCTGTTGTTGAGCATTTCATATATTGTAAAAATAATGTGAATAAAAAATGTTTTGGTGGTTTTGTTCATATTGTTCACTGCAATAAAAACATAACGCAGATAAACTAACAGAACATGAGAATGCTTGGGTGAAAGGAGCTCGCCACCACAATGCGTCAGTTTCTCTCATTGCGTCGCTTGAAGCTAAAGCAGCGCATGGTATTGATTTTAGGTGTGATTGCCATCCTACAAACAGGGACGCTTGGCTACTTTGCTATCAATTACCTCGATAGAGTCCTTAATGAGCAAATTGGTCAGCAAGCGATGCGGGTCGCGATGACGATCGCGGCGATGCCTGATGTGGTTGAAGCCGTATCAAAAGAGAACTCAACATTTTTGCAACCTTTAAGTGTTGCTCTCGCACGTTCGGCTCAAGCACGGTTTGTCGTGTTTGGCAATGAGGTGGGGATTCGGCTTGCTCACCCTTTACCTGATCGTTTAGGGAAATCGATGGCCGATGATGACGGAGATACCAATGCCCCTGCGCTGATTCATGGTCAAGCGTACATTGCGCAAGCCGAGGGAAGTGTGGGTTGGTCTGTGCGCGGGAAGGCGCCTATTTTCAGTCCTGACGGGAAATCGATTATCGGCATTGTCTCGGTGGGGTACTTACTAGACACTGTTGATGCAATCGTCATACATCACACCAGTACAATGTTCTTCGCCATCCTCGCAGCCTTTATCTTTAGTGTTATTACCGCGATCTTATTCGCTAATCATTTTCGTCGAGCGATTTTCAATCTCGAGCCTGAGCAAATTGCCCGTCTGTTTCAGGAGCGTAATGTGACATTAGAAACTGTTCGCGAAGGGATTGTTGCGATTAACCAATCTGGATATATCACCACATTCAATCGTGCAGCCATAAAGACGCTAGCGCTGCCAGAAGACCAACTCTACATTGGTCGCCATATTACGGATGTATTACCCGATACCGGAATGGAAACTGTCCTGGCGGAGGGAGAGCCTGATTTTGATCAAGAGATTTGGCTTCATCATCACAATCTTATTGTTAACCGGATTCCATTGCGGCAAAACGGTCTCATCACGGGGGTCGTGTCTAGCTTTAGATTGAAAGACGAGGTGGATTTGGTAAGCCGTAAGCTAACGCGAATCAAACAGTATGCGGAGTCCTTGCGCAGCCAAGCACATGAGTACAACAACAAATTACATACTCTTGCTGGACTGATCCACATGGGGGCGACAAATGAGGCGTTGCGAATGATCGGCCAGGAAACCTCAGGCCACCAATCCTTTATTCAACGGGTGATGCAGGTCACTTCAGATAGCATTCTGGCGGGATGCCTGTTGGGTAAATATAATCGAGCAAGAGAGTTAGGTTTACGATTAACCGTTGATAAAGAAAGCCATATGCAGGATTTGCCAGAGGCTTTGCCGCGTGAGCAGCTGGTCAGTATTTTAGGTAACCTCGTTGATAACGCCCTAGAAGCAACGCTGGATCATTATGGTCCCGATGGCCAAGTCACACTGAGTTTTTCTGACTACGGTAAAGAGCTTATTTTCGAAGTGAATGATCAGGGGGCAGGTCTATCTCACCAACAAGCAGAGGCGATATTCACGCGTGGTTACACAACAAAAGAGACCGATGGTCATGGCATTGGCTTGGATTTAGTTCAGCGTCAAGTTGCACACCTAGGTGGTATCGTAACAGTTGAGCCGAATATGCGTGATAAGCAAGGTAGATTATCAGGAAGCCGCTTTACGGTTTATATACCTAGAGCTAAATGGCAAGAGCTCGATCAACATCCATATCAGGACAACACATGACAGAATTAATCAGTATTGTCATTGCAGAAGACGATCCGAAAATTGCAGAGATTCAGCGTCGCTTTATCGATAAAATCGAAGGGTTTGATGTAGTGGGAATTGCCCATGACTTGGATGATGCAAGAGACTTGCTTGATGTATTTCGACCTCAATTACTGCTTCTCGACAATCAGTTCCCCAAGGGCACAGGTCTGGAGTTACTGAGGGAATTGCGCGCCAAGAGTGCGCATACAGATGTGATATTGGTGACGGCAGCTAAGGAGGTAGAGACTCTTCGCACCGCCATGCACAACGGTATATTTGATTATATTTTAAAGCCCGTTGTTTTCGAGCGATTAAAAACGTCTTTGAACCAATATTCTACGCATGTTCAAAAGCTTGCAAATATGGATTCACTCATTCAAAGCCAAGTTGATGGCCTACTGGCGTCGGGCGTAAAGGAGAAGAGCGAACCTTATTCACCGCGACTACCAAAAGGCATAGACGCGATTACACTGAATAAAATTCGTGGGGTTTTAAATGCTCCCACGATAGCGCTAAATGCCGAGCAGGTTGGGCAGCAAATTGGCGCGAGCCGAACAACAGCGCGTCGTTACTTGGAATATATGGTCGGAAGAGATGAGCTTTGCGCTGAGGTGGCTTATGGTAGCGTCGGTCGCCCGGAGCGTCGCTACCACAAACCATAAGGCTGTTGTGCCTATTACCCCAACAAGGTTTGTAAATCATGAGTCGCTTGGTCGAGATCCCCAATGTGCTCGCGTACCCAATCAGGGTTGTAATAGGTGTCTAGGTAGCGCTCACCGCTGTCACATAGCAAGGTGACAATAGAGCCTTTCTCGCCGTTGGCGCGCATTTCATTCGCCAACATCAAGACACCGTACAGGTTGGTACCGGTGGACGCGCCGGCTTTGCGGCCAAGTTGGCTTTCTAGCCAGTGAATGGTGGCGATACTGTGAGTGTCCGGCACTGTGGTCATTCTATCAATCACCCCGGGAATAAAGCTGGGCTCGACACGTGGCCGTCCAATCCCTTCAATGCGACTGCTTTTATCGGTGGTCAGTGCGCTGTCGCCAGTGAGGTAGTAATCGTGAAACACCGAATGTTCAGCATCGGCCACCATCAGCTGAGTGGGTTGGCAACGATAACGAATGTAGCGGCCAATGGTCGCTGAGGTGCCACCGGTGCCCGGGCTCATCACAATCCAGCGAGGGATCGGAAAGCGCTCGTACTGCATTTGATCAAAAATGCGGTTGGCAATGTTGTTATTGCTACGCCAGTCGGTCGCTCGCTCGGCATACGTAAACTGGTCCATGTAATGGCCATTGAGCTCCTTAGCAAGGTGACGAGACTCGGCATAGATCTGATCTGACCGCTCGACAAAGTGCGCTTCACCGCCATAAAAACGGATTTGCTCAATCTTCTTACACGCAGTGTTTTTAGGCACTACGGCAATAAAACGTAAGCCAAGCAGACGGGCAAAATACGCTTCGGAAATGGCAGTACTGCCTGATGAGCTTTCAATGATGGTGGTGTGCTCATCAATCCAACCATTACACAAGCCGTACAAAAACAAAGAACGCGCCAAGCGGTGCTTCAAGCTGCCGGTTGGGTGAGTGCTTTCGTCTTTCAGATAGATATCAATGTCTGCAAAGCTGGGGAGATCGAGCTTAATTAAGTGGGTATCTGCAGAGCGTTTAAAGTCGGCTTCAATGAGGCGAATCGCGTTACCGACCCAAGTATGGCAAGGCTGTGGGGTTGTCATCATGCGTCTCCGAATGCGTAATTAGCACCAGTTTACGTAAAGAGTGGGATAAAAACCTTGCTATTTTTGCTCTATAATGCCACCTAAATAGAAAAATAAACTCCCATATAATACTTAATGGAAAAAATTTTTATGACTATCACTTTAGATGAGATAGATCGCACTTTACTCGCGGCGCTACAGGAAGATGCCAACTGGTCTGTGGCTGCGTTGGCCGAACGGGTGAATTTAACTACGACTCCCTGTTGGAAGCGGCTGAAACGGCTGGAATCACAAGGGGTGATCCGTGGGCGGGTGGCATTGCTTGACCCCGAAACCGTTGGCCTCGCATTTACCGCCTTCGTCCACATCAAAACCAATGACCACAGTGAGCAGTGGTACAAGACCTTTACCGAGGTGGTGACCGAGTTCCCTGAGGTGATGGAATTCTACCGTATGGCGGGGGAATATGATTATATGATGAAGGTGCAGGTGGCTGATATGACTCGATTTGATCATTTTTATAAAAAACTGGTCAATTCTGTGCCAAGTCTGAATAATGTGACATCAACATTCGCCATGGAAGCGCTTAAGTACACCACCGCCTTACCGATCCGATAGGTCGTTCTGATGATAAAAAGGCGGGGATAAAAAGGAGACCTCATGAAGGTGTTTTGGCAGTTAGGCTGGTTTTTTAAACGTGAATGGCGTCGTTATCTCGGCGCCATGATTATTTTAGTATTTGTTTCTGTCTTCGAGCTGATCCCGCCGATGGCCGTGGGCCATGTGGTTGATGGCGTGGTCGCGGGCGAGATTTCCACTGAGCTACTGATGTGGCTACTCGCGGGCATGCTAGCCATTTGGGTGGTGGTGTATGTTCTACGCATCGTTTGGCGAGTCTGGCTATTTGGTGCCGCGGCTGAGCTGGGCACTGTGCTGCGCAATCGGCTTTATGATCACTTTACCCGTCAATCCCCGCATTTTTTCCGTCGCTATCCGAGTGGCGATATCATGGCGCGTTCCACCAATGATGTGAAAGCAGTGGTAATGACGGCCGGTGAAGGGGTACTGACTGCCGGGGATTCCATTATCACAGGCGTTGCTGTGCTCATTGTGATGGTGAGCCAAATTAGCTGGCAGCTCACACTCTTAGCCCTGTTACCGATGCCGGTAATGGCAGTACTGGTTAATCGCTTTGGTCGCCGTTTGCACCATACCTTTACTGAATCGCAAGCGGCGTTTTCTGAGCTGTCAGAGGTGAGTCAGTCCTCACTGTCGGCGGTGCGTATGGTACGTGCATTCGGCTTAGAGCAGCACCAGATGAATCAGTTTAATCAAGTTGCCGATCGTACCGGGGAGAAAAACCTCGCGGTGGCACGGGTTGATGCGCTGTTTTCGCCGGTGATCCAAGGCACCATTGGCGCTTCGTTTTTCCTAACCGTGTCTGGCGGCGGCTACATGGTCGCCACTGGTGATATTTCGCTTGGGGATCTTACCGCATTTACCTTGTATCAAGGTTTGATGATTTGGCCGATGCTCGCAGTGGCGTGGCTATTTAATATTATTGAGCGTGGGCGCGCCGCTTGGACGCGGATAGATGCGTTGCTGCAAGAGCAGCCGGACATTGTTGGTGGTGACACGCCGCTGCCTGACACCATGCAGCCGTTAGCACTGGCCATTGAGAAGTTTAAGTGGCAACCGGATGACAGTTTTGCCCTCAAAGATATCCGTGTGACGCTTCCGCCTGGGGCCATGCTGGGGATTGCCGGCCCAGTCGGCAGTGGTAAATCAACCTTATTGCAATTGCTACTTCATCTGACCCAGCTTGAAAAGGGCGATATTCGCTATGGTGATGTGTCGATAGCGGAGGCTGACTTGTCGTCATGGCGACAACGTTTCGCGGTGGTGACGCAAACGCCGTTTTTGTTTTCGCGCTCGATTGCGGAAAACATCGCCCTTGGTCGTCCTGATGCGACCCAAGCGGAAATCGAACAGGCGGCGACACTTGCCTGCATTGATGAGGACATCCGTCAGCTGCCGCACGGGTATGAAACCGCAGTCGGTGAAAAAGGGATCACCTTATCTGGCGGTCAAAAGCAGCGTATTTCCATTGCCCGCGCTTTGTTGGTGGAAGCGGAGTGCTTGATTTTGGATGATGCCTTGTCAGCCGTTGACGGTGACACCGAGCACCGCATTTTGCAGAACCTGCAACAGCATCAGCACACCCGTACCACGATTGTGATAGCCCACCGTTTATCGGCACTCGAAAACGCCGATGAAATTGTGGTACTCAGCCACGGGCAAGTCCGAGAGCGTGGCCAGCATCGCCAATTGATTCAACAGCCAGGATGGTATCAAGAAATGCACCAATATCAGCAGCTGGAAGCGGCATTGGAAGCCGATGAGGAGCCGCGCCATGACTAAGCGAGAGATCTTATTTCGATTGCTAAGCTACATGCGCCGCGACAGGCGTCAATTTGTGATTGCCACGATTTTCTTGCTAGTCGCGGCGGTGGCCGAAGTAACAGGGCCTTATTTGGTGCAAATCTTTCTCGATAATTATGTCGCCAAAGATCATTATCCGGCGGTGATCATGTGGGCACTTGCAGTCGGCTACATCGTATCGACCATTGTTTCCGCCGGCTTTCAGTATCAGTACGAGCTGCGTTTTAACACCATGGCGGTGGCCATCATTCAACGTATTCGTAAAGCGGTGTTCGCCAACGTGATTAAACAGCCTCTGTCAGCCTTTGACTATGTGCCGATGGGACGAATTGTATCGCGCTTAACTAACGACACCGAGTCGTTGAAAGAGCTGTATGTGTCGGTGCTTTCTACCTTTTTACGCAACATCGCACTGATTGGTGTGATGCTGGTGGCAATGCTAATGCTCAGTGTGCAACTGACAATGGTGGTGTTGGTGCTACTGCCGTGTGTGGTGCTGGTGATGGCGCGCTATCAAAAACGCTCAGCGCCTGCGTATCGTCGGGCACGAGATCGGCTCGCAGATATCAACGGGGTGATGAATGAATCTGTGCTCGGCATGAATTTGATCCAGCTAATGCAGCAAGAGCGGGCGTTCTCCTCGCGATTCAGTGATATGACCGCGGATCACTTGGATGCCATGGTCACTATTCAGCGCCTGAACGGGATCTATCTCCGCCCTTTGATTGATTTATTGGCAGGGGCCGCGTTGCTGTCTTTGGTGGCGATCTTCGGTTTTAGCGGCACAGCAGTGATTGGTGTTGGGGTGCTATACGCCTTTTTAAGCTATTTGGGGCGGATCACCGAGCCATTGATTGAAATGATGCAGCAACTGTCACTGCTTCAGCAGGCTATCTCGGCCGGTGAGCGGCTTTTCGAAATGATGGATACGCCGCCTGAGCAATATGGTCATGACACCACGCCGATCCCTGATGGTGCCATTGCACTGCAGAATGTGTCGTTTTCCTATGATGGTGAAACACCGGTGTTGTCAGACGTGAATGTAGACGTCCCGGCCGGCGGCTTTCTGGCGTTGGTGGGACATACGGGCAGCGGTAAATCAACTTTGGCGTCGTTACTGATGGGATTTTATCGCGCAGGTGAGGGGACGCTGACGCTGGGTGGATTACCGATCGAAAGCTTGAGTCATCAAAGCTTGCGTGAGGGCGTTGCCATGGTGCAACAAGATCCGCACATGCTGACGGGGAGTTTGCGAGAAAACATCGCGCTGGGGCAGACGCTGGACGATGAAAAAATTTGGCATGCACTCGAGCAAGTGGCGTTGGCAGATTACGTGAAAGGATTGCCAGCGGGGCTGGATACCTTACTTGGTGAGGGCGGAATGACCTTTTCTGCCGGTCAGCGCCAGTTGTTGGCTCTGGCGCGCGTGTTAGTGCGTCAGCCTAAAATTCTGATCCTTGATGAAGCCACCGCCAATATCGACTCTGGTACCGAAGAGCTTGTGCAACAGGCGCTGAATCGGTTACGCCAACAGATGACAGTGGTGGTGATTGCGCACCGCTTATCGACCATTGCCGAGGCCGATAACATCCTCGTCTTGCATCGTGGCCGCGTGATTGAGCAAGGGCGTCATCAAAGCCTGCTGCGTCAGCAAGGCCGCTACTGGCAGATGTATCAACTCCAGCAAGCCAGCGCGCATTTAGCCGCACTAGAGGAAGAGGCGCAGGTGTAGAGCTCCAGCCATGAGTGAAACAGATAAAAAGGGGCGTTATGCCCCTTTTTGTGTTGCTCAGACTCGCTCACGCTCGAGACGTTGATGGTTAGGAGAGTTTACGCATCAAGCCTTCTTGGGTCGCTGAAGCAACAAGGTCGCCTTGCTGATTAAAAAGTTCGCCGCGTACAAAGCCACGCGCGCCACTGGCGGACGGGCTTTCAATCGCAAACAGCAGCCACTCATCCATTCTAAACGGGCGGTGGAACCACATGGAGTGATCAATGGTGGCCACTTTCATGCCCGGCGTAAGCAGCGTCACTGCGTGAGGCTGCAACGCCGTGACCAAAAAGCCCCAATCGGCGGCATAGCCGAGTAAATACTGGTGGACATGAAAATCGTCGCCGACTTCACCATTGGCGCGGATCCACAGATATTGCTTAGCCGGCGCGGAATGGGGTTTAAGTGGGTTGATCACTGTGGCAGGCCGCACTTCAATCGGCTTGTCACCCCCAAAGGCTTTGACCACATTAGGGGGAAGCTTGTGAGCGATATCATTGACAAGTGACTGCTCAGAGCGCAAGGTCTCGGGCGCTGGCACGTCTGTCGGCATGGTGTTCTGATGCTCAAAGCTTTCTTCCTCTTCTTGATAAGAGGCGGTGAGATAAAAAATAGGTTTGCCGTACTGCACGGCTTTTATTCGCCGTGTGCTGAAACTTTTTCCGTCTCTGAGTATCTCAACATCATAGATGATCGGCTGCTCAGGATCGCCTGGGCGCAGAAAATAGCTATGGAATGAATGCAAAAAGCGATCAGGGTCAACCGAGGTTTTGGAGGCCGATAATGCCTGTCCAATCACTTGCCCACCATACACTTGGGGGAGTCCAAGGTTCTCACTTTGACCGCGGTACAGGCCAGTGTCTAGTCGCTCAAGCTCTAGCAGCTGTAAGAGTTCTTTCAGTGGTTGGCTCATAAGTCCTTGATTCATGCTATGCTTCCATTGTTATTGTTCAAGCTATCATAACCTTAGCGTTTTTGCCGCATTTGAACGTGCTTCAGTGAGGATTCTTTAATGAAGAAACTAACGTTTCTATTGTTCGCCTTATTCACTGCTTTGGTGTTTACTGCTTGTTCTGGAAATAGCCAACCTAATGATTTAGCAAATGTTTCTGGTAGCTTGGTGTATCGAGAACGCCTTGCGTTGCCCGAAAATGCCAGTGTGACAGTGCGCTTGGTAGAGATTAAAAACATCGATGCGCCAGGCAAAGTGATCAGTCGACAGTCTTTCGTGACGGAGGGGCAACAAGCGCCTCTGCATTTTTCCCTCAACTATGATCCGAGCCAAATTACGACGACGCACGATTATGTGATCACCGCCCAGATCGATGTGAGTGATCGGCCTCTGTTTATTACCAATACGGTCAATAAAGTGATCACGGATACGAATCATACCTATGATCCAACGCTAACACTGGTGCGTGCGGGGCATTGATCGCTACACTGGTGAGAGATATCCGCACAAGGAGTGTGCATGCGAATCTCACTGTTTCTCTGGCCCGTGTTGGTGCTGACGGTTATCGCTGTCGCGGGGATTAGCGCCACGTTTTCCCTGAATAGTCTAGCGATTGGCGCGTCTGCTTTATTCTTTTTCTATCCAGATAAATTCGCGAGTTGGTGCTTGGCGCTAGCGATGGCGATTTTTGCCTTTACCTTGCCACATCTCCCTGAGCTGTTAGCCGCGAGCACGCTATTGCTTTTGCCGGCTTTGTCTCTCTGGTTCAATCCCGACCGACATCCACACGTCAAGCTATTACTCGGTGCGGTGATGGTTGCCATGTTCGCGGGGATGATGGCTTTGCAATCTGAAGCTAAATTGGGTGGCTCACCGAGTACTCTCGCGCTGCAAATGTTAGCACTCGTGGGGTTATGGCTTGCGATCAGATATTGGCCAGGTTATCAGCCTCCTCATCGCGGGGCCTGGCTGTTACTGCCTGTATTAGTGGCGGTGAGTGGCTGGCCTGCTGCGTTATGGAGTGCGACAACGGTGATGATTATTTGGTTGTTACAGTGGGTGGGGTTCACACCACAATTTGCTCGCTCACGTCACCTTGCCTTGCATCTTATCCCGAGTATTCCGTTTTTGGTGATTACATGGATTACCCCTGGACAACTCACGCTATCGCTATTGGTCGCGTGGGCCACCATGCTTGCGGCGATTTGGGTTGGTGAGTATTTGCTATTGGAAGAGCCGGACGATCAGTAGGAAAATTGCCTAGAAGATAAACAGTTAACGAATGAGGTCATGAATCCTCCTTGCATTGCATCCAGCCTTGCCACATAATGCCCCGCAGTTAAGCAAGCTTAACGACATATCGATGGAGGCCTCCTTGGTTCTCCCGCAACACTATCTTGTGTACTGGGTCAGGTCCGGAAGGAAGCAGCCCGCGCTTGGGACGTGTGTGCCGGGATGTAGCTGGGGAGGTCTCCGCCCTTTCTGCGCCATGAAAATCGCCTCATTCATTAACCACCGATACCTCTCGTTGTTCGTATGACCACATAGCGTCTTGGCCTCCTCACAATGTTGACACTCGGGTGACACAGCCCCTTACCGCTTAGCTATGATTTAATCATTAGCGCTGGTAGCGTAAGTGTGATGGTCCATAAGGGTGGCAAAGTGGTGTTTCGAGCGTTAGCAGCGTTATTGTTGGCTTTACTCAGCAGCCAAACGGTGGCCAGTGAGCTGCACACGCAACTGAAAGGATTTTATGATAAGGCCTGGCAAACGGGCACCTTGATGGTTGCACAGCCGGCATTAAATGCCTATCCGCAGGCTTTGTTGGTCAGTCAGTCGCAGTACCCTGATTTCGAGAATGTTAACTGGCAGGACTTAAACGCACTACACCAAGTGGTGCAAACGTGCCAGCCGACCCCCAGTATCGTCTCCCCCCTTTTGTTAGCCGCCC
Organism: Salinivibrio sp. KP-1; assembly: GCF_000968645.1. Classification (NCBI taxonomy): domain Bacteria; kingdom Pseudomonadati; phylum Pseudomonadota; class Gammaproteobacteria; order Vibrionales; family Vibrionaceae; genus Salinivibrio; species Salinivibrio sp. KP-1. Next base: position 768,604 of record NZ_LAQR01000001.1, on the reverse strand, counting down.
AGCGTTTTGAGTTGGCTTTGTGTCGTGATGAGCCTTTACCCATTGAGTGGTTTGAGCAAAACCCGCTACTCCATCCTGCCGGTGGAAGTTATGCTGAACGCTATGTGTCAGCGCGTGGGATCGCCACGCCGTCACCTGAGCTGGTACAACGTTTTACCTTAGCCAACGAAGAGCATCCTCTACATGCTGCACTGAATGTCCTCAGTCAGGCTGGCCGAGATGCGTTACTCAGTGGTTACCGCGCGTATTTAGATGGCGGGCGCCTGTGGCTTAACGGCGAAGAAGGATGGAAGGCGCTATCTCATGAACAATGGGCGCCAATTGCTGAACAATATCGTTTGAGTTTATCGACGAATACGACGGGGTGTGATTACCGCTATGGAAATATTTGTAATCAACTCCACCCGGCGTATCGTGGCGTGATGATTGCGGTGTTTGTAGCGGTTTTTTGTGCGCTGATAGTTGGTTTAGCGCGTAGCCTATACGATCGATACCAGCAGCGCCGTGAGCGCCAATTTATTCTCCAGTTGCTGACGCATGAGCTAAGAACACCGATCGCAAGCCTAGGTATGACGGTGGAAATGTTGCGCAGCCAGTTCGATTTGCTTGAGCCTAGCACGCAAGATGTGCTTTGGCGATTACTGGCGGATCATCAACGCTTAAGTCAGCTGACAGAGACCAGTAAGGGCTATTTAAGTACCGATAAACGTGAGCAATTTAAGTTACAAACTGCGTCCTTATCGGAGTGGCTGGATAATATTTGCGATTGCCTAGAGGTTGACTACACCCTTGAGCAAGATAAAACACTGACGTTGCCTTTCTACTGGTTATCCATCTGCTTGAAAAACCTGATTCAAAATGCCCATCATCATGGCGGTGATCAAATTTGGATTCGTGTATGCGTGGATAAGCGCGTACGAGTTTGTGTGTATGATAACGGAATTTTTCCATCCTGGTGGCAAAGGCTGTGGCGGCGATATAAGTCGTCACCGTCAGAAAGAAACATGGGGATTGGATTGTTTTTAGTGGCGCGTTTAATGCGTCAAATGGGGGGGAAGCTAGTGATCAAGCGTCACCCAACCTGCTGTATTCTGGAGTTGCCGCAATGAGCCATCTATTGTTGATTGAAGATGACACCTTATTAGGGGAAGGCTTACGCCAGTTTTTGGAACAGCAAGGGTTTGAATGCACCTGGCTGGCCGAGAGTAATAAGGTGGATAAGCATTGGTTTCATGCCGATTTGGTGATTTTAGACCGCCAGCTCGCCGATGGCGATAGTTTAGCGCATCTGCCTCATTGGCTGTCTTTAAAAGCAGTGCCAGTGATCGTATTGACAGCCAAAGTTGAGGTTGAGCAACGGGTTGAGGGCTTAATGGCCGGCGCCAAAGATTATGTGGTTAAACCCTTTTCACATCAGGAGCTCTTGGCGCGTATCTATGCCCAATTACGGCCCTTAGGAGAAAGCCAACTCGTATACGGGCAGATCAAGGTTGAACCTGGATCCCGTCATGTGTATTGGCAAGACCAGGATGTGACGCTCAAGCCTAAAGAGTTTGATTTATTGCTATTGCTGTTACAAAACCAAGGGCGGGTTTTTCATCGCGAAGAATTGCTTAATAAAATATGGGGGTATCAGGCGTTTCCTACCACGCGCACGGTTGACAATCATGTGTTGCGGCTACGACAAAAGTTGCCCGGTTTAGCGATAGAGACGCATCGCGGTGTCGGGTATCGGTTGGTGGTGCTATGAACGGGTTTGGCTACCACATACTCGTGATAGCATGCATGGTATGCAGCTTCAGCGTCCGCGCTGAGCAAGTTTGGTTTCCAAAAACACCGATGCAGGAAACCTATCAGGCACTCCTCGCAGATAGGCCCAAGGTGGCGTGGCAAGAGCTTATTTTTGCGCTATCTCAGCAGCAGATACCGACTGAGCATTGGGCGAAGATCAAGTACGCGATCATCAATCAAACGGATTGTGGCCAACAGTTAACTGAGCCCAACGGTAAAGGGATCCCTCAAGGGTTAACCATTGCATTTGTACGACGGGCAGGCGCCTCAAGTCTTGGCTATGAAATCAAACTTTCTGCCGAGCAGGTCGAGCGTGATACCTTGCTAACCCTCACTGATCCTACCGGGCAAACGGTGCTCAATGAGATCTTGAACGCGAAAAGTGGGTATCAAGAAATTGAATCAGGGCAACTATTTACCCAAATTATTCCTGGTATTTATGAGTTAAAAATGGGTGGTCAGCATTATAGTTTGGTGGTGTATGGGCTGCCACGCCGCCCTTGGGTAAAACTGATAGGCCATCCTGATCAACAGCTCGCAATCGATTTGCCCGCTACGCCTTTGAGTTGTTCGCCAGCCGCTGCACACTGGTTGTGGCTTGATGACGCCTATCGCTGGGTCGAACAAACGCCGATTTATTTGTCCGGCCGCGCAGACAACTCCCACGCGCCAACCAAGATAAAATTGCCCTCTTCATCGCTTGTTAATGCGGAGCATTTAAGCGTCACTGTCAGTCACTTTGAGTATCAAGGCGCAATAAAAGTCAACTATGTTGAGCGATTGGCGTTGCCGCTGCCCAATGCTGCCATCCGCACAGAGGCTGTTAATAGCGAATAAAGAGACATCGAGGTGACAAATGAGGGAGGACGTTAGCATTTAATAGCGCGCTGACATCAACTGGAGACAGCGCGTGAACCTATCATCTTTTTATTTTTCTTGTGTTGCATGTGGCCTGACGCTATTCAGCCTAACTGCCTACGCAGCGCCTCTCACTTTGACCCATCAAGATACACACGTCACCATTAACCCTAGCGATCTGAGGATGCACTGGGACAGTCTGCCCATTAATGACGCTAATTTGGCAGTGGGTCAGAAGCCCCAGCAGGTGGTGAATATACGTCACCCAGCGCCAAATCAAGTTAACTGGCGCTGGATGCCTGCCAATATCGAGGTATCTGCCACCTTGGATAACGCGTTGACGTTGTCTATGTCGTTGGATGACAACGCTAAAGTGACACGCCAACGCCCCGTTTCAGTGAATTGGTTTAATTTACCGGTCGAGGACACCCAAGCCTTATTATTGCCGTTTAGCGAAGGAATGCGAATACCCACGGATCATCCGCAATGGATTGACTATCTGCAGGCAAGCCGAGATGGTGCGAATACCACGCAAGATCTAAAAATGCCGTTTTGGACGGCTCAGATAGGTCGTCAATATGTCAGTTACCATCTAGTCACCGCCACCAATAACCGACTGAGTTTTGCTCGCAAACATGACAAACTCGCGACGGGCGCGGTTCATACCTTTACGCCGTTAAATCGCCATGACCCCTTTGTGGTAAGGATTAAACCGGGTCAGCATCCATTGGATGGGGCTAAATGGTATCGCCAGTGGCGGCAAGAGCAGCATCAAGCAACCTCGTTGGCGAAAAAAGTGCAACAAAACCCTGAAACGGCCAAGCTAATTGGCGCGACCCATGTGTATTTATTTGGTCAAGGACCGCTTGCGCGTGATGATGTGAAGGATTGGTGGGGACTTAAACATTGGGCGCTGAATACGTCACCATTGCCGCTTGATGATGAGACCAAAGCGGCGCTCCGAGAGCTTTCCGGTGACCAAGGCTGGTTTAGCCAATATCATAAAAACACCTTGGTGAATGGCATTAATCGTGCGTTGGCAGAGATCTTTTCGGCGACCGCTCCCACCGAAAAAGACAATACCATCAAACAGCAGTATCAGGCCGCGCAGCAACGTAAAAAGTGGTTAGCTTCGAGGGCAGGACAGTACCTTAAACCGGCAGACCAGTGGGGGCAGGGGCTTTCCACTGAGATGCTCGACAGTTTACACAAAGCGGGTATCCGTCAATTGTGGTTAGGCTTGGACAATTGGATGCCGGCATTTTATCAGCCGCATGTCGTCGAAAAAGCCAAGCAAGCGGGCTATTTAATTGGCCCCTATGACTCCTACAATACCGCGATCCCACGTGGCGTGAACGATAGCTGGCTGACTGCACAATTACCGGATGTGATGCGCACATCGTGTGCGATTGAACAGCGCAATGGCAAATTGAAAAAAGGGTTTCGTGGCAACGGCTTCTATCTCAATCCTGCCTGTGATGTTGATTATGTCGCTCAGCGTATCGCCGATATCATTAAATATGGACATTTCAATAGCTTGTTTATTGATGTGGATGCGACTGCGATGGCGCGAGAAGATTATCGCCGTGATACTCGCGAAGTCGATATGCTGGCGGCGTTCAATCAACGGATGAAATCGATCGTAGATCGTCAGGCTGTCGTGTTGGGCTCGGAAGATGGCAACAGTTTGACCACGCAGGGCATCGCTTTTGCTCATGGCCTAGAAACGATTGGTTTTGGATGGACAGATAAAGACATGAAGTCTAATCGTGCATCTCCCTATTATCTCGGTCCTTGGTATCCGGATAACAAGCCCGCTTTTTTCTTTCAGCCGGCGAAAGTGAAGCCGCTGTACCAAGCATTGTTATTTGCGCCCCAATTTCGTATCCCGCTTTATCAAGCGGTGTTCCATGATGAGGTGATCAATAGCCACCACTGGCATAGCGATAGCCTAAAGTTTACCAATGTTCGTGCTGAGAGAGATTTAATAGCCATGCTTTATAATGTGCCCGCCATGGTGCATTTAAGTCGTGATGAAGCAACGTCGCCATCGCAACCTCGGATTCGTGCGATTAAACATTACCAACAGGGCTTTATGCCAATTCATCAAGCCCTTTGGGACAAAGCCTTGGTGGACTTTCGTTGGTTGGATGAACGCGGACGCGTGCAGCAGGCCCAATTTAGCGATGGGTCGACGCTAACCGCCAACTTTACCGACCAACCAGTCGGTATGTCGGGCATCACTGTGCCCGCAAAAGGCTTGGTGGCGCAATTGAGTGATGGAACGCAAGTGGTTTGGTCTGTGTCTGAGCAGGATTAAGGTTCGCTAATAGGATATAAGAAAGCGCGTTCACGTTCTGTACGATTAGGCAATAAACCGCAAGGAATGCGTATTAATCAATGAGCCTGATTCGAGCATCATTTGGGTCATAAAGCGAGGTCTAATCACTTCGCTTTAATGCTCCCGCTGGCAGGGAGCCCTCAACTAGTTAAATAGATGGAGCGATCGAAATGATACTCGAAGAGACGTATTCACTGACGAATGGTATTGCGATTCCGAAGCTGGCTCTTGGAACCTGGATGATTGAAGGTGAATCCGCAACAAATGCTGTAACTTCGGCCATTGAACTTGGCTATCGGCACATTGATACGGCTCAGGATTACGGTAACGAAGCGGAAGTAGCCGATGGTGTGCGCGCCAGTTCCGTTGAGCGTGAGCAGATTTTCGTCACCAGCAAGCTGGCCGCCCGTCACAAGACCTATGAAGATGCCGCTGCTGCGATTGACGAATCCCTCGAAAAAATGGGGTTAGACTATCTGGACCTGATGATCATCCACAGCCCGCAACCCTGGGATCACTTCGGAACTGAAGACCGATTTGCTAAAGGCAACCAGGAAGCCTGGCGCGCCCTGGAAGACGCCTACAATGCCGGAAAACTGAAAGCCATCGGGCTGTCCAACTTCCAGGAAGCAGACATTGATAACATCGTCCAGCATAGCCGTGTCGCGCCGATGGTTCATCAGGTCCTGGCGCACGTGACCAATGTGCCGACGGCGTTGATCGAGTATTCACGTAATAAAGGCATGCTGGTAGAAGCTTATTCTCCGGTAGGGCATGGTGAGCTTTTCAAAAACGAGGCGATTATCAAAATGGCGGAGAGATATCAGGTGTCTGTGCCACAGCTGTGCATTCGTTATGACCTGCAACTCGGCCTTCTGCCGCTGCCTAAAACGGCGAAGCCGGCTCACATGGCCAACAATGCCGATGTGGATTTCGTCATTTCAGAGGCGGACATGCAGTCGTTGAGCGCCTTGGAGCCCATTCGGGATTACGGCAACGCAAGTCAGTTTCCGGTATTCCAGCAAGTTGATGGGTAAATCCCGGGATCGAAAAAAGCCCCTCTATCGTTGGAGGGGCTTTTTCGTTGTTACTCGACCTTTGCCAGCGCTTTTTCGTAGTCTTCGTTGCTTACCTTTTCTTTCCAGATCACGTTTTCACCATCTTTACTGGCGGTCACAACGAAGTGCTTCATGGGCGCGTCCGGTGTTGTGCCATGCCAGTGATCGAGATCGGGTGGGCACCACACTGCTTCGCCCTCATGAAGCTTGATGACATGACCATCCCGCGTGCCAGTCAGTGCGGTGCCTTGGGTCACCACCATGTGCTGACCGGCAGGGTGTTCATGCCACGCCGTACGAGCGCCTGGTGAGAAAGTGACGTAGGCACCGCTATAGTGGGCACTCTCGTTGCTTGGAAAAACAATGTCTACCTGAACCTCTCCGGTGAAAAGATCGCTCGGCCCGGCAAAGGATTTCTGCGTGTCCTCGGAGTAATGGGTCTGACTGTGGGATTCTTCGGCTGTTGCACTTGAGCCGACGGTCATACCCACCAGGGTTGCCGCTACGCTTTGAAACAGGGATTTTTTGAACATAGTTATGTCTCCATATCAGTATTTGATCGGTTTGGATGCCACATATTGATTAGAACACCTGATCCCTGGCCTTTTTTATCCACATCCTGTTCGTTTATTGCTCATTTCTCTTTGTTTCGCCTAAATGAGGTGATCAACTATTATTCGATAGTATTTAATGCGCGCCATTGTTTACGAACCACGGTTCAGAAAAAAGCTTCAGGTACGTTGTCAAGCTGATGAAAACGAAAGTAGTAAAGCTTTTTTGGGAATGAATGGCGTGTCGAAATTGTTGATTTGCTCGGGGGCGTTGCATCTTCAATACCCGAAGTTTGGCCAATAGGGGAAAGTCGTTCAGTCTGTTAACACCGAGGATTGGAACCCGTGTAAACCTGGACGGTGCGCAATCAGAGCGATTTAGCAACTGGTGGGAATAGGCAATATCGTGGTTGTGCGGTAACAAATTTTGTAAGCCATTAGCCGGCTAGGCAGAGATAACCCAATACTCTCGATTTATTGCCTGATTCTACGGGCAAGACGGGGTAGACGTGAACTGCTGCGGTAAATGAGCTTAAATGGTTACAGACCACCCAAATGACGATCTGGTCACTCATCAAGTTGGAACAGAGATTACTTAAGGGGCATAGGATCATGTCTGATACCGACAAATCTGAGAGCTACCGGCCCGAATTAGCCTGGGATCGCGGGGCGAAAGGTCTGGCCTCCAGAATAGAGATGTTGACTGGGGACGCGAATCGTCTGGATACGGACATCCAGGGGCTCTGTCTTCATCGCTGGCCGCACCCCACTGACCCTACCAGCTACATGTTGGCGCCCAGTATTTGCCTGATTGGCCTGGGCCGTAAACAGGTGGTGGTCGGGGAAGACACATTCCTCTACGACGCCAGTCAGTTCTTGATTACCTCTATTGATCTGCCAGTAGTCTCCAAAATCATCGAAGCCTCCAAAGAGAAGCCGTATCTGGGGCTCACCATGGAGATGGATTTTCAGATGCTGTCGCAGCTGATCATGGATAACCCGGCCCACATCGCGCGCGAGCAAACTGATAAGTCCCTGGGCATTGCGGTCAATAATGTCGATGCGCCGTTGCTTGACGCCTTCAACCGGTTGCTGGACCTTGTGGACGAGCCGGAGGACAGTGCCGTACTGGCACCACTCATTCAACGCGAAATTCTCTACCGGCTGCTGAAAGGAGATCAGGGCGCACGCCTTCGAAATATGGCGGCCTCTGGCCAGAACGGTTATCGGATTTCCAAAACCATTGAGTGGCTGAAGAAACATTATCGGGAGTCCATAAAAGTGGAGGAGATGGCTGGCCGGGCGGGGTTGAGCGTCTCCGCCTTTCATCACCATTTCCGTGCAATGACCGCGATGACACCTCTTCAGTACCAGAAGCGCATGCGACTCAGCGAAGCGCGTCGATTGATGCTGACCGAGCATGTGGATGCCTCACGGGCCGCTTTTCAGGTGGGGTACGAGAGCCCATCACAATTCAGTCGTGAATACAGCCGGATGTTTGGAGCTCCGCCGATGCAGGACATTCGCAATTTAGTACAGCAGTCTGCCTGACCGGTTCGTGCTGAATCTTGAAGAACTTTGTATGAAACCTTTTCGGTTGAAGAAAACCCCACTTTCTCTGCTACTTATTTTGCTTACCCTGGCGGGGGAGGTTTTATCTGTGTCGGCCGAGCCGCAATCCCGTTTAACTGAGGAGAAATCCATGCGGAATCAAACAGACATCATTCTGAACATAGACGGTTCGATCGTCCAAGTGCGACTGGCAGACTCGGTTGCCACACGGGATTTTCTGGCGCAGCTGCCACTGACACTGGAGTTTGAGGATTATCACGGTATTGAAAAGGTCAGTGACTTGCCAAGCCGCCTTTCAACGGATGATGCGCCAGCTGGCTTTGACCCGCAGGTGGGAAGCTTCACCTACTATGCCCCCTGGGGAAACCTTGCAATCTTTTACCAGGATTTCGGCTACGCAAATTCGCTGGTCAACCTTGGAACGGTCGTCAGTGGGATGAAGCATTTAAAGAGATCCGAACGGTTCACAGCCACCATCTCTCTGGCTCCGTAGCCGTTTTCGCCTCTCGCTGGAGAAAAGTCACATTACCTACCAACCCATCATTGGAAGACTTTGCTATGAGAAAGCTTGCACATACCGTTGTACCATTGGCCCTTTGCTTTTCCGGGGTCGCGTTCGGGCAGGGCCCCGCCTCAGGTCCGGAGCTCAGTCTGCCGGGAAGCGCGCCATCCTTGGAGCAGATTCGATCGGTCTCGCCTGCCTTGGCGTCCTACACGGAGAATCTAGTTCTGGAAGAGGTCTGGAACCGTCCGGGGCTGTCTGCCCGTGACCGAAGTGTTGTTACGCTGGCTGCGCTGATCTCCCGCAATCAGCAGGTCGAGCTGCCTTACCACGTCAACCTGGCGCTGGATAACGGGGTTGAGCCCTCCGAAATTTCAGAGCTTATTACCCATCTGGCGTTTTATTCCGGGTGGGCGAACGCCATGTCTGCCGTTGCTGTTACTGCGAACGTCTTCGAAGCCAGAGGTGTAAAGGCCTCTGAGTTGCCTGCGGTATCGCCAGAGCTTTTGCCGCTGGATAAAGAAGCTGAGGTGAAACGCCAAACCTTCGTGCAGGACACCTTTGGCGAGGTGTCGCAGGGTGTGGTGGACTATACCGAAAGTGCGCTCTTCCTGGATCTCTGGCTCAGGCCAGGATTAAAGCCTAGGGATCGAAGCCTCGTGACCGTCAGTGCACTCATCTCTACCGGCAAAGTCGAACAGGTTCCGTTCCATCTGAACAAGGCAATGACCAATGGGCTGAGTGAGGAGCAAGCCTCAGAAGTACTTACGCATCTCGCGTTCTATGCTGGTTGGCCGAACGTTTTCTCGGCGATGCCGGTAGTGAAAAAGGTATTCGCGGATAGAGATTAACTCACGAACAAAACCCGATCAGGCGACCTCGAAGGATAGCCTTCGAGGTCGCAGGGAGATTAGTTGAGGTAAGCGTTAAGCATCCACATCAGTTTTTCTTGTTCGCGGATGTAGTCGCTCATCAGTGCAGATGTCCCTTCGTCACCCGCATCTCCGGCAAGATTCATGATGTCGCGCTGAAGGCCAATCAGAACACTAAAGCCTTCAACCAGCGCACGGACACCAGCTTGACCATTCGCTTCGGGTGCGTGCTCTTTAATTTCACTGACCTTCAGGTACTCGCTGAAGCGATGCTCGGCGGTGCCACCGATGGTGAGAATGCGCTCAGCCACTTCATCAATCTTGGTTTGAAGATCGGTATAAATCTCTTCAAATTTGGTATGCAACTCGAAAAAGTCGTTGCCTTTGATGTTCCAGTGAAAACCACGCACATTGGTGTATAGCACTTGGTAGTTCGCCAATAGCGTATCCAAACGCGCGCCTAGATCGGCGGCTTTGCTGCTGTCTAGTCCAATCAATGCTGCTTGCTTACTCATTTAATGCCTCCTTAGTGGCAAATCAATGTGTTCGACCCTTCGCTTATCGCGAGTGCCAAGCACTGGAAACGGTTCGTTCCAAACGATGTGAATAGAGTAACTACCCGATATAAAAAAAGAAAATGGAGTTAACCTATATACGCGATAGGTGATATCTATGATGTGATCTAGGTATCGTCATGAACAATAAAGTGGTCAGGCAGTCGCTCGAGGCCAGCAATTAGCGCCTGTAAACATTGCGTGTCAATGGCAGTCCCTGTCTCCTCTTTCATGATCGAGAGGGCTTTGTTCATCGGAATAGGGCCACGATAGGGGCGCTCTGCAGTGATCGCATCGAAAATATCCGCGGTGGTGATAATGCGAGTGAGCAAAGAAATGTCATCGCTTTTGATACCTTCAGGGTACCCAGTACCATCGAGCTTTTCGTGATGAGCGCTGGCGAACTTGGCGAGGTGATCGAATTGGTGGATTTTCGATAAGATGGTTTTGCTCAGTGCTGCATGGCGTTTAACGTGCTCCCATTCGTCGTCATCCAGTTTTCCCGGTTTATCGAGCACATCATTGCTCACGCCGAGCTTGCCAATATCGTGCAGTAACGCGCCACGCTTTAGCCATTTTTTATCCTGTTCACTGATGCCAAGTTCATCAGCAATTAAGCTGGCGTAAACGGCCACGCGCTCGCTGTGCCCGGAGGTGAAAGGGCTTTTGGCATCAACAATGCGTCCGAAAGCCGCCGCAATGTCATCCAGATAGTCATCATCGACCCAGATACATGTGTCTGCCGGCGTCATCGACAGTACGTCTTCTTTTAATGCGGGGCTGTCCAGCTGCTGCCAAAACTGCGGATCGCGCGCTATCTGTAAAAAGGTGTCGACGAGCGTCGGATCAAACCAAGTACCGCGGCGGTTTTTTAGCTCGCTGAGTGCGGCGTTGACACCGGACTCGGTTCGGAAGACATCAATGACCTGTGTCATCAATGCGATGCGCGAAAACAAAGGGATCTGTTCGGCTTTTAACTGGTCAGGACGCCCTCCGCCATCATAGTGTTCATCCAGCGCATAGATGGCTTCAGCAACGGTTTCATTAAAACGCAAATCGCGTGCGACATCGGCACCGCGGGTACATCGTGTTTCAATCAGCTCTTGCGCATACATGTCACCGTTGCGGATGATATCAAGTGTCGTCGAGAGCTTTTGCATGAAGCCGCGTTTGACGCCGGTATTTTTAAGTACAAAGTTGAGTACGCTGGACAAGCTACCATCGACAACTTTGTAGCTTTGTTTAAAGGCCAAGTCGTTGGTGAGGTAAAGCTCACAGATCCGTGCCGCATTGCTGCTGCAGCCCGCATCTTTTAGCAGCAACGTATAGAAAAGATCATGACGTTGTTGATCATCGAGCGCTAAGGCGTCAGCGAGTTTCATTCCTAACCACGTGCAGCGCATACAGTGCTCAGGAGGCTGCCCCTCGGTCATATCCAACGCGGTACTTAACGCCAAAATGAGCTCCGATAATTTCAACTGTGTGGCGCTGCTGGCTTGGGTGTGCATGTTATTCCTTATCCTTGATGCTCATCGCGACCGGATGGCAATGACCAACAGTTAGTGTGTCAGGCGACGAACGGTAGCGGAGACCTCTTCTGCGCCAGCATGAATAGCGGTCATCACAGTATCGGCGGCGGTTACCTTTTCCTGTCCGAGCGAAGATTGTTCAGTGACTTTTGCCATCGCATCGCTTACCCCTTTGATCAGTTGTAGATTTTCATCGACGACATCGGCAATTTCGGTGGTAGATTGGCTGGTACGTTGTGATAAACCGCGCACTTCATCTGCGACGACGGCAAAACCACGTCCTTGTTCGCCGGCGCGTGCGGCCTCAATCGCTGCGTTCAATGCTAGGAGGTTGGTTTGTTCCGCGATCTGCTTAATGGTGGTCACGATGTTTTCGATACTTTGTGCGTGCTCACTCAATTGATTGACTTGATTCGCGGCTTCGCCCGCTTGGTCGGTCACGCTTTGTGATAAGGTCACGGCCTCTTGCAGCAGTGCACTGCCTTTTTCACTATCGCTAAGGGTTTGTTCTGACGAAGCTTGAGCGAGTTCAGCCGCTTGATTGACCGCTTGGTTTTGTTTCACCGTATCGGTGATGGCGGTAGCGAACTTGATCACCTGACGCACGTTTCCCTCCACATCAAAAACGGGATTATAGGTGGCTTCCAACCACACCTCATTGCCATGTTTGTCGCGGCGCAGGTATTGCCCGGAGGTGAATTGTCCTCGAGCTAAATTCTCCCAAAAGTCAGGGTTTTCATCATAAAAGTCCTGATCACAGAAGAGGCGGTGATGTTGGCCTTTTATCTCGTGATCTTGGTAGCCTACCGCGGTGAGGAAGTTATCGTTGGCACGAATAATCGTGCCATCCGGTTCAAATTCAATCACCGCCAATGAGCGATTAATCGCCGCCAATATGGCTTCTTGTCGACGCGCATCCTGGTGCGGCTTGGTGACATCCGCGGCTAACTTGCGAATACTGACTACCTTACCGTTGGCATCTTTAATGGGGACATAGGTCGCTTCCAGCCAAATTTCCGCGCCGGTCTGATGGCGGCGGCGAAACACCCCCTTTTGTGACTTTCCTTGTGCGAGCGATTGCCAAAACTGCCGATAGCTTGATGCTTGGCTGGTTTCCTCGAAACAGACCGTGCGATGATGCTGTCCGATCACTTCATCGTAGGTGTAGCCGATGATATTTAGCAATTTGTCATTAACATCGGTAATAATGCCATCGGGTGTGAAGGTGATGGTCGCAATATGTGCTTGGATAGCGTTGAGTTCTGCTTGGAGCGAGGCTTTTTCTGCTCGGCAGGTGTCCAGCTCTCGCTGCGTCTTTTTGAACATGACAGCAAACTTCCTTTTGTTCAGGTATTAATCATTGGTGCGCCATGTCGAATCGTTATAAGTTCGCGCACGCTGAGGAGTATAGCGCCTAGCGATGTCTCGCATGTGACATTGTCCCCAAATATATCGTGGTTTCCAGTATAAAAAACTATTTATGTTGAGAGACTCGATGTTTATAAACCTCTCAATTGTGTATCTGTTTGTGTGTTTCCTCTTTCTTTTGCGTCTGTGAATACGTAATCTGTGTGACTTCGATCATGTTTAATCATAGCCGACTGTAACGTATCCATAACCTCTCCTTACGTTTGCTTACAACTTCGCTTTTCTATTTTCAATAATTTCTGAAATTTCCAAATTTTCATTGATCCCCCGCAAAGAAACTCCGTATTATTTCTCAAAGGCACTGCGAGGGAGATCAAGATGGAGCTGTCACAAGAACTACGTAATGTGGTGATGCACTTTGGTGAAATGGGAAGTCGTTGGGGCTTTAACCGTTCGGTGGGCGAAATGCTGGCACTGATTGTTTTGAGTGAGCATCCACTGAGCGCAGACGACATTGTGTCGGCACTCAACATTTCTCGTGGCAATGTCAGTATGGCAACCAAAGAGCTGCAAGGCTGGCACTTGATCCGTTCGCAGCGTACCCCTGGAGATAGAAAGGACTACTTTGTGCCGAATGGCACTATCTGGGAATTGGCGCAGCAAGTTCTCGCCGAAAGGAAGAAGCGAGAAGTCGACCCTACCTTATCTATGCTGCGCTCACACTTTATGCGGAGTGAAGACGACGCAGAGAGTCACTCGGTTAAACAGTTGCACGAAATCCACGATCTCCTAGAGCTGTTTAACCACTGGTTTGACGATGTGCAGCAAATGAAACCTGAACATCTAAAAAACTTGATGAAGCTGGGTAGCAGTGTCGGCAAGCTTCTTGAGCTGTCCGGCAAGCTGTTTCACAGCAAATCCAACGAAGAATCGGGTAGTTAACCTCCTGAGGGTAATGTCATGTTAGATACATTAATGTTGTCGCGGATCCAGTTTGCGGCCAACATCAGTTTCCACATCCTGTTTCCCACCATCACGATAGCACTTGGGTGGATGCTGGTGTTTTTCAAGTTCCGGCACAACCGTACCGGTGAGCAAATCTGGTTGGATACCTACTATTTCTGGGTAAAAGTGTTCGCGCTCACGTTTGCGCTAGGGGTGGTGTCTGGGATCACCATGAGTTTCCAGTTCGGCACCAATTGGCCTGGCTTTATGGAAAAGGTCGGTAATATTGCCGGCCCACTGTTGGGTTATGAGGTGATGACCGCCTTTTTCATGGAGGCGACCTTCCTTGGCATTATGCTGTTTGGTAAAAATCGCGTCCCGAACTGGGTGCACACATTAGCGACGCTGCTGGTAGCGATTGGTACCACTATTTCTGCGTTCTGGATTTTGGTGCTGAATAGCTGGATGCATACGCCAACCGGTTTTGAAATCATCGATGGTGTGGTGCATCCAACCAGTTGGTTCGAGGTGATTTTTAATCCGTCCATGCCGTATCGTTTAAGCCATATGCTGCTGGCGTCTGGCCTGACGGCTTCTTTCTTGATCGCCGGTATTTCCGCCTACCAGAAGTTGAAATCGCCTAAATCAGGTGTGGCAGATAAACCATTAAAAGTAGGGATCACGGCTGCCGCCATCCTTATTCCCTTGCAAATTTTTGTCGGTGATATGCATGGTCTCAATACCCTTGAACATCAGCCGCAGAAAATTGCGGCCATGGAAGGGGTTTGGGAAACCGAGCAGGGTGCGCCTTTGCTGTTGTTTGCGGTACCCAATGAAGAAACACGTTCCAACGACTTTGAAGTTGGGATCCCGAATCTGGCGAGCTTGATTCTGACTCACCAACTCGACGGCGAGATCAAAGGGCTGGAAAGCTTTGACTATCATCCGCCGGTGAAGCCGTTGTTCTTTGGTTTCCGCATTATGGTCGGAGTGGGCGTATTGATGCTGCTGGTAAGCTGGTTTACAGCGTATCGCGTGTGGCGTAACCAGCCGATGCCCAAGTGGCACTTAATCGGCCTGGTCGCTATGACGTTTTCCGGTTGGGTGGCCACGCTTTCAGGCTGGTATGTGACGGAAATCGGTCGTCAGCCCTGGCTGGTGCAGGGGGTGCTTAAAACCGCCGATGCGGTCACTCCAGTCGCAAGCTCGCACGTAGGGATTACCTTAACCATTTACCTGACGCTCTACGCGGTGCTAATGGTGGCGTATATCCGCACCTTATTCTTTTTGGCGAAAAAACGCCTGCCTGAATATCAATCAGACAATCACGCTCAGCCTGAGAAAGAGGTGAACGTATGAGCATAACTCCTTATCTGCCTGAAATTTATCTGCTGCTGTTTGGCTTTTCGGTCTTCATGTATGCCGTGCTTGATGGCTACGACCTTGGCGTCGGTATGCTGTTACCAAGCTGCAATCAGGCGCAGCGTGACCGTATGATTGCGTCAATTGGTCCCTTTTGGGATGCCAACGAAACCTGGCTGGTGTTGGCGGTGGGATTGTTGCTGATTGCTTTCCCAGCGGCCCACAGCATGATTTTGACTGAACTGTACCTGCCAACGTCTGTGATGCTAGCAGGGCTTATCTTGCGTGGTGTCTCTTTTGATTTTCGTGCCAAGGTGAAGCCAGAGCGTAAAGATCTCTGGGACCGTTGTTTTAAAGCCGGGTCTTTTATCGCGTCAATGACGCAAGGCTACATGATTGGTCGCTATGTGTTGGCCTTTGATGACAGCACAGGCTCATATTTGTTTGCGCTATTAAGCGGCCTCTGTGTTACCGCAGCGTACATCTATATCGGCGGTACCTGGCTGGTGATGAAAACCGAGGGGGATTTGCAAAAACGTGCGGCTAAATGGTCACGTCGTGGCGGTTGGCTGGCAGCACTGGGGGTGTTAGCGATCAGTATTGTCAATCCTCTGGTCAGTGAGACAGTCGCAGCGCGTTGGTTTGGCTTCCCTGAAATTTTATTACTCGCACCCGTCCCGTTGGTTTGTCTTGCCATCATGCTGCTTGTTGATCGCTACCTACGCCACGTACCGGTCGAAAACGATGTGGGATACCAGTTCCCGTTCATTGGTGCAATTTTCCTATTCGCATTGAGTTTCTTTGGTCTCGCGTATAGCTTTTTCCCCGATATTATTCCTGGGGTGATGACAGCAAAAGAAGCGGCCAGTGCGCCGGGTACCTTATTGATTGTGGGCTATGGTGCCATGTTTGTCTTGCCCATGATCTTCTTGTATACCCTGTTTGTTTATCGTGTCTTCTCGGGGAAAGCGACAGAGCTTAACTACGAGTAAGGCGACGTTAACACCATCGATGAGGCGCTCAGGCTTTTTGACAGGCCTGAGCGCTTTTTTATGCCCTCCTTGTGGCTGGCCTTAAACGCGCTTCTATTAAGCGATGTCAAGGTTGCCTGTTATCGCTTCATGCATCACGCTGCGACGTCATAAAACTTGTCACCCTAAACATTTAGGGGGTTAACCATTACATCTCATTTATTTGTCGTCCGTTTAGTACGACGCTTTCCTCTCTTTATCTTATTGTGACGATCCGTGCCTAACTACCACTTGTGGCTAATTAGTAGCGATATTCCTCTAATGTGCCGCATTTTGCTGTTATCTTTTTATTGTTATGTGGGCGGCACGTCTCGGTCGTCGAGACAATGAAGCGTTTTTCTTCTTTATGCCCCTTATTAAAGCCAGCTTTTAGGGTTTGGTAAGGCGGTTTTTTACACGATTTGCTCACAAATAGTGCTATCAGCACAAAATATTAGGTCTGGAATCAGTCAGGGTAAAATTGACCTAAATCATTGTTTTATCTTTATCTAGCTGTTTTTTAGTAGGGGTGGGTGTAGCAAATTGGTTAAAAATAATGTTTGAGATCTAAAGATTAGCGTGTAAGATTATCTTTAACTAATCGTTCAATTAAAAACGAATGGGAGACGAAATGCCTAAGGTAGGGATGCCGGAAGTACGAAAACCGCAACTTGTTAGAGCCACCATGACGGTGATTGGTCGAGTGGGGCTACATGCGGCAAGTATTTCTCTGATTAGTAAGGAAGCCGGCGTATCGACAGGCATTATCAACCACTACTTCGGTGGTAAGCATGGCTTGCTGGAAGAAACGATGCGCGTGGTATTGCGCGAGCTTTCAGCCACTGTGATCGGCGCATTGAAAGAAATTCCGCGTCATCACCACCAGGCGCGTATTAACGCGATTATTAATGCCAACTTTGAAGGTTTTCAGGCCAAATCTGATGTGGTTAAAACCTGGTTGGCGTTCTGGTCTTATGCCATGCATGACAACGAGTTACATCGTTTACAACGCGTGAACGAGAAACGCTTGCTGTCACATTTGCGCATTGAACTTCGCGCACTATTGCCAGAAGAGCAGGCTGCGATGGTTGCTCAGGGGATTGCCGCATTGATTGATGGTATCTGGTTGCGTGGTGCATTGAACCCTAAAGGTATTGATGCCAACAACGCACGCACCATTATCAATGACTATTTGGATAAGCAACTGACCTTTTATGGTCGTCCTCAGAGCTAAGCCTCAACAGAGCCTTACATGCACACTCGAACAGAAAAGAATTCAGGATTAATCATGGATGCGAAAACGCTTTTTATTAACGGTCAGCTTACCTCCGCAACAAGCGGTGAGCAGTTTGCAACGGTAAACCCAGCAACGGGCGAGACACTGGCGCAAATTGGCCAAGCCTCGGCAGACGATGTGCAAGCTGCGGTGGATGCCGCTAAGCAAGGTTTTGCGGTTTGGTCACGTATGACGGCCATGGAGCGTAGCCGTATTTTGCTTAAAGCCGTTGCGTTGTTACGTGAACGTAATGATGAGCTAGCCAAACTGGAAGTACTAGATACCGGTAAACCGATGCAAGAAGCGGTAGAGGTTGACGTGGTGACGGGCGCGGATGCGATTGAGTACTTTGCTAACTTGGTACCATCAATGCAAGGTGAGCAGCAACCGCTTTCTGACAACCAATTCTTCTACACCCGCCGTGAGCCACTGGGTGTGTGTGCAGGCATTGGTGCATGGAACTATCCGATTCAAATTGCCATGTGGAAGTCAGCACCTGCCTTAGCCGCGGGTAATGCCATGGTTTTCAAACCCTCGGAAGAAACACCGCTGACCGCACTGAAACTGGCAGAGATCTTTGCAGAAGCGGGTATGCCTGCCGGTGTCTTTAATGTGGTGCAGGGTGATTATCGTGTGGGTCAAATGCTGACGGCACATCCTGAGATTGCCAAAGTATCGTTTACCGGTGAAGTGGGCACGGGCAAAACCGTGATGGGTGACGCCGCGAAGACCCTGAAATCAGTCACGATGGAACTAGGCGGTAAATCGCCATGTATCGTGTTTGATGATGCCGACCTGGACAACGCGGTATCCGCAGCAATGGTGGCAAACTTCTACACCCAGGGTGAAGTGTGTACGCACGGTACACGTGTGTTTGTTCATGACAGCATCTATGACCGCTTTATTGAACAGCTTAAACATCGTACTGAAAAGCTTGTTATCGGTGACCCAACCGACATGAACACGCAAATTGGTGCGCTGATCTCAACCGATCACCTTGAGAAAGTGATGACGGCTATCGAGACCGCAAAACAAAGCGGTGCGACCTTGCTGACGGGGGGGTATCGCGTGACTGAGAATGGTCTCGACAAGGGGAACTTTGTTGCCCCCACCATCTTTACTGACTGTGATGACAGCATGGCGCATGTTCGTGACGAGATCTTTGGCCCTGTGATGTCAGTGCTGCGTTTCTCTGACGAGGAAGAAGTGGTAGCACGTGCCAACAATACTCACTATGGCCTAGCGGCTGGTGTCTTCACCCAAAACCTATCGCGTGCACATCGCATTATTCATCAACTCGAAGCGGGTATTTGCTGGGTCAACACCTGGGGCGATTCGCCGGCTGAAATGCCTGTCGGTGGCTATAAGCATTCAGGGGTAGGGCGTGAAAATGGTGTCGAAACCCTCACGCATTATACCCAAACCAAGAGTGTGTTGATCGAGCTTGGCGACTTCGCCAGCCCTTACGCCTAATTTCTAACGGAGCGACCAATATGTCACAACGCTACGATTATATTATCGTCGGCGCGGGTTCGGCCGGCTGTGCATTGGCTGATCGGCTGACCGAGTCAGGCCAACATCAAGTGTTATTGCTGGAAGCCGGTGGTACCGATAAGAGCATTTTTATTCAGATGCCAACGGCGCTATCGATCCCGATGAATACCAAACGCTACGCGTGGCAGTTTGAATCTTTGCCTGAGCCAGGCCTTGATGGCCGCCAACTGCATTGTCCACGTGGCAAAGTGCTGGGGGGAAGCTCATCGATTAATGGCATGGTGTATGTCCGCGGTCACGCTTGTGACTTTGAAGAGTGGGTTGAGCACGGTGCTAACGGTTGGGATTACGCGAGCTGTTTGCCGTACTTTAAGCGCGCAGAAACCTGGTCTGGCGGTGCCGATACTTACCGTGGCGGTCAGGGGCCTGTGGGCACATGTAACGGTAACGACATGAAACTCAACCCGCTGTATCAAGCCTTTATTGATGCGGGTGTCGAAGCAGGCTATCCCGAAACCAACGATTACAACGGTTATCAGCAAGAGGGCTTTGGCCCTATGCACATGACTGTCGATAAGGGCGTGCGTGCCTCAACGTCGAACGCTTATCTGCGCCGCGCACTGAAGCGCAGCAACCTGACCTTGAAAAAAGGTGTGGTCACCCGCCGCATCTTGTTGGAAGGCAAGCGCGCGGTAGGTGTGGAATTTGAAAAAGGCGGCAACATCGAGCATGTGATGGCCGACAAAGAAGTCATTTCGAGTGCGGGTTCAGTGGGATCGCCACAGCTGCTGCAGTTATCAGGGATTGGTTCACGTGATGTGCTCGAGAAAGCTGGCGTAGACGTTAAGCATGAACTGCCGGGTGTGGGTGAAAACCTGCAAGATCACCTCGAGGTCTACTTCCAGTTCCACTGCAAACAGCCTATTACGCTTAATAGCAAGCTGGGCCTTATCAGCAAAGGCATGATTGGTACTGAGTGGATCTTAACCCGTAAGGGGCTGGGGGCCACCAACCACTTTGAGTCATGCGCTTTTATTCGCTCTCGTGAAGGATTGAAGTGGCCGAACGTTCAGTATCATTTCTTGCCTGCAGCGATGCGCTATGACGGCAAAGCCGCGTTTGATGGCCATGGTTTTCAGGTACACGTCGGCCCGAACAAACCAGAGAGCCGCGGCCACGTTCGGATCAAATCAGCCGATCCGCACGATAAGCCGTCAATCTTATTTAACTACATTACCACCGAGCAAGATCGCCAAGACTGGCGCGATACCATCCGTTTGACCCGTGAAATCATGGCGCAAAACGCGATGGATACCTTCCGCGGCGATGAAATTCAGCCGGGCAATGATGTTCAGTCTGATGAAGCGATTGACCGTTGGGTGAAAGACAACGTGGAAAGCGCGTATCACCCCTCGTGTACTTGCAAAATGGGCGCCGACGATGACGCATTGGCTGTGCTTGATGAGCAGTGCCGTGTGCGTGGAATTCAAGGGTTGCGGGTGGTGGACTCGTCTGTCTTCCCGACAATCCCTAACGGCAACCTAAATGCCCCAACCATCATGGTAGCGGAGCGCGCCGCTGACATGATCCTTGAAAAGCCACTCTTGCCTGCCGAGCAGGTGCCAGTATGGATTGCGGCTGAGTGGCAGCACAAGCAACGCAATCAAAACGCGCAGAGTGATGATGCCACCGTTGGTGAGCACACACTAGAAACTAATCAGTAAGCATTACAAGGAAACTAAGATGTCAATGAATAAACGTAAAACCAGCAAAACTCTGATGACCGCAGTCGGTTTGAGCTCAATGGTCGCTTTTAGCGCCGCCGCTAATCAGTGTGAGACAGTCCGCTTTTCGGATATCGGTTGGACAGACGTGACCTCAACGACTGCCATCACTACTGAAGTGCTGAAAGGCATGGGTTACGAGACACAAACCGATCTATTGTCTTTGCCGGTAACCTTCTCATCACTTGCGTCGGGCGACATCGACGTATTCCTCGGTAACTGGATGCCTACGCAAACAGGCGATATCAAAAAGTATCTTGACGAAGGCTCGATCGACAGCGTTCGCGCCAACCTGACAGGTGCCAAATACACCCTCGCCGTGCCTAAGTATGTTTACGATGCGGGTGTTACTAGCGTCGCAGATATCGCGAAATACGCTGACAAGTTCGACTCACGCATTTATGGCATTGAGCCAGGTAACGACGGTAACCGCCAGATCCAGAAAATGATCGATACCGATGATTTCAACCTGGGTGACTTCCGTCTTATCGAATCCAGTGAAGCTGGCATGGTGTCTCAGGTGTCTCGTGCCGTTCGTCGTGACAAGTGGGTTGCCTTCCTCGGTTGGGCCCCGCACCCAATGAACAGCAACTTTGATATGAAATACCTATCTGGTGCTGACGAGTACTTTGGTCCTAACTATGGCGGTGCCACGGTTCATACCAACGTGCGTAGCGGCTATGTCGAGCAGTGTGCGAACGTCGGTCAAATGCTTGAGCAACTTGAGTTCAGCCTCAAGATGGAAAACGAAATGATGGGCAAAATCCTTAATGACGGAGAGAAGCCTCAGGCCGCGGCACGCGAGTGGTTGCGTAATAACCCAAGTGTGCTGAACAAGTGGCTGGACGGCGTGACCACCGTTGATGGTGAGAACGCGGTTGAAGCGGTCACTGAGTACCTGAAAAAGACTGAAGCGTAAATAAAAAAAGTGTAGAAGGAGAGGGCGGTGTTAACGCCGCCCCTAAGGTTTTATTGTGAATATTATTACAGATAACAAGATCCCACTCGGTCAATGGATGGAAAATGGTGTTGACTGGCTAACCATGAACGCCGCCGGCTTTTTTGATGCGATCTCAATTGGCTTAGATACGACCATCACACTATTAGTCGACATTTTTAAATGGATGCCAGCGGCAGGGCCGATCATTATGACAGCCGCCTTAGCATGGTACCTGCAGCGTCGAATTTCCATCGTGATCTTTGTTGTGAGTGCGCTCTTGTTGATCCTCAACCTGGGCTACTGGCAAGAGATGCTGGAAACCTTTGTTCTGGTATTTGCCGCGACAACGATTTCCGTATTAATTGGCATACCGCTTGGGATAATGGCCGCGCATCGGCCCTTGGTGTACACCATTATGCGGCCCTTATTGGACTTGATGCAGACGGTACCGCCGTTTGTGTACTTGATCCCAACCTTGGTGCTGTTCGGTTTGGGCATTGTCCCAGGTCTGATTTCAACCATCATTTTTGCCATCGCGGCGCCGATTCGTTTGACGTATCTCGGCATTACCCGTGTACCGGAAGAGTTGGTAGAGGCAGGACGCGCATTTGGTGCTAACCGTATGAAACTACTGTTTAAAGTGGAGCTTCCTGCGGCACTGCCTAGCATTATGACGGGTGTGACTCAGTGCATTATGTTGTCACTGTCGATGGTGGTGATCGCGGCGCTGGTAGGTGCTGACGGCCTCGGTAAACCAGTGGTTCGTGCACTGAATACCGTCAACATTTCTCAGGGTTTTGAAGCGGGTCTGGCGATTGTATTGGTAGCCATCATTCTTGACCGCCTGTGTAAAGCACCAAATCAAGGCAACGAATAAGGGGGAAACCATGGACGCAATCGCAATTAAAAATTTAGACGTGGTGTTTGGCGACAATGTTAAGCCAGCACTGGATCTGCTTGATGACGGATTAAGCCGCTCAGAGATTATCGAAAAGACCGGTCAAGTTGTGGGCGTGGACAATGTCTCACTCAATGTGAAAGAAGGTGAAATCTGTGTCTTGATGGGTTTATCAGGCTCAGGTAAATCGAGCCTACTGCGCGCCGTGAATGGATTGAACCCCATCAGCCGCGGTAGTCTTGAAGTCCGTGATGGCAACAGAATGGTCGACATGGCAACAGTTGACTCGCAAACGCTTCGCCACCTTCGTACTAACCGTGCATCTATGGTGTTTCAAAAGTTTGCACTTATGCCTTGGATGACAGTGGTTGATAACGTCGCCTTTGGCCTAGAAATGAAAGGTATCAGCAAGAAAGAGCGTCGTCGACAAGCGCTGGAAAAGCTAGAAATGGTCGGGTTGGACGACTGGGCTTATCAATACCCGCATGAGCTGTCTGGTGGTATGCAGCAGCGCGTTGGCTTGGCCCGTGCGTTCGCGATGGACAGTGATATTCTACTGATGGATGAACCTTTCTCGGCACTGGATCCACTGATCCGTGCGCAGCTACAAGATGAGTTGCTAGAGTTGCAGAAAAAGCTCAATAAAACGATTTTGTTTGTGAGCCATGATTTGGACGAAGCCCTGAAAATTGGTAATAACATTGCCATTATGGAATCAGGCCAGCTTATTCAACATGGTAAGCCTGAAGACATTGTGCTGCGTCCTGAGACGGATTACGTGCGTGACTTTGTTGCTCATACTAATCCATTGAACGTGTTGAAAGGGCGTTCGATGATGAAATCTGTTGACGACTTACCTCATGTCGACAACCGTTGGAAAGTGTGTGAGCAGCGTGATATTTGGGTCACCGCAGAGCAGGGCGGTCGTTTGTCAGCCGCTGCAGGCTCACAGCCCTTACGAGTCGTTGAATGGGAAAAAGACGTTCAAGATCTGTCACAAGTTGGAGACGACACCATTGTGGTTGCCTCGCCTGACATCGAAATGCGTGATGCGATTGAAATTCGCTATCACACTGTTAAGCCGGTGTTACTCATCGAAGAAGGGAAACTGGTTGGTACCTTATCTGACCATGACTTCTACCACGCGCTGTTAGGTAAGTTTCAACAAAAGTGCACTGATAAAGCGGCGTGACATTCGGTGTATGATTTGTCTATAGACAGATGAATAAAACAGCCTGCTCCAAGAGCAGGCTGTTTTTTTTACGTATCTATGTGTGTACCGAGGTTTGGTGCCTCACTCATATCGCCTCACGAGCGACCTTGTTGAGCGAGACGGACAAAGTACTAGGGCATTATCACGGTATCAATCACATGGATTACGCCGTTGGAGGTCATGATATCGGGCTTGACGACGGTAGCGTTATCGATTTTGACATCCCCGTACGATGTTTTGATCATTACGTCACTGCCTTGCACTGTGGTCGCGGAAGACATTCCCATCACTTGCTCTGCCGTTACTTTTCCAGGGACGACGTGGTAGGTCAGGATCTCGGTGAGTTTGTCTTTGTTTTCTGGCTTGAGTAGGGTGTCTACCGTGCCATCAGGTAACTTATCGAAAGCCGCATTCGTGGGGGCAAAGACGGTAAACGGGCCCTTTCCTTTCAATGTATCAACAAGGTCCGCGGCTTTAACGGCTGCCACCAATGTTGAAAAGTCGTCATTTTTCATTGCTGTATCAACAATGTCATGCTCACCTTTGTGGTGGGCAGCGACGGCGTTTCCCATCCCAACCAGCAATGTCGCAGTGATGGCTAATTTCGTGATCGTGCGTGTTAACATCATTGTTCTCCCTTTTGCGTTCGTTTCCCCACCCAATAAGTTGCCTTATTACAACCCTTGGTGACGACTTGGGAAGTATCAACTTGTTGCAAGGGTGAAAACGAGGACGGAAGCGAAGTCGATCACTGGTAAGGAGAATATTCCCCATCTTCCTCTTTTCTACGCCTAATAACCGCCGCCGTCTTGTGAAATTTTTCGAACGAGTCATTCATATTATTGTGATTGTCGTCACGGTCTGTCAGGCGTAATCTCATTCTCGTTCCACGGCAATAGCGCAATGACAATGTCGAACCGTGATTGCGCCTTGATGAGTCTCTGGAGACAGATTTTTAGAAATGGAGACATTGAGGTGACAAATCACCGGCACAATTTGCGTTTAATAGCTGTCAACCCATTACGAAAGAGGAAACAAACCATGAAAAAACTTGCTGCAATCTTTGCCCTAACGCTCGCTTCAACGTCTGTCATGGCTGGTGGTCTGAACCTCGATGTAGACCCTGCAGAAGGGGGCGCTTGGGTAACGGTCACTGAACAAGGCCAAGCGGTAAAAGGCGCTAAAGTCGCCAATGAGTCGGGTCTTGATGCGAAGGTAACGGATGAGTCTGGTCGTGTATTTATCCATGCTCAGAACCAAAACAGCCGCTCAATCAACTTTGTGGCTAGCACCGATCAAGGTGAGCGTGTAGAGCAAGCCGCATTCATCAAAGGCGACCACAGCTAAAAGACGCGCGATTGAGTTCAAGCCGCCGTTAACAATGGCGGTGCCGATAAAAAGAGAGCATGTTTGCTCTCTTTTTTTGTCACTGTTTAGGTTGGCAGTAGCCAATTTTTTAATTGATGTAGAGAGTCAACTTGGTGTGTCGGCGCAATATCTTCAGGGACTGGGGTATTATCGACATTTAGCCAACACGTATCGATGCCGGCTTGCATGCCACCGAGAACGTCAGAATGTGGGTTATCACCCACCATCAAGATTTTCTCTTTAGGCGGATGCCCCATTTTTTCAAACGCATGTTCAAAGATACGTGGGTCAGGCTTAGCGACACCGACCTGCTCAGAAATGACTAACGTAGAGATCGCCGCCTTCAATCCTGTTTTTTCTAAACGAATATCTTGTAAAGCCGTAAACCCGTTGGTGATGATACCAATATGAGCATGCGGGGAAATGGCGTTGATGAGTTCCCGAGCCCCTGGTAATGGTTCACAGATGTCTGCCATGGCATCTAAAAACCCTTGGTTTAAGGAAGAAGGGGCGACGTTTAAGCGCTTTCCCCAGTCCGTAAAGCGTTCGGTCTGTAGAGTCTGGGCATCAATTTCCCCATTTTGATACTGTACCCACAGTGGTTTATTGCGTGCGGAGTATTCGGCAAACGCCTGCTGATCAAAATCGACATCGTAATGCGAGAACAGACGTTGTAAGCCGGAGAACGCATCAAAGTGAAACAAGGTCTCGTCGGCATCGAATAAAACCCATGGGTATCGCATGTTATTACATCTCTTTACGTGAAGTTAACTAAGTGTAACAGAGTGCCAGTGCGGTTTTCGAGTCCATTTTCGTTTACTCACCGTCCATGGTGAGAAACAGCGTGAGTGGCCGCGAGCGAATACGCTAGGGGAATCACAAGGAAAGGTAGAGACCTGCCAGGGTCGCACTCATCAGGTTGGCGAGTGTCGCCGCGAGAATGGCTCGCATACCGAGTGTCGCAATATCGCCTCGGCGTTCGGGTACGATGCCGCCTAGGCCTCCCATCAGCATGGCAATGGAGGTCAAGTTGGCAAAACCACACAGCGCAAACGTCACGATAGCTTGACTGTGGGCGGATAATTGGCCTTTTAAGTTCATAAAATCGGCAAAAGCAACAAACTCGTTCACCGCGATTTTTTTACCAATCAAGGTGCCTGCGGTCATGGCTTCATGCCAAGGAATGCCAATTAACCAAGCCACCGGCGCGAACAGGTAGCCAAACAGCCATTCAAGGCTTAGCTGAGGCAGGTTCAAAAGAGGACCAAGCTTACCTAACCCACCATTGATGAGCGCAATCATACTGATCACGGCCAATAAACTGGCACCCACTGCCATGGCGATTTGTAAGCCACTTAAGGCGCCTTGCGTGCCGGCATCAATCAGGTTCACTGGTTTGTCCTGTGTGTCTTGCACTGATTGATGTTGCGTCGGGGTCATCGGTGTTTCGGTTTGTGGCACGATGATCTTGGCCATCATGAGTCCTGCCGGTGCCGACATAAACGCCGCCGCAATAAGGTACTTCATTTCCACACCGAGCCCTGCATAGCCTACCATGGTGCCGCCAGCCACTGAGGCGAGCCCACCCACCATGACAGCAAACAGCTCTGAGCGTGTCATGGCAGCAAGAAAAGGCCGAACAACCAGCGGCGCTTCAACAGAGCCAACAAAAATATTGGCGGTGGCAGACATTGATTCTGTACGCGACGTGCCGAGTACACGTCGTAGTAGTCCACCAATCAGGCTAATGACCCATGTCATGACCCCAATGTGGTACAGCACAGCGATCAGTGCAGAGAAAAAAACGATGGTGGGCAATACATTAAAGGCGAATATAAAACCGAGTTTGAATTTAGCGAGATCGCCAAAGAGGAACTCTGCGCCTATGTCACCAAAGCTGATGATCGCAGAGACGGTGTCAGACGCGTTGGCCAAAATACGCTGGCCAAGGGGAACCGAGATGATAAAGCCAGCAAAGACGATTTGTATGAGGAATGCACCGCCAACGGTGCGCCAGTTAATCGCGGATCGATTTTCAGAAAAACCCATCGCGATAAGAAAGAGGACGCTAATCCCCAACAGGCCAATGCCAAACTGCATGATGTTGCTCCGCAAACGTTAAACTTGAGATGGAAAACGATTGCGGCGGTATTGTACGTGGTTTTTCTTATGTGACAAGTGTCACTTTGTGTGTTTTGTGTTTGCATTTTGTTTCATCAATGGTGTCTTTGATATGAGCAAGCGAGTTGCCCAAGCGTGATGACTTTCACGATCGTTATGTTTGCTTAGCAATGGTGGAAAATACGACTATGATTTTAAAAGGGTGTTAGGCGTTCTAAAACGCTATTAACCAAATTGTTTATTGTTCTGAAATAAAGAGTTCAAATAACCGGGAAAGCCAGTAAAATCGGGGCATGGAGGGAAGTTGGTGTTGGGTGCTTGGTTAGAAAGTAAACATTTGGTTAGGGGCCTAATTAAATTTTTTCTCAGATGTGGTAATGTAGTTGATTGTGTGGTGACAGCTGGTCTTTTATTGCTGGTAAAGATGGCTTGAACAGCAATGAATAATGGGCGCACCACCAACACTCACAGGCTTCCGAATAAACGGACTAAGGAGTTAACTCGTGAGCGATAAAAGCCATGAAGATATGATGACACCAGACGGGAAGGTTAACCCGATCGATACTGATTATCAGGTCGGTCAGGATAACGTGGCACTGAAACTCGGCCCGTTTGGTTTTGATATTCACAACCGAGTATTTATGGTCTCAGGGCTGGCTATTTTGGCCTTCATTTTTGTCACCCTGGCCTTTCAAAACCAAATTGGTCCTGTTTTTGGGGATCTACGTGGATGGCTAACTTCAAACCTAGACTGGTTCTTCCTTTCAGCAGGAAACATTTTTGTTATTGCCTGTCTAGTGCTGATTGCGTCTCCACTGGGTAAAGTGAGACTCGGTGGTACCGAAGCTAAGCCCGATTACAGCTACGGCGGCTGGTTTGCGATGCTTTTCGCAGCCGGTATGGGTATTGGTCTGATGTTCTACGGGGTTTCAGAGCCACTGACGCATTTCCAAACGGCGTTAGGCGGGACATCCGTGGGCGCTGATGGTCTTCGCACTGACTGGGCGCCTTTGGGTGCGGCAGCCGGTGATACAGAGGCGGCGCGCCGCTTGGGTATGTCTGCCACGATTTTCCACTGGGGCTTACACCCATGGGCGATTTACGCGGTATTGGCGTTAGGCCTGGCACTGTTTGCGTACAACAAAGGCTTGCCTTTGACCATGCGTTCTGTGTTCTACCCACTGTTCGGTGAACGTGTTTGGGGCTGGACGGGCCACGTGATTGACATTTTGGCAATCATCGCGACCTTGTTTGGTCTTGCAACATCGCTTGGCTTGGGTGCCTCACAGGCATCAGCGGGTCTTCACTATCTGTTTGATACACCGCTAGGTGATACCACAGAAGTGTTGCTGGTAATGGGCATCACAGGCGCCGCGATTCTTTCGGTTGTGGCTGGTGTTGATAAAGGGGTCAAGCGCTTATCTGAAATCAACATGATGCTTGCGCTATTGCTGCTCATCTTTGTGATTGCAGTGGGTCCAACCATCGCTATCCTGACCGGTTTCTTTGGTAACTTGGGCGCGTATCTACAAAACTTGCCTGCGCTGTCAATGCCATTTGGCCGTGAAGATGCCAACTTTACTCAAGGTTGGACATCCTTCTACTGGGCATGGTGGATTTCTTGGTCCCCATTCGTCGGTATGTTTATTGCGCGCGTATCGCGTGGCCGTACCGTGCGTGAATTCATCACTTGTGTGTTGATCATCCCATCAGCAGCCTGTGTATTGTGGATGACTGCCTTTGGTGGCACCGCAATTGGTCAGTTCGTCAATGAAGGCTATACCGCGGTTACGGACGCAGAGCTGTCACTGAAACTGTTTGCGATGTTAGATGATCTGCCACTAGCAGCGATCACCTCGTTTATCGGCATTATCCTGGTCATGGTGTTCTTTATCACCTCGTCAGACTCAGGGTCATTGGTTATCGACACCATTTCTGCCGGCGGTAAAGTGAATGTTCCTGTGCCACAGCGTGTATTCTGGGCCTCTTTCGAGGGCTTGGTGGCCGTTGCGCTGATCCTTGGCGGTGGCTTGGTCGCCCTGCAAGCAATGGCGGTGTCGACAGGCTTCCCATTCACGATTGTGTTGCTGGTTGCTACCGTGTCACTGTTTAAAGGTTTGGCCTCAGAGCCTCGTGCTTCTTAAGCCAAACACTTAACGTCGCGTTAAGGTTTTATAAGCAGCCCCAAGCGGGCTGCTTTTTTTATTGGTTACGTTTTCCCTACCTATTGTGTTTTTCTTCCCTGATTGCGCCAAAAGCGAGCACCTTTATCCAATCGTTATAACTGTTAAAGAATGAGTTCAAAGGATCTGCTTCGTTGTAACTAAGCTGTGCTGGCAAGGTATGTGTGTAACAACCTTGATGACAAAGTGACCAAGCGGTTAGGGGCCTAATTAAAGCGCGTGCGCTCTATGATATTCTTGTTGACCGTGTTGTCATTGCCACCCTTTTTGGTGTTTTTATCACGCTTAAATACCAAGCAACCTTCGGCAGTGTTCGGCAGCACATAAGGCTTGTGAATCGACGAACTAAGGAGTTAACGCGTGAGCGATAAAAGCCATGAAGATATGATGACGCCAGACGGAAAAGTTAATCCGATCGACACTGATTACCAAGTTGGTCAGGATAACGTCGCCCTAAAAGTGGGCCCGTTTGGTTTTGATATTCACAACCGTGTATTTATGGTCTCAGGGCTGGCGATTATGGCCTTTGTCTTTGTGACCTTGGCCTTTCAAGATAAAATGGGGCCGATTTTTGGCGATTTACGTGCTTGGCTGACTGCAAATCTCGATTGGTTTTTCCTCTCGACAGGCAATGTTTTCGTCATTGCTTGCTTAATACTGATTGTCTCGCCGTTAGGAAAAGTGCGGCTGGGTGGCACAGAAGCCAAGCCGGACTTTGGCTATGGTGGCTGGTTCGCGATGCTTTTCGCCGCGGGTATGGGCATTGGTCTTATGTTCTATGGCGTGTCAGAGCCGTTGACGCATTTTCAAACCGCGCTCGATGGCACGTCGACAAATGCTAATGGTATCCGGACTGACTGGGCCCCGTTAGGCGGTGCCGCGGGGGATACAGACGCGGCACGTCGTTTAGGTATGTCCGCGACCATTTTCCACTGGGGACTGCACCCTTGGGCCATCTATGCGGTGCTGGCGCTTGGTCTTGCACTGTTTGCTTACAATAAAGGGTTGCCGCTGACTATCCGCTCGGTGTTCTATCCCTTGTTTGGTGAGCGCGTTTGGGGCTGGACCGGTCATGTGATTGATATTTTAGCTATTGTGGCGACGCTCTTTGGTCTTGCCACCTCGCTCGGTATTGGTGCCTCACAAGCGTCCGGTGGTTTACATTACTTGTTCGATACGCCGTTAGGCGCAACGACCGAGATCATCTTGGTGGTGGTGATCACCGCGATGGCGATCTTCTCCGTTGTCGCTGGCGTCGATAAAGGGGTGAAGCGCCTATCTGAGCTTAATCTTATCCTTGCGTTCTTGTTGTTGCTGTTTGTGATTGCGGTTGGCCCGACGCTCGCGATTCTGACCGGTTTCTTCGGTAATCTCGGCGCCTATTTAGAAAATTTGCCAGCACTGGCGATGCCATTTGGGCGAGATGATGCCAACTTTACCCAAGGTTGGACATCCTTCTATTGGGCGTGGTGGATCTCTTGGTCACCATTTGTCGGGATGTTTATCGCGCGCGTATCTCGGGGTCGAACGGTACGCGAGTTCATTACCTGTGTGTTGTTGATCCCATCGGCGGCCAGTGTGCTTTGGATGACGTCATTCGGGGGCACGGCAATTGACCAGTTTGTCAACGACGGCTACACCGCCGTTGTCGATGCCGAGCTGTCTCTGACGTTGTTTGCGATGCTTGAAGGCCTGCCACTTGCGACGATCACCTCGTTCATTGGTATTATTCTTGTCATTGTCTTCTTCGTCACGTCATCCGACTCAGGCTCTTTGGTGCTTGATACCATCTCGGCGGGTGGAAAAATGGATGTACCCGTATCACAACGGGTGTTCTGGGCCACTTTTGAAGGTTTAGTGGCGGTGGCGCTGATCCTTGGCGGCGGCTTGGTGGCGTTGCAAGCGATGGCTGTCTCCACCGGCTTCCCATTCGCCGTGGTGCTCCTGGTAGCGACTGTCTCCTTGTTTAAAGGCTTGGCCTCTGAGCCACGCGCGAAATAAACAGGTGTGCTAACTGTTTGATTGTTAGCTAAGATAGGAAAGGCAGGCCTTCGGGGCTGCCTTTTTTATTACCCGGCCAGCGCTTGAGCTGTGTCGCTGGCGAAAGAACGGATGCCCCAAAGGGGAGCCCTTCAATAAAATGCAGGTTTAGGTGAGCATTATGGAAGCTGAACAAATTGAAATCGCGACATTTCTTGCCCAGTACGCCCCTTTTGACGCGATGCCGGAAGAGGTGGTGGCTGAGGTAGCAACCAGTATTGAAATCAGTTACTACCGTGCAGGCACCGATATTTTTGCTTACGGTGATGAAATTCACGATTTAGCCATCCTGCGTAGTGGCGCGGTCGAGCTCTTTCGCCGGAATGGAACCTTGTACAACCGTATTTCAGAAGGCGATATCTTTGGTCAGATGGGCCTTTTGATGAACAACCGCGTCCGGATGCCCGCCAAAGCGATCGAGGATACCTTGGTCTATTTTATCCCAGAGGCGATGTTCAACCGGCTCTTTGATGACTTTGAGCACTTTGCTGATTTTGTTGAGGTAGAGGACAGAACCCGATTGCGCCAAGCGGTATCGAGTCACAACGAAGCCAATGATTTGACCACCTCAAAAGTGAAAAAGCTGATTATCCGTGACCCGGTAATGATATCCAGTACAGACTCGGTTCAGCACGCTGCTCAGGTCATGTCACAAGAGACAGTCTCTTCTATTCTGGTGATGGGCGATGAGCCAGATCCTGATACTGGTATAAAGCCGGTACTGGGGATCATAACGGATCGTGACTTACGTAATCGCGTCTTAGCGGAAGGGTTGCCTTATGAGACGCCAGTGCAAGAAATCATGTCACCACAGCTGATCACGCTTGACCACAATGCGTATATCTTTGAGGCAATGCTGACCATCTTGCGCTCAAACCTTCATCATGTGCCCGTGATTCAACACGGTAAGCCGATTGGTGTGGTCGCACTGTCTGATATCGCGCGCTATGAGTCGCAAAACAGTTTGTTCTTGGTGGCGAGTATCTTCCGCCAACAATCTGTGGATGATTTGGTCATCTTGTCTAAACAAGTGAAAGATTGCTTTGTCCGTATGGTCAACGAAGACGCGAATTCACATATGATAGGCTCCGCGTTGTCGGTGATTGGCCGTAGTTTTAAACAGCGCTTGCTTGAGCTTGCTGAGGAAGAGCTCGGTGAGCCGCCAGTGCCGTATTGCTTTTTGGCCATGGGGTCAATGGCACGTGACGAGCAGTTAATTGTTACTGACCAAGATAACGCCATTATTTTGGACGATAGTTATGATCACAGTCAGCACAATGCGTATTTTGAAGCCTTGTCTAAACGTGTCTCTGATGGATTGAATGCGTGTGGGTATACGTATTGCACCGGCAATATTATGGCGACTAACCCTGAGTGGCGAAAAACGCTGAAAGAGTGGGAGCAATGCTTTGCTGATTGGATTGATAATCCCAGTCCGCGATCGCTACTTGATAGCAATATCTTTTTTGACCTTGATGGCGTCCATGGTCGCACCAACTGGGCAGAGCAACTTAAAGCCTTTATTGGTCGTCGTGCGCGCCGCAACAACCGCTTCTTGGCGGCGATGGCACGCAATGCGCTCAATCGCACACCGCCACTGGGCTTTTTCAAAGACTTTGTCATGGAGCAAGACGGGCGTCATAACAATTCCATTAACTTAAAACGTCGTGGCACGGCACCTTTGGCCGATCTGATTCGGGTACATTCATTGGCGATCGATTCACGCTCGCAAAACTCCTTTGAGCGTTTGGACGATATTATCGAGTCGGGGATCTTGCCTAAAGGTCGAGGCCCAGACTTACGCGATGCAATGGAATTTATCTCTATGGTGCGCATTCGTCATCAAGCGTTAGACATCGAAGCGGGTCGCGAGCCGGACAACAACATCGAGCCAGAGAACCTATCTGACTTTGAACGTCGAAACTTAAAAGATGCATTTCAGATCTTAAGTAACGCGCAGAAGTTCTTGAAATTCCGCTATCAGCCGAATCGGTCTTAAGGGGAGGGTATGCTTCATTTCGATTTGAGAAAAAAAGAGGATGCCGACGACGTGGATTGGCGTGCCATGCTGGAAACCAAACGTGAGACGGTCCAGCATGAGACGTTGCAAGCGTTTTATCAGCAAGGCTGGGTATCGCCTGATACGCCTGTCTCCCAGGTGTCTTTTGTGGCGTTAGACTTTGAAACCACAGGGCTTGATAGCCAGCAAGATGCGATTGTCAGTATTGGCTTGGTGCCCTTTACCCTGAATCGCATTCGTTGTCAGCATGCGCAACACTGGATTGTTAACCCTAACCGGCCGTTGGCAGAGTCGTCGATTGTCATTCATGGGATCACTCACTCAGATATCGTGAATGCCCCTGACTTTTCGCATGTGATTGAACCTTTACTGAGCGCGCTAGCCGGCTCAGTAGTCGTGGTTCATTATCGCCGTATTGAGCGGGAGTTTCTGGACCGTGCGATCAAACAGCGCCTAGGCGAGGGGATCATTTTCCCAATGGTCGATACCATGGAATTAGAAGCGCGCAAACATAGAAACGGTAAACGCAGCTTTATGGATTGGATTGCCCGTCGCCCGCCCGAGTCGATTCGTTTAGCCGATAGTCGTCATCGTTATCACTTACCCTTTTACCAGAGCCACCATGCGCTGACGGATGCGATGGCAACGGCTGAACTACTGCAAGCGCAAATTGCCCATGACTTTTCACCGGACACGCCCATCAGTGAACTGTGGCGCTAGCCGCGGGAGCGAGCTTCACTTCTAAAACGGATGATCTCGGGGCGAGAAAACGAATGAACCCTTTTCTGGTGGTTTTCGTAATGACTGACAAGGCGTATAATCGACGTGCTACAAGTCAGTGACGGAAGTGAGAGGAAAAATGACATTGATCCATGCGGTTGAAGGGTTAGCGTTCGGTCTCGGTGTGCTATTGCTGTCATCGTCCATTGGCTTTGCGTATTGGGGGATCACTTTAAAGCCTGAAGAGGCTGAGGACATGACCGCACGTAAAATTGAGTTGGGGTTTTATGCGGGCGCGTGTCTTGTTTTCGCTCTACTCATTGGCTATTGGTTGAGCGTGTAGCCTTAGAGACTTTGGTATAACGGCGCCAGCGCAAGCCTAAGACTTAAAAGTGAGTGTAAAAAAACCACCGATTGCTCGGTGGTTTTTTCGTATGACCCGTAGGGGATTACCAAACGTCTTTATCGATTTGCTTATCCAGTTTCGGGAACTTGGTGCGATCAAAGGTTGGGTTTTTGCCCGCACGGCGCTGGTCTTCATAGTCTTTCATCAGCGCGAAGGCGACACCCGACAAGAGCGCAATCGCCACCAAGTTGATCACGGCCATCATGCCCATCGACAAGTCAGCAAAGCTCCAGATTAACGGTAAGTCGGTAATCGATCCCACCAACACCATAGCTAGCACAGCAATACGGTAGAGCAGAATCGCGTTTTTCGAGCGGAAAATATACTCGATGTTTGACTCACCATAAGAATAGTTGGCAATGATAGAGGTGAAAGCGAATAAGAGGATTGCGATAGCAATAAACGCCGCACCCCAGTCACCCACTTGGCTAACCAATGCTTCTTGGGTAAGCGCAATACCCGTTAGGCCGCTATTTGGCTCAAGCATACCGGAGATCAAGATGATCGATGCTGTCGCGGTACAGATAACGATGGTGTCGACAAAAACACCCATCATCTGAACATAGCCTTGCGCCGCTGGGTGATTTGGCTTGGTGGTTGCGGTAGCGGCCGCATTCGGTGCTGAACCCATACCTGCTTCGTTTGAGAACAAACCGCGCTTGATACCGTGCATCATCGCTTGCGCGATCGCATAACCCATTGCACCACCCGCCGCTTGTTCAAGCCCGAGCGCGCTTTTAACAATGGTGGAGATCACAGCAGGTAGCTGCTCGATATTCATGCCAACCACGACAAGCGCAACCAGCAAATACGCCAGTGCCATAAACGGCACGATCAGCTCCGCCACACGCGCAACCGAACGCATACCGCCAAAAATCACGGGTGCGGTCACTACGGCAAGGGCGATGCCAACCGCTAAGGCATCAAAGCCAAACGCGGTATTCATTGCTGCAGCAATCGAGTTGGACTGGACACCGTTAAACGCCAGACCAAAGGCGATAATCAGACAAATAGCGAACGCAATACCTAACCAGCGCTGACCTAAGCCTTTCTCAATGTAGTAAGCCGGGCCACCGCGAAAGGTCTTATCGTTGTGGTTAACTTTGTATGCCTGCGCCAAGGTGGACTCGACGAAACTGGTTGCCATGCCGACCAATGCCGTCAGCCACATCCAGAAGATAGCACCAGGGCCACCCAGATAGAGTGCGACGGCCACACCGGCCATGTTTCCGGTACCGACGCGCGCTGCCAGACTGGTACTAAAGGCTTGGAAAGAAGAGATACCACCTGACGCGCCATCGCGGCTGTTGGCCATGAGTTTGAACATGTGGCCAAAGTTACGGAATTGAATAAAGCCAGATCGTACGGTGAAGTACAAACCTAAGCCAATCAAAAGATAAATGAGTACGCTGCCCCAAAGGAGGCCGTTACCTGTATCGACTATGGACACAAATAGATTTTTAAGTTGTTCCATCATTAAACTCTGTTTTGTCTGTTGGGAGACGCCTAACTCGATAAACACGTGAACTCAGGTTCATCGTGAAAGAGCGAGGGTCGACAACCACTGTCCATGTGAGATCTCTGCCGTCCATGCAGGTGAGCAACGAAACGCGCGATAGCACCAAAACATCTGGCTTGCTATGACGCGCGATGTTGGATCTGCAACAGCATTTTGAATCCATGCTCGGCTGTTGCCAGAGTGCGCCGTTGCCAGTGATAGCGATGTCTTAGCACATCAATACACTAGGTGGAGCACGCCGGATAATACCGACATTTGTGAGACAAAACACTAGATGATTATTGATCTGTTGGTTTTTTGAGCGGTCTTGGGTGTTAATAACAGCACTAAAAACTGTAACAAGAATGTAATGGGTTGCATGCTAATTACTTGATGTTAAAGCAGTCATCTCGACGCCTTTCGCATATTATTCCGTATTTTTTGACTAAATAACGTTTTCTTGCGCGCTGAACGAAATGTGATCAATGCCTCATATTACCGCCGATTCATCGTACCGACTGTCGAACGAATTTGCCCGAACCGGTAGATAAAGGTGACTTATTCACTGGATGACGCTGCTTTTTTGGTCAGCAAATCATGCTTAACGATATTGATCGCGGAGAGCGCTGTGTCGGTATCGATCGCATGGCTTTCAAGCAAGTAAATAAGATCGACGGCGAGTTTAACGTCGTCGGGGGCCTCTTCGAGTGCTTTTGACGAGGAAGAATGTGAGTCAGTCATGATGCCTCCAGGCTGGCGGAAAAGTCGGGAAAGTGGGTGAGCGCGGCTTGTATCAGTTGTTCGTGCAACGGGATTAGCCGCTCATGGGTGTCATGATAGCCTCCTCCTATGACCGCAGCGACAGGTATCTGGTGGGAGGCACACCGTGATAACACGCCTGTGTCGCGTTGAAAAATACCCTCAGCGGTAAGTGACAAATACCCCAACGCATCGTCTTTATGCACGTCGACACCCGCATCATAGATCACCATGTCGGGGCGGTGCTGAGCCAGTGCAAGGTCGAGTAAAGGCAAAAAGGCATCGAGATAGTCGCTATCTTGGGTGCCAATCGGGAGGGGTAAATCAAGCGTTGATGATGGCTTTCGCGAGGGGAAATTTTTCTCACAGTGGACGGAAAAGGTCACAATATCTGGATGTGAGGAGGCTAGCGCGGCGGTGCCGTCACCGTGGTGAACATCGCAATCGACGATCATCACTGTCTCTATGCCCGGCTGCGTGAGGGCATGACGCGCAGCAATCATTAAGTCGTTAAATAAACAAAAGCCACTGCCAAAGTCATAATGGGCGTGATGGTAGCCGCCGGTAAGATGAATAGCCAGACCCGTGCGCAATGCCTGATCCACCGTTAAGGTGGTGCCACCCAGTGAGGTTAAACTGCGCTTTATTAGCGACTTACTCCAAGGAAACCCAATACGGCGCATTTTTACCAAAGGCAAGTTGCCCTCGAGTAATTGACTCACATAGGCGGGGTCATGAATCGCGTCAATGATCTCTCTGTGCGCGGCGGTGGGCTGGTAAAACTCAACCGGCAATCCAAGCGCTTGCAATCGTTCGAACAGCAGCCTGTACTTTTGCAGTGGATAACGGTGACCCTCGGGAAGCGGGAAATCAGAGTAAATGGGATGGTATATCAGTGGTAGCACATTCGCTCCTTACGTTATCGCTTTTCCCGGTAAGTAATGGTGGTTTCAATGCGTTCTCGGGCTTTGGTGCACCGCGCTAGACGCTGCTCGAGCGCGAGAACTTGCTTTTGATGCTGTTGCCGTACAGCCGGACTGGAGGCCATCTCAACACTGGCGTTGGCATCACGGAGCTTGTCGGCGAGACGCCGCTCCCAGTCTTGATGCTTGGCCAAGTCTTGATAGAGCTCACCGATAGATTGGCGTCTTGGCCCACGACGTGCTTGTTCTTGCTTACGTAAAGGTTGAGTGGCAAGTTCACGCTGGAGTGCGGTGATTTGTGCTAACAAGGTTTCGCAAATATGGGTGGCTCGCGCATCCGTTAGTACCCCTTGCTGATGATCGCGGCGCATCACGGCTAACAGGCCTTGTGCTTCATTAACACAGGGCGTTAATAACTTACCTTTGCAGTGAAAAAGTGGCGTGGCAAATAGCGGTGCCTTGGCTTCTCCTCGGCGACGATCAACCTCTGCGGCTTGAACGGCGAGTTGATCTAAATGTTGAGCCATGGCATCGATTTGCGCTTTCATGATGTTTTCTCTCTCAATGAGGGTTAGAACCAAGCATCAACGGCGAGTTTGCCCGCTAGAATAACCACCGCGGTGATAAAAATAGGGCGAATAAAACGGCTACCAAAGCGGATGGCTGAGTGAGCGCCAATAAAAGCCCCTAGCATTAAGCAGGCTCCCATGGTTAAGCCCAGCGCCCAGCTTACATGGCCTAACAGCGCGAACGCCACCAGTGAGGTGAAGTTACTGGTAAAGTTCATCGCCTTTGCTAATCCCGAGGATAGCAAAATATTCATCCGATAGAGCGACATGGTGGAAACCGTCCAAAACGCGCCGGTTCCCGGACCTGCCACCCCGTCATAAAAGCCAAGTGATAAACCCTGACTCCACTGTTTTATGGGCAGCTTTGGGCAACGTGCGGGTAGCTGGTTGTTATCGCCTTTAGGGTGTGGATGCC
This sequence comes from Salinivibrio sp. KP-1, assembly GCF_000968645.1. NCBI lineage: Bacteria > Pseudomonadati > Pseudomonadota > Gammaproteobacteria > Vibrionales > Vibrionaceae > Salinivibrio > Salinivibrio sp. KP-1. The sequence continues at coordinate 729,664 of NZ_LAQR01000001.1, read as the reverse complement.
AGATGGTATACACGGCGGCGACCAACACCACAATGGGAATGGCCTTCTCTAACCATTCGGTACTCAGAACGTCCACCAGCAGGGTGCCGGCCGTGGCGCCAATTAAGGTCCCCCAAAACGCATGCTGCCAAAATAAGGGAGAAAATAGGCGCTTTTTATAATAAGTGAACGCGGCGGTGCTCGACGCAAAGGTCGCGGCCAGCTTATTGGTGCCTAACGCAACATGCGGCGGCAGGCCAAGTGATAATAGGGCAGGGACAGTGAGCATGCCGCCACCGCCAGCTACCGCATCAATAAATCCAGCGACAAACGCGGTCAGCCCCAGAATAACTAAAGTAGAGAGGTCAATCAGTTCCAGCATGTTAACTCGTCAGTTTAAGGTTCGATCACGCGTGTAAAGGGAGGTAGCGAGTCGAGTAAGGATTGGCCATATCTACGGGTGATAATGCGCCGGTCAAGAAGCACTACTTTACCAGAGTCCTCTTCTTTGCGCAGTAGACGACCGACTGATTGTACAAGCTTTTTACTCGCTTCTGGCACCGCGATTTGTAAAAACGGGTTGCCACCACAGCGCTCGATATACTCCGCGTGCGCTTCTTCAACCGGCGAGGTGGGCACGGCAAAAGGGATCTTAGTAATAATGAGGTTGGTCAATAAGTTGCCCGGTAAGTCCAGGCCTTCGGAAAAGCTGCCGGTGCCAAAAATGATACTGGTTTTATCAGCGTTAACCGCTTGCTGATGCGCCTTTAGTAATCCGGGACGCGACTGGCTCCCTTGGCAAAGCAGCTGCCAGCCCCGTTGCTTGCAGGTGCTTTCTATCGCTTTTGTCACTTGCTGCATTTGCCAGTAGGAGGCGAAGAGCACCAAAGAGGCGCGTTCGCCTTCCAGATGTTCGAGTATTTTATCGCTCAGCACATCCGTAAAGTCGCTCGCTTGAGGTTCACAAGGCATCGTCGGGATCACCAAGCGCGCTTTATTGGGGTAATCAAATGGCGAAGGCAAGGCTAAATAACGCGAGCCGTCGGTTTCGCTCAAGCCCACTTGACGGCAGAAATAACTGAACCGGTTGAGTGCACGTAAGGTCGCGGAAAATAGGCCAACCCCGGCTGCACGGGACCAGAGCATTTGGTCTAAACGCCAACCCACTTCCAAGGGGGAGACATGGATCCAAAGGTCGCCTTCGCGCTCGCGACACGCTCGCACCCAACGTGCCAAGGGGGCGCCTTTATCCGAATTAGGTTGAGCCATCAAGGTCCACACCTTTTCTAAATTTTCTAACCGTTGCAGGAAAAAAGCCGTTTCCGCGAGCGCCGGATCAGCCAGTTTGGCCGAAATGTCATTTTCTTTCAGACGTTCATTGATCAAATCATGAATTTTTCCCAATGCCTGATGGGCTTTTTTGCTCGCCGTTTTGAGTTGCTCACTGGGTGAGATAAGCGCATCGGGGAGCTCGCCATCAGCAAAGCGGTAGCAACCATCATTGTTGAGCGGCAATTGACTGAGCTGTTGTTTAACCTCGCGTAAGCCTGGGATTAAGGTTTGAATCGCGTCTAGCAAGCTATCCACAAACCGATGTGCGCGCTTAATATCAGCGGTATTCCCCAACTTGGTCGTCGTTTGATTGAGCTTTTCCAGCCAGCTGACCACACCCAACAAGCTGGCACTGGCGGCCGAAAAGTCTCGCGCGACAGTGGGCAAGTGATGAGCTTCGTCAATCATATACAGGCATTGCTCCGGCTCGGGCAAGATCACCCCGCCGCCGAGCTCAAGATCGGCGAGCAGCAAACTGTGGTTCACCACCACCACATCCGCTTTATCCATCGCCTCTCGTGCTTTAGCAAACGGGCAAGCACGGTGGGCGGGCAAACCGGCATGACAAGTGTGCTTATCAGAGGCGATGGCTTGCCAAAGATGATCAGCAATGGGTTTTGGCCAACTGTCTCTGTCACCATCCCACTTACCTCGGCTCAGCGCAGCGTAGAGATCGTTGAGTGATAATTGCTCGTTGCGCTTGGGTTTTTGGGTAAATAGCGCCCCTTGAATGCTTTCCATGTCCGCTACCGCACTGAGCTTATGTGCACAGCAATAGCGTTGACGCCCTTTGGCTAAAATAAAATCGAACGGTTTGGGGCAGATGCGATGAAAAAACGGGATGTCTTTATTGGCAAGCTGTTCTTGCAACGCCACCGTCGCGGTTGAAATAACCACTTTTTTATTGTTGTTGAGTGCAAACGGGATCGCGCCCATCAGATAGGCCATCGACTTACCGACCCCTGTGCCTGCTTCTGCCACTAATAGTCGCCGTTTAGGCGCGTAATCGCCAGCTAGGGTCTTCGCGAGCTCTGCCACCAAATAGTTCTGAGCTTTACGGGGAATAAAGTGGGGAAGTTGATCTTGTAGCGTTTGGTAGCAAGCGCGAATGTCTGATTTTACGGCAGGACTGAGCATCAACAGGTCCGAGTTGCAAAGGTTGACGCCTAGTATAACACGGGGCAAAAACGTGAAAACGATCGCGAACTGCAAGATTTCCTTACAGATATGAGATCCTGGTCACGAATTTAATTTGAACCATTCTTCGCTATCTTGCTGATCTGCCGTTTGATTAACAAAACGCCTGATTTAAGCTACTGATTAGTTTTTTATTCTAATATAAGGGTAAATAATTACTGATTTTGGTGTTTTATGTTGTTATTGTTTGTTGTTTATTTTCATCAAAAGACGGGTGTCGAGTCAGTTAAACTGTGATCTCAGTTCAGCAAATATCACTATATTATTGTTTTTAAGCGGTTTTTGCCTAGATTGTAATGCGCTTCCGGCGAGTTGACAGAACCACATTTGTTCTGCACGATTAGCCACGAAGTTTCAGTGAACTGGCATTTTGTTCTTCGCAGCGTTTGCTGCTGGTAATAGAGTGACAGTCACCATAAAACAGAGTTCCATGAAGGAACTCATAATGACTAAATAGAAAAGGCAGTGGATTAACCATGAAAAAGACTATTCTAGCAATGGCAGTACCAGCTCTGCTGGCTGCTGGCTCAGCATCAGCAAGCATCAACCTGTATGACGCAGAAGGCGTTAAAGTAGACGCGTCTGGTGCAGCCGAAGTACAATACTTCCAAGCTATCGGTGAAAACAAAGATGGCGAGTGGCGCCTAGATGACGGTGACTTCGCTGTTAACACCGAAGTTGCTGTTTCTGAAGACTTGGCTGCAATCGGTCACTTCGCATTTAAATTCGAAGACAGCACCACTAAAAACGATGAGCTTTACGTTGGTTTCAAAGGCAGTGACTGGGGTACGCTTACTTTCGGTCGTCAACTGCTGATCAACGATGACATGGGCATCACCAAAGACTACGAGTTGTCATCAGCTTCTAACGGTACTCTTCGCACTGAAGGTGACCAAGTTGCTAAATACGTTTACGATAACGGTACATTCTACGCAGGCCTATCTACGCTGCAAAACAGCGATGGTGAAGAGTCAAGCGACGAGTACAAAATCTACGACGGCCGTCTTGGCTATCGTGTAGCTGACGTTGACATGCGTGTATATTACTACTATGCAGATGACGCAGGTGTTAACACAGCAGGAGACGATTTCGTCTATGCCTCAAAAGGTGACGTAGAAAACTACAACTTCGAAGTTGAGTATGCTGGCATCGAAAATGTAAGCCTTGCTGCTGCGTATGGTGTTAATACTGTTGACACTGGTTCAAGCGACACAGAAGCAGATTTCTTCTCTGTGGCAGCTGATTACACGCACGGCAAAACCACTTACGCTATCGGTATCGATAACAAAGATAACGACAACGAAGAAGACGTAACTGGTTACTACGCGAACGTAACTTATGCACTGCACAACAATGCAAAAGTATACGCAGAAGTGGGCGACAACGACGCTGATAACAACGACTGGGGTTATGTAGCAGGTATGGAAGTTAAGTTCTAATTGAACTTACACCATCACTGCTAAACGTAGCACTGATTACAAAAGCCGCCTTAGGGCGGCTTTTTTATTATCACGGTTTGGAGTAGAGATGAAAAAAGTAGTAGGTATGGGCTTGGTGCTCAGCACTCTCTTAGCAGCGAGTGTGGTTAATGCGGCAGAAATTACTTCAGCACGTAATATTGAGTTTGTGGTCGTAGATGGTAAGGAAGCCAGTTTTGAAAACTGGGCGCCGCAGCAGACGATTGAGCTGGATAACGGCACCCATCAATTAGTAATGCGCTTTGACGGCGAAGTAAAGAGGGGAAGTCAAGAGGTGATCTATACCTCCCGCCCGTATTTGTTTGAGCTTGAGGTCGATGGCCGCAATGCCACCATCAATATTGACTCGAAATTGCGGGTAAAAAGCCAAGCGACCAGCTATTTTGACGGTGCCCCGCAGTGGCAAGCCGAGTTCGATAACGGTGATGTGATGCCTTTAGATGCCGTCGAGTTAAAAGGGGATGGCTTTGCCGCCTATGCCGACATGGAAGCGCTGGTAGCGGAGTACAACCGTGAGAATGGTATCATTATCGACCAAGGTGAAAGCAAGAACCTTAACGATGTATTGGTGGAGGTGGATGATCAAGGTAAAGCCTCTATTAAAGGTGATGCCTTGTCGCAGTTAAAGCTTTGGTATACCAAAGCCAGTGACCAAGAGCGTAAGTCGTTCCGTCGTTGGATTATTGACCAAGATTAAGCGCCTCAGGATGATGTGTGCTCGTTAGTCTTTAAATAGTCAATAAAAAACGCGCCCAGCTGATGCTGGGCGCGTTCCGTTTAAGCCACGATGAGACAAGCGAAAGTCAACCTCGCGATCACACGGTTTTACGTGCTCCTGCTGTGGCTCGGCGAGTGGCTGGATCGTGATGATAATAATTTGACGCACGGCACTGTGGGCAGCGCTGCTCGGCGGCGTCTTTCATTAAATCATCCAGTGGAATTTCACTTTCACAATCGGCACACAAGCCATAAATCTCCAAATCCATGGCACATAAAGCCGCATCGACTTTTTCTAAACGTTCACCGAGGCATCGGATGGCGCCAGGTACCCCTTGGCTTTCTTTAATCAGATCCGAAATGGTGAGGTTCTCGCAATGCTTGTCCCAGTCTTCACGCAATCGCGTGGTTAATGTTGCTACTAGCTCAGTGCGTTCGCGGTTAAGTTCACGCCCCAGCTGAGCAAGGGTTGTTTTATCCATGGTCAGTTCGCTTGATTGGCTAAAATGACTTTTATCATGACGCAGTCACACAAGTTGTTACCCTGATGTAAATCAATGAACCGGCTAAAACCTTACAAAGAGTCCGTTTTTAGCGGTGTTGACCTGAGCTATAGTACCTGCTCACTGTTGTTATGCTGTTGTGAGTGAAGTAACAAAATGGAACATGATTTTAAAGAGCCTTATAACGTCAAGTACTTCATCGGCTTCCTGCTGGTATTACTGATCCCGACCTTACCTGCCAGTCTCACTTGGCTTGGCATTATTTTTGGCGGCTAATCACCGCCTTATTCACTCGCCGTGCGGCATTCCTTATTCGCCACCCTGTACCTCCATCGTCTCTGACACTACACTTAGCGTGAGTGAACAAGCGCGACCATCGCGAATCGAAAGGTACGCGAATTGAAAGGTAATAGAGACTATGCAACAAGCACCGACAGCCGCATGGCGTTGGTTATGGAATGGGTTAGGTTGGTTATGGGTCGCGCTGGGTGCGGCAGGCGCCTTTTTGCCGGTACTCCCGACCACGCCGTTTTTGCTGCTCGCCAGTGGTTGCTTTATGCGAGGCTCTCCTCGTATCGCTAACTGGCTCCACGCTCATCCTACGTTCGGGCCGATATTGACGGACTGGTACCAAAAGCGCGCGATTAGTCGCAAAGTAAAACGACGCGCGACCGTCATGATAGTGGCAAGTTTTAGCTTCTCCATTTATATCGTCGGGGCGATGTGGCTGAAAGCGTTACTGGTTACCTGCCTAATTGTGCTCTTATGCTGGTTTCTCCGCCTACCTGAAACGGAATCTGTTGCTGGTTCGGCCGAAAATTCATAACATGACGGTTTGCGTTTTTTACCGGCGAGAATTGGCCATGAGCACCGACAGCTTGAATGTCATCAAACAAAGTATTCAAACCATCCCAGACTATCCCAAACCTGGCATCTTATTTCGCGATGTCACCAGCTTAATGGAAGACCCTGCTGCCTACCAAGCCACCATTGATGCCCTGGTTGCGCAATACCGCGATCATGGATTTACCAAGGTGATTGGTACCGAGTCACGTGGCTTTTTATTTGGTGCACCATTGGCGCTTGCGCTAGGGCTCCCGTTTGTGCCAGTGCGTAAGCCTGGCAAGTTGCCACGCGCGGTGATCAGCGAAAACTATCAGCTAGAATACGGTGAAGATACCCTGGAAATCCATCGTGATGCGATTGCTGAGGGGGATCAAGTACTGGTGATTGATGATCTACTGGCGACAGGCGGCACCATAGAAGCCACCGTGAAGCTGGTACGCCGTTTAGGCGGCACCGTGGCGCATGCTGGGTTTGTGATAAGCTTGCCGGATATCGGCGGTGAAGAAAAGCTGGCCGCGCTTGGGATCAACGTTTATAGCTTGTGCGAATTTGCAGGCCATTAATGCCAGGCTATATGCAGGGTCCCGCGTTAGCAATAAGCATACAGGAAGCGGATTGACATGAGTTACCAAGTCCTCGCTCGCAAGTGGCGACCCCATAATTTTGAGTCTGTTGCCGGTCAAAGTCATGTGCTGACGGCCTTAGCCAATGCATTGGATCATGACCGCTTGCACCACGCATACTTGTTCAGTGGTACTCGTGGTGTGGGCAAAACCACCATTGCGCGCATTTTTGCCAAAGGGCTCAATTGCGAACAAGGGGTGTCTTCTTCGCCATGTGGTCAGTGCGCAACCTGCCTTGAAATTGACGAGGGACGTTACGTTGATTTGCTGGAGATTGACGCTGCGTCCCGGACCAAGGTGGAAGACACGCGAGAGCTGCTCGATAACGTCCAATACAAACCCGCACGTGGCCGCTTCAAAGTGTACCTCATTGATGAAGTCCATATGCTGTCACGGCACAGCTTCAATGCGCTGCTAAAAACGCTGGAAGAGCCGCCTGAGTACGTAAAGTTTTTATTGGCGACCACGGATCCACAAAAGCTGCCGGTCACCATTTTATCGCGTTGTTTGCAATTTCACCTAAAACACTTTGATGCGAGCCAGATTCAGACGCAGCTAGAGCATATCCTAGGTCAAGAAGGTGTCGAGGCAGAGTCACGTGCCTTAATGCTATTGTCACGGGCTGCGGAAGGCAGTATGCGTGATGCCTTGAGCTTAACCGACCAGGCCATCGCGCTGGGAAATGGCCACATCAGCACCCAAGCTGTCGCTGACATGCTGGGGACCTTGAGTACCGATAACGCACTCTTGCTCCTTGAAGCCTTGGCGAATCATGATGCGGTTGAATTGATGAACATGCTGGCGCAGATTGCGCACGTCGGGGTGGAGTGGGATGGTTTACTCAAAGAGTTAGCCAGCCAGCTTCACCATGTGGCGCTTGCCCAAGCACTGCCTCAGACCCATGATGATGACAGCGGGGAGCAAGCACGGATTCACGCCTTGGCCTCGCGGCTTGCGCCACAAGATGTGCAGCTGTGTTACCAAATGGCGCTGCAAGGACGGCAAGACCTGCCCTATGCCCCTGATGGGCGGGCCGGTCTAGAAATGGTCTTGCTGCGTATGTTGGCGTTTCAGCCGGTGAAAACGGTACCGTATGAACCGGCTACCATATCGGTGCCGGCACACGATCCCGCATCTTCACCACAACAGCCGGTCAAAAAAGATCCCTCGCAAGCACTGAACGCATTGAAAGCGCAGGTCTCATCGGCCAGTGCGGCGTCGCCAAACCAGTCGTCACCAAGCCAGGGGCACGAAGTACAACAGAACCGGCCCATGGGCGATACCCCGGAGAGCAATGACCGAGACACACCGGAAAGTCCCCAAGATATCAATGACACATGCGCGCCAGCTCCTCAGCAGGCGACGGCAAAGACTAGCGCGGAGGTGCCTAGCGCAGGTGCATCCGGCAGAGGGGCACATGAAGCGAGTGTTTCCGAGCTGAACCAACCAGCAGTCGATGACTCGGCGCCAGATGCCGCGTCATCACTTGCGAATCAGCCGTCTGCCTCTTCGCCTGCCTCTAGCCTTATTCAGGCTCGTAATCAGTTGCGTAGTCGTATGAAACGTCAATCCGAACAATCGGGGAGTGGGGTAAAAAAGGCGGGGCGGACACCGGCCAAGACTGATGCGTTATCTGTGCTCGATCGCGTCGCGACGGCGGCAGAGAGTGCATCGCCTGTGTCCGCGCCTGAACAAAAGACACCGAGTGTGTCGTTGTCACCCGTGACTGAACCTACTAACGGGTCGTCAGAGCCTTACCAGTGGCGCTCTACGCAACCGGTGTCACCGGAGCCCGAGACGGTGCCTTCACTGACACCTAAGTCGTTGAAACAGGCGTTAGAACATGAAAAAACGCCCGCCATGCGCGACAAACTGGTACAGGAAACCAACGCACAAGATCCTTGGTGTGCCTTGGCAGACAGTTTAGAGGTAGAGCGCCTGGTTAAACAAATGGCACTGAATGCGGCGATGTCCCAGCAAGGCGAGCGCGTACAGCTTACATTGCGCCCGGATCAATCGCACCTTAATACCGAAAAAGCGCAGCAGCAATTGACTCAGGCCTTGACGACGGCATTGGGCGCCCCCATAACCTTGGAGGTACAGCTCGGGGAAGCGGGAATCACACCTTTAGAGCGGCGCGAGCAGCTCTATCAACAAAAATTAGCGCAGGCGACACACAGCCTGCATAATGATCCGAATGTGACTTTTATTCTTCAACGCTTTGCGGCGGAGTTAGAAGAAGATAGCATTCGACCAATTTAAGACACCTAACCAAGAGAGAGAATTATGTTTGGTAAAGGCGGCATGGGTAACATGATGAAGCAGGCGCAGCAAATGCAAGAGCGCATGCAAAAAGTACAAGAAGAAATTGCCAGCATGGAAGTGACAGGCGAAGCGGGCGCAGGCATGGTGAAAGTCACCATGACAGGTAGCCACAGCATCCGTCGTGTCGACATCGACGATAGCTTGATGGAAGATGATAAAGACATGCTGGAAGACTTGATTGCGGCTGCATTCAACGATGCTGCCCGTCGTGTCGAGGAGCAACAAAAAGAGAAAATGGCGGAAGTGACAGGTGGTATGCAGTTACCACCAGGCATGAAAATGCCCTTTTAATCTATGCGCACCAGCCAGTTACTTGAACAACTGATGGACTCGCTGCGTTGTTTACCAGGCGTTGGCCCCAAATCAGCGCAGCGGATGGCCTACCACTTATTGCAACGAAACCGCCAAGGCGGGCTGGCCCTCGCGCAAGCACTGAGTACGGCAATGACTGACATTGGCCACTGCAGCCAATGTCGAACCTTTACCGAGCAAGACGTGTGCGCGATTTGCGATAACCCGAAACGCCAAGAAACAGGGTTGATTTGTGTGGTTGAAAGCCCGGCAGATATTGCAGCCGTGGAAGCCACGGGTCAGTACTCAGGGCGGTATTTTGTTTTGATGGGACACCTGTCACCCCTTGATGGCATTGGTCCGGCAGACATTGGCCTTGATGTGTTGGAAAAGCGTCTGCAACACGAACCGATCCAAGAGCTTATCTTGGCGACCAACCCGACAGTGGAAGGCGAGGCGACGGCGCAATACATCGCTGAGCTATGCCAAGAGCATCAAGTGGGTGCGAGCCGTATTGCACATGGCGTCCCCATGGGAGGCGAGCTAGAGCTGGTGGACGGTACCACGCTATCTCACTCAATTATTGGTCGCCAACAGTTGAAATATCGCTAGAAGCGCCTGACGTGCAGAGACCGCAGCTACCGTTGCTGGCATTGTCTTCCACCGCGAGGGGCGGCAAGACAATGTGGCAACACCCACGGTCAAAGCAGCGATGTCAATCACACTGCTGACGTGTAAAGCCTAGCCTTTGGTTAGGCTTTTCTTTTTTATTGTCTATCGACTTACTACTAACTGGCTTATATTTGACCACTTAGGCCTTGAAAGCGTGGTACCGGATCCCTATATCGAAGGAGACGGAAACAACGAATTCATTGTGACGCGGGCAGATTGTCCGCGTCGCCATTAATCCTCATAGTGTTAGGTAGATTGACATGAGCGTGAAAACCCCAGAAAAACATCAGTTTGGTTCTGATACCTCCAAATTGCTGCAGTTGATGATCCACTCTCTCTACTCAAACAAAGAGATTTTCCTGCGAGAGTTAGTGTCAAACGCGTCGGATGCCGCCGATAAGTTGCGCTTTAAAGCATTGTCAGCGCCTGAGCTTTACGAAAATGACGGTGACCTGCGTGTCCGTCTTTCTTTTGATAGCGAAGCCGGTACGTTAACTGTCTCAGACAATGGTATTGGTATGAGCCGTGACGATGTCATCGCTAACCTCGGTACCATTGCAAAATCAGGTACAGAAGAGTTTCTTAAACAGCTTAACGAAGATCAAAGCAAAGACTCGAACCTCATTGGCCAATTCGGGGTCGGCTTTTACTCTGCCTTTATTGTGGCTGACAAGGTAACCGTAAGCACTCGAGCGGCGGGTCTTGCGGCCGACGAGGCAGTGCAGTGGGAATCAACCGGTGAAGGTGAGTATACCCTAGAGCCTATCAGCAAAGCTGACCGTGGCACTGAGATAACGCTGCACCTTAAAGACGACGAGAAAGAATTCCTCAATGATTGGCGCCTACGTGAGGTGATCGGTAAATACTCCGACCACATCGGTATTCCGGTCGAAATGTGGACGCAAGAGAAAGACGAGGAAGGTAACGAGACGGGCGAAGGTAAGTGGGAGCAAGTTAACAAAGCGCAAGCGCTTTGGACTCGTGCTAAGTCAGATATCTCGGCAGACGAATACAAAGAGTTCTATAAGCATGTGTCTCACGACTTTGCCGAGCCGCTGACGTGGAGCCACAACCGTGTAGAGGGTAAAAACGACTACACCAGCTTGCTGTATATCCCGTCAAAAGCCCCTTGGGATCTATACAACCGCGAGCACAAACATGGACTGAAACTCTATGTACAACGCGTCTTTATCATGGATGATGCGTCACAGTTCATGCCAAGCTACTTGCGTTTTGTCCGGGGTTTGATTGACTCTAACGATCTGCCGCTTAACGTCTCGCGTGAGATCCTGCAAGACAACAAGATCACCCAGTCACTGCGCGGTGCGTGTACCAAGCGTGTGTTGTCGATGCTAGAAAAGCTGGCTAAAAACGATGCTGAAAAATATCAGACATTTTGGCGTGAATTTGGCCTGGTAATGAAAGAAGGGCCGGCGGAAGATTTCAGCAACAAAGAAAAAATTGCTGGCTTGCTGCGCTTTGCCTCAACGCATGAAGACAGCGCTGAGCAAACCGTCTCCTTGGCCGACTACGTGTCGCGCATGAAAGAAGAGCAAGACAAAATCTACTACATCACCGCGGATAGCTACAATGCGGCCAAACACAGCCCGCACTTGGAGCAGTTTAAAGCCAAAGGCATCGAAGTTATCTTGATGTATGACCGCATCGATGAGTGGTTGATGAGCTACCTGACCGAGTTTGATGGTAAGTCGTTCCAGGCAATCACCAAGGCAGATCTCGATCTGAGCCAATTCGATGATGAAGAAGCAAAAGCAGAGCGTGAAGAAACCGAAAAAGCGTTTGAGTCTGTGATTGAGCGAGTAAAGTCGCACTTGGGTGATCGTGTTAAAGATGTACGTACCACCTTTAAACTCTCTGGCACACCGGCGGTGGTGGTGACCGATCAGTTTGAAATGGGCACGCAAATGGCGAAGCTTTTAGAAGCCGCTGGCCAGCAAGCGCCTGATGTGAAGTACATCTTTGAACTGAACCCAGAGCACGCTCTGGTTAAGCGCATGGCAGATGAAAGCGATGAGCAGAAATTCGGTACCTGGGTAGAAATGCTGCTGGGTCAAGCGATGCTGGCAGAGAAAGGCAGCATGGACGATCCGTCAGACTTCTTGGCCTCGGTCAACCAGCTTCTGACTAAGGTATAATCGACAGGCGATTGTCGAGACCACATACTGAATGACTATCGAACAAGCCTGGCCGGATTGCCGGGCTTGATAGCGTTTAGTTAAGCGTGTATGTTTCGTGTCTTTGCGAATATAGACGCAGTTTAACGAAACCTAAATAATCATAAAGGGGATCACTATGCGCATCATTCTGTTGGGTGCACCGGGCGCGGGTAAAGGGACGCAAGCGCAGTTCATCATGGAAAAATACGGGATTCCGCAGATTTCTACGGGTGACATGCTGCGCGCCGCGATTAAAGCGGGCACTGAGCTTGGCAAACAAGCCAAAGCGGTTATTGATGCTGGCGAATTGGTGTCTGATGACATCATTCTTGGCTTGGTTAAAGAGCGTATCTCGCAAGATGATTGTGCCAACGGCTTCTTGCTAGATGGGTTCCCACGTACCATTCCACAAGCTGATGGACTGAAAGAGATCGGTGTTGCGATCGATTACGTACTCGAGTTCGATGTTCCGGATGACGTTATTGTTGAGCGTATGAGTGGTCGCCGTGCTCACCTTGCTTCAGGCCGTACTTATCATGTTGTTTATAACCCACCGAAAGTGGAAGGGAAAGACGACGTGACTGGCGAAGCGCTAGTGGTACGTGATGATGATAAAGAAGAGACGGTGCGCGCGCGTTTGAATGTTTATCATAATCAAACTGCACCACTGATTGCTTACTACAAAAAAGAAGCCGATGCTGGCAACACCCAGTTTGTGACCTTCGATGGCACACAAGGGGTTGAGCAAGTCAGCGCAGAGATCCAAAAGGTTCTCGGCTAATTTTTTGTTTAAAGGGTTAGTGCTCAGGCGCTGACACCTGTTCTCATCGGTATGACTGATGCCAGAAACCGGAGCTGACGATTAGTCGCTCCGGTTTTTTTATGGCAAGCTACGCGTCATTCTCCAAGCCATTTAATCAGATAACGTTAAATTGGAAAGGTACAACAAAAATAATCGGCTCGCGAATAAGCCAAGGACAACAAACATGACCGAAAAGCATAACCAAGTTGGCGTACTTCTAGTCAACCTGGGAACCCCAGATGCGCCTACTTCTTCTTCTGTAAAGCGCTTTTTATCTGAATTTCTGCATGATCATCGGGTGGTCGATTTAACGCGTTGGTTGTGGTGCCCTCTGCTGCATGGTGTGATTCTGCCGGTACGCTCTCCCAAGGTGGCGAAGCTCTATCAAAGTGTTTGGATGGATGAGGGATCGCCTTTGATGGTGTACGCTACACGTCAGCGTGATGCCTTAGCCACCAAGACGGGGTTACCTGTAGCTTTAGGAATGACCTATGGCTCACCCTCGATGACGGATGGTATTGAGAAACTGCAGCAACAAGGTTGCGAAAAGGTCATGGTTTTGCCTTTGTATCCGCAATACTCTGCGACCACCACGGCCGCGGTATTTGATAAAGTCGCCAAATCCCTTAAAGGACGCCCCTTGCTTCCTGAGCTTCGCTTTGTGCACCACTATCACGATCATCCGTCGTACCAATCCGCATTGGCAGACTCCGTCAGGCGCCACTGGGATAAACACGGCAAGGGCGATCTCTTACTGTGTTCATACCATGGGATCCCGCAACGTTTCGCGGATAACGGCGACCCGTACCCGCAACATTGCGAACAAACCACGGCATTGTTGCAGGCGGAACTTGGGCTCCCCGACCAAGCGATCATGATGAGCTACCAATCGCGTTTTGGGCGTGAAGAATGGCTTAAGCCCTATACCGATAAAACCTTGGAAGCACTACCCGCAAAAGGGGTTAAAACCCTCGATATCATGACACCAGCCTTTTCTTCTGACTGTTTGGAAACCTTGGAAGAAATTGCTGGCGAGTGTCGGGATATCTTTTTAGAAGCGGGTGGCGAAGCCTTTCGTTTTATCCCATGCTTGAATGATGACGAGGCGCATATTGAGTTAATGGCGACGCTGGTGGCAGAGCATACCCAAGGGTGGTAGACGGATAAAATTCGTTTCTCCAACGCTATGCAGGCGCAAATTCTGTGGTAGAATTCGCGCCTCCCTTCCATTAGCTAGTTACACGAACCATGAAATTTCCAGGACAACGTAAGTCTAAACACTACTTTCCGGTTCACGCCCGGGATCCTTTGCTTAACCCTGCCAGCGAGCGTGGCTTTAAACGCCCTCATGTGATTGGCATAGACCAAACCTTGGTGGACATAGAAGCAAAAGTGAGTGACGACTTCCTGGAGCGTTATGGTTTGAGCAAAGGCCATTCGTTGGTGATTGACGATGAACGGGCTGAAGCTTTGTATCAAGAGCTCAAAGACAACAATTTGGTGACGCATGAATTTGCCGGCGGCACCATTGGCAATACCTTGCACAACTACTCCGCTTTAGCGGACGACCAATCGATTCTGCTTGGCGTGATGAGTCAGGACATTCGTATTGGAAGCTACTCTTATCGCTATCTATGCAATACGTCCAGCCGCATGGACCTCAATTATCTGCAACCTGTCGAAGGCCCGATTGGCCGTTGCTATGCACTGATTGGCGATTGTGGCGAACGTACTTTTGCCATCAACGAAGGCTTAATGAATCAGCTGCGTCCTGAGTCGATTCCGGAACATATCTTTGAGCATGCGTCTGCCTTAGTCCTGACAGCCTATCTGGTACGTTGCAAGGACGGTGATCCGATGCCGGATGCGACCATGCGTGCCATCGAGTATGCCAAAAAGCATAACGTGCCTGTGGTGATGACGTTGGGCACCAAGTATGTGATTGAACAAAATCCACAATGGTGGCGTGATTTTCTGGCTGAGCACGTCAGTGTGGTGGCGATGAACGAAGATGAGGGTGAAGCGCTCACGGGTGAAAGTGACCCGCTGCTCGCGGCCGACGCCGCCTTACAATGGGTAGATATGGTGCTTTGCACCGCCGGTCCGATTGGCCTCTACATGGCGGGTTATAGTGAAGATAAAGCCAAACGCGAAACCTCACTGCCTTTATTACCCGGTGCCATTCCCGAATTCAATATGTATGAGTTCAGCCGTCCAATGATCAAAGCCGATTGCGAAAATCCAATCAAAATTTATTCGCACATTGCCCCATACATGGGTGGGCCGGAACGGATCAAAAACACCAATGGCGCGGGAGACGGTGCACTGTCTGCGTTGCTGCACGATATGTCAGCGAATCGTTACCACCGTGATAACGTGCCTAATTCGAGCAAACACCAGTATCCATTTTTAACTTACTCATCGTTTTCTCAGGTGTGCAAGTATGCCAACCGTGTTAGCTATGAGGTGCTGGCGCAGCATTCTCCGCGTTTGTCACGTGGCTTGCCGGAGCGCGAAGATAGCTTGGAAGAGGCTTACTGGGAACGTTAATCTCATTGCCATAAAAGATAAAAAACCGCCAATTGATGTTGGCGGTTTTTTATTATTGGTCGTGAGGCGTGGGCTTATTGATACGCTTTTTCGTGTACGTTGCGGACCGCACGACCTGATGGGTCGGCTTGGTTTTTGAACGATTCATCCCATTCAATCGCTTTGGCACTTGAGCAGGCGATCGACGGGCCGCCAGGAACACACTTCGCGGCATCTTCCAGAGGGAAGAGTTCGGCGAAAATCTCACGATACATATACGCTTCTTTGGTGGTCGGCGTGTTGTATGGGAAACGGAAGGCTGCCGTTGCCAACTGTTGATCGCTGACTTTTTCATCGGCAATGGCTTTCAAGGTATCAATCCAGCCGTAACCGACGCCATCGCTAAACTGCTCTTTTTGACGCCATGCCACCGATTCTGGCAACAGATCCCCGAAGCATTCACGAATGATGTGCTTTTCCATTTTACCCTCACCGCACATTTTATCATCCGGTTTGATTTGCATCGCCACTTCCAAAAATTCTTTATCCAAGAAGGGGACACGCGCTTCAACGCCCCAAGCGGCCATTGATTTGTTCGCACGAGCGCAATCAAACATGTTGAGTGCGAGCAGCTTGCGAACGGTTTCCTCGTGGAATTCTTGAGCGTTGGGCGCTTTGTGGAAATATAAGTAGCCGCCAAATACCTCATCGGCGCCTTCTCCCGATAGCACCATTTTAATTCCCATTGCACGGATTTTACGTGACATCAAATACATGGGGGTTGACGCTCGGATAGTGGTCACATCATAGGTCTCGATGTGATACACCACGTCGCGGATGGCATCCAAGCCTTCTTGAATACTGTAGGTAAATTCGTGGTGCACGGTGCCAAGGTGGTCGGCGACTTCTTTGGCGGCTTTCAAATCCGGCGCGCCTTCCAGGCCGATAGCAAACGAGTGCAAACGTGGCCACCAAGCTTGGCTTTGATCGTCATCCTCAATACGGTTGGCGGCATATTGCTTGGTCACTGCGGAAATCACCGATGAATCCAACCCGCCAGATAGCAGAACGCCATAAGGTACATCGGTCATAAGTTGACGGTGAACCGCTTTCTCTAGGGCTTCTTTGAGTGCCGCTTTATCCGTGGTGCTGTCTTTTACCCCGTCATATTCCATCCATGCGCGTTTGTAATAACGAACAGGCTCACCTTGTTTACTCCATAAAAAGTGACCCGGAGGGAACTCACTGATGGTTTTACAAATAGGCGTCAGTGCTTTCATTTCCGAAGCAACGTAGTAGTTGCCATGTTCATCGTGTCCATGATAAAGCGGGATAATGCCGATATGATCGCGACCAATTAAATACGCATCCTGCTCCTCATCATACAAAATAAAGGCAAAGATACCGTTGAGATAATCGAGCAATTCTGGCCCTTTCTCTTGATATAGGGCGAGAATGATTTCGCAGTCTGACTCTGTTTGGAACGGATAATCGGCGGCGAATTCAGCGCGGAGCTCTTTGTGATTGTAGATCTCACCGTTGACTGCGAGGGCTTGGGTTTGGTTTTGGTTATAAAGTGGCTGTGCCCCACTGTTAAGATCGACAATCGCAAGGCGCTCATGGACTAAAATAGCTTTTTCAGACGAATAAATCCCTGACCAGTCCGGACCTCGGTGACGCATGGTCTTCGACATTTTTAACGCGATTTCCCGCAATTGTTGCGAGTCGGTTTTAATGTCAAGCGCTCCAAAAATTGAACACATAATCTTCCTCTCTGTTTGTGTTATACGGTGTTTTCGCCGTGGCATGTCTGCGATATAGGACCACTGGTGGCGACCTGTTAATCACACTCTGCCCTGTGGCAGAGAAAGACACAAGTAGATAAAACAAATTCGTTATCCAAACTGACCTTGTGATAAATATTATTTAATAAAAACCATAAAAAATGAATTTAATTCAAAAATGGCGCAGTTTTTATACAAAAACGCACAAGTGAAGCATCACTTGTGCGTGAGTAGGGTGGAAGAGTGGTTAGGTATCCGGATGTGAGAAGCGGTCTCTTACGTGACGCGCAAAGCCACTACCTGCCTCTTGATAGATATTAAAGGCTTCATCCACGCCAAGTGCTTTGAGTTGGTCGAGCTCATCTTGATATTTGGCGATGGCAGCGACTTTACCACTGAATTGTGTTTGTCGAATTTGCTCGAGTGCCAACGTATTGGCGTGGCTGTGAGGCATGGCCAGTAAAATGAGCGAGATATTGCCATCAGACACGGCTCGTGACCAAAAGTCGGGATCAGTCGCATCGCCTAAAATAACACGTCTTCCTTCTTGCTGATGACGAGTGACAGAGTCTTCTCGTGTGTCAATCCCCACTATGGGTTGGTGGTGTGTGGTGGCGAGTTCGTCGTAGGCGCCTGAGCCAATACGTCCCATCCCCAATACTAAAATACTGGCATCACCGAGATTGATTTGTTGATCGCTGGGGTGAAGTTTGTCGGGTGCACGCTCAGGTAGCCAGCGTGATGCCCAACCATACAGCTGATTACTAAAGGTATTGAGCGGGGCGGAAAAGGCAAAACTGAGTGATACCGCGATGGCGATGGAGACCAAGATCGGGCCGGGCATCAGTCCTGTTTTATACGCCAAGCCACCCACAATGAGTCCAAACTCACTGAAGTTGAATAAGGTGAGCGTGGTAAATAAGGCAGTACGGACGCGGTAACGGAATCCATTAACGATCCAATAGTAGAGTACGCCCTTGATGGGCAGTAATAACATCAAAATCAGGGCAAAACTAAAGCTTTGCCAGGTAGGCTGTTCGGACAAGCCAATGTTGAGGAAAAAGCAAACTAGAAAAAGCTCTTTCATATTAAACAGTGACTTGGCCATTTCGGATGCACGTGGGTGACTGGCAAGCAGCATACCGAGAATAAGTGCGCCTAAGTCAGGTTTAATCCCCACCGCCTCAAACAATCCAGCGCCAGCCACTAGGGCGAGGAACACGGCATAAAGAACCAACATTTCACCGTGACCTGCCTTATCCAAAAGCTTACCCAATAGAGGTTTTAGCAGAGGTAAACCAAAGAGGAGGAGGGCGGTGAGTTCGGGGGTTTTTCCCGATGTGGCGGTGAGGAAAATCACGGCAAAGATATCTTGCATGATCAGCATGCCGATGGCCAAGGTGCCATAGGTGGCATTAAGCTCACCTTTTTCTTGCAGCGCTTTGATGGCAAAGACGGTGCTAGAAAACGAAAGCGCGAAGCCAAGCAGTAGCATTTCAGACACACTCATGCCTGACAGCATAGGAATGCTCAGTGCTTTAAGGCCCATTAGCGCGAGAGTAAAAAACGCGGTTGTCAGGACATTATGGGCCGTGGCCCCAAACCAGATTTCTTTCGCAAGCAAGGTTTTGACATCAAGCTTTAAGCCGATAGTAAACAGCAGCAATGTGACACCCAGATCGGCCAGCTGCGTGATCACCGGTGTCGACTGGTAGCCCATGGCATGGAGAACAAAGCCAGCGATAAGAAAGCCAACCAGTGGCGGGAGGTGGCAGCGCATTAATGCATAGCCACTGATAAATGCAGCGGAAATAAAAACCAGTTCCATATCTTGTACTTATTCTAAAGTTGAGTGAGACAAGGCATTGTCGGTAACGTGGCTATAATGTACACGTTTTGTGGTCAGTATGTGAATGTAAAATAAGGAAGCGTGAGAAAAGGCCGGTGAAGATAAGATGAGGCAAGGCGACATTTGCAGAGAAGACTGACGTTGCGAGAGAAGATGCCCGCTCTCCTAACCGCTGGCTGACCAACGGTTAGGGATTAACGTTTCGGCTAGGTTTAACGGCGATGCTTTAACTGACATGTTTTAATCACTCAACATGTCAATCCAAGTAGTGAAAAACTACTCCTCCAACAGCTCTTGTAGGAGCTCACCATTAAGCATCGCCCGCTTGACTAAGGAAAACGCAGCCATTGTAGGCTGAGCCTCCAGATTTGCGCTAACAATCGCCAGCTTCTCGTGGAAACTTGGCAGTGATTGATTCTCTACACAGCGCTCAATGGCAGGAAACACCACACTTTTTGCCGCGGTAATTTTGCCAGCAATCACCACCAGTTGTGGATTAAACAGGTTTACGGTCATCGCGATCGCTTTACCCAGATGATTGCCAACTTTAACCAACACTTGGCGTGCTAACTCATCACCTTGCTCTGCGGCTTGGCAAATGGCTTCGATGGTTAGGCTTTGATCATAACTGAGGCTACTGGGATGCCCTTGCGCAAGCAGTTGTTGGGCGTGCTCAATGATGGCTTCGTTTGAGGCCACGGTTTCTAAGCAGCCAAAGTTGCCACACTGACATTTTTTACCCAGTGGATCGATCTGCACATGGCCGAGCTCACCGACATTGCGGTTATGGCCAAGAAAAATTTGCCCATTGACGATGATCCCCGCGCCAGTACCATGATGCACACTGACCAGCATAGAGTCATAGTAGTCTTGGCTCGCCCCAAAGTAGTGCTCCGCCAGCGCTTGACCGCGAATATCGTTGCCAACGAAAGCCTGCACACCAAACTCTTCGCGCAAGGTATCAGCAAGTGCAAGTTGTTTGATATTGATGTTGGGCATGTATTCGACCACCCCTGAATCAGGGTCAACCAAGCCAGGCATGACCACGGATATCGCAATCAGTTCTCGGAGTGCGTGTTGGTGCGTTTCCAAAAATTGGCTAACGATATGAATCAAGCCTTGAACAAGCTCGTCCTGATCATGGTAGTGGAAGGTTTCGCCGTGTTCGGCCAAAGAGGCACCACTCAAGTCATACAAAGACAACTCAATAAAATGACGACCCAATCGTACCGCAAGGGTATGAAAGGGCGCACACTCGGTGGTGAGAGAAATGGCACGACGTCCACCTGTCGATGCTTGTTGTGCCACCTCTTTAATGAGGCCTCTTTCTAGCAGTTGGCGGGTAATTTTGGTCACACTTGCCGGCGCCAATCGGCTTACATCGGCAATTTGTATGCGTGAAATAGGCCCTTGTTGATCAATTAATCGATAAACGGCAGCTCCGTTAAGTTGCTTTACGAGATCGACATTCCCGATTTTTCCGCCAGTCATAGGTGTCCTAGCTTTGTAGATATTGTCCGTTTACGATCGTCGCTTGAACGTTGATTGCACGGTCGAAAATGGCAAGATTCGCAACTTTCCCCGGACGAATGCTGCCATAGTGTTGTTCGATACCGATTGCGCGAGCGGGATAGAGCGTAGCCATCCGCAAAGCTTCATCCAAGGCGATCCCTACATGCTCAACACTGTTATAAATCGCCTGATCCATCGTCAGTGCCGAGCCGCCAAGCGTGCCATTTTCATCTACACACTTACCGTCACGGTAATATACTTTCTTACCTACAAAAATAAAGTGATCCATGTCGGCTCCTGCTGGTGCAACAGCATCCGTAACCAACACTAATTTCTCACCTTTTACTTTATGTGCGAGACGAATATTAGGGTACGAGACGTGAAAGCCGTCAGCAATTACACCAGTGTACACATCAGATGTATCGTAGATGGCACCGACGACACCTGGCTCACGGCCTGAAATAGAGGTCATTGCGTTAAACAGGTGCGTGGCAAAGGAAATGCCGTGGGTAAAGCCTTGCTTAGCTTGTGCGTAAGTGGCATTGGTATGGCCAGCAGAGACCACGATACCAGCTCGCTTCAGGGATTGAATATGCGACGCGGGCGCCAGTTCAGGCGCGAGGGTGACTTTGGCAATCACATCCGCATTTTCGCATAAGTAGTTGATCATCTCATCGTTGCTTGGGCGAATATAGTCAGCGCTGTGTATCCCCTTTTTTTCGATATTCAAATAAGGGCCTTCAAGGTGTAACCCCAGCGCCTGATGAGGCTGCTGTTTTTGGTAAGCACGCATGGCGTTGATGGCGGCTTGCATATCGGTATCAGAGCTAGTGATCAGGGTGGGGAGAAAGTTGGTGCAACCTGATTTAAGGTTAGCCTGATGCATGGTCGCGATGGTGTCAGGGGTAATGGCATCATTAAACATCACGCCGCCACAGCCATTAAGCTGAAGGTCAATGAAGCCTGGGCTGACTAATGCACCGTCGAGCGCGCGCGTGGCAATATCATTGGGCAGGGCGTCTTGTCGACAGACGGCGTCAATCAGGCCTTCTTTAATCACGATGGCATGATCATCCAACACCTCATGGCCAGTAAAAATCCGGCAGTGGGTTAACGCATACATGCTTCAATTCCTTATAAATGGTGTATATTTTGGGCTTCAAGCTCTTGAAAATACTTCACAGTTTTTACTTTTAGTTCTGCTGTTGAAGGCGCATCGCACACAATCATCGCTTTTGGGTGCAGTTGTAGCGCTGATACTGTCCATAAGTGGTTCACTGACCCTTCTACCGCGGCCTCAAGTGCCTGGGCTTTATTGTGTCCTGTCACTAGGATCATGACTTCTTCTGCATCTAACAAGGTGCCGACACCAATGGTGAGCGCATGCTTAGGTACTTGATTGATATCATTATCAAAGAAGCGAGAGTTTGCCACACGGGTATCCTCGGTCAAGGTTTTGATCCGTGTTCTTGATGCTAATGATGACGCGGGTTCATTAAACGCAATATGACCATCGTTACCTACACCACCCATAAAGAGATGGATTTTGCCGTACGCTTTGATTTTTTCTTCATAGCGTTGGCACTCGGCATCGACATCGGTCGCATTTCCATTAAGCAAGTTGATGTTTTTTTCTTGAATATCAATATGGTTAAAAAAGTTTTCGTACATAAAGGTACGATACGCTTGTGGGTGATCAGCAGGGATCCCACAGTATTCGTCCATATTAAAGGTCACCACGTGCTCAAAACTGATTTCGCCTTGCTGGTGGAGCTTAATGAGTTGCTTATAGGTGTTGAGTGGCGTCCCCCCTGTGGGTAAGCCCAGAACAAAGGGGTTATCGGCAGTCGGCGAAAACGTGTTGATGGTATCGACGATATAGCGAGCCGACCATAGGCCGACTTGTTGGCTGGTTTGTAAAGGAATGAGTCGCATCGGTCACCTCGTTCTATCAATGCTCAGTTCGTGGCCATAGCATAACGGATATGCTCATTTATTTTCATCATAAAATAAGTTTTATGATCAGGCTAACAATTTTCTCTGTGTATGGGGTGTTTTGGTGATGATTCTCACAAATAACGCGGGTTTAATTTGCGAGGCGAATTTATTGACATAAACTGCAATTGACTAACATTGCTTTACAAAAGAAGTGATTTAACAAAAGTCCTTGGGCAAGCGTCCAAGTTAGATGCCCAGCCGCGGAGCAAGCGTTAGCGTGGTGGGGCACTGAAAAATATAAAGGGGGAACGACGGTGAATATTCTTGGTTATGCACAACGTATAGGTCGTGCGCTGATGGTACCGGTTGCGGTATTACCAGCGGCTGCGATCTTGATGGGGGTCGGCTACTGGCTTGACCCAACTGGATGGGGGGGCAACAGTGCCCTAGCTGCTTTCTTGATAAAATCAGGGGCAGCGATTATCGACAATATGTCAGTGTTATTTGCCATCGGTGTGGCATATGGCATGTCAAAAGATAAAGACGGCGCCGCCGCTCTGGCAGGCTTTGTTGGCTTTATGGTGATCACCACGCTGTGTGCGCCGGGTGCGGTAAGCCAAATTGGCTTGGTCGATATTTCAGTGGGCAACAATGAGCTTGCGTTCAGCAAAATCAACAACCAGTTTATCGGTATCTTGATCGGTGTGGTGTCTGCTGAGCTGTACAACCGTTATAGCGGTGTTGAGCTGCCTAAAGCCTTGGCTTTCTTTAGTGGCCGGCGTTTGGTGCCTATTTTGGTCTCTGTTGTGGCGATCATCATCTCGTTTGTATTGATGTTTGTCTGGCCTGTGTTATTTGGCGGCTTGGTTCACTTTGGTGAAAGCATCACCAACCTAGGTGCCGCGGGTGCCGGTGTTTATGGCTTCTTTAACCGCTTACTTATCCCTGTTGGTCTGCACCACGCGCTTAACGCCGTATTCTGGTTCGATACGGTCGGTATTAACGACTTGGGCCGCTTCTGGATGGGGGCACAAGGCCTTGAAACAGGCGAAGCGATTAAAGGGACCACAGGCATGTACATGGCAGGCTTCTTCCCCGTCATGATGTTTGGTCTACCGGGTGCAGCGCTTGCGATTTATCACACAGCGCGTCCTGAGAACAAAGCACGTGTTGCGTCTATCATGATTGCTGCTGGTTTTGCGTCTTTCTTTACTGGGGTGACCGAGCCACTTGAATTCTCATTCTTGTTTGTCGCACCTTTGTTGTTCGTGTTGCATGCGCTATTAACCGGTGTTTCCTTGTTTATCGCGGCCACTTTCGACTGGACGGCAGGCTTCGGCTTCTCGGCAGGTTTAGTTGACTTGGTGTTGTCGTCGAAAAACCCTGTGGCTAACCAGTGGTACATGCTGCCTATCATGGGCCTTGTATTCTTTGCGCTTTATTATGTGTCATTCCGCGCCGCGATTTCAGCGCTCAATCTGAAAACGCCAGGCCGAGAAGATGACGCAGTAGAAAGTGCACCGGCGAGCGCCAATACCGGTGAAGCGAGCGATAATCGCGAGCTTGCACGCAAGTACCTTAAAGCCCTTGGTGGTCATCAAAACCTAACATCGATTGATGCGTGTATCACCCGTCTGCGTCTGTCGGTTGCCGACCGCGAGGTGGTTGATGAAGCGAAATTGAAAGCCATTGGGGCGATGGGAGTCGTCAAGCTTGGCGAGAACAACTTGCAGGTCATTCTTGGCCCTCTAGCAGAAATCATTGCCGGTGAGCTGAAACAAATTCCAGAAGATGAAGATTTGTCAAACGTCGCGCTGCCATAAACGAGGCACTGTACGACAATGATCTGAACAAAGCGCCCAGCCAACAGCTGGGCGTTTTTTAGGTTTGTGTCATCGCTTTCGCGCAAAAAAGTAACAAATAGGCCTACACCGCGATGACAATGACAACAACGGGTTGAGTCGCAGCACGGAATAGGAGATCATAGTATCTATGTAGCTTTAAAATTCGCATTTTTGATACGAGGTAACCTTGATGAGTGATGCTGAAGCTCGTCCCACTAACTTTATTCGCCAAATCATTGATAAAGACTTGGCGGAAGGGAAACACACAGCGATCGTGACACGTTTCCCACCAGAGCCGAATGGCTATCTGCACATCGGCCATGCCAAATCAATTTGTTTGAATTTCGGGATCGCACAAGACTATCAGGGTGAATGCAACCTGCGTTTTGATGATACCAACCCAGAAAAAGAAAACGTGGAGTACGTTGAGTCTATCAAGCGTGACGTGCAATGGTTGGGCTTTGACTGGGCAGGAGAGGTGCGTTACTCCTCAAACTACTTTGATAAGCTTTATGGTTACGCGGTTGAACTGATTGAAAAAGGGCTAGCGTACGTCGAAGAGCTGACGCCCGATGAGATCCGAGAGTATCGTGGAACATTGACCGAGCCGGGCAAGCACAGCCCTTATCGCGAACGTTCGGTTGAAGAGAACTTAGCATTGTTTGAAAAAATGCGTGCTGGTGAGTTTGCAGAAGGTAAAGCCTGTTTGCGTGCCAAAATCGATATGGCGTCGCCCTTTATGGTGATGCGTGATCCGGTTTTATACCGCGTGCGTTTTGCGCATCATCACCAGACTGGGGATAAGTGGTGCATTTATCCAATGTATGACTTTACTCATTGTATCTCGGATGCACTAGAAGGAATTACCCATTCTCTTTGCACCCTTGAATTTCAAGATAACCGACGCCTATACGATTGGGTGTTGGAAAATATCACCATCGACTGTACGCCGCGCCAATATGAGTTCAGCCGCTTAAATCTCGAGTATACCGTGATGTCCAAGCGTAAGCTGAACCAACTGGTGGAAGAGCAGTTAGTGAACGGCTGGGATGACCCGCGTATGCTGACTATCTCTGGCTTGCGTCGTCGTGGTTACACGCCTGCCTCGATTCGTGAATTTTGCCAGCGTATTGGTGTGACCAAGCAAGACAATACCATAGAGATGAGTGCGCTTGAGTCTTGTGTACGCGATGATTTGAACGAAAATGCGCCACGCGCAATGGCGGTGCTCGATCCGATTAAACTGGTGATTGAAAACAAAGCCGATGATGTCGAATGGCTTGATGCGCCAAATCATCCCAATCAGCCCGAGATGGGCACGCGTCAGGTGCCCTTTTCGCGCGAGATCTGGATTGAACGTGAAGATTTCCGTGAATCAGCCAACAAGAAGTACAAGCGACTGGTGCTGGACAAGGAAGTGCGTTTGCGCAATGCCTATGTGGTAAAAGCAGAGCGTTGTGAGAAAGACGATGATGGCAATATTACCACTGTGTATTGCAGCTATGATCCAGACACCCTCGGTAAAGATCCTGCCGATGGGCGTAAAGTGAAAGGGGTGATCCATTGGGTCTCTGCTGCTGAGGCGTTACCCGCTGAATTCCGTTTGTACGACCGTTTATTCACGGTGCCAAATCCGGCGGGTGCGGATAACTTCGCTGAGACGATTAATCCGGCGTCATTGCAGGTACAACAGGGGTTTGTTGAACCAAGTATGCAAAATGCGCCAGTAGAGAAGGGTTATCAGTTTGAACGGACAGGCTATTTCTGTGCAGATAATAAAGATAGCCGTAAAGATGCACTTGTCTTTAACCGGACCGTGAGTTTACGTGATACCTGGGCGAAGATAGAAGGTAAATAATAAAAAGCCGGCGTGATGACCACGCCGGCTTTTTTCGAACGTTCACACTGAATCAATCAGCGTTATGAATGGATGGGTCGGCTTTGCAATCGCCTTCCTTACAGTGACCATACAAATACAAACTATGGTTTGTCAGTTGCACATTAAAGCGTGCGGCGATTTCTTTCTGACGCTCTTCAATCAAATCATCAGAAAATTCAATCACTTTACCGCAGTCAAGGCAGACTAGGTGGTCATGATGATGCTGTGTTGCCAATTCAAATACGGACTTTCCGCCTTCAAAATGGTGACGCGTGACAATGCCTGCATCGTCAAATTGGTTCAGTACGCGGTACACGGTTGCTAGGCCAATTTCTTCACCTAGGTCGATTAATTTCTTATACAGGTCTTCGGCACTGATGTGCTGGCAATCTGGCTGTTGCAGCACTTCTAGGATCTTGAGCCGTGGGAGGGTGACTTTGAGCCCAGCTTGCTTCAACGCCTGGTTATTGTCTGACATGTGTATCTACCTGTTTTCTGCCTGAGTTAAGACAGTTGGATTAGCAAGGAAAATATCTTATAAGCCTATCAAAATTGCACTGCTCTCGCTACTCTCGACATGCGTTCTTAGGACGAAATTTGATCATTTGTGGTTGCATCAATGTTTACGAGATGTGAATATTATCTGGTTAGACCAGATAAGGATGTCAACTTACATGTATCGCTTCTACAAACCACGTATTGTTAAGTGGGCACTTAACAGCTGGCCACCGTTTTGGGGCGCAGGGATCCATATTGATGCGATTAGCCAGGATTTTAAACGCGTCAACATGCGTTTGAAACTCCGCTGGTGGAATAAAAATGCCAATCGTACCCAGTATGGCGGTAGCATCTTCTCCTTAACCGATCCTGTCTATGCGCTCATGTTAATGGGGATTCTCGGCCCTCAGTACCATGTTTGGGACAAACAAGCAGATATCAATTTTATTAAGCCGGGAACCACGGACTTGTACGCAGATTTTGTGATCAGTGATGCGGTGTTAACCGATATCCAACAACAAGCAGGGCGAGGCGATAAGGTATTGCCCGAGTTTGTTGTCCACGTCAAAGACGCGCATGGCGAGGTGGTTGCTGAAGTAAGGCGTACACTTTATGTGAGAAAAAAACGCCAGTATCGAGATACAGCCAGTAAACAAGCCGCATGATCGGCCCGTTGTGCACCGATTAGATAAAAAACGCCAAGGTTGAGTCCCCTTGGCGTTTGATAAGCCAGACTTAGTCTTCAAGCTCTGCGAGACACATTTCTTCGTAAACTTGTTTCACCCACTTGCTCACACGCTCGTCGGTCAGTTCAGGCTGGCGATCTTCATCCACACACAAGCCAACAAAATGGTTGTCATCAACCAATGCTTGTGAGGCTTCAAATTCATACCCCTCAGTTGGCCAATGACCAATGATGGTCGCGCCTTTCGCTTCAATGATGTCGCGGACGGTGCCCATGGCATCACAGAAGTATTCTGCGTAATCTTCCTGGTCGCCACAGCCGAAAATAGCCACGAGTTTTGTTGAGAAGTCAATTTGC
Organism: Salinivibrio sp. KP-1; assembly: GCF_000968645.1. Lineage (NCBI taxonomy): Bacteria > Pseudomonadati > Pseudomonadota > Gammaproteobacteria > Vibrionales > Vibrionaceae > Salinivibrio > Salinivibrio sp. KP-1. The sequence goes on along the minus strand of NZ_LAQR01000001.1, from coordinate 701,847 downwards.
TCTAACTCTGGGAAAAAGTCATCCCAGTCGCACTGTGCTTCACCGTAATACCATGTTGGAATACCGATCAGCAGCAAATCGAAGTTATCAATATCTTCTTTGCTGCTCTTCGCGATATCCTGCACGTGAACCATTTGCTTGCCTAACTGCTTTTGAATGGTTTTTGCAATTGCTTCCGTGTTTCCCGTGTCACTACCAAAGAAGAGACCTACACTCGCCATATAAAAAACACCCGTTTTGTCAGTGGGTTGCTGTTTGCAACTAACTCGAATTAAAGAAAAAGCGTCGCTTTTTCAAACCTATATGATTAACCAGTGACTTCAGTGCTAGGGTTAGCCGATGCCGACCCCTTCCCAAACCAACTGAATCACACCTTTTACGATAAAGCCGACACAGCCTAGTGTGAGCACAAACCAGACGATCCGTCGGCCGAATACTGGCACATTGCCCTCACGTAACACGTCTTTAATTGCCATGCCGATAAAAAAGAAAATCGCGGCGAAGACGAGATCTAGACCTATTTTTTCGAGCAATTGAAAGTGCTCGTAAAGCATGCGTGCCTCCATTGAGCACCGACTTATGCGGCGCAATATATCACAAGGGTCACTTAACTGTTAACGCTCGCTCGGCATTAAAAAACGTTCTATGACACTGGCAACCACCGCCGGTTTTTCAGCATGTAGCCAATGACCCGTGCCTGCCACCATATGCGCTTTTGAATGAGGGAACTGAGCAACAATGGCCTCGCGGTGGTCTGGCAGAATGTATTCAGAGTTCTGCCCTTTGACAAACAGAGTTGGGCCCGAATACTGGCCAAACTCTGTCCATCCCATGATGTTACGATAGCCGTGATAAAGATTATCAATATTGAAGCGCCAGGCGTAGTGACCGTGATCGGTTTTATAGAGTGATTTCAATAAAAATTGGCTCACGCCTGGATTTTCAATCGATTCATTCATAATGGTTTGCGCTTGTTGGCGGCTTTCCAGTGTCACCGTTTGTGTCTGATGCAATGCCCTGAAAACATTGTCATGTCGGTTAACTTGATAATCGACTGGGGCAATATCCATCACCACCAATTGTTCTACGCGCTCAGGAAAACGCTGGGCGAGGGCCATCGCCACTTTGCCACCCATTGAATGACCAACGATAATGGCTGACTCAAGCTGTTGTGCATCCATCCACGCGACCACGGCATCGGACTGGCTTTGATAATCTGTGTCCTGTGTATGATAGGAGCGACCATGGTTAGGTAGATCAATTTGATAAACACAAAAATGGTCGACCAGTGTCTTAGCGAGCCCGCCTAAATTATCGAGATCACCGAATAAACCGTGGATCAATACGAGCGGTGAGCCCTCACCGCGAGACTTTCCGTTTAACAACACGTTGCTTTTCTCTCAGATTACTGGCTTTAACGTAGAGTATACCTATCTATCTCTGTATAATCGCCCCGTTAAACGATAAACAGGACGCGATGAAAAACAATGAAGACGATAGAGGTTGACGACGATCTATACCGGTATATTGCCAGCCAAACCCAGCATATTGGCGAAAGCGCATCAGACATCCTGCGTCGCTTACTGCTGTCGGACTCGGCACCGCAGCCAACCCAGGCTGCGCCGACGACGCCCTCTCGTTCTAGCGGTATTGTTGTCAGTAAAGACGCTGGGCGCAGTGCGTCCGTTGATCGTGTCAAAGCGATGCGAACGTTATTGATTTCAGATGAGTTTGCGGCTCAAGAACGAGCTATTGGTCGTTTTATGCTGATCCTCACCACCTTATACCGTGTTGACCAACAAGGATTCGCAGATGGTATGGCGCTAAAAGGGCGTACCCGTCTGTATTTTGCCGATAATCCACAAACTTTATTAGAAAGCGGCAAAACCACCAAACCCAAGCAGATTCCAGACACCCCTTTTTGGGTCATCACCAACACGAACACTGGCCGTAAGCGTCAGATGGTGGAGCAGCTTATGGAAAAAATGCAGTTCCCGAGTGATTTGACTGAGAAGGTTGTGAACGCGATTTAATCTATGCCACTCATGGGAGAAGAGAATTATGGCAGTGCATCCTCAAGCCGGACAGCGCGCAAATCCGCAAGATTTGTGTGATATCCCGGCGCTTGTGACGCGTTTTTTCCAGGCTCAACCACGTCCAGGTCATCCGTCGCAACGTGTTGCGTTTGGGACGTCAGGACACCGTGGAAGCGCGTTGAACACGACGTTTAACCGCGATCATATTTTGGCGATTGCACAAGCAATTTGTGATGAGCGCAGCGCGCGCGGCATTTCTGGCCCGGTCTTTGTGGGAAAAGACACTCATGCGCTTTCAGTACCAGCATTCGATGCCGTGGTTGAAGTGTTAACGGCCAATCACGTTACGGTGATTGGCCAAGCTGAGCAAGGGTATACACCCACCCCAGGGGTATCGCAGCAGATACTCGCCTACAACCGCGCGCATGACGCGAAAGCGGACGGGATTGTCATCACTCCCTCGCACAACCCACCGCAAGATGGGGGCATCAAATACAACCCGCCCCATGGTGGACCCGCCGAAGGCGAAATCACGAAAGCAATAGAAACGCGAGCGAATCACTATATTGAAACCCATCTCGTCGGCGTTAAACGCTCGGAGATTGATGCGGCGATGCACAGTGACTATTACCAAGCGCAAGATCTTGTGACGCCATATGTCTCTGGGCTGGCCAAGGTTGTTGATATCGAGGCTATTCAAAAAGCGGGTTTAAAACTTGCCGTTGACCCTTTGGGGGGAGCAGGGATCCGCTATTGGCAGCAAATTGCCGCGCATTATCAACTGGATATTACCCTGATTAACGATCATGTCGACCCAACGTTTGGCTTTATGCCGCGCGATAGCGATGGCGTGATTCGTATGGATTGCTCGTCTGCATACGCAATGGCCGGACTATTGGCGTACAAAGATGATTATGATTTGGCATTTGGCAATGATCCAGACTTTGATCGCCACGGCATCGTGACTCCCGAAGGATTGATGAACCCGAATCACTATTTAGCCGTGTGCATCGATTATTTGTTCCGCCACCGTCCGCAGTGGTCAGCCGATTTAGGCGTGGGTAAGACTTTGGTGTCCAGTGCGATCATTGATAAGGTGGTTGGCGATCTCGCTCGTCCGCTGGTTGAAGTGCCCGTCGGCTTTAAATGGTTTGTGCCTGGCTTGAGTGAAGGAACGCTTGGCTTTGGCGGGGAAGAAAGTGCCGGTGCCTCATTCTTAACCTTTGATGGGCAGCCATGGTCAACAGATAAAGATGGTATCATTCTTTGCTTACTGGCAGCAGAAATTCTGGCGGTAACGGGGTTTACGCCGCAGGCGTATTATCAAAAACTTGCCCACAAGCACGGTGATCCGTCGTATAACCGATTACAAGCGGTTGCCAATGCAGCGCAAAAGCAGGTGCTCAGTCAGCTCAGCCCCGAGATGGTGACGGCAGAGAGCTTGGCGGGCGATACCATCACCGCCAAACTGACGCATGCGCCGGGGAATGGCGCTGCCATCGGAGGACTGAAAGTGGTCACGGAGTTTGGTTGGTTCGCTGCGCGCCCATCAGGGACAGAAGATATTTATAAAATCTACTGTGAAAGCTTTAAAGGTGATGATCACTTGCGTTTGATTGAGCAAGAAGCGCAACAAATTGTTGACCGCGTGTTCAACGCTCAAGGCGTTTAGCGCGTCCCGTCGTGACGCTGTAGTCGAAAACGCGTACAGACAGTGTGCGCGTTTTTTATTTCAAAGCGGGTAACGTGGGTATCGTCTCTGGCCAGTCGCGGGGTACCACGAACCAAGGGGTGAGTGAGTCATCTAACAAGTGACAGGTGCGAGATAGCTCATCAAGTGATGCGCGTTCGAGCTTGGGCAAATCAGCGAAAGCGGGCAGTGACAACCACTGGTCGCGGGCCAATACGGCAAATTCCCTGTCTGTTGGTAATTCATCTGGCCAACACCACCATCCCCCAATGCTGTCATGATTGACGGGGGGCCACTCTGGTAGGGGCTGCTCGCCATGATGATAATGGCGGTACAACCTTCCTTGCACCATCAAACGCTTCTCACTCGGTTGCCAGTGTGGGTATTGCTGACAGAAGCTTGGGTGGCTGGACAGCGCCAATTGGTGGTCAAGCATTCGCGCCACTTTGATATCCAACGCATCCTTGGCATTGGGGCCTAACCAACGGTTGTCATGGGCGAGGTAGAATTTTACCGCTACCTCCCAGTGCTCTAGTTGCCCCTGATATCTGACTAAAAAGTCGATGGCACCTCGCGTCTTGCCGCCCTCATTAATTTGTATTTCCTCAGCTTCTAACCCCAAATGCGGGTGACAATCAATGAGCTGAGTGAGCAGCCACTGATAGTAAAAGCCGATACGCTTTGGTCCCTTATAGGGCGAGGGAGATGGCAGTAATTTGTGTTGCCAAAGATGATGAGGCACAACCGGGAAGTGCTTGTCGCTGAGAAGTGAGAACTGATTTTGTAACCAGCTAAAGTCGGCATTGATTTGAGCTTGGTTGCTAAATAGCGGATAGGCATCACTCATAATGTAATTTTATTACCTTGTTAAAAGACTGTTAAAGCTGAATCTGGTAATTTTTGGGTGAAAAATAACCATTTATGTAGTAAAAAAACAAAACAGGTGGTACACTACGCCCATACTTGCAAACTGGTCAGATGAGTGAGGTTGATTATGTATACACCGTTCGATAAAACCCGTGTTGTGTTGCGCCGCTGCGCGGTTGTGATCGCGGGCATCACTTGCCTGCCAACACTGATTGTGCCGCCCATGGCATCGCGTTTATATAGCCATTTACATCAAGTCTGGCTTAAAGACAGCACCAAGCCAGTCTGGTTAGCTGAGTCGGAAAAGGTCGGTGGTTTTTTCTAACCCACCTTTACCTCATCAAGGCTTAGCCTATCGTATAAGCCATAAATACGTATAGATGCAGCCGAACAGATAGGTTGCGATTAGATAAGCGGTGAGCCATTCGTGCTCGCCGCTTTTTTTATTTTTGCTTGTCAGGTTACACTGTTGCCATTGTCTCGCAAGTGGATGTGAATGCTATGAATAATTTTGAACTGGAAGCATTGCTCAACGCCGAACTAAAACCGGATAGCATCAAAGACTACAGCCCGAACGGACTGCAAGTGCAAGGGCGTGATGAGGTTCAAACCGTCGTCACAGGGGTGACGGCTTGCCAAGATCTTATTGATGCAGCGATTGAGCAGAATGCGGATGCCATCTTGGTGCACCATGGTTACTTCTGGCGCGGCGAACCACAGCAAATTCGCGGCATGAAGTACCAACGTATCAAGATGTTGATTGAACATGGCATCAATCTATACGGTTATCACTTGCCTTTGGATATTCACCCGACGCTGGGTAACAACGCGCAACTTGCCAAACGTTTAGGCATTGAGCTGCTTGGGGGACTGGAGCCTGACAACCCTGTCTCGATTCCTGTTTATGGAAAGCTTTCAACGCCCATGACGTTGGCACAGTTTGAGCAACAAGTGGCCACGGTGCTTAACCGGACACCCCTTGTGATTGACGGTGGCCAACAAACGCGGATTGAAACCGTTGGGCTGTGTACTGGTGGCGCGCAAGATTTTATCGACTTGGCCGCTTCACAAGGGATGGATGCGTATCTGTCGGGTGAGATTTCTGAGCGCACAACCTTTTCGGCGCGTGAGCAGGGTGTGCATTATATCGCGGCAGGGCATCACGCGACCGAGCGTTATGGCGTGAAAGCGCTAGGGGAGTGGCTTTCCCAGCAGCATGGTTTGAATGTGCACTTTATTGATATCGACAATCCAGCGTAACGCCTAGGCGTTGAGGCTAAGTGCGATAAAAGGTAGACGCAGCAATGTGATAAACTGCTGATGATAAAGAAAAAGCCGCCTATTGGCGGCTTTGTTATATGACATTCGCGGCTTAACTGCGCTTGTCCATCGGCGTAAACTCGCGTTGCGTATAGCCTGTGTAAAGCTGACGCGGGCGCCCAATACGCTTGTGTGGGTCGGTATGCATTTCATTCCAGTGAGCAATCCAACCAATGGTACGAGACATCGCGAAGATCACTGTAAACATCGACGTGGGAATCCCGATCGCTTTCAGGATAATGCCTGAATAGAAATCAACGTTCGGATAAAGTTTCTTATCGATAAAGTAATCATCTGACAATGCGATGCGTTCTAGCTCCATCGCTACATCAAGCAGTGGATCCTGTATTTGTAACTCATTGAGCACTTCGTGACAGGCTTCACGCATCACGGTTGCGCGAGGATCGTAGTTCTTGTAGACGCGGTGACCAAAGCCCATCAGGCGGAATGGATCATCTTTGTCTTTCGCGCGAGCAATATATTCAGGAATGTTATCAACATGCCCGATTTGCTCAAACATACGCAAGCACGCTTCATTCGCACCGCCGTGGGCGGGTCCCCATAACGAGGCAATCCCTGCCGCAATACAGGCAAATGGGTTCGCACCTGACGAGCCCGCAAGGCGTACTGTTGATGTGGATGCGTTTTGTTCGTGATCGGCGTGCAGCGTGAATATTTTATCCATTGCACGCGCAACCACAGGGTTGACCTCATACTCTTCGCATGGCGTGGCGAACATCATATGTAGGAAGTTCTCCGCGTAGTCGAGGTCGTTACGTGGATAAATAAATGGCTGCCCGATCGAGTACTTGTAACACATTGCAGCCAATGTTGGCATTTTCGACAGTAAACGGAACGCCGTGATTTCACGGTGTTGATCGTTGTTGATGTCGAGAGAGTCGTGATAGAACGCGGCCAGTGCACCTACAACCCCGACCATTACGGCCATTGGGTGAGCGTCACGGCGGAAGCCGTGGAAGAAGCTTGCAATCTGTTCATGCACCATGGTGTGGCGCACGATCATTGAGCGAAACTCATCGTATTGCTTTTGGGTAGGGACTTCACCGTAGAGCAGGATATAACAGACTTCTAAATAATCAGCGTTATTGGCAAGTTGATCTATCGGGTAACCGCGGTGCAGCAATACGCCGGCTGCGCCATCGATGTAGGTGATTTGCGAATTGCACGAACCCGTTGCGACAAAGCCAGGATCAAAGGTGAAATAGCCTTCGTTTACCAGCTGGCGCACATCAATGACTTCTGGACCGACGGTGCCCTCGATAATCGGCAGTTCGATTGGTGCTTTCCCTTCGATATGTAGGGTAGCTTTCTTCTCTGCCATAACAATCTCCTTTGTTATTTTATAATCCCATCCAGGATACGGACTCGACCGTTGTACCGATCGACCCTAATGATGTCAATTTTTAACCTATCGATGTGTGCGTCAGTTAATAACTTATTTGCAATGCGAGTTAAATATCTGTTGTGAGATTCCGGTCAATTTTGTGCGTTTGTAATTGTCTGTTACGCCACGTATACTTTTTCGAGGTCTCTGGGCAAATCAGTATCCTAGAGCGTTTAGGGGCTCAAACACCTTTCCTAACTGACGTGATCCATTCGCCAAGAATTGCAGTTATAAGCAATAAGGTACATGAAGCGCGTTACGCAGATGTTGCAGGTCTTACGCTTTGAGTACTGAGGTTCAGAGAGTGTAATAACTATAAATGCTCAATGGAGCTGAGTGGGCAATATCGTGAAAGAAAGAAAGTCAAGACCCGTAAACCTCGACCTCCAGACGATTCGTTTCCCGATAACAGCGATTGCGTCTATATTGCATCGAGTGGCAGGTGTCATCACCTTTGTCTCGATCGCCATCCTCCTATGGCTGCTTAGCCTGTCTCTCTCTTCTCCTGATGGATTTCAATCCGCTGCTGCCATTGTCGATAGCTTTTTCGTCAAACTGATCCTTTGGGGCATTTTGACGGCGCTGGCGTATCACATTGTTGGCGGGATCCGTCATTTGATCCAAGACATGGGTTATTTTGAAGAGCTGGAGTCTGGCGCGCAAAGTGCGCAGGTTGCATTTGTTATCACTGGCGTGTTGTCTGTGTTGGCGGGGGTTTTAGTATGGTAACTAAAAACATCTCATCGGTCGGGCGCAATGGTGTGCACGACTATGTGCTGATTCGCGCCACTGCGATTCTCATCACACTTTACACACTTTATATGGTCGGTTTTGCCGTTTTTGGTCCTGAGATTACGTATGCCTCATGGACAGCGTTTTTCGGCCAGACCAGTACCAAAGTCTTTACCATGTTAGCCCTGGTCTCCGTGCTGATTCACGGCTGGATCGGAATGTGGCAAGTATTGACTGATTATATCAAGCCAGCCTTGCTGCGTGGCATGTTGCAACTGGGCGTTGTGGCCATGCTACTGATCTATGTTTTCGCCGGTTTCTTTGTATTGTGGGGTGTGTAAGTGAGTATTCCAGTTCGCGAATTTGACGCAATTGTCATTGGCGCAGGTGGCGCAGGTATGCGCGCCGCACTGCAAATATCAGAGCAGGGCCTAACTTGTGCACTGTTATCTAAAGTGTTTCCAACTCGGTCGCACACTGTGTCCGCGCAGGGTGGGATTACGGTAGCACTGGGTAACTCGCACAAGGACAACTGGCAATGGCACATGTATGACACGGTGAAAGGGTCGGATTATATTGGCGACCAAGATGCCATTGAGTACATGTGTAAGACAGGCCCTCAATCTGTGATTGAGCTTGAAAAAATGGGGCTGCCATTTTCTCGCTTCGAAAACGGATCCATCTATCAACGCCCGTTTGGTGGCCAGTCCAAAGAGTTTGGTGGCGAGCAAGCAGCGAGAACGGCAGCGGCTGCTGACCGGACCGGGCACGCACTGCTGCACACCTTGTATCAACAGAATATTAAAAACAAGACCACGATCTTCTCTGAATGGTATGCGCTTGATTTGGTTAAAAACCAAGACGGTGTAATCGTTGGTGCCACGGCCATGTGTATGGAAACTGGGGAGATTTGCTACTTCAAATCCAAAGCAACCGTGTTGGCGACAGGTGGCGCTGGTCGTATCTATCAATCAACCACCAATGCGCATATCAATACCGGTGACGGTGTTGGTATGGCGCTGCGCGCAGGCGTGCCAATGCAAGATATGGAAATGTGGCAATTCCACCCCACAGGCATTGCTGGAGCGGGTGTATTGGTGACGGAAGGTTGTCGTGGTGAAGGCGGTTATCTGCTCAATAAAGATGGTGAACGCTTTATGGAGCGTTACGCCCCCAATGTGAAAGATTTGGCAGGGCGTGACGTGGTGGCGCGTTCGATGATGATCGAGATCCGAGAAGGGCGTGGCTGTGACGGCCCATGGGGCCCACACCTCAAATTGAAGCTCGATCACCTTGGCAAAGATGTGCTCGAGTCTCGTCTACCCGGTATCCTTGACTTGTCGCGTACCTTTGCGCACGTCGATCCTATCAAAGAACCGATTCCGGTGATCCCAACCTGTCACTACATGATGGGGGGCATTCCAACACAAGTGTCTGGCCAAGCAATCAAGCAAGACCCGCTCGGCAATGACATTGAAGTACAAGGTTTGTTTGCCTGTGGCGAGATTGCCAGCGTGTCTGTTCACGGTGCCAACCGCTTGGGCGGCAACTCATTGCTCGACTTGGTTGTCTTTGGCCGAGCGACCGGCCTGCACCTTGGCGAGACACTCGCCGCGCAAGTAGAAGCGCGCGATGCGAGCGAGTCAGACATTGAGGCGTCACTGGCACGGGTTAATCGTTGGAATAACACCCAGCAGGGTGAAGACCCGGTTGAGATCCGCAAAGATTTGCAAGCTTGTATGCAAGAAAACTTCTCTGTGTTCCGAGAAGGTGAGGCGATGGAAAAAGGGCTGAAAGAGCTGAAGGAAATTCGCGAACGCCTTAAGTCGGCGCGTCTTGATGATACGTCAACCGAGTTCAACACCCAGCGTGTCGAATGTTTGGAGCTGGAGAATTTGATGGAAACCGCGTACTCAACGGCGGTATCAGCCCATTATCGTACTGAAAGCCGTGGCGCACATGCGCGTTTCGACTATCAAGACCGCGATGATGAAAACTGGCTATGCCACTCCATCTATAACCCAGAAACCGAAGCCATGTCGAAGCGCGACGTCAATATGGCGCCAGTGCACCGTGAGGCTTTCCCACCGAAAGTCCGCAGTTACTAAGGGGGTCGAGAACGATGAATGTTAAGTTTTCTATCTATCGCTACAACCCAGATGTAGATAATGCGCCATACATGAAAGACTACACGCTGGATGTGCCTGAAGGGTCTGACATGATGCTGCTGGATGCGCTCATTCAGCTTAAAGAGCAAGATCCTACTTTGGCTTTCCGTCGCTCGTGCCGTGAAGGTGTCTGTGGTTCTGACGGCGTCAATATGAACGGTAAAAATGGCCTGGCATGCATCACGCCGCTGTCCTCACTGATGGACAAGTCCGAAATCGTGATTCGTCCGCTACCCGGTCTACCGGTGGTGCGTGATCTTATTATTGATATGGGGCAGTTCTATGAGAACTATGAGCGTGTCAAACCCTACCTGATGAATGATGAAACGCCACCGTCGCGAGAGAACTTGCAAGCGCCGGAAGATCGCGCGGAACTTGATGGCTTGTATGAGTGCATTATGTGTGCATGTTGCAGTACCGCATGCCCTTCATTTTGGTGGAACCCTGACAAGTTTGTTGGTCCAGCGGGCTTGCTTGCCGCTTACCGTTGGCTGGCGGATAGCCGTGACACAGCGACCGAAGAGCGGTTATCTGATCTAGACGACGCTTTTAGTGTCTTCCGTTGCCACGGGATCATGAACTGTGTCAGTGTATGTCCAAAGGGACTGAACCCAACCAAGGCAATTGGGCATATCAAGTCTATGCTGATTCAGCGCGGCGTTTAAAACGCTGAACCAATAACGTAGAAAAAAATGCCCCGTCCTCGGACGGGGCTTAATAACAGGTAACCCGGCCTCAGACCGGTGTTTGGATAAATAACTAGTGGTTAAGGGATAACAATGCAAAATGGCGTGATGAAGGCTTGGTTAGAGTCTTCTCATTTGGCTGGCGCCAATGCAACGTACGTAGAAGACCTCTACGAAATGTACCTCAGTGACCCGGAGTTAGTTGATCAAGAATGGAGAGCGGTTTTCGACCAGCTGCCAGTGGTAAGTGATACCGCGGTAGAACAACCTCACTCTCGTGTTCGTGATTACTTTCGACGCTTAGCTACCGATACATCGCGTGCAAGTGCTTCAGTCAATGATCCAGATGTAGACGCGAAACAAGTCAAAGTTCTTCAACTGATTAATGCTTTTCGTTTCCGCGGCCACCAACAGGCCAGCCTAGACCCTCTCGGGTTATGGAAACGTAAACCTGTACCTGATCTGTCACCTGCTTTTCACTCTCTCAATGAGCAGGATTTCAACGAAACCTTTAATGTCGGCTCATTTGCGATTGGTAAAGACAATATGCAATTGGGCGAGCTGTATGATGCGCTTGAGAAGACCTATTGTGGGTCTATCGGTGCAGAATACATGCACATTACCGATACCGAAGAAAAGCGCTGGATCCAAGGTCGCCTGGAGTCTGTGGTTGGACAGCCGCAGTTTAGCGAAGAAGAAAAGCTCACCTTTTTAGAAGAGCTCACCGCAGCTGAAGGCCTCGAACGCTATCTTGGTGCCAAATTCCCCGGCGCTAAGCGGTTCTCTCTTGAAGGCGGTGATTCGCTGATCCCGATGCTGAAAGAGCTGATTCGCCACGCGGGTAGCGAAGGCGCACGAGAAGTGGTGGTCGGAATGGCTCACCGTGGGCGCCTCAATGTGTTGGTAAACGTATTAGGTAAGAAACCGTCCGAGCTTTTTGATGAGTTCGCGGGTAAACAAGACGAGAGTTGGGGAACAGGGGATGTGAAATATCACCAAGGCTTCTCGTCTGATTTCGCGACACCGGGGGGGGATGTTCACCTTGCGTTGGCGTTCAACCCCTCACACCTTGAGATTGTGAACCCGGTGGTGATGGGATCAGTGCGTGCTCGCCAAGACCGACTGGAAGATAATACCGGCTCGAGTGTCCTCCCTATCACCATCCACGGTGATGCCTCTATCGCCGGGCAAGGGGTGGTACAAGAGACCTTCAACATGTCGCAAGCGCGAGGCTTCCAAGTAGGCGGCACCGTGCGCATCGTGGTCAATAACCAAATTGGGTTTACCACGTCGAATCCGGCTGATTCACGCTCGACGCAATACTGTACAGACATCGCTAAGATGGTGCAGGCGCCGATTTTCCACGTCAATGCAGATGATCCCGAGGCGGTTGCTTTTGTATCGCGCTTGGCGCTCGATTTTCGCAACGAGTTTAAGCGTGATGTGGTGATTGACTTAGTCTGTTACCGTCGCCATGGCCACAACGAAGCGGATGAGCCCAACGCGACTCAGCCGATGATGTACCAAAAGATCAAAAAGCATCCTACTCCGCGTAAGCTGTATGCCGATGTATTGGATCAACAAGGGGTCGCTAATCTCGAAAAAGCCACTGAGATGATCAATGAGTATCGTGACCTTCTCGATAGTGGTGAGTGTGTGGTGAAAGAGTGGCGCCCAATGGTGTTGCATTCTGTCGACTGGACGCCCTATCTAGGCCACGATTGGACGGTAGAGTGGGCGAATAAGTTCGATGCTAAGCGTCTGAAAGAGCTGGGTCATCGCATTTGCCAGTTGCCGGATAGCCATAAACTCCACAGCCGTGTTGCCAAGCTCTACAAAGATCGCAAAGCGATGGTAGAAGGCGAAAAGATGGTTGATTGGGGGATGGCTGAGACCCTTGCTTATGCCACTTTGGTTGATGATGGCAAACGTATCCGCATTACGGGTCAAGACTCAGGTCGCGGCACCTTCTTCCACCGTCATGCGGTGCTCCACAACCAAGAAGATGGCAGCACGTATTTGCCACTTGCAAATATCCATGACAAACAAGGACCATTCGAGATCTTCGATTCCGTGTTATCTGAAGAAGCGGTACTGGCGTTTGAGTACGGTTACGCCACCGCTGAGCCAGGCGGTTTAACCGTGTGGGAAGCACAATTTGGTGACTTCGGCAATGGTGCGCAAGTGGTGATTGATCAGTTCATCAGCTCTGGTGAACAAAAATGGCGCCGCATGTGTGGCCTGACTATGCTACTTCCTCATGGCTATGAAGGGCAGGGTCCCGAGCACTCGTCAGCACGTTTAGAGCGTTATCTGCAACTGTGTGCTGAGCAAAATATGCAGGTTGTGGTGCCATCAAGCCCCGCGCAGGTTTATCACATGTTGCGCCGGCAAGTGGTGCGTCCAATGCGTCGTCCTTTGATCGTTATGTCACCGAAATCGCTGTTACGTCACCCACTGTGTGTGTCTAACTTGGAAGATTTAACCGAGGGTGATTTCCTACCAGCGATTGGTGAAATGGACGATCTTGAGCCAAGCAAGGTGAAACGCGTCGTGATGTGCTCGGGCAAAGTTTATTATGATTTGCTACAAGCACGCCGAGAGCAAGAGATTGATGACGTTGCCATTATCCGTATTGAGCAACTTTATCCATTCCCTCTGGACGCGGTTAAAGACGCGATTGCGCCTTATAGCAATGCGAAAGACTTTGTTTGGTGCCAAGAAGAGCCACAAAACCAAGGGGCGTGGTACAGCAGCCAGCACAACTTCCGTGCTGCCTTACCGCAAGATGCCACATTGACCTATGCCGGACGCTCGGCATCCGCATCACCTGCGGTAGGTTATATGTCTGTACACCAGAAACAACAAAAAGCGTTAGTTCAAGACGCTCTGACCCTAAAGTAAGAACTAGAACATTAAGGATAAATACGATATGACAATCGAAATTCTGGTTCCCGATTTACCCGAATCTGTGGCTGACGCAACCATTGCCACATGGCACAAACAGCCAGGTGACTCGGTAACCCGTGACGAAGTACTGGTTGATATTGAAACAGATAAGGTCGTGCTGGAAGTGCCTGCCCCTGCTGATGGGGTGTTGGAGTCCATCATTGAAGATGAAGGGTCAACCGTATTAGCGAAACAGGCCATCGCCAAAATCAAAGAAGGTGCCGTCGCAGGTGAGCCAACCAAAGATGTTCCTGCACAATCAGAGTCTTCACCTGACAAGCGCCACACCGCCTCACTAGAAGAAGAGACGAACGACGCGTTAAGTCCTGCGGTACGTCGTCTGCTTGCTGAGCATGACCTCTCTCCTGATGCAGTGAAAGGCACAGGTGTGGGTGGACGCATTACGCGAGAAGATGTTGAAGCACACCTTAAGAGCCAGCCAGAGCAGGGTGAGCAAAAAGCACAAAGCCAAGATGTGCCACCTGTGGCTGAACGCGGTGAGAAGCGTGTTCCTATGACGCGCTTGCGTAAACGTGTCGCTGAGCGCTTGTTAGAAGCGAAAAACAGTACCGCGATGCTGACCACCTTCAATGAAGTGAACATGAAGCCCATCATGGACTTGCGTAAGCAATACCGTGATAGTTTTGAAGAGCGTCACGATATTCGTCTCGGCTTTATGTCTTTCTATGTGAAAGCGGTCGTCGAGGCCTTGAAGCGTTACCCAGAAGTCAACGCATCCATCGACGGTGATGATATCGTTTATCACAACTACTTCGATGTCAGCATGGCGGTATCTACACCGCGTGGTCTGGTTACCCCTGTGCTGCGCGATTGCGACAAGCTGGGCTTTGCGGATATTGAAAAGGGTATCCGTGATTTGGCGATTAAAGGCCGTGATGGCAAGCTCACCGTCGATGAACTGACCGGGGGCAACTTCACCCTCACCAATGGCGGTGTCTTTGGCTCATTGATGTCAACGCCGATCATTAATCCCCCTCAAGCAGCCATTCTTGGCATGCACAAGATCCAAGACCGCCCAATGGCGGTGGATGGCAAGGTCGAAATCTTGCCGATGATGTACCTGGCGCTTTCTTATGATCACCGTCTGATTGACGGTCGTGAATCGGTAGGCTTCTTGGTGACCATCAAAGAACTTCTAGAAGACCCAACACGTCTGCTTCTGGACGTTTAATGGCGCTACCCCCTGTTTTTGAGGGGAGCCATTTTAGAGGGGACGGAGGTCCCCTCATTTGGAAAGCAAAAAGACACAATAATGGACACTAACACGGATAGAACATCATGAATCTGCACGAATATCAGTCAAAGCAGCTGTTCGCTGAATATGGTCTACCAGTTTCAGAGGGCTATGCTTGCGACACACCACAAGAAGCTGCTGAAGCAGCCGATAAAATTGGCGGAAACAAATGGGTCGTTAAATGCCAGGTTCACGCTGGTGGGCGTGGCAAGGCAGGCGGGGTAAAACTGGCTAACTCCAAAGAGGAGATCCGTCAGTTTGCTCAGCAATGGCTTGGTAAAAACCTGGTGACCTTTCAAACCGACGAAAACGGTCAGCCGGTAAGCAAAATTTTGGTGGAGTCATGCACCGATATCGCCAAAGAGCTTTACCTGGGTGCGGTTGTCGACCGTGGTTCACGCCGCGTTGTTTTCATGGCATCGACTGAAGGCGGTGTCGAAATCGAGAAGGTGGCGGAAGAAACCCCTGAGCTTATCCACAAAGCATCGATTGATCCCCTTGTTGGCCCTCAGCCTTATCAAGGTCGCCAACTGGCCTTTAAACTGGGTCTAGAAGGTGAGCAAATCAAGCAATTTACCAAAATCTTTGTGGGTATCGGCCAGCTGTTTTTGGATAAAGATGTTGCACTGGTTGAGGTTAACCCTTTGGTTATTACTGACCAAGGCAACTTGCACTGCTTGGATGCGAAATTGGCCATTGATAGCAACGCTGTCTACCGCCAACCCAAAGTGCGCGCGATGCACGACCCCAGCCAAGAAGACGAGCGTGAAGCGCATGCCGCGCAATGGGAACTCAATTATGTCGCGCTAGATGGCAATATTGGCTGCATGGTTAACGGTGCGGGCCTAGCAATGGGCACCATGGACATTGTTAATTTGCACGGTGGCAGCCCAGCTAACTTCCTTGACGTTGGCGGTGGCGCGACCAAAGAGCGTGTAACAGAAGCGTTTAAAATCATTCTGTCTGACAGCAACGTAAAGGCTGTCTTGGTGAATATCTTCGGCGGTATCGTGCGCTGCGACTTGATCGCAGATGGCATTATTGGCGCAGTCGAAGAAGTTGGCGTTAAAGTTCCAGTGGTGGTTCGCCTCGAGGGAAATAATGCTGATGTAGGTGCTAAGAAACTGGCCGATAGTGGTTTGAATATCATTGCGGCAACATCGCTAACCGAAGCCGCTCAAAAAGTCGTTGCTGCCGCGGAGGGTAAATAACAATGTCAGTGCTGATTAATAAAGATACCAAAGTGATCTGCCAAGGTTTTACAGGTGGACAAGGTACTTTCCACTCAGAGCAAGCTATTGAGTATGGAACACAAATGGTCGGCGGTGTATCCCCCGGTAAGGGCGGTACGACTCACCTAGGTTTACCTGTGTTCAACACGGTGGCCGATGCGGTCGAGGCGACGGGTGCGACAGCATCAGTTATTTATGTTCCGGCCCCTTTCTGTAAAGACGCGATCCTAGAAGCGATCGATGCTGGTATTGAGCTTATTGTATGTATTACGGAAGGTATCCCAACACTGGATATGCTGGAAGTAAAAGTGAAGCTGGACCAAGCAGGCGTGCGTATGATTGGGCCTAACTGTCCAGGTGTGATCACGCCGGATGAGTCTAAAATCGGCATTATGCCGGGGCACATTCATCAATCTGGTAAAGTGGGCATTGTGTCGCGCTCGGGCACACTGACGTATGAAGCCGTTAAGCAAACCACTGATGAAGGCTTTGGCCAATCCACCTGTGTTGGTATTGGTGGGGACCCTATTCCAGGCTCAAACTTTATCGACATTTTAGAAATGTTCGAAAAGGATCCGGCGACCGAGGCGATCGTGATGATCGGTGAGATTGGCGGGACTGCAGAAGAGGAAGCGGCGGCTTACATCAAAGCCAATGTGACCAAGCCCGTAGTGGCATATATTGCCGGGGTAACAGCACCTCCAGGTAAGCGCATGGGTCATGCGGGAGCAATTATTTCTGGTGGTAAAGGAACCGCAGACGATAAATTTGCTGCCCTTGAAGCAGCGGGTGTCACGACGGTTAAAAGTCTTGCTGATATTGGTAAAGCATTGCGCGAGAAAACCAGCTGGTAAGCCAGACAAAGTAATCGCATAAACAAAAGCCGCTCATATGAGCGGCTTTTTGATATAGAAAACATAATAAGTGGTTAGGGCTTAGTGCGAGCGATTCGGCAATAACTGCGCCAACATAAAGACACTGGCTGCTGCAACCACCACAGATGGGCCAGCGGGCGTATCATAAAACCAAGAGCCTGCCATACCTAGCAGCACCGCAGCCATCCCAATGAGGCTAGCAAACGAGGCCATTTGCTCTGGTGTTGAGGCGATGCGCCGTGCCGTTGCCGCGGGAATGATTAGCATAGAGGTAATAATTAATGCCCCGACAAATTTCATCGCCAACGCAATGACCAAACCAATCAGTAGCATCAATAACAGCCGCAGCTTTTCTACTGCAATACCTTCTACCTTGGCAAGCTCTTCGCTGACTGTCATCGACAGTAACTGCTCCCAGTAATACGCGAGTACCCCGAGTGTTAAGCACGCGCCAATGGCGAGTAAAGTGAGATCGGCAAAAGAGACCGCCAACAAATCGCCAAACAAATAGGCCATGAGATCGACGCGCATGTTGTCCAAAAAGCTTACTGACACTAACCCCAATGACAGGGCACTGTGAGCCAATATACCGAGCAAGGTATCAGTCGAGACCAGGTGTTGGCGCTGTAGTCCCACCAATAAAACCGCCAGGAGTAAGCAGGTGATCACGAGTGCGAGGTTTAAGTCGATTTGCAGCAGAAAGCCTAACGCTAAACCGAGTAGTGAGGCGTGAGCGAGGGTATCGCCAAAGTAGGCCATACGTCGCCAGACCACAAATGAGCCCAAAGGGCCGGCAATGGCGGCGATCAATAAGCCGCCCATGATAGGGGCAAGTAAGAACTCAATCATGATGATGCTCTTGGTGTTCGCAGCTTACAGGTTGCCCTGCAAGATCATGTTTATGATGATGGTGGTGGTGATATAGCGCGAGTTGCTCACTGGTTTGGCGACCAAACATCGCCACATAAGAAGGGTGCTGCGAGATGGCATCGGGCTCACCGGAGCAGCAGACATGATGCTGCAAACAAATCACTTCATCGGTTTTAGCCATTACTAAATGCAAGTCATGCGACACCATGAGTACCGCGCACCCAAGGCTATCACGCAATTGACTGATCAGGCTATACATCTCCAATTGACCGCTGACATCCACCCCTTGCACTGGCTCATCTAACACCAACACATCAGGATGCTTTAAAATGGCGCGGGCGAGTAGGACGCGTTGCGTTTCACCGCCGGAGAGGGTATGCATATTCGCATATTGCAAGGATTCGGCATTGACCGTATGTAGCGCCTGGCTAATCTGCGCATTGGTATAGCGTGTTCCCAGACGAATAAACCGATCAACCGTTAGCGGCAGAGTTTGATTTAACTGCAACTTCTGAGGTACGTAACCGATTTTTACGTCTCGGGCTATTTGTACTGTGCCGGCGCTCGGCTTAACTAAACCGATCAGTGCTTTGACAAGCGTCGATTTCCCGGCGCCATTGGGGCCAATTAGCGTGGTAATTTGCCCGCGCTTTAGTTGCATCGAAACCTTATCCAGCACATGGCGGCCATTGAAGGTCACCGTCACCGCATTGAGCGAGACTAGCGAGTCAGTCATAGTGAAAAAAGCATTGTGAATTGGAATTGTTATATTATAACATTTATAGCCAGTGAGAAAACATAAGAATGAGAGGAAAGATGATGGCGCGTATTATTGGGGTATTTATTGCACTACTACTGGCATTGCCCGCGCAAGCCACGTCGGTAATGACATCGATTAAGCCTTTACAGCTGATCGCGGCAGGACTTGTGACACAAGACGATACCGTCGATGTGTTGTTGCCGCCGGGGGCGTCACCGCATAGCTATGCGCTAAAGCCATCGGACATACGCGGTTTAAATCAAGCGGATGTGACGATTTGGGTGGGACCCGAGCTAGAGCTTTTTCTTTCTAAATTGTTGGCGGATAAACCTTCTGTATTGACTTTGACACAGGTCGAGAATATGCCGTTGCGCCATTTTGATGGCGGGCACCATCATCATCATGGACACGATCATGGCGAGCACAATATTGACCCGCACCTTTGGCTGGGACCCAAAACGACTCGAGTGGCGGCACAAGCTATTACAGAGGCATTGATTGAAGCTGCTCCCGGTAAAGCAGAGCAATACCAAGCCAACCTGACTCGTTTCAATGATAAGCTCGATCAAACCGTTGCCGATATTCAGCAAGACCTCGCCACCCGTATTCAGTCAGGGTATTTTGTCTTCCATGATGCCTATGGTTACTTTGAGGATGCTTTTGGCCTCGAAAAAACAGGACATTTTACGGTTGATCCAAGTCAAAAGCCTGGGGCGAAAACCCTAGTGACGATTCGCCGAGGTTTGCTTAATCATGATGCGACCTGTATCTTCACTGAGCCGCAGTTTAATCCCGCACTGATTGATGCTGTGACACGACATAATGACGTCAATGTACTTGCCTTAGATCCATTGGCGACATCAATTCCGGTAGCGCCTGATAGCTATCAGGTGTTTTTAAAAGATTTAGGAAATCGTTTCACACGTTGTTTAAAGCATGAAACTACTGACTAACTGGCTCGCTGTGACAGCCAGACTTCCTCGCCAGCACAAGCTGGCCCTAGCTTCATTATCTCTTTTGGTTGGCGCTGCCCTCATGTGGCAGCCCCATCCTTTTTCTCCCAAAGAACGGCAACCGTTGCCGGCGGTCAACCAACACCAAGCGCCGGCGACAGTGGATCACAGTGAACCGATTGAGCAAGGTATGGATGCAAATGATCCTGCCTTGAGTGTGCCTGAAGATGCGCTCGAGCAAGACATCACATCTGAGGCGCCGCGTGTCCATCACCACACCGTCGCGGCAGGGGATACACTCGGTGAGATCTTCTCACAGTATGGTCTCGCTATCGGTCAGCTCTACCAAATGCTGGATGTGAACGATAAAGCTGGCGATATTCGCCGCGGACAAAAAATGGAATGGCAAGTTGACGAGGAAGGTCGACTGCTGACGTTCACCGTTTATCAATCGATTAAATACCGAGACTATTACCAGTTCGAACAAGGTACCGTTGACTATCAGCGCTTGGAAACCAAAGGCGAGTTTGAGAGTGTGACCTTGATTGGACGGGTGAACAGTAGCTTTTATCAGCAGGCGCGCCAAGCTGGGCTCACACCTAATCAGATTCAAAATCTGGTCTCGGCGCTACAGTGGCGTTTTGACTTTGGACGTCAATCTCGTCGCGGCGATCAGTTTGCGGTACAAGTAAACAGAGAGTTCATCGACAATAAACCCGTGTCATCGGGTAAGGTCACGGCCATGCTCTACAAATCGGGCAGTCGAGACATTTTTGTCTATCGTCATCATGATGGACGCTTTTATGATCAGAAGGGGCAAAGCCTTGATCGTGCGCTCCGTCGTTATCCCACTGCCAAGCGCTATCGTATTAGCTCATCGTTTAACCCACATCGTAAGCACCCGATTACCGGGCGTATTTCACCGCACAATGGCACTGACTTCGCGACGCCAGTGGGTACCTCAGTATTGGCCGCCGGTGATGGTGTTGTCGTTAAAGCGCGTAAACACCCGCTAGCGGGTAATTACGTGGTGATTAAACACGGGCGTGAGTATTCAACGCGATATTTACATTTGCATCGGATTTTAGTGAAGCCGGGCGATAATGTGTCGATGGGACAACGAATCGGATTAAGTGGTAATACCGGTCGCTCAACGGGGCCTCATCTTCATTTTGAATTGCTCAAATACGGTCACCCGGTCAACGCGATGAAGGTACCGCTGCCTGAGGCGCACCCCGTTCCTAATGGCGAGCGTAATGGGTTCCAGCGTCAAGCTAAACGTGCACATCAGGCGTTGGCGCAGCGATTAAATGGGTAATGGGTATCAATTATGTGAGGCCTAGCTCACATTTAGGGTTGCAGGGTTTTATTTAGGGGCAGGTCGCAGGACACTACGCTACTGAATCCTGCAACCTGTCTCTCTTCTCGTACATGAAACGCCGATGTCTCTGTTTGTTATGGCTGGCTCTCATCTTTCCTTGCCTACCTTTGCAGGCGCATGATCCCTTGCTCACATCGTTTCAATCATACGGCGGTCTTAATGGCCTCGGTGATGTTCGCGATGTGGCGGTGCAGTCATCTGGTGGTATGTGGCTGTTGGATAACCAAGGACGCATTCATTTTTTTGACGGTCATCAGCGCCATCCACTCAACGACGCCCTGACCTTGCCTGATGAAAAGATCCTGACCATTGCTTATGCTCATCAGGCGCTTTGGATGGCAGGAAGGCAACATGTTTATCGTTTCCAGCCAAGTACCAATACGCTTACCGCTTTCCCGTTGCCCGATGCCGTTGCACAGACACGCGCTGATCATGCGCCTCATCCCCCCCAATCGCCACGACTGGCGACGATCAATAATACACTATGGCACATTCAAAGCGGCCAGATAAGCGTCTATCAACGGGAAGATAAGGCATTTCACGTGTGGCGAACGGGTCCGTGGCGTGCTGATAGTGTTTGGTTTACTGCGGGTCATCGATTGTTTGCGGTCGGGACAAGCTTATACCAACTCAGTGACGCGGGTGTGCGTCAACTGACACGCTTTTCTACGCCGATTACAGCGATCACGGCGAAACAAGACAGAGCATGGATCAGTACCGAAAAGCGTGTTTATCTACTGGCATTATCGGGCGATCAAGTAAAAGCACAACACGTGTTGAATACGCGTGGAGGCTACCAAAGAATGACGGTCGGCTCGGGCGGGTTGTGGGCCGCCAATCATAACGGGTTATTTCGACTTTCCCTAGACGGTGTCGCGACGCCTGTTTGGCAGCCAGGCTCTCAGGGTATAGCAGGCCAAAGCATCACTTTTTTATGGGCAGATTTTGAAGGGGGGATCTGGTTTTCAACCGATCAGGCTACACGTTATCGTGCGCCGGGCCAGCGTTGGATCACTCATCAACACCGTGCGTTTCCCAGCGTGCTTACCCATGGTTTTATGGCGCAGAGTAACCCTTGGGGGCTAGAGAGAGGCAGTTGGCGCGATTTAAGTGGGTATCGCACTGTACCATGGACCTCGGATGCACCAAGCGGTGAATACCTCAGTGCCACCCGAGACGGTCAGCGCCTTTGGTGGTCAACACCGTCAGGTACAAAAGGGATCAATACGACAACAGGGGCAAGCATCGTCATACCCGACCGGTTGGCAACCTTGCCCGCTGAGCATTTGTATACTGATGCCGAGGGCACCATCTGGTTATCGGTTGACGATCAGGTGATGCGCTACTGGCCGGACACACAGACGTTGGTCAGTTATGGCACGCGATGGCAGACCCATCACGCGGGTGAGGTGTTAGGCTTTTACGATGATGGTCGCGGCAGTGTATGGATCCGTGACCAGAATGGCTTAACCCGTTATCGAGACGGTCATTTTAAGCCGGTCCCCTTGGCGAAAGACCGACTGCCTGTGCAGGATATGTATACCGATGAACGAGGTCGTTTATGGCTCACCAGTGCGCGCGGTGTGTATCAATACGATCCTAGCGCCCCAGACGCCGCGTCATTGGTTTATTTATCGCTACCCGATGAGCGATTCCACTGTGTCACTGGTAACCGCGACGGCGTATGGGCGTACAGTAACCAAGCATTGGTACACATTGCCCCACGAGGGTTCGTGCGCACATTTCGCCTCCCATCTGATGCAGAAAAAGTGGCCTGCTACGCGACCCAACCCCATCAACTCACTCTGTTGGCAGGGGATTATACCTACCAGATAGATACTGACCAATTGGCGTTTTCTCTGCGTAAACCGCCAAGTGTTGTGATTGGTGCGGTTTGGCAGCAACGCAAGCGTTGGCGTATTGGCCCTCGACAGCAAACAGCGGTGACATTACTAGAGCAAAGCCCCGCCTATCTAGCGTGGGGGAGTTGGCCACCAGAACGACAAGTGACACGCGTGCATTACCAGCTCGTGCCTTATCAGCACGCTGGCCAGCCAATGGCTGACAAACTGGCCGCTTGGCAGCAGACCGGCAGTGATACGATTTCTTTGGCCAATATGGTGGGGGGGCACTATCAATTACGTATTGCTATCCCGCGTGATGGTGCTTCCCATACTGTGTTAGATATCTCTGTCTCTCTTCCTCTGTTGCCTCACATTATCAATGGCATGGTACTGGCCTGCTTTGTGAGCCTGGTTCTTGCGGCTGTCATCTTAGCCTTGAGACAACGTCACTTGTCGGCGGTGCACATAGAGACATCGAGCGTGCCCATCTCCGGGCCGCTGGATGAAATCTCGGATGTCACATATCCTATCGGATTTGAATCGCCCTCATCACTGGCGCTGGCTTCAGACCAAGCCAATCAGCGATGGACAGCCGAGTTTGAGAAAGTTATCGCGGCCAAGTACCAAGATCCTGACTTTTCAATGGCTCAGGTAGCAAGCGCGTTAGCGATGTCTGAGCGTAATTTGCAACGTAAGTGTCGACAGTATTTTGGTGTGACAGTGACCGCTTATGTGACGCAGAAAAGACTGAGTGATGCCGCTGCGCGCTTGCAGCACGGGTATTCGGTTGCGGATGTGGCTGAGGCGTGCGGATATCGCGATCCGGCTTACTTTAGTCAACGGTTTAAAAGCTACTTTGGTGTCAGTCCTTCGCAGTATCGACGCACGACGACCGATATAACCGTGGCAGATATACGTGATTAGGTTGGGCTGTTGACCTGAAACCCAGGGGGAAATGCGCGTAAAAGAAAACGTGGCATAGCCGGGGAGCCATGCCACGGGTGTCAACGACACCTTCGCTTGCTGCCGAGGGCGGGGAGCCCGCCCTGGTAAAAAACGGGCTGGTCAGGCGTGTATTGTCTTAACCAGCAGCATCAATATACCGTAATTTGCGCTTGAGTCGTTATGACTAAACCGCCAATCGCATCTTGACAGGATTAAGGTTAAGCTATTGATAATTATTGCTTTTATTTCCTTTTTTCTGATTTTGACGAAAATAACGAAGTGCACTTACCCATTGACGACTAACCCACTGGCGGCGAGTGTCTCCCTCAGCTGTCGGATGAGGGGCTGTGCTTGTTCGAGAGGACGATGCTCCACTTGTAGGTGGCCCCAAATCGGATTTGGCCATACCGGATCCGTTTTAAACCGAGCAACATGGTGGAGATGGAGCTGGGGAACTAGGTTGCCAATTGCGGCGATATTGAGCTTGTCAGGGGAGAATAGACGCTCAAGACAGCGCGCCACTATGGCCGACTCTTGCCACAGCGAGTGCTGCTCAGTATCGTCAAGGTGGTGAATTTCTTCGATGTCCTGCTTACGTGGGATCAGCAAGAGCCATGGACCAATATCGGCATGCGCAAGGCGCAACTGACAAAGTGAGAAATCACCGACATAAGCGCTATCGGCGGCTAATCGTGAGTGGAGAACGAAGGACATACAGGCTCCTTATTGCAATGCGAGCGCATAGCTTACATCACAACTTGCTTTTGGGTCACAAACTCCTCACCGAATAGGAGGATTCGCCTCATAAGAAACAAAAAGCAAGTACGCTTAACACAATGTTGAAGCCAAATGTGTCGACGAACGCGAGAGGAGGTGGCATGCATTATCAAGACGTCCTAGCTTTTTGGTTTGGCGACGAGCGTAGTGAGTGGGTTCCTTCGTCCGCCTCGCAGGCACGATGGTTTGGCGGTAGTCCAGACGTTGATGAGGCGATTCGCGAGCGATTCCAATCTTGGGTCAGTGCGGCCGGCGCGGGCGCATTAAATGACTGGGCCCAGACCGCAGAGGGGCGTTTGGCATTGATTATTCTGCTCGATCAATTCCCCCGAAACTTATATCGCGGGTTGGCGGCAGCATATCGGTATGATGCCTTGGCATTGGCTCTCTGTAAGGCAGGGCTTGCGAAAGGTGACGACCAAGTCTTAACCCCGCTTCAACGGGTGTTTTTCTATCTTCCCTTAGAGCATGCTGAAGAAGAAGCAGACCAAGAAGAAGCACTGTTTCGGTTTGATCAACTGCGTCAGCGAGTGAGTGGGGAGGCAAAAGCTTGGTACGAGCAATGCTTTGATTACGCACGCCAGCACTACGACATTATTACTACCTTTGGTCGATTTCCTCATCGCAATGCGGTGATGGGACGGTTATCGACTCCCGAGGAACGGTTGTGGCTTAGCGAAACGGATCAGCATTTTGGTCAGGGATAAAAAAGGCGCCCACTTGCAACCAGTGGGCGCCCTTCTTCTGTGCTTATCCGCACAACAAGGATCATCTAACCTTGTTACATGCGCTCAAGCGTGTTGATACCCAACAGATCTAGGCCTTGCTTGATGGTTTTGGCCGTCAATGCAGCCATTCTTAGGCGGCTTTGGCGCGTATTCCCTTCAGAAAGCAGGATAGGGCATGCTTCGTAGAAGCTTGAGAATAGACCAGCCAATTCAAATAGGTAGCTACACATTAAGTGAGGCTGACCTTCTCGCGCGACTGATTTAACCGCTTCTTCAAACTGAAGCAGTTTGGCGACCAGCGCTTTTTCTTTCTCATGCTCAATGAGCATTTCACCGTCGAGTGCATCACGGTCAACCCCAGACTTGGCAAAGACTGACGCCACACGGGTATAGGCATACTGCATATAGGGGGCGGTGTTGCCCTCGAAGGCCAGCATATGATCCCAGTCGAAGATATAATCCGTGGTACGATGCTTTGACAGATCGGCATACTTGACGGCTGCCATCGCGACCGTGGTTGAGATATCTCGCTGCGTATCAGCATCCATATCTGGATTTTTCTCTGCGATCAGTGCCTTGGCACGTGTTTCTGCTTCATCGAGTAAGTCAGCGAGGCGGACTGTGCCCCCAGAGCGGGTTTTGAAAGGTTTACCGTCTTTGCCGAGCATCATGCCAAACGCGTGATGCTCAAGACTGACCGAATCCGGCACATAGCCCGCTTTGCGCACAATGGTCCAAGCTTGCATGAGATGCTGGTGCTGACGTGAGTCAATAAAGTAGAGCACACGGTCAGCGTTGAATTGCTCGTAACGATATTTGGCACAAGCAATATCAGTGGTGGTGTACAAATAGCCACCATCACGTTTTTGGATGATCACACCCATTGGCTCGCCGTCTTTGTTTTTGTACTCGTCAAGGAAGACAACTTGTGCGCCATCATCTTCTACGGCAATCCCTTTGGCTTTTAAGTCTTCAACAATACCGGGCAGCATATCGTTATACAGACTTTCGCCCATCACATCTTTATTGCTCAATGAGACATTCAGGCGATCATAGTTACGTTGGTTTTGCTCCAACGTCACTTTGACAAGCTTTTCCCACTTTTCTTTGCAGTAGGCGTCACCGCGTTGCAGGCGAACCACGTAGTCGCGCGCTGTGGCGGCGAAAGCTTCATCTTCGTCGTAGCGGGCTTTGGATTCACGATAGAAGTTTTCGATATCACCCAGTTCCATGGAGACATCGTCACCGCGTGACTCATGTAACTCGAGGTTGGCAATGAGCATACCGAACTGTGTCCCCCAATCACCGAGATGATTAGCACGGGTCACGTTGTGGCCTAAAAATTCTAGGGTGCGTACAACGGCGTCACCAATGATAGTGGAGCGAAGGTGGCCAACGTGCATTTCTTTTGCCACGTTAGGGGCTGAATAGTCCACCACAATGTTTTGTGTGTCTTGTTTATCGACACCTAAACGTGCGTCCGACAGGGCGGCATCTGCCTGTTTGGCTAACCACTGATCGTTAAGGAAGATATTGATAAAGCCTGGGCCAGCAATTTCTGTTTTGCTCGCCATATCACCGAGATCGAGCGCATCCAAAACGTGTTGAGCAAACTCACGGGGATTCGTGCCGAGCTTTTTGGCTGCTCCCATGACTCCATTCGCTTGATAGTCACCAAATTGTGGCTTCGCAGACTGACGCACTGCCGCTGGTGTGCCCTCAGGCGCACCCGCCGCAACCATTGCGGCAGACACTTTTTCGTTAAGAAGACTTTGAATATTCACTTGCTTACCTTTACTACTAGCCGGGCTGATTATGAACGACCCGTTATGTGGGCTTCCAGCTTATTAATACAAGAATCCGCCAACACTGCACTGCCACGTAACCAAGCGTGCAAACACAGTGTTGGCGGGATGCTGTATTGTGGCGAACCATGACGTCAATCGACGCGGATTAGCCCTAATGATACCCATAAAACAGCAGGCATTGGCAATAGTTATTCAACGCCATCCTTGATATCTTTCGCGACTGGAAGACAACGAGCACTTTAAAACCTTGAGAGGTCACTATGCATGATGCCAGCAATTGGGTATCCCTGATGCGAGATCAAGCAACTTTTACAGATAAAATCAATCAGTTGCTGGAAACGCTGGCGATTGATTGTACCCAGTTAACGCTTGATCACGTTGCGATCCGTACCAATAATAGCGTGTTAACACAATCGCTTGCCGGTCATCTAAGCGAACAGGGGCAATTAATATCACAGGCGATGGTCAACCAGCGGCCGATCCATATTTATCAGCTTAATACCCCATTACACTTTGGTGCCTGGCAAACTGATTTAGTGGAATTGCCGTTTCCTCACCACAAAACCTATCCTTTTCAAAGCTGGGAACATATGGAGTTTGTGGTCCCTTGCCGCCATGCCACCCTATCAGGGCTTGAAGACGCGTTACACGCGCAGTTTCCAGGCTTACTCGTGCGCGCCGCTAAGCTGAGCGAGATAACGGTTAAACACAGTGAGCCACAGGTTGCGGGAGAGCGGTTGGCCAATCCAACCATCGCGTTTAAGCAAAATGGTGTTTGCGTGAAGTTTCATCCTTATTCACTCGCGCAAATTATTGCCAGCGAAGCCAGTGCTTGAGCACTGGCTCAACCAATGTTGTCGTTTTACAAGATCACGGTTTTATTGCCATGAACAAATACCCGGTCTTCGACAACACATTCAATTGCTTGACTTAGCACACTTTTTTCCACGTCGCGGCCCGCTTTGGCCATATCTTGCGCGCTAAAGCTGTGATCAACATGAATCACGTCTTGGCCAATAATCGGCCCTTCGTCCAAGTCATTGGTGACAAAGTGGGCGGTGGCACCAATGATTTTGACCCCACGCTCAAACGCTTGATGGTATGGACGGGCACCGATAAATGCGGGCAAAAAGCTGTGATGAATATTGATGATGCGATGCGGATATTGGGCAACAAAGTCAGGCGTCAGAACCCGCATGTATTTCGCGAGAATGATGTAGTCAGGCTGATGGGGTTGAATCGCTTTGAGCATGGCTTGCTCGTGCTCTTCTCGGCTTAGGCCCTCATGGCTGACATAATGAAAAGGGATATCAAAGCGCTCAGTCAGATGTTGTAGTTTGTCGTAGTTACCGACTACCGCTGCAATATCAATCTCGAGCGAGCCATCATAGGCTTTCATTAAAATGTCGCCGAGGCAGTGGGATTCTTTGGTGACCATGATGACGACGCGTTTGCGGCGCGAGCTAATCAGCTGGCGCTGGCTGCCAGGTGGTAGCGCATGGTCAAGATCGAGAAGCAGGGTGTGATCGTTAAAAATCCCCTCCAGCTCAGTGCGCATATAAAACTGCCCAGTGACATTATCGACATACTCTCGGTTGTGAATAATGTTGAGCTGATGTTTATAGCAAATGTTGGTGATGGTCGCGATGAGCCCTTGGGCGTCAGGACAGTCCGTGAGAAGTGTTTTTCGTTCCATGTTGGTCGTGTACTGCTGATGACTAAACCCTCGGTTGTACCCTGTCTCAGTCGCAAGGTCAAAGTGATTTTACGATGCGCCATCGGTTTCTCAGGGGAGTGGTTTCATCCCGAAGAGGGGTTTGGCATAATGGCGGCTTTCCCCCTGTGTATTTATACAATGATCCGTAAGGTTTTCTCAGACACCGGTGCGCTGGCCAAAGCGATTGATGGTTTTGTGCCTCGCCAGCCGCAAACAGATATGGCGATTGCTGTTGATGCGGCAATTCGTGACCAAGGCCAGCTCGTGGTGGAAGCGGGCACAGGAACCGGGAAAACCTATGCCTATCTGGCGCCTGTTTTATTAAGTGGTAAAAAGGCCATCATCAGCACGGGCTCGAAAAATCTGCAAGAGCAGCTCTACCATCGAGACTTACCGCTGATGAAGTCAGCCTTGGGCTATACAGGAACCACCGCCTTATTGAAAGGCCGAGTCAATTACCTGTGCCCAGAGCGACTCGAGCGACAAATTAGTGAGTGCCACCGCCCCGACAGCGAGCCTGGGCAATTGAGTCAGCTGGTCAAAATTCGCGAGTGGTCGTCCTATACCGAGTCGGGTGATCTGAGTGAATGTGACGCACTGGCTGAAGACAGCCCACTGATTCCTGTGGTGACGTCCACCAATGACAATTGCCTTGGTAAAGACTGTCCAAGTTATGAAGACTGTTATGTGGTCAAAGCGCGGCGTCGTGCGATGGATGCCGACGTGGTGGTGGTCAACCATCACCTATTTTTAGCGGATGTTGCCATCAAAGAAACGGGGTTTGGCGAGCTCATCCCAGAAGCAGACGTGATGGTGTTTGATGAGGCGCATCAGCTTCCGGACATTGCCAGTCAGTATTTTGGCCAATCTCTATCTAGCCGGCAGCTGCAAGATGTTGCCAAAGACATTCATATCGCCTATCGCACTGAGTTACGAGACACGCGTCAACTGGAAAAAGTTGCTGATCGCCTCTCGCAAGCTGCGATGGATATGCGCTTGGTGATGGGCGAGCCTGGATACCGAGGTAACTGGCGCGAATTACAGACGTCGCCCAGCGTAGAGAAAGAACTGGTACGGTTATCAGATGCGCTCGATCTTGCGCATGACGTGGTGAAATTATCACTCGGCCGCAGTCAATTGCTTGACGCTGCATTTGATCGCATCACCTTATTTAAAGCGCGGCTTGCACGCTTAAAAGATACCTCAATCACCGGGTACTCTTATTGGTACGAATGTACTCGTCACCACTTTAGCCTCAATATTACCCCC
Source organism: Salinivibrio sp. KP-1 (assembly GCF_000968645.1). Classification (NCBI taxonomy): domain Bacteria; kingdom Pseudomonadati; phylum Pseudomonadota; class Gammaproteobacteria; order Vibrionales; family Vibrionaceae; genus Salinivibrio; species Salinivibrio sp. KP-1. Next base: position 671,580 of record NZ_LAQR01000001.1, on the reverse strand, counting down.
TTATCGGTGGCGGATCGTTTTCGTGAGCAAATGGCCGAACAGGGCGGCGCTTGGATTTTTACCTCCGCTACCTTGGCCGTTGAGGGCGACTTCGCGCATTTTAATCACCGTCTCGGGATTGACGCTAAGCAACAAATGACATTGGAAAGCCCCTTTGACTACCCCAATCAAGCGAGGCTTTGCGTGCCTCGTCATGTACCGGAAACCAATAGTTTTCGTCGTGCCAACAAACTTGCCGCATTATTGGGACCGGTGATTGAACGTAACCAAGGGCGTTGCTTTTTCCTGTGTACGTCACATCAAATGGTACGAGAGCTGTCAGCCTTGTTTCGTGAGCAGCTGTCATTGCCCGTCCTCATGCAAGGAGAGATGCCCAAGCAGCGCTTATTGGCAGAGTATTTGTCGTTGGGCAATGCGTTGCTGGTGGCGACGGGCGCCTTTTGGGAAGGCATTGATGTGCGTGGACAAGCGCTCAGTTGTGTGATCATCGATAAACTCCCGTTTGCTTCCCCCGATGATCCTTTATTAAAAGCACGAATAGAAGATTGTAAACTGCAAGGGGGCGATCCCTTTGCTCAGGTACAGATCCCCGAAGCGGTGATCACCCTAAAGCAAGGGGTGGGGCGTCTCATTCGGGATCAACAAGATTTTGGTGCACTGGTTATTTGTGACAACCGATTGGTGACCCGCGCATACGGCGCAACCTTTTTGCGCAGCTTGCCGGCGATCCCTCGCACGCGGGATTTACACCACATTGACGATTTTTTGTCGGGCAGTGACACCGACAGCAACACGATGCAATCGCATTTATTAGATCAACCGATAGAGGGTTAAATGACGCTACGAATATTGGCCGTAGATACGGCGACCGAAAACTGCTCTGTCGCACTGTGCTGTGATGATCAGATTATCACACGCAGCGAAATTGCACCGCGTGAGCATACCAACAAGATCCTACCCATGGTCGATGAGGTATTGGCAGAAGCGGGCCTAACATTGACGCAATTGGATGCACTCGCGTTTGGCCGCGGGCCGGGGAGTTTCACAGGCGTCCGTATTGGCATCGGAATTGCACAAGGTCTAGCGTTTGGTGCAGATCTCCCAATGATTGGCGTTTCAACATTGGCAGCGATGGCAGCACAAAGCGGTCGCTTACATAATGCGACGCGCGTATTGACGGCGATTGATGCGCGTATGGGTGAACTCTATGTTGGCCAATATCTGCGGACTGACGCTGGCGTATGGCAGTGTGTCGGTGAAGAGAGGGTCGTCGCCCCGGACGCATTCACCCCTGAGTGCACCGAGGGGGTGTGGACATTGGCAGGAACCGGATGGGCAGCCTATCCTGATCTGGCAACACGCTTGTCATTGCAGACAGCGCCGTCAGAGGTGTTATACCCCCAAGCACAAGATATGCTGGAGATTGCTAAGCAGGCGTATCGTGCGGGAGACACAGTCGCTGCGGAGCTTGTTAGCCCCACGTATCTGCGGGATAAAGTCACTTGGAAAAAGTTACCCGGGCGCGAATAACCACCATGAGGCCGGCAGCATAGGACGTGAATATGGTATCGATTAACGGTGTATCCTCCCCACAGACAAACCGGCCTAACCATCCCCAGCGAGCGGGCAAAAAGCCGCAAACGACGCGCAAACAAACGCCCAAGACGACGCAAGTGGCTAAGGCGGTTCGCCAGCGTGTCGACCCCGCCGCGATTGCGCAAGCAGAACAGGCGAAACAAGCGTACGTGCAATATGATTTGCCGGATGGCCGCGGCCGTCAAGCGATGGCTTCCTACTTCGCGGTGTTAAATCAAGCCAGGCGAGAGGAACTGATCAACTTAGTAGGCGTCGATATCTATGTGTGATGTGGCGCGAAAGGAGCCTGATATGAAGTCTTACCTGTTAGTTTTATGCGGCATGTTACTACTGAGTGGCTGTACAAGTTTGCCTGAGTCCCTAAAAGGCCGGATGGACCAGCCCGTGACCGAATACCCGGTGGTCGCGAAAATGACAGAGGCAAACCAAGGGGAAGAGGTGCGCCTTGGTGGCTTGATCGTTGGGGTGAATAACCGTGAACAGGACTCTGTGGTTGAAATAGTGGCGGTGCCAACGTCGACAGCGGGTCGGCCCGATATCGATGCCTCGTCGCTTGGGCGCTTCAAAGCGATTTTTAATGGCTTTATTGAACCGGCTGATTATGCCAAAGGCCGGCCGATAACGGTGTTGGGCGAGTTTCAGGGCCGTCAAGCGGGAAAAGTGGGGGATTATTCCTATGATTACCCCGTGCTTAGGGTAACAGGGCACCAGCTTTGGGATATTGAACAGCATGTGGTTGATGATGACAGACCTTATTGCTACGGCTTGTACTGCTCCCGAGTGCGCATTGGCGTCGGCACGGGACGGGTGCAAAGCGTGATTAGCTTACCTTATTAGCCCTTGTATGTGATTGTGATGATGACACCGCCATTGACGGAGGCTCTCGAGGCATTATTGGCGTCTGACCCGGCAGCACTCGGGTTATCGTCTGGCTTAACGCCGACCTCGATTCGACTTAATGATGTGACAGTGGCCGCGGCAAGACGCCCAGCAAACGGCCTAGCGCCAACATTGGTTTTTTTACATGGCTGGCAAGACAACCTGGCGAGTTTTGATTCGCTGATCCCCATGCTGCCTCAAGACTACGGGTTACTTATGTTTGATTGGCCCGGGCACGGTTTGTCTGATCACAAAGCCGGGGATTATCACTACCCGTTTTTTGATTATCTAGACATCTTGCATCAAGTGCTTCACCAAACACTTTGTTCGCAACCTGAGAAAAAGGGACCCGTCATATTGGTGGGGCACTCATTGGGAGGGTTAGTGGCTAGCTGTTACGCGGCCAGTTTTCCTGAGTCGATCGCGGGGGTTGTCTCGATAGAAGCGTTGGGGCCCATTGTTGAACCTGAACATAAAATCACCGAACGCATCGCGAAAAGTCTCAATCAGCGCTTAAATTCAGCGCAAAAACCCCCACGTCTCTTTGATTCTGCGATTAAGGCGCTACAATTGCGCGCATCCATTAATAAAGTCGCTTGTCAGTCACTGATGCCACTGGTAGCACGCGGGATCGAGACATGCGGTCATGGTGTACGTTGGCGTCATGATCCTAAGCTTCGTGGTGAGCCACTGTATCGAATGGCGCCCGGCCATGGAGAGTCGATTATTCGAGCGATTGAATGCCCTGTGCTGGCGATTCGCGCGACAGATGGGTATCCTGCGCTGCGCTCTGCCGATGCCGCGCAACGAGCCACGTGGTTTAAGCGCTTGACACTCATTGAGATCCCCGGGACACACCATTGTCACCTTCAGCAACCGCAACAAACTGTGTCGTTTATAACGGATTTTGTGACCAAAATTCAAACGCGCACTTAAAATGCTCGTGTAAAAATAATGTTAACGCTATGGTGGGCAGGTTAAACACCTGTTTGAATTATGCCTCGCGTCGATCGAAGCAGGCAATATAGCCTGCAAGTTAACACATAGGAGAAAGCCAGTGGAAAAGGTATGGCTTAATCGTTACCCGTCGGATGTGCCGGCGGAAATAGATCCAGATGCCCATCGCTCTCTGGTCGAGATGTTTGAACATTCTGTCCAGCAGTACGCGGATCAAACTGCCTTCATTAATATGGGGCAGGTCATGACATTTCGTAAACTGGAAGAGCGTAGCCGTGCGTTTGCAGCCTATCTACAAAACGAGCTGAAACTGAAAAAAGGCGATCGCGTTGCCATTATGATGCCGAACTTGCTGCAATACCCAATTGCCCTGTTTGGTATTTTACGAGCCGGTTGTGTCGCCGTGAACGTTAACCCGTTGTACACCCCTCGCGAGCTTGAGCACCAATTAACGGACGCCGGGGCAAAGGCGATTGTGATTGTGAGTAACTTTGCTCACACGTTAGAGAAAGTGGTCGACAATACGCCGGTGAAACACGTGGTATTGACCAGTTTGGGTGAACAGTTGCCACGAGCCAAAGGGACCCTGGTTAACTTTGTAGTCAAATACGTCAAAAAAATGGTGCCTAAGTATCATTTGCCGCACGCGACCTCGATGCGCCAAGCGCTGCGCCGTGGTCGACGTATGCAATATGTGAAGCCTTTTTTGAAAGGCGAGGATATTGCATTTTTACAATATACCGGTGGCACCACGGGGTTAGCGAAAGGCGCCGTACTCACGCATAGAAATATGTTAGCTAACGTCTATCAAGCCAAAGGGACGTATCAGCCGGTACTCAATGCAGGTGAGGAGTTAGTTGTCACTGCATTGCCGCTTTATCACGTATTTGCGCTCACGGTCAATTGCCTCTTGTTTATTGAAATGGGTGGACAAAATCTACTGATCACCAACCCACGCGATATTCCAGGTTTTGTTAAAGAGCTACAAAAGTATCCGTTTACGGCCATTACAGGCGTGAATACCCTGTTTAACGCGCTACTCCATAACGAAGATTTCCATGAGTTGGACTTTTCTAACCTGCGCTTGACCGTCGGTGGCGGTATGGCCGTGCAAAGGGCTGTCGCGGAAAATTGGAAAAAGCTGACTGGCAAGCATTTGCTCGAAGGATATGGGTTGACGGAGTGTTCGCCACTGGTTGCGGCCTATCCTTATGATTTACGTGACTACAACGGCTCCATTGGGTTGCCCGTGCCATCGACGGAGGTGCGCATCGTTGATGATCAGGGTGAAGATGTGGCGGACAACCAGCCGGGTGAGTTGTTAGTGCGTGGCCCGCAAGTGATGCAAGGGTATTGGAATCGTCCAGAGGCGACACGAGACAGTATCGACGAACAGGGTTGGTTAGCGACTGGCGATGTGGTGCAGTTCGATGATGATGGTTTCTTGCATATTGTCGATCGCAAAAAAGACATGATCCTCGTCTCTGGTTTTAATGTGTATCCTAATGAAGTGGAAGATGTCGTTGCGTTACATGACAAGGTGTTAGAAGTGGCCGCCATTGGCCAGCCAGATGAGAATTCCGGGGAAGTGGTTAAAATTTGTGTGGTCAAAAAAGATCCCTCGCTTACGCGAGATGATCTTGTGGCGCACTGTCGCAAACACCTCACTGGCTACAAGGTACCACGTGTCGTGGAATTTAGAGATGAACTGCCTAAAACCAATGTGGGTAAAATTCTGCGTCGAGAGTTACGCGATGAGCCGCAAGCCTCTGAGCAAAAAGCGTCAGCTTAATGCGAACCGACCCAGAAAAGGGTAAACTGTCGATAACGAATCACGAAATGCCGGCCTCGCCGGCATTTTCTTTATGGGCTTTTTTGTGAACTATCAACAAATCACCACCGATCAACAGCTGGTCGATATCTGCGCACATTTCCGTGACCAAGCCGTTGTGATGCTTGATACCGAGTTTGTCCGTACGCGTACCTTTTATGCACAATTGGGGCTGGTCCAGATTTATGATGGCGAGCAACTGGTGCTGGTTGACCCGCTAGCCATTGATGATCTTTCTCCGTTATGGGCGCTGTTGACTGACACCCAAGTCACCAAGGTGTTACATGCGAGTAGCGAAGACTTAGAGGTTTTTCAGCACTACGCGGGCGTGTTGCCAACCCCCATGGTAGACACGCAAATCGTCGCCGCCTTTTTAGGTCATGGCGTCTCCGAGGGCTTCGCAAGCTTGGTAGAGCGTTATGTCGGCGTGAGCTTAGATAAAGGAGAGTCGCGCACTGATTGGTGTGCACGTCCCTTAACGGACAAGCAGAAACAGTATGCGGCCGCTGATGTGTATTACTTGCTACCGCTTTATCAAGCGCTGACTCAAGCGCTATCCGACACACCGTGGTATGACGCCATGGTAGAAGAGTGTGGCCTGTTGTGCCGCAAAAAGCAGTGGGTAAAGCCGGATGAAGCAGCTTATCTCGATATTAAATATGCGTGGCAGCTTAAACCTCAACAGTTAGCGGTATTGCAAGCCCTTGCCAAGTGGCGAGCTAAGGAAGCGCGCCGCCGTAATATGGCACTCAACTTTATCGTTAAAGAGCAAAACCTCTGGAAAATGGCGCGTTATGGTATTCGTACGGTTGAGCAAATGAACGAGCATGGGTTCGACAAATTTGAAGTGCGTTATCACGCGCAAACCTTGATTACCTTGGCCACGCAAGCGGATAAAACCCCGTTAGCCAAATGCCCGCCGGCCATCACACGCTTAGTCGATGAGCCTGGGTATAAGTCGGTGATTAAAGCGATTAAGGAGCAGGTGCAAGCCCAGGCAGATAAATCAGGCTTAGCGCCTGAGTTTATTGGTTCTAAAAAACAGCTTAATCAATTGATTACCTGGGTATGGCGAGAGGAGCGTCAAGAAGACAAACGTCCTGACTTAGCCTCGGGGTGGCGCTTTCGGTTAGTGGGTGAGACATTGCTGACGATGATCCCTAACGCCCCAGGGGCATAGTCATCATCTCACGCATAAAAAAAGCGGTGGCCTTGAGCCACCGCTTTCTGTATTAGCCCGTTGTGATTGAGATCTAGCTCTCTTTTCCCTCTTCGGGCAAGGTGACATTCAGCTCCAAGACGGATAGGTCATCATCGCCTTGCTCTAGGCTGACAGACACTTGATCCGGTGCGATATCCACGTATTTGCGGATCACGTCTAAAATATCTTGCTTGAGCTGAGGCAAATAAGTCGGCGCTGGGCTATCTGCACTGCGACGCTCGGCAACAATAATTTGTAAACGCTCTTTGGCAATATTGGCCGATTTTTTCTTAGATGGGCGGAAGAATTCAAGCAGTGCCACATTAGCCTCCAAATAAGCGTTTTAGGAAACCTTTGCGTTCTTCCTCGATAAAGCGGAAGGGACGCTCTTCACCCAGCAGACGCGCAATGGCATCTTCATAGGCTTGGCCTGCATCAGATTCTTGGTCAAGGACCACTGGCTCGCCTTTGTTTGAGGCGTGCAACACAGACTGGCTCTCCGGGATGACCCCTAACAGTGGAATACGCAAGATATCTTCAACATCCTCAACACTGAGCATTTCACCGTTGGTCACACGTGCAGGATTATAGCGAGTGAGTAATAAGTGATGTTTTACCGGATCCTCGCCGTTTTCTGCGCGGCGTGACTTGGAGTCGAGAATACCAAGAATCCGATCAGAGTCGCGTACGGATGAAACTTCTGGATTGGTGGTCACAATCGCTTCGTCAGCAAAATACAGCGCCATTAATGCACCGGCTTCAATGCCCGCGGGCGAGTCGCAAATAATGTATTCAAAGCCAAGCTCATCCATGTCTTTTAGAACCCGCTCCACGCCGTCTTTGGTTAGCGCATCTTTATCGCGTGTTTGTGAGGCTGGCAGAATAAACAAATTGTCTACGCGTTTGTCTTTAATTAATGCTTGATGAAGATTGGCTTCGCCGTTAATGACATTGACAAAGTCATAGACGACCCGACGCTCACAGCCCATCACCAAATCCAGGTTACGTAGGCCAATATCAAAATCGACCACGGCGGTTTTTTTGCCTGTCATGGCCAACCCGGTCGCCAATGCCGCACTCGATGTTGTTTTACCAACACCGCCTTTACCGGAAGTAATTACAATAATTCGTGCCATTCCTCTTCCTTATTCTCTTATAGCGTGAGGGGGTCAATGTGTAAGCTTTCTTGATTAAGCGAGACCATGGAAGGTCGCTCTAAATGTTCTGATGGAATTTTATCGCTGAGCCAATAGCTTCCTGCTACTGACAATAATTCTGACTGAAGGTTCTGACAATAAATACGCGCTTGCTTTTGTCCACTTGCGCCGGCAATAGCTCGGCCGCGCAAAACGCCATAGATATGAATACTGCCATCGGCTATCACTTCCGCGCCGGCACTGACATGATTGAGGATCACCAGATCGGCGTTTTTCGCATAGATTTGCTGACCTGAACGCACGGGGGTGGTGACCACTTTGGCAGGCGGCTGAATCGGATCGGCAACTCGGGATTGCTTGCTTGACTTGAGCACGGCTAGTTGCGCATTCAGCGCAAGCTCGCGAGTATCATTATGGGTGACGCCGGTCAATCCGACGAGAATCATGCCTGTGGCCTGTAAGCACTGCTTTAAGGCACCGATATCAGGACATTGTGATAGACGGCTAATGTCAGCGACAACAGGGGCGCCTTGAAAAAAGGCCGGTGCTTGGGTGACTTTCTCTGTCAAAACATTGGCAGCGGCAGCAAAATTATCGTCAACGAGGTGGAGGACGGAAAGGGTAAAGGTTGAGCCTTTCAACTCCGGTTGTTTGAGCATGTTATTCGATCCCGGTTTTGTCATTTAAACACGAGTCAGACGCGCATTATCAGACGTTGGATAGCATGGTATATTCACAGCGCCAATGCGGCAAGCAGGGTTTGCCGTTGATGCGGCATTTCTCCCTTTAATGGTGTTTTTTTAACGTTTGAATGAGAAATGGCAGCAGAGACGCGTTTTGACACACTTTGCTGCAAAGCTTAACAAACCTTTACCCCGAGATGACAATTTATCGCCAGTAATATGGCATGCTCATGAGGACTTTTGAGATGTATTGCGCAATTTATCGTAGCAAAAAGAAAGAAGGCACCTATCTTTATCTTGCAGAGAAAGATAAATTTGATGATGTGCCTGAGGCATTAATGAATAGCTTTGGGCAACCCGAATTTGCCATGATGATCAACTTAGACAAGCGCGATAAACTGGCTGTTGTTGACATCAATAAGGTTAAACAAAGCCTGCAAAGTGATGGTTTTTTTGTGCAATTGCCCCCGCCACCTGATGCGGCATTGCAGGCCATTCGTAATAAAAACGAAAAACTGTAAAAGGAAGACTATGCGCAAAGGTATGATTTCAGCTTCTATCGCGGCGGCACTGTTGGTGAGCCCTGTGATGGCCAAGCCCGGATTCGAGCAGTATGTGACCACCTTAAAAGCCGAGGCACGAGAGGCGGGCATCAGTGATGCGTTACTTGAGCGTGCGTTTAAGGACGTTGAATACCACGAGCGTGCGGTCAGCTCCGATCGAAATCAACCTGAGCGACGCCTTACGCTGGATGAATATATTCCGCGTGCTGTGCCTGATTGGAAAGTCGCCCAAGCGAAAAAACTGTATCGTGAACATTACGACACGTTGAAAACCATCGGTGAGCAGTACCAAGTTCAGCCGCGTTTTATTGTGGCTTTATGGGGCGTAGAAAGTAATTTTGGCAAACTTCAGGGCAGTTATAATGTGATTGAAGCTTTATCAACATTAGCCTTTGATGGTCGTCGAGAGGCATTTTTTCGTAAAGAGACCATGGCCGCACTGAAGATATTACAGCAAGGGCACATTGCGCCAGAAGCGATGAAAGGCTCTTGGGCAGGGGCAATGGGCCAATGCCAGTTTATGCCAAGCTCGTTTATTAATTACGCGGTCGATGGCAATCAAGATGGTAAGAAAGACATTTGGCAAACAGAAGCCGATGTTTTTGCGTCTGCTGCGAATTACTTAAAAAAAGCCGGGTGGGATGATACTTATACATGGGGGCGGCAAGTACAGCTACCTGCAGGGATAGATCGTACTTTGCTTGGCACCGACAGTGATAAAGCACACTCATTGAGTGCCTGGCAGACGCGTGGTGTGCGCCGGTTGAATGGTCAGGCGCTACCTGCCGTCGATATCAACGCGTGGTTGATTCAGCCTGATGATGGTAAAGGCAGGGCTTATCTTGTTTATAATAATTATCAGAGTTTATTGAAATGGAATCGCTCGCACTACTTTGCGTTAGCGGTGAGCCATTTGGCAGACAGAATTAAATTTGGTTAAGGGATAAAAAAAAGAGGCTGAGCGCCTCTTTTTTTATGCGGGAATATGGACTTAGGCTTCTTGGCCTGGGATGAGGAAATCTTCCTGCTTAGCCGCACCGCTCTCAATCGCTTCGCGAATCACTTTCGGCATACGACCTTGGCCTGTCCAGGTTTTTTGTGAGCCATCTTCGCCCGTATATTGATATTTTGCTGGACGAGTCGCGCGTTTACCCGATGCTTTGCTCTTAGAAGCACCACCTAACAATGCCACGATTTCTTCTGGGTCAATACCGTCGGCTTCTAACATAGCACGGTATTTTTCTAACTTCTCTAAGCGCTCTTTTTCTTGCGCTTCAGCTTGGCGATCGATTTCTTTGCGCTCTTCAACAACCGTTTGTAATTTTTCTAAGGCTTCGTTCAGCTGCTCAGTAGACATCTCTTTTGCAACTGCGCGTAAGCTACGCAAATTGAGTAAGGCTTTCATTGCATCAGACATTATTGGTTCCTATTTGATTTATATGTTAATTGAAAGAATGATAGCAGTATAATTGAAATATACAATATGACCTATATTAATACGCTATATTGTTCATTAATTGCAAGTTAACCGCAAATTTGACTTTAATTCTATTGTCTTTTTTGAAACAGATGTCTAAAAAAATAGAAGATAAGACGCACTTTATTGGCATCGAGTAAGGTGGGTGTTAATCGACGTTTTTTCAACCATAAATAGTTGCGATAGTAAACACGTTGTGTAGAATGCACCACGCTTAACGTAGAGGTGCGTTGTTTATAAGTCGTGCGCAAGAGGGTGATACCGATGAGAGCGCATAAAAGGAAACAACGCCGAAGCCAATCAGGTCATCACACCGATTGAGCTGGGGCTGTTACCGAATAGGGGCAGCACTGCCATAGTACTTGGAAATACACTATGGAGCGCTACTGTATGTAGGAGGCAAGCTGTTTGCCGTGTGATACCACACCTTACCGTCTTCATTTCTGCAGTAGATCTCCAACCACCTGGTTGACACTGAGATCATGAACTTAACAGATTTTTCTTCATCCGCTTTATCACTGCTTCCCCCTTTATTGGCGCTAGGCCTCGCGATTGCCACACGACGGGTTTTATTGTCGTTGGGCATGGGAATCGTACTGGGTACTGTATTACTGACCGATTTTTCTTTCCTCTCTTCTGGACAGTACTTACTTGAGGTGATCACTGGGCTATTTATTGCTGATGGAGGCTTAAATAGCTGGAATTTAAGTATTCTCGCGTTTCTTATTTTACTCGGTATGATCACTGCGCTCCTGTCTCTTTCTGGAGGCACACGCGCGTTCGCCAATTGGGCGCAAAGTCGGATCAAGAGTAAACGTGGGGCGAAACTGCTCGCCGCTTTTCTCGGCGTATTTATATTTGTCGATGATTATTTCAACAGCTTAGCGGTGGGCGCTGTTTCTCGCCCCGTGACAGATAGATTTCACGTCTCTCGAGCGAAACTGGCTTACATCCTTGACTCCACGGCAGCCCCTATGTGTGTGATCACGCCAGCATCAAGCTGGGGAGCCTATATCATTACCGTGATTGGCTCGATTTTAGTGGCGCATGGTGTGACGGATTACACGGCGCTAGGGGCATTTGTCACCATGATCCCGATGAACTTTTACGCCATTTTTGCCTTACTCTTAGTGTTTGCGGTGGTTTGGTTTCAACTGGATATTGGCCCGATGCGTCAGTTTGAATATCAGGCGAAAAAAGGCAGTCGATTGGGCGATGAAAGTGAAAACTGCGCTGATATCTGCGATGACTTAGGGATTGAAGAAAGTGATAAGGGCAGCGTGGCTGATTTGGTTGCCCCCATTATTATGCTAGTCGTGGCGACGGTGGGGGCGATGCTATATACCGGCGGGCAGGCCTTGGCCGCTGATGCACAATCCTTTTCTCTCCTCGGCGCGTTTGAAAATACCGATGTCGGTATGTCGTTACTGTGGGGTGGACTGGCGGGTTTAGCTGTGTCCTTAGTGATGACAGGTAAACAAGGTATTGCGGTATCAGATATTGCGAAAACCCTTTGGGTGGGCGCAAAGTCTATGTTTGGCGCGATCCTCATTCTGTTATTTGCTTGGTCAATTGGCCATATTATTGGTGATCTACAAACAGGCAAATATTTGTCGTCCTTAGTTGAGGGGAACTTACCGGCGCAACTCTTGCCTGTGGTGCTCTTCTTGCTGGCGGCAGTGATGGCCTTTGCAACAGGGACGTCGTGGGGGACGTTCGGTATTATGCTTCCTATCGCGGGCGATCTTGCCGCGGCGACAGACATTGCTCTGATGCTACCTATGCTCTCAGCAGTATTGGCGGGGGCGGTATTTGGCGATCATTGTTCACCAATTTCTGATACCACTATCTTGTCTTCAACAGGGGCACGATGTGGACATATTGACCACGTCGCCACCCAGCTCCCTTATGCTATTGGCGGGGCGCTTGTCTCAACCGTAGGCTTCATGGTGTTAGGCTTTACCGCGTCACTTCTTTGGTCCTTGATGGCGACCGTGTTTGCGTTCGTTGCACTATGTGCTGGGTTAATGTGGCTTAAAAAGCGACCGTGTAAATTGGTCGGTTAATTATCTAGCCTCGCCTCGGCGGGGCTTTTCTTTTTCTGCTAGTGCGGTAGCATGCCTGTTTATTTAATCCAGTTCGCCCACAACGGGCATTACGTGTAGAGACAGTTATGGCTCAGTTATACTTTTATTATTCGGCAATGAACGCGGGTAAGTCGACCACCTTGTTACAATCGGCCTTTAACTACCAAGAGCGCGGTATGCAGCCTCTACTCTTTACCGCCGCGATTGATAACCGCTATGGGGTCGGAAAAATTAGTTCGCGAATTGGCTTAGAAGCTGATGCCCACCTGTATGACAATCAGACGTCGCTATTCGAGCACGTTGCGACTATCTTGGCGCAAGAGAAAGTTGACTGTTTATTGATTGATGAGAGCCAATTTTTGACCAAACAGCAAGTCCTTGAGCTCACTGATGTGGTGGATAAGCTGCGGATCCCAGTATTGTGTTATGGATTAAGAACGGATTTTCGTGGTGAGCTGTTTGAAGGGTCGCAGTACTTGTTGGCGTGGGCTGATAAGCTCGTTGAACTGAAAACCGTATGCCATTGTGGACGTAAAGCGAGTCGAGTTATTCGCCAAGATAGCGAGGGTAATGCCATTGCGGATGGTGATCAGGTGGTGATTGGGGGCAATGAACGTTATGTTTCTGTGTGTCGCCGCCACTACAAACAGATGCTTGGGTTACTCTAGACGGCATTGAGTTCGGTCAAACACAACAAAGGCGAGCGGTAAGCTCGCCTTTTCCATTTGGCCGACCGGATTCAGCGCTATTTAGCCGCTTCTTGATCGACTGGCACAATTTCACTGGCATGGTAGCCTTTTGGTCCTTCCTGAACCTCGTAGTTGACGGTTTGTCCCGCCTTTAATGTCTTATATCCGTCCATCTGGATGGTAGAATAGTGGGCAAACACATCGCCTTCTCCTTCTACCGGACAAATAAAGCCAAATCCTTTTGCATTGTTAAACCATTTTACTGTACCAGTTTCCATGCGACACATCCTTCTTGCATCAAACTTTGCATACCTGCGATAAACGCGTTCATTCCACCTCATCAATCCCAGCAGCGTGGCACCGTTGCCATCACTGATATGATTGAATAGAAGTGACATGGTTAGTTTACCTACCACATGTTTCACTTTAGTAGATACTTTTAGGCAGTCAAGTGTGGGGTATAACTTATAACAGTAATGTAATATCGAATCGAAAAAGTGTGAGGAAGTGGCAATTATTCATTCAACAACAGACATCTTAATTGCATAGTTTTTTAGATTTTTCCCTGGATATTTTCGCTATAAACTCGTGTGATTACAGTGATAGATGCGCTATTACAGGGCTGAACTATTACTTTTTATTCTAATAACTTGCTCTTTAGCCCTTAAGTGTTTGGATTGGCATGATCGCTACTGGCATTACGCAAGGAGTACGCCTGCTTAAAAATGATCATGGAGTGAATATTGTCGAATCGAGAGAGGCGTGTACCTATTTCTCACCTGTCGCGCTTGACGCGATCCACCCACACGTTATTTGCTAGCCGGACTGCCTTGTTTTTTATGCATTTTGATGCAGTGAGCGATGACACGTTCGTGTGCGCGCAGTGAACGAAATGCGGCGTCAGACACTATTACACAATACAGTGCTTAACAATTGCTCAGGCAAACGGTGTTCGCAATGAAAAGGTTGCTGGAATACAATCTGTGGCTTAACTTTAAGTATAGGTGGACGGGAATCGTGGATGGCAGTAGTGCCCCGCCACATCACTTACCGAGACACCCTAACAATGCATTGAATGAGTTATGAGTAATTGGAACCAGTGGGGTTTGCCTGACGCAGAGGCCGAATCGTCAGAAAAAACCAAGTTGCAACCGCCATCAATGTACAAGGTGGTGCTAAATAATGATGACTATACTCCGATGGAGTTTGTTATCGATGTGCTCCAGACGTTTTTTGCCATGGATGTGGACAAAGCGACGCAAGTCATGCTGACGGTGCACTATGAAGGAAAAGCGGTCTGTGGCGTATTTACCGCCGAGGTCGCTGAAACGAAAGTGGCACAGGTAATGATGTATGCCAAAGAGCATGGCCATCCGCTACTGTGCACGATGGAGAAAGCTTAGCCGGCTCCATCACGCTTTAGCGCGGTTTTTGAGGGAGGTGCCTTTATGCTTAACAAAGAACTTGAAGCCAGTTTGAATGGCGCGTTTGCACGTGCGCGTGAAAAACGCCACGAATTCATGACGGTGGAGCACCTGCTTCTCGCGTTGATCGAAAATGCGGCCGCGCACGATGCGCTGGTCGCGTGCCGTGCAGATTTGGAGGCGCTGCGCAAAGAACTTGATGCGTTTATCGAACAAACCACGCCGCTGATCCCTGCGGACGATGAGTCGCGGGAAACGCAGCCAACGCTAAGCTTCCAGCGAGTACTCCAGCGGGCTGTTTTTCATGTGCAGTCATCCGGTCGTAGCGAAGTAAGCGGTGCGAACGTGTTGGTGGCCATCTTTAGCGAACAAGAGTCCCACGCCGCTTACCTGCTTAAAAAGAACGACGTGAGTCGCCTTGACGTGGTCAACTATATCTCCCATGGCACCACGAAAGATGAAGGCGACGATCTGCCAAGCAGTGACATGGGCGCCGATGAGGCCGGTGCGGAGCCGGGTGAAGACCGGTTGGAGAACTTCGCGACTAACCTTAATCAGCTCGCGCGTGTTGGCGGTATTGATCCGCTAATCGGTCGTGATAAGGAACTTGAGCGCACCATCCAGGTCCTGTGTCGCCGTCGTAAGAATAACCCCCTGTTGGTTGGCGAAGCCGGGGTCGGTAAGACGGCAATTGCAGAAGGGCTCGCATGGCGCATTGTCGAAGGGCAAGTGCCAGATGTAATCAAAGATTGCGTGATTTATTCGCTCGACATTGGGTCTCTATTAGCCGGGACCAAATACCGTGGTGACTTTGAGAAGCGCTTTAAATCGATCTTGAAGCAACTCGAAAAAGAAGATCATGCGGTGCTCTTTATCGCCGAGATCCACACTATCATTGGCGCAGGTGCTGCCAGTGGTGGCCAGGTAGATGCCGCAAACTTAATTAAACCGCTATTGAGTAGCGGAAAGTTACGCTGTATCGGCTCGACGACCTACCAAGAGTATGGCTCTATCTTCGAAAAAGAGCGGGCACTGGCGCGCCGTTTCCAGAAAATCGACGTGATTGAGCCCTCTATTGATGACACCACTAAAATCTTGATGGGGCTGAAACCCAAATACGAAGCCCACCACGAAGTGCGTTATACCAATAAGGCCATTCGTGCTGCTGTGGAGCTGTCGGCGAAATACATTAATGAGCGTCATTTGCCAGACAAAGCGATCGATGTGATCGATGAGGCGGGGGCGCGGTGTCGTATGGCGCCAGCCAGCAAACGCAAGAAGACGGTCAATGTCCCTGATGTTGAGAGTATGATTGCGAAAATGGCGCGTATTCCTGAGAAGTCGATTTCTTCGTCAGATAAAGATGTGCTGCAGTCGCTGGATGACAAGCTGAAAATGTTGGTGTTTGGTCAAGATACCGCCATTACTGCATTGTCTGAAGCGATCAAGTTAAGCCGCGCAGGACTGGGCGATGAGAATAAACCGGTCGGCTCTTTCTTGTTTGCCGGGCCTACCGGGGTCGGTAAAACCGAGGTCACGGTACAATTGGCCCGCGCGATGGGCATTGAGTTGCAGCGCTTTGACATGTCGGAGTACATGGAACGTCATACAGTGAGCCGCTTGATTGGTGCTCCCCCAGGCTATGTGGGATACGATCAGGGCGGGTTGCTGACCGATGCGGTGATCAAGCACCCATACAGTGTAGTGCTGCTTGATGAAATTGAGAAAGCACACCCAGACGTGTTCAACCTGTTGTTACAGGTGATGGATAATGGCACTTTGACGGACAACAACGGACGCAAAGCCGATTTCCGCAATGTTATCTTGGTGATGACGACCAATGCTGGCGTGGCCGAGACGGTGCGTAAGTCGATTGGCCTGATTCAGCAAGACCACAGTCATGATGCAATGTCCGAAATTAAGAAGGTGTTCTCGCCAGAGTTCCGTAACCGTTTGGACAACATCATCTGGTTTAATCACTTGGATGAGCAAGTTATCTTGCAAGTGGTGGATAAGTTCATTGTCGAGCTACAAGCTCAGCTGGACGCCAAGGGCGTGTCGCTTGAGGTGACGTCAGAGGCTAAGCGCTGGCTAGCGGAAGAAGGCTATGACAAGGCAATGGGAGCACGGCCGATGGGGCGCGTTATCCAAGATAACTTGAAAAAGCCACTGGCTAATGAGCTGCTGTTTGGCTGTCTGGTCAATGGAGGGACGGTTCGTGTGGTATTGAAAGATAACCGGTTGGACTTCCAATTCAGTGATCAAATGGAACCTGCTTAACCAGCTTGAGGCGAAAAAGCAAAACCCGGCATCGCTGCCGGGTTTTTTGATCGCGTTCGGAGGATTAACGCGAACGGAAAACGATGCGACCTTTGGACAAATCGTAAGGGGTCATTTCAACAGTGACTTTGTCGCCGGTCAGGATGCGGATGTAGTGCTTACGCATCTTGCCTGAAATGTGGGCAGTCACCACGTGACCGTTTTCTAGTTCTACGCGGAACATAGTATTAGGCAACGTATCGAGTACGGTGCCTTGCATTTCAATTACGTCTTCTTTTGCCATTGAATCCTCTTAGGCCTCTTCTGGTAGCCAATTTTTTGACCGACAGATAATGCCTCTATTCTGAAAGTCTGTAAAGTTCGGGTGCGAATTTTACCCTGTTGGGGCGCTCCTTGCTAGAAAAAATAGCCACTATTGTGGAATAAGCGGCCAGGAAAACGCCCGCCACTGCTGGTTGATAAAGCGTTGATGTGGATAATAGTCCGCCTTATAACGCATCGCTGGACAGGTGTCGATTTGATAGCCCAAGTAGAGCCAGGGTAAATGGAGTGAATTTGCCAGTTGTAGCTGTGCCTGAATACTGACGCGTCCAAGAGAGAAGCGGTGCTCTGGTTCGAAAAAGGTATAAAGCGCACTTAACCCATCGGCGACGACATCAGTCACGGCGATGGCAACCAGGGTGAGTTGGTTATGATCGCGTTGATACAAATGGATAAAGCGCGGGGATAACCAGTCACTACCGATAAAGTCGAGAAAATCTTGGCGCTTGGCAGGGTACATATTGCCATCAGCATGACGAGTGGCGATGTACCGTTGAAAGAGTGCAAACCAGTTCTCATCAAGCTCATCACTCACTTTAATCTCTAGGCGATTAAGCTGGCTGCGATGACGCTTTTGGCTTTTTGAGGGGTGATATTTGGCCACATCAATCCGAAGCGCTTGGCAGGCCTGGCATTGAGGACAGTGCGGCCGGTAAATAAGGTTACCACTGCGACGAAAGCCAGCGGCTAACAGTGCAGCATATCGCTCGGGCGTGTGGTAATCCGCCGACATCACCACGGCCAGTTGCTCTTGCTGGTGAGACAAGTATTGGCAAGGTGCTGTAGGCGTGACGCCTACCTGGATCCCCACACTCATTATGGTCTCCAATCTGCAATCTGCTGCGGTTGGCAGCCCTGGATAATGGAGTGATCGCGATGAGCGTGCAGCGCGGCGATAAACGCGTCGCGTGTCCAGGGTTTGGCGCCCAAAGAGGCTAAATGTGGGGTCATCATCTGACAGTCAATGTAGTGCCCCCCTCGTTGCGCGAAGAATTGGCTAAATTGCCAAAGGGCAAACTTTGACGCATTGGTCGTGTGGGAAAACATGGATTCACCACAGAACACACGGCCTACAGAGACACCGTAAAGCCCGCCGACAAGGTGTGCTCCGTCCCACACTTCCACACTGTGGGCATCGCCTTGCTGATGAAGCTGGCAGTAAGCGGCTTGCATCTCATCGGTAATCCAGGTCTGTTCAGGTCCACGAATAGTCGCGCAGGTAGCGATCACCGTCTCGAATGCGCGATTGAACGTGATGGTATACGCAGACTTTTTGGCGGCTTTACGCAAACTGCGGCTGGCGTGAAAATCAGAGGGCTGAAGGATGGCGCGTTCACTCGGTGACCACCACAATAAAGGGTCATCTTCGCCAAACCAGGGGAAAATACCACTGCGATAAGCCGACATTAGCCGCGCAGGTGATAGATCTCCCCCAATGGCGAGCAAGCCATCGGGGTGAGAGAGCGCCTCATTCACGGGCGGAAAGCCGACATCATTTTGCGCTAAAGGGGGTAAAAAGAGGGTCATCGTACACTCTCTTATTACAAGCGGTTCATGAGTTGTGCATAGCGACCGTTACGTGCCAGCAAGTCTTGGTGCGTGCCTTGCTCAATAATGCGGCCTGCATCCATTAAACACACTGTGTCCATATGTGCCAAGCCAACCAATCGATGGGTAATGATCACCACGGTTTTATCCTGACAATGGTCTTGCAGTAAGGATAGGATCTCTGCTTCGGTTTGCACATCCAGTCCTTCCGTTGGCTCATCAAGCAACATAATCGGCGCGGGGTGCAAGAGGCCACGAGCAATCCCCAAGCGGCGGCGCTCGCCCCCAGAGAGTTGTCGTCCGCCGTCGCCCAACCATGCGTCTAGCCCTTGGCCTTTGAGCAGCCCGGTTAAGCCGACGCGGTGCAGGGCAGAGGCGAGATCATCGTCTGATGCCTCTGGGCAAGCGAGGGTAAGGTTGTCGCGCAGTGTGCCATTGAACAAATCAACGCTTTGTGTCACCACAGACATGGCGTCACGCAGCGCGGTTTCTTGCCATTGCATTAGAGGCACCCCATCAAGGGTGATTTGACCTTGGGTGGGCTCCCACGCGCGGGTGAGCAAGCTCAATAAGGTTGACTTACCACATCCCGTCCTTCCTAGCAGTGCCAGTGTGTGTCCCGGTGTCACGTGGAGCGAGATATTTGAAACCGCGTCTTGTGCCGCGCCTGGGTATTGGTAACTGACGTTATCAAAGCAAATATCGCCGACGGCAGGGCCAGTATGTCCGTGGGAAGGGAAGGGGACACTGGGGGCTCGCTCGGTGATCGCATTCAGTCGTTTGGCAGCGGTAAGCGTTTTACCCAGATATTGGAACGCGGCGGTAATAGGCATCATCAGCTCAAAGCTGGCCATGGTTGTAAAGGCGACCATCGCGATCAGTGGGCCTGGCATACGCTCACCGACACCATCTGCTGCGAGCCAAATCATCATCACCAATGTTAGCCCTGTGGCCGCGACGAGCACGGCATTGGCCAATCCGGTAATACGCGCCATATTGGCTTGTGCGTGAAGCATCGCTTGCTCGCTGTCATCGATGCGGGCGCGATAACGGTCACGTGCGCCAAATAAAGCCAGCTCGGCGTGGCCTTGTAACCAATCTAGCAGTGCTATGCGTGTGGCTGCGTTTTGCTCCAATTGAGCACGGCCTTGATCGTTACCCAAGCGATAAAAAAGGATGGGCAGCCCAATCAGTAACGCGAGCAAGGTCAGTCCAAGCGCCATGCCAAGCCTTGGGTCAAACCACCCCAGGAAGAAACTCACCGCCAGGATACCGACGATACCGACCATCATCGGGCTGACTAGGCGCAGATAAACGTGGTCCATGGCATCGACATCGGCGACCATGCGATTAAGCAAATCGCCATCACGCATATTCAGCCCTTGATCAGGGACTAACGGGGCGAGTTTGCGAAAAAATGACACGCGCAAATCTGCCAATAGTTTGAAGGTGGCATTGTGGCTAACCACACGTTCGGCCCAACGACCAAAGGTACGACCAATAGAGAAGCCACGCACACCCGCGGCAGGGAGCATGTAATTAAAGGTAGCGATACCCGCCAGGCCTGCAACAGCCGCAGCGGCAATAAACCAGCCGGAGAGGGTGAGTAGGCCAATAGCAGCAAATAGTGTGGCAAACGCCAGTACCATGCCTAAACTCAAACCAAACCAGTGGCGCTTATAAAGGCGAAGATAGGGCAGTAGTTCACGCATCGAGGTTTCTCCTATCGGCGGAAGCCAGCATCTCTGCCAGCGGGCCCGAGTCAGCCAGACTGTGATATGGGCCTTGTTGCACGAGTTTCCCATCCATCATTACCCAGACTTGGTCACTGTTGGCGAGTGAGTCCAAACGGTGCGATACCTGTATACAGGTTTTATCTTGTGTTGCTGCACTCAAGGTTTCCAGCACGCGATTTTCGCTATGTGCGTCTAGGCTTGCAGTCGGCTCATCCAGTACCCAGAGGGCGCCATCTTGTAATAACGCTCGCGCGACGGCAATACGCTGTGCTTGACCCACCGATAACCCCCCATTTCGGTCACCGACAGGGTGGGCTAAGCCGTCTGTCAATCGCATCACAAATTCATCCACGTACGCTTGCGTCATCACCTGATTAATCATATCTGGCGTTGCCTCAGGGTTGGCCAGAGCAATATTGTCGCGGATACTGCCGTGGAAAAGTTGCGGATTCTGCCCGACCCAACTGATCGATTGGCGCCAGTGGCTGATGGAGAGATCACGGCGTTCGCAGCCATTAATGGTGAGGCTACCACGGTAGGGCAGAAAACCAAGCAGGGCGTTAAGGAGGCTGGATTTGCCTGCGCCACTGACGCCAATGAGCGCAATCTGCTCGCCTGGCTGAACGGAAAAACGCATGGGCCCAGCCAATACGTGGCCGTCGGGACTGAGTACCTCCAGGTCGTGCGCGATAATCGCGACGGTGGATAAATCAGGCGTGGCCTCACCTTGAGTGCCGGTATCTGGCTGAGCGTCCAGGAATTCAACGATCGACTCAGCCGCACCAATCGCTTGCGCCTTGGCGTGATAAAAGGTGCCGAGATCGCGCAACGGCTGATAAAACTCGGGGGCGAGCACTAAAACAAATAAACCGGTAAACAGCGAAATGGAGGCGCCATAGTGACCAAAGTCGAGCTCACCAATAAAGCTAAAGCCGAAATAGACGGCGACAACGGCGATGGAAATAGCGGTGAAAAACTCCAGCACGGCCGATGATAAAAAGGCGAGGCGAAGCACTTCCATGGTGCGTTGACGAAACGTGTGTGACGCGAGATGAAGCTGCTCGGCCTCCGCTTCGACGCGGTTAAACAGCTTGAGTGTGGGCAGTCCACGCAATCGGTCGTAGAAGTAACCGGATAAACGTTGCAGTGCCTTAAAGTTTTTTCGGTTGGCATCAGCGGCTTTAATGCCAACTAAGGCCATAAAAAAGGGGACCAACGGTGCGGTCACTAAAAAGATCAATCCTGAGGCCCAGTTGATTGGGAAAACGGCGACTAAGATCACCAACGGGATCAGGACGGCGATGGCCATTTGTGGTAAATAACGGGCAAAAAAGTCTTGTAACTCTTCCACTTGCTCTAAAATCAGACTCGCCCAACTGCCTGCTGGGCGCCCTTGGATACTCACCGGCCCCAACGCCTCGAGACGATTCAGGATTAAATGACGAATATGTTGGCGAATCGCTTCACCACAGCGGTAACCCGTTTGCTCTTTCGCCCAACTGCATAGCGCACGCACTATCACGACAACAGCCAGGGCAAAAAAGCTTGGGAGTAGGGCAAATTTATCCGTTTGTTCAATAATCAACTGGTGCAGCAGGTGGGCAAGAAGTGCTGCCTGGGCAATCAAAAGCACACCGGAGAGGAGTGCAATACTAATCGTCGCAACTAACCAGGGTTTGGCTAACGTGCTCTGCGACTTGAGCCATTGGGTTAGCGCCCGCTGTTTAGATTTATCCATATCGTCTTATTGTTTTATGAGAGCCTACAAATAGGCTGGGCAGGCCACCGAACGGCAGCCTGCATGAGAGCGTGGGCTTACTGATTATTTGCCAGAGCGTCGAGATAGCGCTCGGCATCTAATGCGGCCATACAACCGGTGCCTGCAGAGGTGATCGCTTGACGGTAAACATGATCCATCACATCACCAGCAGCAAAGACACCTTCAACGCTGGTTTGGGTGGCGTTGCCATTAAGGCCCGACTCGACCTTGATGTAGCCATTTTCCATCTCTAATTGACCCGCAAAAATATCGGTGTTGGGTTTATGGCCGATAGCAACAAACACACCCATCACATCCAGTGTTTCGGTTTCATCACTTTGGGTGTCTTTCAAGCGTGCTTGGGTCACGCCCATTTCATCGCCTAAAACTTCATCCAACACGCGATTGGTATGAAGGACAATATTGCCGTTGTTGACTTTATCCATCATGCGGTCAACGAGGATTTTCTCGGCTCGGAAGGTCTCGCGACGGTGAACAACATGCACTTCTGAGGCAATATTCGACAAGTACAAGGCCTCTTCGACCGCCGTGTTACCACCACCGATCACCGCGACTTTCTGGTTGCGATAGAAAAAGCCATCACAGGTCGCACAGGCTGAGACGCCCCGCCCTTTAAATGCCTCTTCAGATGGAAGGCCAAGATATTGCGCAGAGGCACCGGTAGAAATAACCAACGCATCACAGGTGAACTCACCGTTATCACCTTTTAAGCGGAACGGGCGTGAGGATAAGTCCACGTCATTGATGTGATCAAAGATAATCTCAGTCTCGAATTTTTCCGCATGGGCTTTCATGCGTTCCATCAATGCCGGTCCTGTCAGTCCCTCAGGATCGCCAGGCCAGTTTTCAACGTCGGTGGTGGTGGTCAGCTGGCCACCTTGTTGCATTCCGGTCACCATCACAGGGTTTAAGTTAGCGCGCGCGGCGTAAACAGCGGCCGTATAGCCAGCCGGGCCTGAACCCAGGATCAATAGGTTCGCATGCTTAATGTTACTCATTCACGTCTCCGAGCAGGAAAGAGGTTCGTTTTTGAATGGACTGATTGTAGGTAAATTAGAAAGGTAAAGAAAGGGCACCGTGATGGTGCCCTCGATTTCTATGATTGGCGTGGCCGATTAATGTGCCGACTTCAGTGCGTCCATTGCGTCAACATAAGGTAAATCAAAACCTTCTGCGACTTCTTTGATGGTTACTTGACCGCCAATGACATTCAGACCATTACGTAGATGCGCATCTTCGACCAAGGCATCACGATAGCCTTTATTCGCCAGCTTGACGATATAAGGCAGTGTGGCGTTGTTCAGAGCGACAGTAGAAGTACGTGCTACCGCGCCAGGCATATTGGCAACACAGTAGTGAACGACATCATCCACGATATAGGTGGGATCTGCATGGGTTGTCGCATGTGATGTCGCGAAACAGCCACCTTGGTCGATAGCGACGTCCACCACGGCGGCGCCTGGCTTCATACGCTTAATGTGATCTTCGTTAACCAGCTTGGGTGCAGCAGCACCTGGGATCAGCACGGCACCGACAACCAGATCGGCGTTCAATACGTGTTGTTCAAGGGTTTCTTCTGTGGAGTAGACCACTTTGGCACGCCCTTGGAACTCTTCATCTAGGCGACGTAAGGTATCGACATTTTTGTCGAGAATCGTGACGTCAGCACGCAGACCAACGGCCATACGAGCAGCGTTCGAGCCGACAACACCACCGCCTAGTACCACGATTTTCGCCGGCTCGACTCCAGGTACACCGCTGAGCAGCATGCCCGAACCGCCGTGTGATTTTTCTAGCGCTTGTGCACCTGCTTGAATAGACATGCGGCCGGCGACCTCAGACATGGGTGCAAGGAGTGGCAATCGACCTTTAGAATCTGTTACCGTTTCGTAGGCAATACAGATGGCTTTACTTTTAATTAAGTCTTCTGTTTGCGGAAAATCTGGTGCAAGATGCAAATAGGTGAACAAAATCTGTCCTTCGCGGAGCATCGCACGCTCAACGGCTTGTGGCTCTTTCACTTTGACGATCATCTCTGCTTTGGCAAAGACGTCAGCAGCAGTAGGAAGGATAGACGCGCCGGCGGCTTTATAGTCGTCGTCAGAGAAACCAATACCGTTACCTGCGTTGGTCTCAATGTAAACAGAGTGGCCGTGAGAAATAAGCTCGCGAACACTCGCTGGCACCATACCAACACGGTACTCATGGTTTTTGATTTCTTTTGGAACGCCAATGATCATGCTGTCACCTCTTGTTTATTCAGTGTTATCGGCTGGCTTGTTATTGATATTGTCAATTTTCAGGCTAGTATAAAGGCAACAAACCAGCATTTGATGCTAAAGATCATTTAGATGTTATTTAATTTGGTATATCTTTTTGCAAGGAAGTAACAAGGTGGAATAAAAAATGGTAGATACCAAAAAAAAGCCCTCCAAGGAATTGGACCGCATTGACCGCAACATCCTGAACGAGCTCCAAAAGGATGGGCGAGTCTCTAACGTTGAGTTATCAAAACGTGTTGGTCTTTCTCCTACCCCCTGTCTAGAACGTGTACGACGTCTTGAGCGTCAAGGTTATATCCTTGGCTATACGGCACTGCTTAACCCCCAGTATTTGGATGCATCACTGTTGGTGTTTGTCGAAATCACACTCAACCGCGGCGCGCCTGATGTGTTCGAGCAATTTAACAAAGCGGTGCAAACGCTTGAGGACATTCAAGAGTGCTCGTTGGTGTCAGGGGATTTTGACTACCTGCTTAAAACACGAGTAGCGGATATGTCGGCTTATCGCAAGTTATTGGGTGAAACTTTGCTGCGTTTGCCCGGCGTGAATGACACCCGTACATATGTGGTGATGGAAGAGGTTAAACAGAGCAATCATCTAGTTATCCATACCCGTTAGCCAGGTGATGAAAAGGGGTGCGATGCACCACCTATCGAGACTGAAGCCGAGCGTCATGCTCGGCTTATTTTTTGTGCGGATAGCATAAGATTGTGTGATATCTCGGTAAAGATTTGGCGTAAACATGCATCATGCCTGCCCTCACGGCATGAATGTGATAAAGTCAGGGCAACATGAGCAAGCCTCAAAGTAGGATGAGGAATGCGGTTCAAGAACGGTATTAAACAGGTGATGATGGAGTTTTCTTTACGTCGGGAGCCCAAAGCGGCTCGTGCTAAAGCGCGTTTAGATGGCGTTCAGCGATTAAAAGAGTGTGGGTTTATTCTGGTACTCGCGGCAGCCGTGTTCACCATGGTGGCCCTATTGTCTTTTAATCCGGCCGACCCATCCTGGTCGCAAACTGCCTGGCATGGTGATGTGCACAATGCGGCGGGTGCCATGGGCGCATGGCTCGCCGACAGTCTCTTCTTTTCGTTTGGCATCTTAGCGTATCCGCTGCCACCAGCGGCGATCCTCGGGGGGTGGGTGTTCTTGCGTCGCCGCAGCGACGATGAACCGATTAATTACACTATTATCGGCGCGCGCATATTAGGACTGTTCATCCTGTTTTTAACCAGCTGCTCGTTGGCCGATTTGAATTTTGACGACTTTTGGCATTTTTCCTCTGGTGGCGTGATGGGGGATGTCACCAACAGTTTGGCGCTGCCGCTATTTAACGTATTAGGCACGACCTTGGTGATGCTGTTTGGTTGGGCGGCTGGCTTTACCCTTTTTACCGGTATTTCTTGGTTAACCATTGTTGACCATCTTGGCGCGATGACGCTCAACGGTGTGACGTGGGCGGTGAACCGGATTCGTGGTGACGCGCCGACCGAGTTAGGCGTGCCAGACACCGAGACACAGAGTACCGCAGCCAATGCATCTGAACCCATGGAGCTCAGTGATTTACGTCGCCTGACGCCGTCAGCGCCGGATAAGGCGGAGCGTACTACCAATGATGAGCACACACAGAACCAGGCTGCGTCGCCTATTATTTTTGGTGGACAAGCGCGTTCGGAAACCGATGTACCAGCGACCGATTATTCATCCGCAGACGATGCGGCATCCGTGGCCCATGAGAGCGATCAACCTAGTGAACCGACGCTAGGGCAGTGGGATATCGCGATCGAGCACGAAGTGCCATCTTTCTCGTCATCGGATGTTGAGGTAGAGGACACAGAGGCGATCAGCGCATCAGCGGAGCAAATGAGTGACCACTCGCAAGCGGATGAAGCGCCTTCAGCCTCATCGTCTCGCCACGCCGACACAACCTATGGCAATCAAGATGGACTGTCCGAGCTTGAGCGTGCAGAACAAGCGAGTAGTGGCGCGGATGAGGATGACGATCCCTTCCAAGAAACCATTCGCCAAGCGCAAAAGGCTCAACAGCAGGCGGCGGGGCTCGACCATCCTTTCCTGGTAAAAGATGAGCCGGATTTACCCACGCCGACAGAACCTTTCCCGACCCTCGATCTACTCGATCCCGCTCGTCATACTGCAGAGCAGGCGACGCGTGAAGAGCTTGAGAAGATTGCCCGCTTGGTTGAAGCACGGTTAGAAGATTTTAAAGTCCAGGCGCGAGTGGTTGGCGTGTACCCAGGCCCAGTGATCACCCGTTTTGAGCTCGACTTGGCCCCTGGGGTGAAAGTCTCGCGCATTTCTGGCCTATCCAAAGACTTGGCGCGTGCTTTGTCGACCACGGCAGTGCGTGTGGTCGAAGTGATCCCAGGGAAGCCCTACATTGGCCTTGAACTGCCCAATGAGCACCGGGAGACGGTGTTTATGTCCGAAGTGATTGGAAGCGAACGTTTTAAGAATAGCCACTCGCCTATTTCGGTGGTGCTGGGGAATGATATCGCGGGTGAAGCGATTATCACTGATTTGGGGAAGGCACCACATATGCTGGTGGCCGGTACCACAGGCTCGGGTAAGTCGGTGGGCGTGAACGTCATGCTGGTGAGCATGTTGTATAAAGCCTCACCCGAAGACGTGCGCTTTATCATGATTGACCCTAAAATGCTCGAGCTATCGGTATACGAGGGGATCCCTCACCTGTTAACAGAGGTCGTGACCGACATGAAAGACGCTGGCAATGCCCTGCGTTGGTGTGTTGGTGAGATGGAGCGTCGTTACAAGCTGATGTCGGCGCTTGGGGTGCGAAATCTAAAAGGCTTTAACGAAAAAGTGAAGGCGGCTGAAGCCGCCAATAACCCTATCCCCGATCCGCTCTGGAAACCGGGTGATTCGATGGACGAATCGGCGCCTAAACTCGAGAAATTACCGTATATCGTGGTGGTCGTGGATGAGTTTTCCGATTTGATGATGGTCGTGGGCAAAAAAGTGGAAGAACTGATTGCGCGACTAGCACAAAAAGCGCGGGCAGCGGGGATTCACCTTGTGCTTGCCACTCAGCGTCCGTCCGTTGATGTGATTACAGGCTTAATCAAAGCCAACATTCCAACGCGGATGGCGTTTACGGTGTCTACTAAGACAGATTCACGCACTATCCTCGACCAAGGCGGCGCAGAGTCGTTACTGGGGATGGGTGATATGCTCTTTATGCCCAATGGCTCCAACCACCCCATCCGTGTACATGGCGCTTTTGTCAGTGATGAAGAGGTTCACCGTGTGGTGAATAACTGGAAAGCACGTGGTAAGCCACAGTATCTAGACGAAATAACCAAAGGGGATCAAGGCTCTGATAGCTTGTTGCCGGGTGAAGCACCCTCAGGCGGAGATGGGGAAGAGTTGGACCAGCTTTTCGACCAAGTGGTTGAATTTGTCACCGAGAGCCGCCGAGGCTCTGTCTCTGGTGTGCAGCGCCGGTTTAAAATTGGCTACAACCGTGCGGCGCGTATTGTGGAACAACTGGAAGCACATGGTGTCGTAAGCTCACCAGGCCATAATGGTAATCGCGAAGTCATCGCGCCACCGCCACCCAAAGATTGATCGAATGGAAGGTTTCATGACTCGATTCTCTGCTATCCGCCACCTAATGGTGGTGCTGTCTCTACTTTTTGCATTGTCGGTGCAGGCGAAAACGCAGGCACAACAACACCTGATGGATCGCTTGAGTCAGGTTGACGCCTTTAGTGCGCAATTTTCCCAAACAGTGCAAAGCCCAGAAGGAGAGGTGATTCATCAAGCAAAAGGGCGGTTGGCGATTCAGCGACCAAACTTGTTCAACTGGACCACGACCTCACCCGATGAAACCATCATGATTTCCGATGGCGAGACGCTCTGGTACTACAGCCCATTTGTTGAGCAAGTGACGGCGATGTGGTTGGAGGATGCTACGGCACAAACGCCGTTTGTCCTACTGACACGCAATCAGCCAAGTGATTGGCAGGCTTATCAAATCACCCAAGAGGCTGACACCTTTACCTTAACGCCAAAAACCACAGGCACGATTGGCGAATTTGAAGTCACCGTGAAGCCGGATGGTACCTTGACCGGCTTTACCGTGGTTGAGCAAGATGGGCAACAAAGCCAGTTCACGCTGAGCCAATTTAGCCGACAAGCACCCGCGTCGGACGTGTTTTCGTTTACGCCACCCGACTCAGTGATGATCGACGATCAGCGCCAACCAAGATAATTGCCTCGGAGGTGACTGTGTCGACCTTACCACTTGACTTTGCAGACGATTTCCGCCCACTGGCCGCACGTATGCGGCCACTCACGCTTGACCAGTACATCGGTCAGCGTCATCTTCTCGCCGAGGGTAAACCGCTTCGCCGGGCGATTGAGTCTGGCTCCCTCCATTCGATGATTTTCTGGGGGCCTCCGGGGACCGGTAAAACCACGCTCGCCGATATTGCCGCGCGCCAAGCCAACGCAGAGCTGGAACAAATCTCGGCTGTGACCTCTGGCGTCAAGGAGATCCGAGAGGCGATTGGACGCGCAGAGCAAAACAAGCAAGCTGGTATTCGTACCGTTCTGTTTGTGGATGAAGTGCACCGCTTTAATAAAAGCCAGCAGGATGCGTTTTTGCCCCATGTGGAAGCGGGAACGGTCACGTTTATTGGTGCCACCACGGAAAATCCCTCGTTTGAGCTTAATAACGCGTTGCTATCGCGTGCCCGTGTGTATCGTTTAACCAGCCTTGACGAGAGCGATTTGGAAGCGGTGATTGATCAAGCACTTGCCGACTCACAACGTGGGCTCGGTGAGCAGTCCCTGGTCTTTGATGATGGCGTTAAAAGGGCGTTAACGGCAGCGTGCAGTGGTGATGCACGTATGGCGTTAAACCTACTGGAAATGTTGGCAGACATGGCCGATGGCCAAATCACGATGCCGATGCTTAAAGACGTGGCCGGTGAAAAAGTGGCACAGTTCGATAAGCAGGGGGATGCGTGGTATGACTTGATCTCTGCATTTCACAAATCAGTGCGTGGTTCATGTCCCGATGCCGCGCTGTATTGGTATGCACGCATTGTGAGCGCGGGAGGTGATCCGCTTTACGTGGCAAGACGTTTGTTAGCGATAGCCTCTGAGGATGTCGGTAATGCCGATCCGCGCGCGATGCAGGTGGCATTGAACGCATGGGACTGCTTTACTCGCGTCGGGCCTTCGGAGGGTGAGCGCGCCATTGCACAAGCCGCGGTGTATTTGGCCAGCGCCCCGAAAAGCAACGCGGTGTATACCGCATGGAAACAAGCCTTGCGTGACGCGAAAGACACCGCCAACGCGCCCGTTCCCATGCACCTTCGTAATGCGCCAACAGCATTGATGGAGCAAATGGGACACGGTGATGGCTACCGCTATGCCCACGATGAACCCAATGCGTATGCGGCGGGCGAGCGCTATCTGCCCCCAGAGCTTGGCGAGGCGCGTTACTATCAGCCCGTCAATCGTGGGCTAGAAATTAAAATCGCCGAAAAGCTCGCCTTTCTCGCTGAGCAAGATGCAAAAAGCCCGCAAAAGCGCTAGGCAAATTTACCCTTTTTGGGTAAGGTTTAACTTCGTCAATTTACAGTCAATAACCCGAAAGCACAGGATTAGCATGCTGGATTCCAAATTACTTCGAACTGAGCTGGAAGAAACCGCTCAACAACTCGCTCGTCGTGGCTTTACGCTTGATGTTGACGCTATGCGTGAACTCGAGGAACAACGTAAGGCGCTGCAAATTCGCACCGAACAACTGCAAGCTGAGCGTAATTCCCGATCGAAGTCCATTGGCCAGGCTAAAGCAAAGGGTGAAGACATTGCACCATTGCTAGAAGAAGTATCAAACCTTGGTGATGAATTGGATGCGGCGAAAACGGAGCTCGCGGCACTCCAGCAAAAAGTGAATGACGTGGTCATGAGCGTGCCCAATCTACCTGCGGCCGACGTACCAAGCGGTAAAGATGAATCTGAGAACCAGGAAATATCACGCTGGGGCGAGCCCCGTCAATTTGAGTTCGAGATTAAAGATCACGTCGACCTCGGTGAACTCACCGGTGGCCTTGATTTTGCCAGTGCAGTGAAGCTATCTGGCTCTCGTTTTATCGTGATGAAAGGGCAAATGGCGCGTATGCACCGTGCGCTCACGCAATTTATGCTCGACTTGCACACCAATGAGCACGGTTATACTGAGATGTATGTGCCTTACTTGGTCAATGCGGACAGCTTGTATGGCACCGGTCAGCTGCCGAAATTTGGTGAAGACTTGTTCCACACCCAGCCGGCGACGGAAGAAGGGGTGGGCATGTCGTTGATCCCAACCGCGGAAGTGCCGCTGACGAACATGGTACGTGATGAGATCATCGATGAAGCCGATTTGCCGCTGTGCATGACGGCACACACACCGTGTTTCCGTTCAGAAGCTGGCTCGTATGGTCGCGATACGCGCGGTCTTATCCGTATGCACCAATTCGACAAAGTTGAGTTGGTGAAGGTGGTTAAGCCAGAAGAGTCGATGGAAGCACTTGAATCTTTGACTGCCGATGCAGAAAAGGTGTTACAACTGCTCAATTTGCCATACCGCAAAGTGTTGCTCTGCACAGGCGACATGGGTTTTGGTGCGGCGAAAACCTATGACCTAGAAGTCTGGTTGCCAGCACAAAACACCTATCGTGAGATTTCATCGTGCTCAAACACCATGGATTTCCAAGCTCGCCGTATGCAGGCGCGTTTCCGCCGTAAAGGTGAGAAAAAGCCTGAGCTGTTGCATACCTTGAATGGTTCAGGCTTGGCGGTGGGCCGTACCTTGGTAGCTATTTTGGAAAACTACCAACAAGCAGATGGCCGTATTGAAATCCCTGAGGTATTGCGTCCATACATGGGTGGACAGACTCATATTGGGTAAGTGTTATCGTGTTGCTATTAAGCCGGCCTTGCGCCGGCTTTTTTATTGCTGTGTATGGTTGAATCCTTGATGGTGTGGATCATTGATGGGTGACAGCGTATTGAAGATATCATCTTCTGGTGTAGGAAAGCGGGCGAGCAGTGTAGCCAGAAAGGTGTCGAGTGCATCCAGCATCACGGCGTTAACTTGCTGCGCCAGCGCCAGGCGGCGATTGAGTGACAAGGTGTGTACATCATCAAGCTGTGAGATAACCTGATCTATCTTATCGGTGAATGCATCGCCCAATTCAAGGTCGCGCAGTTGTGCTAAGCGCTTGGTGAGTATTTGTTGTTGTAAACTTAGGGACTGGTGCGCATTGGGCGTTGCGTTCTCCAGTTGTATTGACGCGTAGGAAAAGCGTTGGCGAGCTTGAAGGAGCTCTAACACGGCATACCAAATTTGTTGGTAAGACGAGAGCGTGTGGTCATCACCACAGGCAATTAACACCGGCGGGATGGCTTCATCCACCAAGTACGCTAGGTGCTGCAAGGCGCGGTTTTTCATCTTGGCCTGGGTCACATCATCATATTGTGGCAAGGCGTGAAGGTGATGGAAAAAAAGCCGATACATTGGCTTTTGCGCATGGGGTGCCAAGTGGTGTAACTGACGTGTTTGATCCAGCAATCGTTGATAGTCATACGGATCGACGCGCGGTTGGGTGGCGAGGTAACCTGCATGCTGGAGCAAAGCCCGTAACTCATGCAGTTGATGCAATCGCCAATCCGGTCGTTGACGATACACGATGACCGCCACCACGCTAGCGATCCCGAGTGCTAAAATCCCTATCATGACTAACCACCCCATATGCTCTCCTTGCTATGGCTTCCGCGTATACAGAGCGGAGCATGAAGCATGCCAAAATTGAGAGGTTAATCACGCCTTGTAGCGCAATGACTGGCGCGTGGATGTGCTCTTACTACGCACCTTACTTGGGCGTGATTGCTCACTCGTAGTGCAGGGGAGAATCGATGGATGGCACCCATTGGACAAAAAAAGAGCCCGACTGGGCTCTTTATTCTCTGCTTGTGCAAATTGACGAGGCAGCAAGGTTACATGACCCGCATACCTGGCTGGGCGCCCTCATGAGGCTCTAAGATCCAAATCTCTTTCCCGCCAGGGCCGGCCGCTAAAATCATGCCTTCTGACATGCCAAACTTCATCTTTCTTGGTTTTAAATTGGCGACCATCACGGTGTGCTTGCCCACCAGATCTTCCGGCTTGTAGGCCGATTTGATCCCAGAGAAAACCTGACGTGTTTCACCGCCAATATCGAGCTTGAATTTGAGCAGTTTATCCGCTTTTGGCACGGCTTCACACTCAAGGATTTTAGCGACACGAAGATCGACTTTAGCAAAATCACCAAATTCGATTTCATCCGCGAGTGGTTCATCGGCAAGTGGCCCTTGCGCGCTTGCTTTCGCTGCTTCTTCAGTCGCGACATCTTCTTTGCTGTCAGCAATCATGGCATCGACCGCTTTTGGATCAATTCGGTTAAATAGCGCCTTGAACTTGGTGATTTGATGGCCAGTCAGCGGGGTCGCAATGCTCTCCCACGTTAAGGTGTCGTTTAAAAAGCCTTCCGCACGCTCGGCCAGTTTTGGCATCACAGGTTTTAGGTAGGTCATCAGCACTCGGAACAAGTTAATACCCACCGAGCAAATCGCTTGCAGTTCGGCGTCTTTACCGTCTTCTTTGGCGATGACCCAAGGGGCTTTCTCGTCGACGTATTGATTCGCTTTATCGGCGAGCGCAATGATCTCACGGATCGCTCGGTTAAACTCGCGTGCCTCGTAGAGTTCCCCTATGTGCTCGGCTTTATCGATAAAGGTTTGATAAAGCTCAGGCTCAGAGCAAACGGGCGACAGCTGGCCGTCAAAGCGTTTGCTGATAAAACCCGCGTTGCGAGAGGCCAAGTTGACCACTTTGTTGACAATGTCGGTATTCACACGCTGGATAAAGTCATCCAAGCTTAAATCGAGATCATCAATACGGCTGTTGAGCTTGGCGGCGTAGTAATAGCGTAAGCATTCGGGATCAAGGTGTTTTAAGTAAGTGCTCGCTTTAATGAATGTCCCTTTCGACTTGGACATTTTCGCGCCATTGACGGTGACATAACCGTGCACGAAGACGTTATTTGGCTTGCGGAAACCGGCACCGTCGAGCATGGCGGGCCAGAACAAACTATGGAAATAAACAATGTCTTTGCCGATAAAGTGATATAGCTCGGTGTCGCTGTTGGCTTTCCAATACTCGTCGAAGTCGATGTCGCCGCGTTTGTCACAGTAGTTTTTAAATGACCCCATATAGCCAATCGGCGCATCAAGCCAAACGTAGAAAAACTTGCCGGGTTGATCAGGAATTTCGAAACCAAAGTAAGGGGCATCACGTGAGATATCCCACTGCTGAAGGCCGGTTTCGAACCACTCATTCATTTTGTTGGCAATTTCACTTTGCAGTGAGCCGGACTTTGTCCACTCATTTAGCATTTGCTCAAATTGCGGCAAATCGAAGAAGAAGTGCTCAGAGTCACGCATTACGGGCGTGGCGCCACTCACCGCTGAGTGTGGGTTAATCAGCTCTGCTGGGGTATAGGTCTCACCACAGTTGTCACAGTTGTCACCGTACTGATCGTCGGCGTGACATTTTGGACACTCGCCTTTGACAAAGCGATCCGGCAAGAACATTTCTTTTTCCGGATCAAACAGCTGAGAGATCGTACGGCTGGTGATGTAACCTTTATCGCGGAGCTGAGTATAAATAAACGAGGCGAGCTCACGGTTTTCATCACTGTGGGTGCTGTGATAGTTATCGAAGCTGATATCAAAGCCATCAAAGTCGGCTTGGTGCTCTTGTTGCACGCCAGCGATCATGGCTTCTGGCTCGACACCCATTTGCTGTGCTTTCAACATAATGGGGGTGCCGTGGGCATCGTCGGCACAAATAAAGTGAGTCGTGTTGCCACGTAGGCGCTGATAGCGCACCCATACATCTGCTTGAATATGCTCGAGCATGTGGCCCAAATGAATTGAGCCGTTCGCATAAGGCAGCGCACAGGTCACCAGAATTTTCCGTGGGTTTGCAGCCATAATCTTGTTTGTTCGCTCTTATGATATGAATGGAATGATTGCGGAAATCTTACCTGATACGATATGCCTTGCCTAGTGCAGGCCGTGAGTGAGGCTGTTTATCCGTTAAACGTTAGCTATCCGGCCTAATATATTTTAATCAATGGGATGGTGATGCATGTTGTTTGGCTCTAAAAAGAAAAAAGCACAAAAACAAAAAAAAGACACGGCCGCCCCGCTGACCAATGTGGATGATGCCGTGAGTCTATTGAATCAGTTTTCACATCCGCGTTTGGTGGAGCAGTGGGCAAGCCAACCACATTGGGTGAGCGTGACTGAACACGGCTTTAAAGTGACGTTTCCATTTGCAGCGGCGTCAGTGATGCAGGCGCTCAATGACTGGCTGAATGCCCTGTCGACGACATTGGCGCAGCAGTTTCAACTGACACAGAGAGTGGCGCCGTTAAAAAGTGGTGATAAGTCGCCCGTCAAAGGGGTGAAAAACCTGTTAGTGGTGAGCTCGGCCAAAGGCGGTGTGGGTAAATCGACGACGGCGGTCAATTTGGCACTGGCACTGCAGGCGGAAGGGGCATCGGTGGGCATTGTCGATGCGGATGTGTATGGCCCATCGCTCCCGATTATGCTCGGCGCTAAAGACAGCGAGCCGCAAACCCATGATGGCAAATTGATGGAGCCTGTGATGCGTCATGGCATTGCCTCTAATTCAATTGGTTACCTGGTGCCCGCTGATAATGCCACTGTGTGGCGTGGGCCAATGGCCTCGAAAGCCTTTGCTCAATTGATCAATGAAACCCGCTGGCCCGAACTTGATTATTTGGTAGTTGATATGCCACCAGGCACCGGTGACATTCAGCTTAGCTTGGCGCAGCAGTTTCCGGTGACGGGAGCGATGGTGGTTACCACGCCACAAGATCTCGCACTGGCTGATGCGATTAAAGGCGTGGCGATGTTTGAGAAAGTACAGGTGCCGGTTCTCGGGGTAATTGAAAACATGAGCTACCATATTTGCTCACAATGCGGTCATCATGAAGCGATTTTTGGTACTGGTGGTGCAGCGAAAATGGCTCGTGAGCAAGGCGTGCCAGTGTTAGCTCAAGTGCCGCTTCATGTCGCGATTCGTGAGGACATAGACGCAGGCACACCGAGTATGGTGGCGCGTCCTGACAGCGAGCATGCTGCTGTCTATCGCCAAATGGCCGCCACCGTCGCCAGTCAGCTTTATTGGCAAGGGGAAACGCGCCCTGAACAAATAAGCGTACAAACGGTGTCGCCCTGATTGAGCAACGTGCAGCTATCGCAGGCTTAAAGCAGCGGGTCAGTCAGGGAAGCGTGATTTTCTCTGGCGCCAGCGGCTTCAACTCCCTATAATCAGGCGGTTTATGTAGATTCCGCCAAGCTTCCTCTGGGTATTCATATTATGAGTGACAACAACCACCAATGCGTTATTATCGGCATAGCAGGTGCCTCTGCTTCCGGTAAAAGCCTGATCGCTAGCACCATTTATAAGGAATTAAAGGAAAAAGTCGGCGATCATCAAATCGGCGTGATCACGGAAGATAGATATTACCGAGATCAAAGCCATCTCAGCATGGAAGAGCGCGTACAAACCAACTATGACCATCCACAAGCGCTAGACCATGACTTGCTTTGCGAGCACCTAGAAAGCCTCGCGGCGGGTCAGTCTGTCGATGTGCCTGTGTACAGCTACTCAGAGCATACCCGCATGGATGAAACCACCGCCATGACACCCAAAAAGGTGATCATTTTGGAAGGGATCCTGTTGCTAACCGATCCACGCCTGCGCAATCTGATCCATGCCAGCGTCTTTATGGATACTCCCCTTGATATTTGCTTGTTGCGCCGCATGAAACGTGATGTGGCTGAACGTGGCCGCACCATGGACTCCGTGATGGAACAATATCAGAAGACGGTCCGCCCTATGTTTATGCAGTTTATTGAGCCGTCAAAGCAATATGCCGATATTATCGTGCCACGCGGAGGTAAAAACCGCATTGCGATTGATGTGTTAAAAGCGCATATCGCGCGATTACTGAAAGCCTGATTTGGGTATGATGGTTTCACTGACCTCAATCTCGCTGCTTTTTATGCAGTGGACAACAAGCTAAATGAATGCGGTGCGTGAATGTATCGCTCCATCTATTAACCGTGAGGACTATCCGATGCGACTATGCGACAGGCATATCAAAGAACACCTTGATGATGGCCGCATCAAAATTGAGCCGCGTCCGGCAGAGGCGTCGATTTCTGGTGTGACGGCGGATGTGACGTTGGGCAATCAATTCCGGGTGTTTAATGACCACGGCGCAGCATTTATCGATCTGTCTGGCCCGAAAGAAGAGGTCAATGCCCAGCTTGAACGTGTGATGAGTGATGAAATTGAGATTGCTGATGGTGAGGCTTTTTATCTTCATCCAGGCCAGCTCGCGCTTGCTGTCACGCATGAAGCGGTGACCTTGCCTGACGATATCGTCGGCTGGCTTGATGGCCGCTCGTCGTTGGCACGTTTAGGGCTGATGGTGCATGTGACTGCGCACCGGATTGACCCGGGCTGGTCGGGCCGTATTGTGCTGGAGTTCTATAACAATGGTCGTTTGCCCTTGGCGCTACGACCCGGTATGCCGATTGGTGCGTTAAGTTTTGAGCCTATGTCGGGCGCGGCTGATAAGCCGTATAACAAACGCGACAACGCAAAGTATAAAAATCAGCAAGGGGCAGTTGCCTCTCGCATTAGCCAAGACAAGGTTTAACGATTGCAATGCGCCTACGGGCGCATTTTTTTGTTAACGTGGAACCCGATCGCGAAATCATGGTCGATAATGCGGGTATCTCTCGTAAGTGGTATCGCCTGTTACGCACAAGGAGCATCTTGCAATGATAAAAAAAATCGCCCTTACTCTCGCTGTTTTGGTGGTGGTCGTCATGGGTGGCATCGCCGCTTTGCTCGCCACCATTAATCCTAACCAGTTTAAGCCATTGTTGGTCGAGCAAGTTAAAAAACAGACAGGCTATGACATGGTGATCGGTGGCGACATTGCTTGGCAGTTTTGGCCAAGTTTGGGTTTTTCAATCGAGGATGTCGCGATAAAAAATCGCCCCGGCTTTGATGAACCCGATTTGATGCGCTTATCTCAAGCCCGCCTCTCTGTCGATGTGTTGCCTTTGATGTCGCAAACCTTGCAGATCGGCGAAATTACATTGCAAGACCCACATGTGTTTATTCAAACCCTGAGTAATGGGGAGAGTAACCTCATCGCGACATCGCCGACGGCTGAGCCTCAAGCTGAGCCAGCGCCACAATCAGGCACATCCGCTGATAGCACGAGCACCGAGGCAAAGGCGTGGAACGTATCGCTACAAGGGCTCAGTGTGGCCAACGCGAGTGTGGTCGTCAAAGATGACCAAGCGGGCACCATGACAGCGTTGCGCGATGTGGATCTTGAGGTGGGCAATCTGGCGACGGATGTGTGGACGCCACTGTCACTGTCGTTGCGCGGCGAGCAAAATGACGCTCGCGTTGAGCTGGAAGGTCAAGGTGAGTTGAAATTGGCCAGTGACCTGATACAAAGCCAGATGCGCAAACTGGCGTTGACGCTCTCCGCCGAGCAAGGTGCACTGACCCTAGAACAAGCGAACCTCACCCTCGATCGTTTGGCGCTGGGTGAGGCGGCGCAGTTGGGCTTTAATATCAACGCGCAAACCGCAGACATCGACGTTGAAAGCTCGGGGCAAGCCCAGGTCACTATCGCAACGACGCAAGATAAGATCACGGTTCAGGGGTTAGACATGCTCACGACGGTGTCTGGCGAGCCTATCCCCAACCAGTCGCTTAGCCAAGCGCTAGCCGCTGATATTGTGTTTGACATCAACCAGCAAACGTTGACGGTCAGTGAATTGATCAGCCGATTAAACGACGATGATGTTGTGGTGGATGGCAAAGTGGCAGTTAAATTGACTGAGATCCCCCAAGTCCGCTTTGCGCTGAATACCAACCACATTGACCTCGATACGCTGATACCGACAGACAATGCAGCGCCTAATCAATCTGCAAACGATAGTGAATCTGGCTCTAATGATAAATCCAGCCCGAGTACGCAAGCGGCGCCACTGAGCAAAGAAGAGCCTGATTTGAGTGTGTTGAAGACGCTAGATATTGCCGGATCACTGGCAATGAAAGGGCTTACTGTGAGTAACGTTACCTTAGGGCAAACACGCGCGACGGTGGCCATCGACCGTGGCAAGGTCGACGTGTCAGAGCTGACGACGCAAGCCTATGAAGGCAGCGTGGTTGTGCAAGGGATGTTAGATGCTACGCAAACGCCCGCTCGCTATCAGGTGAGTAAAAAAGCACGTGGGATCCAAGTGCTTCCGCTGCTGGAAGATGCTGCCCAGGTTGATCTTTTAGAGGGTAAGGGTAACGTCGATATCAATGTACAGGGCAAAGGTTTGTCGCCGTATGCATTGCGTCAAGCGATTCAAGGCAGTGTCGCTATTTTCTTCGAAGATGGCGCGATTAATGGGATAAACTTGGCGCAGATGCTCAGAGAGGCGAAAGCGACGCTGAAAGGTGAGTCGGCAGCGGCCGCCAATGAAGTACGTAAAACAGACTTTAGCGCACTCACTGCGAGCTTTACCTTAGGTAACGGCATGGCTCGCACCACCGACTTACTGTTGGAAGCGCCCGCGCTTCGGGTACGTAGTGACGGACAAACCGATCTGTTACAAGAGACACTCGATTTTAATGTCTATACCTCGGTGGTTGAGACTAGTAAAGGCCAGGGCGGTAAAGATATTGATGAACTGCGTGATGTCACCATCCCAGTGACGGTGGCCGGTACCTGGCAATCGCCGAGCTATAAACTAGACATTAAGCAGCTACTCAGCAGTAATAACGCGTTGGAAGAAAAAGCCCGCAAAGAGGCGCAACGAGGGTTGAAAAAGCTACTGGGTGATAAAGCGGATGACGATAAGGTCAAAGAGACGGCAGATAAACTCCTTAATCTATTTCAGTGATCGGCTGACAAGCTATCGGGCTATCTAATGCAAAGCCATTAAAGGACGTTTTATGGATTCTGTCACGCAAGCAGCGTTGGGCGCCACTGTCGCGGGCCTAGTTGCCGGTAAACGCTGCTCTCCGAAAGTGCTACTGGCGGGCGCAGCCCTCGGAACCTTACCGGATCTGGATGTATTGATTGATTACGGCGACCCGGTGGCGAATACCGTGAATCATCGTGGCTTCAGCCACTCGTTGTTTGTGTTGCCTTGGGTCGGTGCACTCATTGCATGGTGCTGGTGGCGCTGGCAGCGTCAGTGGCCACTTTGGCAAGTGATGACGCTAGTCATCGCGGTGCTTGTCACCCATCCATTGCTCGATGCAATGACGGTATATGGGACCAAGCTATTTTGGCCGCTTGAGGTGCCATCGGTAGCGGTGGCGAGTCTGTTTATTATCGATCCCCTGTATACGGTGCCTCTACTGGTTGCGCTCATCAGCGCATTGGTATGGCGCCATCTTGGAGCCAAGGCATGTGGTGTTGGGTTGATGGTCTCGAGCCTTTACTTGGCCAGCTCTGTGTACCAGCTCCAACAAATAAAAAACCGTGTTGCCGAACAAACACAAGGAACCTTGCTGGAAGGCCAGCCGTTAATCATTATGCCAACGCCGTTTAATACCTTACTGTGGCGTGTGGTCGTCAGTGGCGAAGAGCAATACTGGGAGGGGTTAGCCTCACGACTTGATGCCAACCCGTCAATTGATTGGGTGGCGCAGCCTCTAGGAGAGTGGCCATTGGCCAACTCTGATACCCTCAGCGCTCTGCGGACGTTTTCACGTAATTTTATTCGCTTTGAAAACCGAAACGGGCAGCAGGTAGTCACCGACTTGCGCTTTGGTGTGGCCGCCTATCAGCCGTTCCAGTTTTTGCTTGCAGAACAAAATACAGACGGGGACTGGTACCTTGTGTCGCCCAAACAACTTGAGCCTGGCCCGTTGCCCGAGACCGCGCTACCCGCGTTGTGGCAACGTTTGTTGGGCGATCAATCGATTGACGCTAAACTCTGCCGGCAGTCGTGTCAGCAAACTGACCCGCGTTGGGCCGAGCCCATCTCATCTGCCGCCTTACCGGCGACGGCCTCTGAAAAACAATGAGCGCACGCCGTACACACGCATTGTCCCACGTTGTCAAAGCTTACCAATCAATGCCTTGGCGCGCTTTAATGCCGGCATCAAACGCATGTTTGACATTGCGAACTTCAGAGACAGTATCGGCGATTTCGATTAAACGACGGTGAGCGCCTCGACCCGTGATCAGCACAGACTGCTCACTTGGGCGTTGGCTAATTGCATCGATGACATCGTCCAGGTCAATGTAGCCATAGGTGATCATATAGGTGATTTCGTCCAGGACGACCAAATCATAACTAGGATCGCTGAGCATGGTTTTGCATGCTGACCAGATTTTTTGTGCGGCTTGCGTGTCGGCCGTTTTATCTTGGGTATCCCAGGTAAACCCTGTATTCATCACATGAAAGTCCACGCCATGCTGACTGAGTAAGTCTCGCTCACCACATGCCCATGTTCCCTTGATATACTGCGCCACCCCGCATTTGAAACCATGGCCTGCCGCGCGTGCGACAGTGCCAAAAGCGGATGTTGATTTGCCTTTGCCGTTGCCTGTAATAATAAGAAATAGCCCTTTTTCTTGTTGTGCGGCGTCAATCCGAGCATCGACTTTTTCTTTCAGTTTTTGCTGGCGCTGTTGATGACTGTGTTCTGACATGTGATTTCCAACCTTTGGTTAACTTAGGTCTATAGTAAAGGGACGATAGGGTGGATGCCACCCATGACATTCTGGCCACAAACCGACGGCCCCAGCCAAAGGACGCTATGATGATAAAAGGAACGCACGCTCTTATTGCTTTGTTGGCTCTATGTTCGCTGCCTGCTGTGGCGGGTAAACAGATAGGTTATCAGTTAGACGGGGAGGCATTTTCCGGCTACCTAGCTACCCCTGCCTCTTTTGAGAAAGGCAGTGTGGTGATTATTCATGACTGGGATGGGCTAACGGACTACGAACGTCAACGTGCGGATATGCTGGCAAACTTGGGCTATCGTACGTTTGCATTAGACATGTTTGGCGCCGGGAATCGACCGACCAGCCTAGAGGCGAAGAAAGCGGCGACTCGTTCACTGTATGAAGACAGAGTGCGGATGCGCGAACTGATTGAAGCAGGGATGAGTGCCGCGCAATCGCAAGGTGTGACGCAGCCAGTAGTGGCTGGCTATTGTTTCGGTGGCACGGTGACGTTAGAGCTTGCACGCAATCCAGGCAATATGCCTGTCAGTGGCTACGCGAGTTTTCATGGCGGTTTGGGCACGCCAGATGGCCAAGGCTATTCAGAGGACATTGCGCCACTGTTTATTGCTCATGGTGGGGCGGATAAAGCGGTGCCCATGGCAGATTTTGCGACCTTTATACA
This sequence comes from Salinivibrio sp. KP-1, assembly GCF_000968645.1. Taxonomy (NCBI): domain Bacteria; kingdom Pseudomonadati; phylum Pseudomonadota; class Gammaproteobacteria; order Vibrionales; family Vibrionaceae; genus Salinivibrio; species Salinivibrio sp. KP-1. The sequence continues at coordinate 629,520 of NZ_LAQR01000001.1, read as the reverse complement.
AACGCTAGAGCAGGCGGGTGTCGATTACTGGTCGCAAGTGTATGGTGGGGCGCCGCATGCGTTTACCGTATTTGGCTCGGAGAGGTACCGTGAAAAAGCTGATAAAAAGTCTTGGCAGGCGTTTAAAACGTTTTTGACGGATCGGATGGAATAGTGACACGAGGAGAAAAGAAATGATTCGTCATGTATTGCTTGTTCGTTTTACCGCTAACGCGCGCGATGATCAGATCCAAGCATTGAAAGATAAATTTGAATCAATGCCTAGCGTCATTGATGGCGTTGGGTCGGTCGAATGGGGAGAAAACAACAGTCCAGAAGGTAAAGACCAAGGCTACACGCATGTGATTGTGATGACGTTTCGTGATAGTGCTGCGCGGGAGCGCTATTTACCGCATCCTGAACATGAGGCGCTAAAAGCGATATTTCGTCCTATCCTGGAAGACATTATTGTTGTGGATTATTCCGTGCCAGCATAGGTGCTGACAAACTGCCCTATCACCGAGTGTTACCTGCCTCACTATAGGCAGTGCTTAGCCTTATTGGTAATCTGAGGGCTTATCAATAAGGAGGTTTGACGCTGATGACAACTGATAATCAAAGGCCCAGTGTTTTGGTGGTGTGCTTGGGTAATATCTGTCGTTCGCCCACCGCAGAAGCCGTATTACGTGCTCGCGCACAGGCGCGAGGCTTGGCAGTCGATATTGATTCGGCGGGCACGGCAGGTTATCACCAGGGTAACCCGCCTGATAGACGTAGCCAAGCGGCAGGGCAGGCGAGAGGCTACTCGTTTGAAGGTATTCGAGCGCGCCAGGTCGGCCCCGCAGACTTTGTGTATCATGACATGATTCTGGCAGCCGATGAGAGCAACCTGGCTGACTTGCAAGCACAATGCCCACCCGAGCACCAAGGCAAGCTGTCTTTATTTCTCCACTGGGGCGAGCATACCGAGGGGCCGATCCCCGACCCTTATTATGGTGGCCCTGACGGCTTTGAGCGGGTGTTAGACTTGCTTGAACAAGCGGCAGATGGGGTGCTGAATCATATTGAAGCGCATCTTTTGCCTCGATAGTTGAGAGAGTGCGCGTCTAGGATGAACGCATGGATGGGAAGAATAAGCAAAAGGCGCGTGATGAACGCGCCTTTGTTTTAAGCCTACGTGAGCTGACTTACCATTTCTTTTTCGGTGCAAACAACTCGTCTAGATCGCTTCTTTCTTCTTCTTGCTCCGACTGGAGTTTTTCATGGCCCGTATTCAGTGTATGGGTAATATCGCTATGCATTTGCTCTAAATGCTTTTTCATCTCTTGCGAGTAATCATCGGTTTTGGGCGAGACCACATCAATGGCTTTTTTCAATAACTGCTGAGCGGTGCCCATTTGCCCTTTTTGCTTGGCGTCATTGGCACGCTTAATCACATTCTCAATATTGATTTTAAGTTGCATCTTTTCCAAGCGTGCGTTCTCAGCCACAAACGCTTGCGTCGCTAGTCGTCCCTTAGAGTGCTCTGCTTTCACCACGGAGCGCAGACGTTTTACTAACTTGAGCATCGAAATCGCTTGTCGATCGTTATCTGGCACTTTAAAGGAAGTCGACTCGCGGTTTGAGTAACTATGTTTGATTTGATCGATCTGCGCTTGCGTCGCACTAATACGTTGCTTGATGGATTTATCGGAATCATCAATCTCGTACATGGCTTTCAAAGAATCTAGGATCTTCTTATTCAAGCAAACCAACAGCGTCCCGCTATATGGCAGATTATGTGCATTACCAATCAGCTCTTCAGTGGCGTCAATCACTGCAATGTGCTTAGCCATCTCTTGGCGCTTGTGAGATTCAATTTGCTTACGTTGTTGAGCCAATATGTTGTAGCCGACAATCAGGCCGAGCAATATGACACAAAGGCCAGCTATCAAGGCAATATTCATAATTCAGCGTCGATGTTCCTTGTAATAAACTCAACTGGTTAAGATACACGATCTCAACCGACAGAGATAGCATCAATCAAGGATGGAGGCAGCATGAGTGATCCGCCTCTAACTCTGCACATTACGTCCGATTCGCATGCGCTGATCATAGTGTGGCCCATAATCGTGCACTTGGCGATAAACTGGTTGAAATAATCGGATTTTAGCGATTGGGCAATACCCTATTTGTTCACCAAATTGCTTAGTGAATGTGCAATCGCTAACGTTTATATAACCAAAGCCTATTAAATAGTCTAATTTGGGTATATAAATAATCTATCACAACCCAATGCTGTCACTTAACCCATGAGGCTCGCGCGTCTGCACTATGAAATTACAACAGCTTAGATATATCGTTGAGGTCGTCAACCACAACCTAAATGTGTCTGCGACCGCAGAGAGTTTGTATACCTCTCAGCCTGGGATCAGTAAACAAGTCCGATTACTAGAAGACGAACTAGGCGTGCAAATATTTGAGCGCAGTGGCAAACACCTTACCCAAGTCACTCCTGCTGGTGAGGCCATTGTGGAAATATCTCAAAGTATTTTGTCTCGGGTTGAAAGCATTAAAGCGGTGGCGAGTGAACATACTCATCCAGAAATGGGAAATCTCAATATTTCCACCACCCACACACAGGCACGATATGCACTGCCCGATGTGATCAAAGCATTTACTGCCCGCTACCCTAAAGTCTCTTTGCATATGCATCAGGGAACGCCGACGCAGATCTCCAGCTCGGTCGCCAAAGGCACATCAGATTTTGCTATCGCGACCGAAGCTTTCCACCTCTATGAAGACTTAGTGATGCTGCCGTGTTACCACTGGAATCGTTCGATTATTGTGACGCCTGATCACCCACTGGCACAGAAAAAAAACAATATCACCATTGAGGATTTAGCGGCCTATTCTCTTGTGACCTATGTCTTCGGTTTTACCGGGCGTTCAGAGTTGGATGAGGCGTTCCATCGCGCCAACCTCACTCCCAAGATTGTATTTACCGCCACAGACGCGGACGTAATCAAAACCTATGTGAAGTTAGGGTTAGGGGTTGGCGTTATCGCCAGTATGGCGATGGATAGCCAAGCTGACTCGGATCTGGTCGCCATTGACGCTAGCCATATTTTTGGTGCTAGCACGACCAAAATTGGATTTCGTAAAGGCACCTTCCTTCGCAGCTACATGTATGACTTTATTGAACGCTTCGCCCCACACCTGACGCGCAATATGATAGATAAAGCTGTGGCTCTGCGTTCAAACGAAGAAATTGATGCCATGTTTAAGGACATTCCGCTGCCAATTCGCTAAACTGCCCGTGTACGACAAGGCTGCGTCAAGCAGCCTTTTTTGATCACGCTTTTATTCAAGTCCTGATAGCAGCCATGTCTTCCGTCTCTTTTCAGCAACAGTTCACTCAATTAACCCAACTTCTTACCCAGTTTCAATGGCTATGGCAACCGATGCCAATGGCACATAGATGTTTACCGTGGCAGGAAGAAGACGCATTGTGCGCTTGGCTGGCCAGCTTGGATTATTCCCAGATAACAGCACTCAAGGCAGCACCTGAAGTTGTGATTACCCAGTTGTCGAGCTGGTGGCCTGCGTTGGCGCCATTGACCGAACTGACTGCTGTACCGCAGGCGAGTACGACCAAGGTGGGTGTGGATCCGCGGTTGGCGGTAGGGGTTCCGGGAAGAAAGTGGGCGCAAATCGAGGCATACATTGGTGCGGTTCCCACTCACGGGGAGACGGTACGCTATCTCGAATGGTGTGCCGGAAAAGGGTATCTCGGGCGTGCCATCTCATCGGTGACCGGTAAACCGGTTGAGAGTATCGAATGGCAAAAAGCACTTTGTGATCAAGGACAAGCGTTTGCACAGCGCAACGCCCTCGCGATGCGATTTTATCCCTTAGATGCCATGGACACGGAGGCGGCCGCTGTGATGGCCGGTTGTGACCACGGATTAGCGTTACATGCCTGCGGCGACTTGCATGTAACGCTCCTGCAAAAAGCAGTGACGTGCGGTATGCCGCGTCTATCCGTCTCTCCATGTTGCTATCAGCTGATTCGGGGGGAGATTTATCAGCCACTCTCGGATGTCGCCCAGAATACGGGAATGCGGCTGACAAAAGCTGACCTTAAACTTGCCGTCCAAGAATCGGTGACTGGCGGACAGCGAGTGCGTCGCCAACGGGAACAGGAAGTTATTTATCGCTTAGGCTTTGATGAATGGCAGCGAGACTGGCAAAACCAGGATCATTACTTGCCATTACCTGCACTGAAAAAATCACAACTTAGCCAAGGGTTTGCGGAATTCTGTCGTTGGGGTGCGGCACAAAAAGGGCTCTCGTTACCCGATGATTTCGATGTGGATGGCTACTTTCGGTGCGGGGAGGTGCGCTTTTCCATTCTCGAACAAATCAACGTCGTTAAGAGCGCTTTTCGCCGAGCAATGGAAATATGGCTGGTGTTGGACAGGGTGTTATATCTTGAGCAACACGGATACTCGGTGAGTCTGATGCAGTTTTGTGAGCGTGAATTGACGCCTCGCAATCTATTGATCCATGCTGAAATGATTAATGCGCCCAGCACACCAGCTCATCCTTGACGTGTTACGCGCGGTGAACAAGTGTCGATAAGATGATCAGCCGTAAAAGCTCGCTCAAGACTGAGTAAATCGTTACACTCTGATTACCTATCTTTACCTGAAGTTACTTTTTATGCCTGATATCGGCGTTTCCATAGCGGTGGCCATGATCTTGGGTCTCGGCTGTTTTGTGCAAAGCTTGGTAGGCTTTGGTATGGCGATTGTGGCGGCACCACTATTGCTGATGATTGATCCCAAACTCGTCCCAACCACCATTTCTATGGTGGGGCTGACATTGGCGAGCATTAATGCTTGGCAATATCGGCATCAACTCTCATTTCGTGATCTTAGTTGGGCTTACTTAGGCCGTGTGCCGGGGACTGCCGTGGCCGGAGGCGTGATGTTGGTCGTCACAACACAAATGCTGGAAATTATCATCGGGGCAGCCGTCTTAATCGCAGTATTGGCCAGTGTCATGCGCTTTGACATTACCCCTAATCGACGAAACTTTTTTGTCGCCGGTTTTACCTCTGGGGTGATGGGCACGACGACGAGTATTGGTGGCCCGCCAATGGCCCTTGTACTGCAACACGCTGATGTCAATAAGATGCGCGCATGCCTGGCGGGGTACTTTGCGATCAGCTGCATCTTGTCTTTGATCGCCTTAAGCGCCACGGACTTTCTGACATGGTGGCACTTAAAGCAAGCGGCTTTTGCGGTGCCTGCTGTACTGGTGGCGACATGGCTTGCTTATCGGGTCGCACCAAAGGTGAAACCGCAGCTCGTCCGTCGGGCAATGTTGCTACTTTGTACCTTAGCTGGGGTCAGCACGCTGGTACGCGGCTTGATGGGTGGATGAAACGTGTAAAACGCAATGACGCCCCAGAGTCAGTGGGGCGTCATTGAATCATTGGATGGTTAGTGAGTGATAATCAGCCAATAAATTGTGCCACCACAACGCTTATTCCTCCCACCATTGCCAAGCTAAGGCCAAGGTTCCCGCCAATCACCTGATAATGCTCATCCGTCGAGACGGTTTGACGTGCTTTACGCACCATCAGCACAGGTAGCACCACCGCAAGAATCACCAGAGCAATTGCCGCGTAACCTAACGCAGTGATAAACCCTTGAGGGTAGAAAAGTGCGAACACCAAAGGCGGTAAGTAAGTAATAGCGGCGGTTTGCAAGCGGCCACGCACACTGTCTTGGCGATTAAAGCTATCGGAAATAAAGTCAAATAATCCTAAGCTAACGCCGAGAAATGACGTGGCTAAGGCTAAATCAGCAAAAAGCGAAATGCTGGAGGCGATATAATCTTGTTGCACCACCGATTGGATGATGGCAACGAACTGAGACAGTTCACCGTTTTGCACCAAGGTAGCTTGTGCCACTGTTCCTAAACTCGCGACTTGCCAAAAAATGTACAGTGCAAGTGGAAGAGTCGAGCCGACGATCATCACTTTACGTAGTGAAGGCAGATCTATCCCGACATAACGTACAATCGAGGGGATACTGCCGTGGAAGCCAAAAGAGGTGAAAATAACGGGCAGTGCAGCGACCAAGAGCCCTTTTTCGACTGGCATCTCTACGAGGTTAATACTGGAGACGTGTGGGGTGAGTAAGGTTAACGCTAAAATCAGGAATAAGACTTTAACGGTAAATAAACCACGGTTGATTAAATCCACTTTACTCGTACCCAGGGTCACCACTAAGCCAAATACGAGGGTGAACAACACCGCACCGGCTGCTGGCGGTAGCTCGATGGTTGACCATTGTGCCAGCTTCTCATTGAGCTGGCTCCCACCGCCCGCAATATAAGCGGCGCACAGAGAGTAAAATAAGAACAACATGGCGAATGAGGCAAGCCACTTGCCCTTATCCCCTAAAAACTGTTTGGCCAGACTGTGTAATGTGGCATCCGCGTCAGCGTACTGATGGACCTCTAGCATTAATAGCGCTGTGTAGGTCATCAGAGCCCACATCGCCCCCATTAATGCCATCGATGCCCCAAATCCAATACCAGCGGAGGCAAGTGGTAAAGCTAGCATGCCTGCGCCAATGGTTGTCCCTGCGATAATCAGCGAACTTCCTAGTACTTTATTCATATTATGTTTAACCAGTGTTAATAAAAAGTTAATTATTGTGTTCGCACAAAAGATAACGTGAATTTATGCGCATTGTGCACTGTCTATGCAGATAAAAAAACGGATGCGTGTAATGCTAAAGGTACGAATAAGTAAAGTAAAGTGTACGGTTAGGCTGGGGTAGTGAATCGAGCGGTCTAATGTCATAATCAAAGACGAATCACGGTGACCAATAAGGAGCGGCAGGGTGGAAAACCAACAACATCAAGCACCAATGCCACAAATCGCGATGCTTTCTACCGGAGAGGAAGTGTTGCTGGGAGATATCACGGATACCAATGCAGCATGGCTATCAAGGACGTTATTTGAGAACGGGCTAACAATGTCTCGTCGCGTGACCATTGGAGATGACCTTGATGATATGGCGATCGAGCTGGTTCGATTATCACAGACAGAGCAAGTGGTCATTGTGAACGGAGGACTGGGACCGACCACAGACGATCTCACTACGGCGGCAATGGCATCGGCGATGGGAGTTGAGCTAACACTGAACGAAGCGTGGCTTGATGAGCTGAAACAGCGCTTTGAGCGTCATGGCAGGCCGATGGCACAAAGCAACCTTAAGCAAGCGATGTTACCTGACGGTGCGCGCTTAATTGAGAACCCGAAAGGGACGGCGTGTGGTTTTCACTGCGAACTCAATGGGTGTCATTTTTATTTTACACCTGGTGTGCCCTCTGAGTTTTTCGACATGGTTGAGCGCCAAATCCTTCCTGAGTTGTTACATGTTTACTCGGCAAAAGCGCGATCTTGTTACCGTTTGTTTACATTTGGCTTGTCAGAGTCTGGGATCAGTGAGGTGATGGCATCATTAGTGCTTCCTGACGATGTGTCACTGGGATATCGCTCGAGTTTGCCTTTTATTGAGGTGAAGCTGTTTATTGATGCAGAGCATGATGAAAAAGACACCATACTTGAGGCGCTGCAACAGCGGCTCGCTGATTATGTGGTGTCATATAATGAGCCAATGGCTTCAGCATTAGCGTTTGATGTTAATCGTCACGGTATTGCGTTGAAAGTGGCTGAGCAGTTCACTGGTGGCTGGCTATCAAGCTTACTCAATGGGCAAGCGGCTTATTTGGTCGAACAAGGCTGGGTGATGTCGAACGCCCATGTGCCAGAGCAAGCGTTGGCCAATCCGTTAGCAGCCTCACTGGCGATGGCCAGTGCGACGATCAGCCCCGAGCAAAAGCAAATTGGCCTTGCCTGTGGTCCGGAACTTCACGGACAAATCTGTGTGGCTATCTCCACACCCGAGGGTGAGTGGGGGCAGCGTTTAAGCTTTAAACGGCAACTGTCTCACGACGATGCGCGCTGCTACATCTCCACTGTATTGTTAGATATGTTAAGGCGTTATTTAAATGGATATACGGTGATTGCCGATTATGCCTCACTGACGCGACATGACGATATTTATATTGATGCAGACAGCATAGAATAGAAGGTCGGTAAGAGAAGGGAAGGCGAGGCGATTGTATTACGCCTCGTTAACTTGTTTTTTGATGTCAGCGGGTTGGTAGTCGAACGCAATGGACACATCAGTCTGCGGCGCACTTTGACAAGCGAGGATTTCGCCTGGCATCACAAAGGCCATGCTTTCTCCCTGCGTGACAGACCCTTGATTAAGCTTACAGCGGCATGCGCCACACATGCCATTTCGGCATTGATATTCAGGCTGAATACCGGCGTCTTCTAACTGCTCTAGCAAGTTTTGGTGGGTGTTGCCACCCACCGTTATGCCGTTCACTTCGATGGTGATACGGGTCATAGTTCGAAGTCACCAAAGTCTTCGACGCTGACTTCGTTATCGATCTGACCGACCAGATACGAGCTAATTTCTGCTTCCTGTGGGGCCACCTGAACATTATCCGAGGACAGCCAAGCGTTAATCCAAGGAATGGGGTTTTGTGTCGCATTGTCATAGGCAGGCGCTAAACCCACGGCAGACATACGCAGATTGGTAATGTACTCGACATACTGACACAATATATCTTTGTTCAAGCCGATCATCGAGCCGTCACGGAACAAATACTCAGCCCAGTCTTTTTCTTGCTCAGCCGCTTTCTTGAACAGATCAAAACACTCTTGCTCGCATTCTTTGGCAATGTCGGCCATCTCAGGGTCGTCTTGACCGCTACGTAGAATGTTGAGCATGTGCTGCGTGCCAGTCAGATGCAAGGCTTCGTCACGGGCAATAAACTTGATGATCTTAGCATTACCTTCCATCAGTTCACGCTCGGCAAAGGCAAAGGAGCATGCAAAACTGACATAGAAGCGAATCGCTTCAAGCGCATTGACCGACATCAGGCACAAATACAGCTGGCGCTTCAGCGCGCGCAGGCTGACGGTGACTGTCTGGCCATTGATCGAATGCGTCCCTTCGCCAAGTTGGTGATAATAGTTACTCAGCTGAATAAGGTCATCATAATACAGGGCAATGTCTTCTGCGCGCTTTTGAATGTGCTCGTTCATCACGATGTCATCAAACACAATCGCCGGATCAGCCACAATATTACGAATAATGTGGGTATAAGAGCGAGAATGAATGGTTTCAGAGAAGCTCCAGGTTTCAATCCAGGTTTCGAGTTCTGGAATAGAGACCAATGGGAGTAGCGCGACGTTAGGGCTGCGGCCTTGGATAGAGTCCAGCAACGTTTGATACTTCAAGTTACTGATGAAAATATGCTTTTCATGTTCAGGTAGCTTGTTGTAATCAATACGATCGCTCGATACGTCCACTTCTTCTGGGCGCCAAAAGAACGACAACTGCTTTTCGATCAGTTTTTCAAAAATTTCATATTTTTGCTGATCGTAGCGGGCAACATTAACGGACTGACCCAAGAACATGGGTTCTTTGAGCGGGTCATTGTTGATTTTAGAAAACGTACTGTAAGCCATGAATCTTATAAACCTCTAGAAAAGGGCCCAGGGGCCCTTTGCATGTCGTGTGTTAGATCTTACATGCACCGCCGGCACAATCATCTTCAGCCGCCTGCGCCGCGGTTGATTCCGACTGACCATCGCTCGCGCCATCACGGGTGTTGTGGTAGTACAGGGTTTTAACCCCCAGTTTGTACGCGGTGAGCAAATCTTTAAGCAGCTGGTTCATAGGAACTTTACCGCTTGCATGTCGGCTCGGATCATAATTGGTGTTGGCAGAAATCGCTTGGTCGACGAATTTTTGCATGATACCGACTAGCTGTAAGTAGCCTTCATTGCTGCCAATGTTCCAGAGCAGTTCGTAATTATCTTTATACTTGTGATACTCAGGTACCACTTGTTTGAGAATGCCATCTTTTGAGGCTTTCACCGAGACAAAACCACGTGGTGGTTCAATGCCATTGGTGGCATTTGAAATTTGTGACGACGTTTCTGATGGCATCAAAGCGGTCAGTGTTGAGTTACGCAAACCATGGGTTTGGATATCCTTGCGCAAGGTTTCCCAATCCAAGTGTAACGGCTCATCACAAATCGCATCCAAGTCTTTCTTGTAGGTATCGATAGGAAGGATACCTTGCGAATAAGTGGTTTCGTTAAACGCAGGACACGCGCCTTTTTCTTTCGCCAGCTCCACGGATGCACGCAATAAGTGATATTGAATCGCTTCAAAGGTACGGTGCGTAAGGCCATTCGCACTGCCATCCGAATAACGTACACCGTGCTTGGCGAGGTGATAGGCAAAGTTAATCACACCCACACCGAGTGTACGGCGGTTCATGGTCGCTTTGCGCGCGGCAGGTAACGGATAATCTTGATAGTCCAATAACGCATCAAGCGCACGAATGGTCAAGTCGGCCAGTTCACCCAGCTCGTCGAGTGATTCAAGCGCACCCAGGTTAAAGGCGGATAGCGTACACAGTGCAATCTCACCGTTCTCATCTTCAACATTGTTCAGTGGCTTGGTCGGCAGCGCGATTTCTAAACACAGGTTCGACTGACGAATAGGTGCCACCGATGCATCAAACGGGCTATGGGTATTACAATGGTCAACGTTTTGAACGTAGATACGGCCTGTTGAGGCGCGCTCTTGCATCATCAGTGAGAACAGATCAACCGCTTTGACTGTTTCGCGCTGGATAGAGGCATCCGCTTCATATTGGGTATATAGACGCTCGAACTCGTCTTGGTCTTCGAAAAAGGCGTCGTATAAGCCAGGCACATCTGACGGAGAGAACAAGGAAATGTTGCCACCTTTAAGTAGGCGGGTATACATCAACTTATTGATTTGCACACCATAATCCATATGGCGTACACGGTTTTCTTCTACACCGCGGTTGTTTTTCAATACCAGTAGCGATTCCACTTCACGGTGCCAAATTGGATAGAATAAGGTTGCTGCGCCACCACGAACGCCGCCTTGCGAGCAGCACTTCACCGCCGTTTGGAAATATTTATAAAACGGGATACAGCCAGTGTGGAAGGCTTCGCCACCTCGGATAGGGCTACCCAACGCGCGAATACGGCCCGCGTTAATACCAATACCTGCGCGTTGCGATACATAGCGAACAATCGCACTGGATGTGGCATTAATAGAGTCCAAGCTATCGTCACACTCAATCAATACGCAAGAGCTAAATTGACGTGTAGGCGTACGTACGCCGGACATGATAGGCGTTGGCAGTGAGATCTTAAACTGCGAAGCTGCATCATAAAAACGACGAATGTAGTCCAAACGCGTTTCTTTAGGGTATGACGCAAACAGGCAGGCAGCGACCATCATGTACAAAAACTGTGCGCTTTCGTAAATCTCACCGGTGACACGGTTTTGCACCAGGTATTTACCTTCCAGCTGCTTCACCGCGGCGTATGAGAAGTTCATATCGCGCCAGTGATCGAGGTAGCTGTCTAGGGTATCGAGCTCCTCTTCGCTGTAATCTTCCAAGATATGCTTATCATACTTGCCTTTCTCGACCATGTTTTTGACATGATCAACCAGCTTAGGTGGCTCGAACTGGCCATAGGCTTTTTTACGTAAGTGGAAGACGGCCAAACGCGCCGCAAGATATTGATAATCTGGGCTTTCTTCGGAGATTAGATCGGCAGCGGCTTTGATGATTGTCTCGTGAATATCTTCCGTGCGCATGCCATCGTAAAACTGGATGTGAGAGCGCATCTCAACCAGAGAAACAGAAACGTTTGAGAGGCCTTCGGCAGCCCAAGTCACTACGCGATGGATTTTATCGAGGTTTAAGTTTTCTTTGCGTCCATCACGCTTTAATACGGTAATTTCTTGGTTCATTTGTATGCTTTCCCAATATTCCCTTGCCAAACTGCTCTTTTTCGCAAGTTTTTATAAAATGCTGATGATTTTTTGGTCGGCCTCTATGCGGACATCTCGTCGCTCATACACTATATATAGGGGGCGATGTCCGAGTCGGTTACAAGATAGTGATATAACCTGCTTTTTGCAAGCCAGTCTTTGTTAGGGTGGGTGTGGATATCTTGGGGATGTTATATCTAAAGTTAGTAATCACCAACCTAGTGACGCAAGGCCGACAAGATTAGTGAGAATTTCAATCACTGAAAGGCAAAAATTGGTAATAAAAAAAATTTATTTTGGTTGATCTTAGCGATGATCAGTGATCGTTTTTAACTGATTGAAAAGACAGCAAACCCCACAAAATGTGGGGTGTGACTAGGATCCAAGAATGGCGCTAAGTTGATCAGGCTTGGCGAAAATATGATCTGCTTTCCAATTATGAACTAAGGCTTGATCGCCGGTGTAACCCCATCCTGCGACGGCTGCGCCCATATTCGCCGCGCGCGCCGCTAATATATCGTTTTCAATGTCTCCGACATACAGTCCTTGTTGTGGCACACAATTGAGGCTTTTGGCTGCTTCAAGCAAAGGCATAGGGTGCGGTTTGGCATGAGCATAGGTATCGGCGCCAACGATGACTTTGGCCCTTTGCAGGCGTGGGAAGAAGGCGAGTAACTGATGCGTGAGCCCTTCGGGCTTATTCGTCACAATGCCCCAAGGGATACGTAACTGATCCAGCTTATCGAGCAGGGTGTCTATGCCAGCGTAAAGCTGGGTGCCATGACATATCGCGTCCCCATAGTGATGAAGAAAACGCGCACGGAGGGCAACAGGGTCTTGATATTGTGCTTGTTCGCCAAACCCAGCACTTAACAGGCCGCGCGCACCGAAACTTGTATGGGTATAAATTTGCTCGCGTGTTAAAGGAGGCAAGTCAAACTCGGCGAGGACGCGGTTAGCGGCCTCACCCATGTCGGGGGCGGTGTCAAGCAAGGTGCCATCTAAATCAAAGAGAATGGTCGATGGGATCATGCTGGCGAGCTCCTTATCAGTCGGCTAGGGCGCGACGGTGTGAACGAGATAATTCACATCGACATTGGCGTTGGAAAGTTTGTAGGTATCAAACACCGGGTTGTAATGCAGCCCTGTCATGTCTTTGGCCGTGAGCGGGGTGTTATCAATCATGTTCATCAGCTCTGAGGGGCGAATAAACTTATGGTGCTCATGGGTGCCTTTGGGAACCAATTTAAGCACATGCTCCGCGCCGACGATCGCGAGCAGCCAAGATTTGGCATTGCGATTCAGTGTCGAGAAAAAGACATGACCACCGGGTTTTACCATCTGTGCACAGGCTTGAATCACGGAGGCGGGTTCAGGCACGTGTTCGAGCATTTCCATACAAGTGACAACGTCGTATTGCTGCGCATAGCTGCTGGCATGTTCTTCCGCGGTTGATTGGATGTAGTGCACATCGACTCCGGCTTCGAGGGCATGCAGCCGCGCGACGGTGAGAGGCTCTTTTCCCATGTCCAGTCCTGTCACTTCCGCTCCTTCCTGAGCCATGCTTTCAGCTAAGATGCCGCCGCCGCATCCGACATCAAGTACTTTTTTGCCGAATAATCCGCCCGCTTTATCCAAGACATAATCGAGGCGTAATGGGTTGATTTGATGCAAAGGTTTAAATTCACCCTCTAAATCCCACCAACGCGAGGCCATATCCTCGAATTTTTGAATTTCTGCCGGATCGACATTGGGTACTTGGCTCATAACTGCAGCTTCCTTATCGGTTTTGCTGCATTATAACGAAATCCAACGCGATAAAAAGAAGCCGTGCTTCTCGCGGGACCGGTGGGTGTCGTGAATAGGGATCGGCGACGCTGAGTGGGAGGTAACATGTAGAGGTAAAGAAATAGCACGACGGCCAGCCACCGCCGTGCAGAAGGGAGCGGCGTTACGCCGCGGTTAAAATGGCGCTGGTCGCTATTATTCCAGCCAAAAGGTATTTGCCTGCGATTAGGCAGGCACCAATCGCGTTAACGATACGAGTGAGCATCATGCCTCCTCTTTAGTATCAAGTTGACCAACGTTAGGTCGGTCAGGCACGTCACTTCTAAGTATGGTTGATATTTCGGCGCCTGCTAAAAAAGTGATCTTGTGCTCAAGTTAAGCTAATTATTCCTTTTTCGCGCTCAGACACCTTGTGGGCTTTCCTAGTAAAAAAACCATAGTTAGCTACGCAAGTGGTGGCTTTTTGTCCGTGTAGACGCGTTCAGAGCGCCTGCTAACGAGATCCGTGATACATCTTAGCCATATTCGCGTGTCTCCAAAGAGGGTTTGTGTTATTCTCCGTGGTCACGTATTTGAATACGCAAACATTATTTGAGGGATGTTGGCTCCATGAGCGATCTTGCTAAAGAGATCACGCCAGTCAATATCGAAGAGGAGCTAAAAAGCTCGTATCTCGACTATGCAATGTCCGTCATTGTTGGCCGAGCTCTTCCTGACGTGCGTGATGGCCTAAAGCCAGTACACCGCCGCGTATTATTCGCGATGAACGTACTTGGCAACGACTGGAACAAGCCATATAAGAAATCGGCCCGTGTGGTCGGCGATGTAATCGGTAAATATCACCCGCATGGTGATAGTGCGGTATACGATACGATTGTGCGCATGGCGCAACCGTTCTCACTGCGCTACATGTTGGTAGATGGCCAAGGTAACTTCGGCTCCATCGACGGTGATTCAGCAGCCGCAATGCGTTATACCGAAGTGCGCATGGCGAAAATTGCCCATGAGCTGCTTGCCGATCTCGATAAAGAAACCGTGGATTATGTGCCGAACTATGATGGTACTGAGCAAATCCCGGACGTATTGCCAACGCGTGTCCCCAACCTGCTGGTTAACGGCGGCTCCGGGATTGCGGTCGGGATGGCAACCAACATCCCACCTCACAACCTTACCGAAGTTGTTAACGGATGTCTGGCGTATATCGATAATGAAGATATCACTATTGATGAGCTGATGGAGCACATTCCAGGCCCAGACTTCCCGACAGCGGCAATGATTAATGGTCGCAAAGGGATTGAAGACGCGTATAAAACAGGGCGCGGAAAAATCTACTTGCGTGCCAAGGCGGATATCGAAACCGACAAAAATGGTAAAGAGACCATTGTTGTCAATGAAATCCCCTATCAAGTCAACAAAGCGCGTTTGATTGAAAAGATTGCCGAGCTGGTTAAAGACAAGAAAATTGATGGCATTTCCGCGCTACGCGATGAGTCTGATAAAGACGGCATGCGGATTGTTATTGAGTGTCGACGTGATGCGGTGGCTGAGGTAGTACTTAATAACCTCTATGCGCAAACCCAATTACAGACGTCATTCGGCATTAATATGGTGGCGCTGGATAATAACCAGCCGAAGCTCTTTAACCTAAAAGGGATGCTTGAGTGCTTTGTTAACCACCGCCGTGAAGTGGTCACACGTCGCACGGTCTATGAATTACGCAAAGCCCGTGACCGTGCCCATATCTTGGAAGGCTTGGCGGTCGCACTGGCGAACATCGACGAAGTCATTGAGCTTATTCGTCAAGCCCCTACGCCTGCGGTAGCCAAACAAGAGCTACAAGATCAAGGTTGGGGACTCGGTGGTGTGTCTGCCATGTTGGAAGCTGTGGGTGGTGAAAACGCGCGTCCTGAATGGTTGGCGCCAGAATTTGGTGCCCGTGATGATGGCTCTTACTACCTCACTGAACAACAAGCACAGGCGATTCTGGATTTACGTTTGCACAAGCTCACCGGGCTTGAGCACGAAAAAATCCTGGACGAGTATAAAGGCCTGCTCGAGCAAATTGCGGAGCTGCTGCATATCTTGGCCAGTACCGAGCGCTTGATGGAAGTGATCCGCGAAGAGCTCGAAGCCGTCCGTGATGGTTTTGGCGATAAACGCCTCACCGAAATTACTGCCGCGAGTGCAGACATTGATATTGAAGATCTTATCAATGAAGAAGACGTGGTAGTGACTTGGTCACACGATGGTTACGTTAAGTATCAGGTTCTGAGCGATTATGAAGCGCAGCGCCGTGGCGGTAAGGGGAAATCAGCGACGCGAATGAAGGATGAAGACTTCATTGAGCGACTGCTGGTTGCTAATACCCATGACACAATACTGTGCTTCTCGACGCGCGGGCGTATGTACTGGCTGAAAGTCTATCAGCTGCCGCATGCATCGCGTAATGCGCGCGGTAAGCCAATTGTGAATCTACTCCCGCTGGAAGAAGACGAGCGTATTACCGCGATCCTGCCAGTGCGTGAGTATGAAGAAGACAAATACGTCTTTATGGCCACAGCTCATGGTACCGTGAAGAAAACACCACTGACTGACTTTAGCCGTCCACGTAGCGCCGGGATCATTGCAGTGAACTTGCGTGAGGGCGATAGCCTGATTGGGGCCCAGCTCACTGATGATAGCAGTGAAGTCATGCTGTTCTCGCAATTCGGTAAAGTAGTGCGCTTCCTCGCATCGAATGACACCGTTCGCGCGATGGGTCGTACCGCCGCGGGGGTACGAGGCATTCAATTGGCTGAAAACGATCAGGTCGTCTCTTTGATTGTGCCGCAAGAGAATGCGGAAATCTTGACCGTGACCGAGAACGGTTTTGGTAAGCGTACAGCGTTGGCAGAATACCCAACCAAGAGTCGTGCGACCAAAGGGGTGGTTTCGATCAAAGTCTCTGAGCGTAATGGCGACGTTGTCAGTGCCATCCAAGTCTGTGAAGGCGATGAGCTGATGATGATCACCAATGCGGGGACCTTAGTCCGTACTCGCGCAGAAGAGGTGAGTCAAGTGGGGCGTAACACCCAAGGTGTACGCTTGATTCGCGTCAGTGATGACGAGAAAGTGGTGGGCCTACAGCGCATCGAAGAGCCAGACGAAGATGAGATGGAAGCCTTGGCCAATGAAGCCGGGACAACCACTCAGTCGGACGGCAGCGAGGCATCAGCGCCTACCGATGATGATCAACGCGATGATAACGATCAGTCGCCCGTGTCTGATGATGATCAAAACGCGTAAGTTGTCGCTTAGATAATGTCTTAAGGGTGCAGTGAACTGCACCCTTTTTTATTGCCTATTGACAGGAGAGCATGGAAATTGTGATCGAATCTGCGTTGGCGCTTTCAAATTGCGCGCGAAACGTGTTAAATCAATCACACACCATTTAAAACAGAGTCAATCCTTGTAGGCCTCCTGGCCACAAGTGATGAATAAGCAGGAGCCCCTCCCCAACATGGATAAGGTATATAATTTCTCCGCAGGCCCCGCGATGTTGCCGCGTGAAGTGATGCTAAAAGCACAAAAAGAATTGATGAACTGGCAAGACCTTGGTACCTCGGTCATGGAAGTGTCGCATCGCAGCAAAGCATTCTTAAATGTTGCTCGTCAGTCAGAGCAAGATTTGCGCGAACTCCTAGTGATTCCTGACAACTACCATATTCTATTTTGCCAAGGGGGCGCGCGTGCACAGTTTGCCGCGGTGCCCATGAATCTCATGGGGAACCACACCATCGCAGACTATGTCGATGGCGGTTACTGGGCAGAAAGTGCGGTCAAAGAGGCCAAGCGCTATTGTACGCCCAACGTTATCAATGTTCGCCGCGAGCGAGAGGGAAAACGTGCAATCTCGCCGGCGAAAGACTGGCTACTGAGTGATGATGCAGCCTATGTCCATTTCTGCCCTAACGAAACCATTGATGGCATTGAAATTAATGATTTGCCTGAGACCAATAAACCCATTGTTGCCGATATGTCATCGACCATCTTGTCACGTCCGATTGACGTATCTAAATATGGGGTGATCTACGCCGGTGCGCAAAAGAACATTGGCCCTGCAGGGCTGACCCTGGTGATTGTACGTGACGACTTATTGGGACTGGCGCGAGATGTACTTCCTAGTGTGCTTAATTACAAGGTCTTGGTAGAGAAAGACTCGATGTTCAACACGCCGCCGACCTTTGCCTGGTATCTGGCCGCCGAAGTCTTTAAATGGCTGAAAAAACAAGGCGGGATTGAAGCCGTTTATGCACGCAATCAACAAAAAGCAGCCCTGCTTTACCAAGCTATTGATCAATCGAGCTTATATCGTAATGACATTCACCAAGACAATCGTTCCTTGATGAATGTGCCGTTTCAGTTGGCGAACAGCGACCTGGATGAGACTTTCCTCGCTGAAGCAACGGAACAAGGCTTACATGCGCTGAAAGGCCACCGAGATGTGGGTGGCATGCGAGCCTCTATCTATAACGCCATGCCCCTTGAAGGGGTGCAAGCGTTGGTCGACTTTATGGCCAAGTTCGAGAAAAAATATGGCTAATGAAAGACGGTAGCGATGGCTGCGTTTTTTAACGGTGTTAAGTAGAAAACGGTGTGAAAAACGAGCCGCTTCCTTGTTGGAGGCGGCTTTTGCTTTCTCTTCACTGAAGGTGATAAAAATAATAATTGTGAGACTGCCGGTATTTTGGTTACTCTGGGGGCACTAAGCATCACGGATATAAACCAGAATGGAGCAACTGACACTTTCCCCGATTTCTTATGTCAACGGCCAGATTAACCTTCCCGGCTCAAAAAGCGTGTCGAATCGCGCATTACTCCTTGCCGCTCTAGCCTCAGGCACCACCCGACTAACCAACTTACTGGATAGTGACGATGTACGTCATATGCTCAATGCGTTTACCGCGTTGGGAGTAGAGTATCAATTGTCCAGCGATCGCACCGAATGTGTGGTACAAGGGCTGGGACAGCCGTTTCATCTCGCCGAGCCAACCACGCTGTTTCTCGGTAATGCGGGAACGGCGATGCGCCCTTTGACGGCGGCACTATGCTTGGGAGAGGGTGACGTCACCCTGACGGGTGAGCCACGGATGAAAGAGCGTCCTATTGGCCACCTTGTTGACGCCCTGAATGCGATTGGTGCTGATATCCAGTATCTTGAAACTGAGGGCTATCCGCCACTACGTATCCAAGGCACTGGCCTGGTAGGTGGCGATGTGAGTATCGATGGTAGCATCTCGAGTCAGTTTCTCACCGCACTACTGATGGCCGCGCCGTTTGCTGAGCAAGAGACCCGGATCACTATTAAAGGGGAGCTTGTCTCTAAGCCTTATATTGATATTACCTTGGCAATCATGGCGCAGTTTGGTGTTGAGGTACAAAATGATAACTACCAAGCGTTTGTGATCCCAGCTGGACAGCGTTATCAATCACCGGGTCACTTTATGGTGGAAGGTGATGCCTCATCCGCTTCTTACTTCCTCGCGGCGGCCGCGATTAAGGGCGGTGAAGTCAAAGTGACGGGCATCGGGCGTCATAGTGTGCAAGGTGATATCCAGTTTGCCGACGCACTCGCGGCGATGGGCGCCGAGATTGAGTGGGGAGAGGATTATGTTCTCGCCCGTAGAAAGACGCTTAAAGGCGTCGACATGGACTTTAATCATATTCCTGATGCAGCGATGACCATTGGCGTCGCGGCCTTGTTTGCAGAAGGGCCGACATGGATTCGCAACGTGTACAATTGGCGTGTTAAAGAAACCGATCGCTTATATGCCATGGCTACCGAGCTGAAAAAAGTGGGCGCTGTGGTTGAAGAGGGCGAAGACTATCTGTACGTCGAGCCACCAAAGCAGTTACACCACGCGGCCATCGATACCTATGACGATCATCGGATAGCGATGTGCTTCTCGTTGGTCGCATTGAGCGATACGCCCGTCACTATTAATGACCCGGGCTGTACCTCAAAAACCTTCCCTGATTATTTCGAGAAGCTCGCGGCAATCAGCACCACGAAATAACCATGCTGCAACACATTGCTGCTGATATCCACGCAGCAGCAATGATTTCCAGCCGGATTTCTTCTATACTATGCGCCGATTTATCGATGTGCTTGTTGGGCAAACGGTGTGTTTGTCGCGTCACGGTATGGCAGGCGTCAAACCCATTTAACGCCTCAAGCGAAGCGAATCGAGTAAAGTTGACGAACGTGGAGAGATTTATGCCGACACAGGCGCCTGTGATTACAGTAGATGGACCGAGTGGTGCAGGAAAAGGAACCTTATGTATGCGGTTGGCGGAGACACTAGGCTGGCATTTGCTAGACTCTGGTGCCATCTACCGTGTTTTGGCATTAGCGGCGATTCATCATGACGTGGATACCTCATCGGAAGACGCGTTGGTACCGCTGGCTGCGAACCTAGACGTTCAATTTATCGCCGAAGGTGATCTGGTGAAGGTGATTCTCGAAGGGGAAGACGTATCGGGCACCTTACGCACAGAGCAGGTGGGGAATCAAGCGTCGAAAGTCGCTGCACTCCCGCGTGTTCGTGAGGCATTGTTGCGTCGTCAACGTGCGTTTGTCGGCGAGCCGGGTTTGATTGCTGATGGCCGTGATATGGGTACCGTGGTGTTCCCGCAAGCGGAGGCGAAAATCTTCCTTGATGCTAGCGCAGAAGAACGCGCACGCCGGCGCCAGCACCAGTTGCAAGGCAAGGGGGTTAATGTTACCTTTGACCGCCTTTTAAGCGAAATTCAAGAGCGTGATGATCGTGACCGCAATCGAGCGGTGGCACCGTTGCGCCCCGCGTCAGATGCATTAGTGCTAGACTCAACGTCGTTATCAATCGACGAAGTGATTGCACAAGCACTGGCGTTTATTGAAAGCAAATTATCGGCTGCATAAGCAGTCTATAACCGTTAGCTGCAAGGATGATAGCTAACATATTTAACAACCCCATGCGGTAGGATACCCGTGGACGTTTATCAAATTGAAGATTTAAATATAATGACTGAATCTTTTGCTCAACTCTTTGAAGAGTCTCTAAAAGAAATCGAAACTCGCCCAGGTTCTATTGTTAAGGGTACTGTTGTTGCTATCGAGAACGGTTTCGTTCTGGTTGACGCAGGCCTGAAATCTGAATCGTCTATTCCAGCTGACCAATTCAAGAATGCTGCTGGCGAACTTGAAATTGAAATCGGCGGTGAAGTCGATGTAGCCCTGGACGCAGTGGAAGATGGTTTCGGTGAAACTCAGCTTTCTCGTGAGAAAGCGAAGCGTCACGAAGCTTGGATCCAGCTAGAGAAAGCGTACGAAGAAGCTGAAACCGTTAACGGTGTTATTAACGGTAAAGTGAAAGGTGGTTTCACCGTAGAACTGAACGGCATCCGTGCGTTCCTACCGGGTTCACTGGTTGACGTTCGTCCAGTACGTGATACTTCTCACCTGGAAGGCAAAGAGCTCGAGTTCAAAGTAATCAAGCTTGACCAGAAGCGCAACAACGTTGTGGTTTCTCGTCGTGCGGTTATCGAGTCAGAAAACAGCGTTGAGCGTGACGAGCTGCTAGCTTCTCTGCAAGAAGGCATGGAAGTTAAAGGTATCGTTAAGAACCTGACTGACTACGGTGCGTTCGTTGATCTTGGCGGCGTTGACGGCCTGCTTCACATCACTGACATGGCGTGGAAGCGCGTTAAGCACCCATCAGAAATCGTTAATGTTGGTGACGAAATCAACGTTAAGGTTCTGAAGTTTGACCGTGAGCGTACTCGCGTATCACTCGGCCTGAAACAACTGGGTGAAGATCCATGGGTAGCTATTGCTAACCGTTACCCAGAAGGTCACAAGCTGACTGGTCGCGTAACCAACCTAACTGACTACGGCTGCTTCGTTGAAATCGAAGAAGGCGTTGAAGGTCTGGTACACGTGTCTGAAATGGACTGGACCAACAAGAACATCCACCCATCTAAAGTGGTTAATGTGGGTGACGAAGTTGAAGTCATGGTTCTGGACATCGACGAAGAGCGTCGTCGCATCAGCCTTGGTCTGAAACAGTGTAAAGCCAACCCATGGCAGCAATTCGCTGAAACTCAGAACAAAGGCGACCGTGTTACTGGTAAGATCAAGTCAATCACTGACTTCGGTATCTTTATCGGTCTAGACGGCGGCATCGACGGTCTGGTTCACTTGTCTGACATTTCTTGGAACGTGGCTGGCGAAGAAGCCGTTCGCGAATACAAGAAAGGCGACGAGATCTCAGCAGTGGTTCTTCAGGTTGACGCAGAGCGTGAGCGCATCTCACTTGGCATCAAGCAGATGGAAGAAGACCCATTCAACAACTACCTGGCAGCTAACAAGAAAGGTGCTATCGTTAACGGTACGGTAACGGCTGTTGACGCGAAAGGCGCAACGGTTGAGCTAGCCGACGGTGTTGAAGGTTATCTGCGTGCTTCTGAAGCTGCGCGTGACCGTGTTGAAGACGCGACTCAAGTGCTTTCAGTTGGCGACAGTGTTGAAGCGAAGTTCACCGGTGTTGACCGTAAGAACCGCGTGCTAAACCTGTCTGTTCGTCTGAAAGACGAAGCTGATGAGCAAGAAGCGATGGCTAGCCTGAACAAATCTGATGAAGGCGCTATCGGTAATGCTATGGCTGACGCGTTTAAAGCAGCGAAGAGCGAATAATGTATAAGTTGAGGGGGAAATTTTCCCCCTCTGCATTTATACTGTTGAGAAACATACTAAAGCGGGGTGTCTATGACCAAATCTGAGTTAATTGAAAGGCTCTGTAGTCAGCAAGCCCATCTGTCTGCTAAGCAGGTAGAGGATGCTATCAAGGAAATCCTTGAGCATATGGCGACCACACTTGAAAGCGGTGATCGGATCGAAATCCGTGGTTTTGGTAGTTTCTCACTACATTATCGCGCGCCTCGCGTGGGGCGTAACCCGAAAACAGGGGAAAAAGTTGAGCTTGACGGTAAATACGTCCCTCACTTCAAACCTGGTAAGGAACTTCGTGATCGCGTTAACATCTATGGTTAAGCGATAGACGCTGAAAAAAACGGCATGCTGTAGGTATGCCGTTTTTTTATGTCTATCGATCATAGCTTGCGTGGCGAATTTCCTGCATAATCATACCTTCTGTGTAAGATCTTGTACCCACAACTAAAACCTTGTCGCTTGCCATCATGCGAGTGGATAGCACGGGCCAAGGGTGCATTAGTAACGTTTTGTTGTATCAAGCAAACGTTCACAGTGACAAGTGCCTCGCATCTTGTCGTTCTGCCATAATTGAAGAGGCACTAGGCCTTTCGCAATGAGGGAATACTTGTGAAAATACTCGGCATTCTGTTTCTGGTGTTATGTTTTCTGATCACCTTGGCGCTGGGAGCGCAAAACCAAGATGTGGTCAACTTTAACTACTTAATCGCCCAAGGTGAGTTTCGTCTCTCTGTTATCTTGGGTATTGTCTTTGTCATTGGCTTTGGCATCGGCTGGTTAGTCTGCGGTGCGTTATACCTAAAAGCGAGAGTGACCGCTCGAGGGCTGCGTAAACAGGTGGAAAAGCAACGCAAAGAACTTGATAAATTGCGTACGGACCCGCTAAAGGAACAATAATTCATGCTAGAGCTGTTGTTTCTGTTGCTCCCTATTGCCGCCGGTTATGGCTGGTACATGGGTAACAGGAATGCTCGTCATCGACGGCAAGAACAGTCACATCACTTGTCTCGCCAGTATGTGGCGGGGCTGAATCTGCTGCTGTCTGAACAGTCTGATAAAGCGGTTGATCTGTTTATTGAGCTTTTACAGGTCGACAATGAGACCATTGACACCCACCTTGCCCTAGGCAACCTGTTTCGCTCTCGGGGCGAAGTCGATCGCGCCATTCGCATCCACCAAAACCTGATTGCTCGCCCTAATCTGACGCTTGATCAACGTAACCTTGCCATGCAACAACTGGCCAAAGATTACATGGTCGCCGGGTTTTTTGATCGCGCAGAAAAGATATTTTCTGAGCTAGTGGATGAGCCAGATTATCAAGAGTTTGCCCTTCAGCAGTTGTTAGCCATCTTTCAGCAAACCCGAGAGTGGGAAAACGCGATTGATACCGCGAGCAAACTGGTCAAGATGGGCAAACAAAAATTACGTAAAGACATCGCTCATTTTCACTGCGAACTGGCGATGCAACAGCTCGCCGATGGCGACGAACATAAAGCACGACAATGGCTACGTCGCGCCTTGTCGTATGATAAAAGTTGCGTGCGCGCCAGCTTGAAGCTGGCCAAGCTTGATATTGAGCACCAAGATTATAAAGGCGCCATCAAGCAGCTAGAGAACATCCTTGAGCAGGATGCGGACTTTGTCAGTGAGGCGTTACCACTGTTGGCGGAGAGCTATCGCGCGCTAGGTCGTGAAATGCATCTGGTTCGGTTTTTAAAAGAATGCATTGAAAAGAATGCTGGGGTGAGCGCGGAGTTGATGCTATCAGAAGTGATCGGTAACAACGAAAATATCGCGATGGCGCAAAGCTTTCTCACCCGCCAGCTTACTCGCAATCCGACCATGCGCGGCTTTCACAAGTTAATGGAATACCATGTTGAGCAAGCGGAAGAGGGACGCGCAAAAACCAGTCTGAACACGCTAAAAGACTTGGTGGCGGAACAGATGAAAGTGAAGCCGCATTATCGTTGTCGAAAATGTGGTTTCTCGACCCACTCGCTCTACTGGCAATGTCCTTCTTGCAAAAGCTGGGGGGCAATCAAGCCAATTCGAGGGCTTGATGGTGAATAATGGCGATGCGCAAGCATCGCCGTTTTTTTATATATCGTGGCGGTATACCTGCTGAGATGAATCGGAAACAAGGAACTAGGAGACAACATGCACGACCCAAAAGTCATTGTGGCACTTGATTATGCGAATATGAACCACGCCTTGGCCTTTGCCGAGAAGATAGAACCAGGTTCATGTCGCTTAAAAGTGGGCAAGGAAATGTTCACCTTATTTGGGCCGGCATTGATTAAGCAGCTGCATGCGGGTGGGCACGAGGTTTTTCTCGACCTTAAATTTCACGATATCCCGAACACGTGTGCACGAGCGGTCGCGGCAGCGGCAGAGCTGGGTGTTTGGATGGTCAACGTCCACGCCGCTGGCGGGGAACGAATGATGGTTGCTGCACGTGAAGCCTTAGTGCCTTATGGGGGCAACCGCCCTTGGCTGATTGGTGTGACCGTGTTAACCAGCATGACGGCGGTGGATTTGGCAGACAGTGGTATTCAGATATCGCCACAGGCGCAAGTGCAGCGCCTTGCGGGTCTGACGCAGCAGGCAGGCCTTGATGGTGTTGTTTGCTCCGCGCAGGAAGCGAGCCTGCTCAAGGCACAGTGTGGGGACGCCTTTAAATTAGTCACGCCAGGTATACGCCCAGCTGGGAGCGACAAGGGTGACCAACGCCGAGTGATGACGCCCGAGCAAGCGGTACAAGCCGGCTCTGACTATCTCGTCATAGGTCGCCCTGTCACGCAAGCGGCGGACCCCGCTGCTGTGCTTGCGTCAATTAACCAATCGTTGAATGACCAAAGTGCCGAGTGACTGGCGTTGCGAGTAACTTAAGCTCCTAACACTAGCGTTTACTAGCAATCGTGGTTGCCAATAATCGCGGTTGTCAATAATCGCCGTTGCTAATGACTGAGCTCGCCAATGTTTCAAGCTAAGCGCTTGACGAGGTAGAGAGCGGCAGGGGACGCGTTAACAGAGCGGCTATGGATCGCGCCGCTCGTGTTCGCCACTATGGGCGGGCGCTGACTGATTTGCGCGACCGCCTATCCAATACCGGTGCGGTAAAATGACTGTCAATCAGCCTTTGTGTCAAGCTGTGTTGCGGATTGGCAAAAATGTCAGCGGTATTACCCGATTCCACCACGTCGCCCTTTTGCATCACCATCAGCTTGTCGGTGACATGTTTGATCACCCCCATATGCTGCGACACATACACGTAAGACAAGCCCATCTCATCTTGAAGCTCAAGCAGTAAGTTAATGATTTGCGAGCGCATGGACATGTCGAGACCGTTTAACGCCTCGTCGGCGACAATGACACTCGGTTGCAAAATTAAGGCCCTGGCGAGTGATACCCGCTGTTTTTGGCCGGTTGCCAGCATCTGCGGATAAAAGTAAGCATGCTCCGGCAGCAAGCCGACCCGCAAGAGGGTGTTCTTAATGCGTTTACCTCGCTCTTGCGGGGTCATATTGGTGTTTCGCCGCAAGGGGCCTTCTAAGATTTGGCCGATTTGGTTGCGTGGGTTGAGCGACGTGTTCGGGTCTTGGAAGATCATCCGAATCAACTTGCAGCGGGTTTGGTAATCTTTGTAACGCAGCGTCTCACCATTGACCCGGATTTCGCCTGCCGTTGGCTCGATAACGCCAGCAATCATGCGTGCTAGGGTTGATTTTCCTGAGCCATTCTCGCCCACAAAGGCAATGGTTTCCCCGACATCCAAAGAAAAAGAGACAGGCTTCACCGCGTGGGTGACACGCTTTCTCAACCACCCAGTGCGGTGGTGATAATCTTTGGTGAGCCCATCAATTTCAAGAAGAGCGGCCATGCTTGTTCTCCATGTTGAGCGGGAAATGACAGGCAAATTTATGGTTTTTCACTTTTTGCGTATGGGGCGTTTCGACACATTTACGCTGTGCGTACGGGCAACGCGGCCCCAGTCGACAACCGATGGGCAGATGCTGCAGTGGTGGTATTGAGCCAGGCAAGGTTTCGAGCTTGCTCTTGTGGGGAATGTCGCGGCTAAAATCAGGCATCGTCCGTAATAAAGCATCCGTGTAAGGATGGTGCGGCGTAGTTAAAATTTGCTCGCGGTTGCCGGACTCTACCGACTGGCCACAATACATCACGGTGATCCTATCGGCCCAACGCGTCACCAAGGTGAGATCATGACTAATCAGCAAGATTGTCGTGTTAGATAACTGATTGGTGCGACTCAGTAAACGGAATATCTGAGCCTGAGTAATGGGATCCAAATCGTTGGTCGGCTCATCCGCAATCAAAAGGCGAGGGCGGTTAGCAATCGCCATTGCAATCATCACCTTTTGACACTCGCCATCGGTAAGCTCATACGGATAGCTTTCCATCACCCGCTTGTGATCCTTGATGCCCACTTTATGCAGCAAGGCGATAGAATGCTGCTTACGCCAATTTAAGCGTTGCCACCAACTACCGGAAAATGACGCGGGTGGAATGGCCTCTTCAAGCTGATGACCCACTACCTCGGATGGGTCAAGACACGTAGAAGGCTCTTGGAAGATCATCGCAATGTCTTTGCCGACCACATGGCGACGTTCGCGCGCGGGCAGTTCTAATAGGTCGATATTACCCAAACGTAATCGGTCGGCGGTCACATGCCATTGATCCTTCGTGACGCCGCAAATAGCTTTGGCCACCAAGCTTTTGCCTGAGCCGGATTCCCCCACCAAACCACGAATCTCACCGTCATTGATGGTCAAACTCATACGGTCGACGGCTTTCACCATACCTTGTGGGGTTTCTATCTCTATGGTCAGGTGTCGAATATCAAGTAACGGCATTATTCAGTTCCTGCATTGATGGCTTGGCTGATCCCCTCACCAACTAGGTTAACAACCAACACACTGAACGCAATCGCCATTCCAGGCAGAGTGACAGTCCAAGGCGCCGTGAAAATCAGCTCGACAGAATCCCCTAACATGGCGCCCCATTCTGGCGCCGGCGGCTGTGCTCCAAGGCCCAGAAAGCCGAGTGCGGCCACATCAAGAATCGCCACCGAAATAGCGCGGGTAATTTCGGTACTCAGTACTGTGACGATATTGGGCAGAATCGAATGGTAAAGCAGATAAAAATCATTGGCACCGTCCAAGCGCGCGGCAATGATATAGTCTTTCCCTATCTCATCGTGTACGGCCGTATACACCGCGCGGATAATCCGTGGAATGAGTGACAGCCAGATAGCGAGCAATACTTGGGTTTCGCCCACCCCTAAAAAGGCGACCACGATAATGGCCAACAGTAACGAAGGAATAGAGAGAATACTATCTAGGATATGATTCAACACACTCGATTTGAGCCCCTTGGTCATCCCGGCGAGTACACCAATCGCGACCCCGATAAGTGACGCGGCCAATGCGGTCATCAGTGCATAACCAAAGGTGAGCCGAGAGCCGGCAATTAGGCGCGAGAGCATATCGCGGCTAAGATCATCGGTCCCTAAAAAGTACTCAATTTGCCCAGACTGCACCCAAGAGGGCGCCATCAGTAAATGACCGGTTTGATGCTGCGGGCTCCACGGGGCGAGTAGAGGGGCAAATAGGGTGACAAGGATGAGCCCAACCAGGCACCAAAAGCCAATCACCGCAAGCTTGTTGCGACGAAATGCATTCCAGGTGCGCTCAAATTGGGTAGGGATATGCTGTTCAACGTAAACACTATTTGAGGGCATACCATTTTTTCCTTACCAGCGGGTTCATAAAAGCCCCTAATACATCCGAGATGATATTAATCAGTAACACAAACCCACCAATGACCAAGACGCCGCCTTGTACTGACACATAATCTTTAGCGATGAGCGTATCGAGCAGCCAGCGCCCAATTCCAGGCCAGTTGAATACTGACTCAACGATGATGACAAAGGTCACCATGGTGGAAACCAGTAGGCCAAAATTAGGAATGATCGGTGGAATGGCGTTTTTCATCCCATGGCGAAGCACGATTTCCGTTTTTGATAGTCCCTTGGTCGCTGCCGCTTTGATGTAGTTCTGGCGCATCACATAAGCCATGGAGTCGCGCACCATCTTGATGATCTCTGTGGTAGGGACCACCGCAAGGGTCAAGGTGGGAAGTGCGAGGTGACGGACAATATCAGAGGCGACCTTGCCTTGTAGCGGTAAGTCTGACAGCCATAAATCCACCAGCGCGAAACCGGAAATATGCGGGATCTCATACAAAAGGTTATAGCGCCCTGATACCGGAAACCACTGCAAGTCGAGTGAGAAAACCATGATAAAAAGGATAGCTAACCAAAATGTAGGGATGGAGAACACCACCAGGGCAAATGAAGAAATCACTTTATCTGCTGGCCCTTGGCTACGAATGCCAGCCAGCGTGCCCAAGGGCACGCCCACAATCAAGCTGATAAAGAGCGCGGCAAAGCATAGTTCTAAGGTAGCCGGCGCGACGTGTGCCAGGGTGTCAACAACCGGCGACCCACTGGCGGCCAAGCCAAGGTTTCCATCGAGCAACTGTCGAATGTAGTAAATCCAGCCTATCCAGTAATCAAATTGGTGCCACTGTGAATCGGGCGCCAGCAACATAATGTTGTAGGCGACCAAGGTGAGGATCACTAGCGTGATTAAGAACAGGTTGAAGCGTCGTAACGTATAAATCAGCATGGGTTAGTGCTCCCGCGACACATCGGCGAAACTATCCGCGCCAAAGGGCGTCATCGTGAGCCCCGTCAGGCTAGCATCACGCACTTGATGTTGAATACCGTGGGCGAGCGGAATAACGGGCATGCGACGGTCGAGAATCGTCTGAGCGGCCTGATACAACGCCTTGCGCTTGGCTATCTTGTCCGTGGCGATCGCCTGATTCAGTGTTTGGTCAAAAAAGCGGTTACACCAATTAGAAATGTTCCAACCGGTAAATTTCGCGTTGCAGGTGAGCAAGGGACGTAAAAACGTATCGGGATCGCCGTTGTCGGCTACCCATCCGGTTAATACCATATCGTGGCTGTCATCACCTTGGCGAATGGACGTGCGATTAACCGTTTTTTCCGGAATAATATTGACGTCGATGCCAATTTCACCCAAGTCCGCTTGGATTAGTTCTGCGGTTTTACGTGGGCTGGGATTAAACGCGGTCGGTTTTAGCGGCACGGTTAAATCGACACTAAAGCCATGGCGATAGCCTGCTTTGGCAAGGAGTGCTGCGGCCAGTTTGGGATCGTGCTGAGTTTTTCGGTTTGGATCGTAAGCCCATGACATAGGCGGAAGCAAGCTGGTGGCGGGCGCGCCCGTGCCATAATAGACCGAACTGAGCAGGGCTCCCCGGTCAATCGCAAGATTAATCGCTTGACGCACTTCCACTTCCGAAAGCGCAGGATGACGGGTGTTGAGGGCGATAAAAGCCACATTCATGCCCGTTTGCGACGACAAACTGAAGCGTTCATCACCGACAACCACGGGAAGCTGACTCGCAACCGGAGAGGCGAGCACATCACACTCGCCCGTCAGCATTTTCGCAAGCGTCCCTGTGCCGCGCGTTGAAACATCAAACACCACCTGCTCCATCGGCGCAGGGCCTTGCCAATACTGCCAATGGCGGCGTAGTCGAATAAACTCTCGCGGTTGATACTCAGCTAGCGCGAACGGGCCGGTACCCACCGGATAGGTATCGAGCTTCTCTGGCGTACCCGCTTCCAGTAATTGGTTAGCATACTCTTTTGAAAGGATCACCGAAAAGTTGGTGGCCAACGTGGAGAGAAAAGAGACATCGGGCCGAGAGAGTGTAAATTGGACGCGGTAGGTATCGAGCGCTTTAACTTGGGTCACCAAGCCGCCAAAGTTCATGCTATCAAACCACGGGTACTGACCACCGGAAATGCGATGAAAAGGATGGCGTGGATTAATAAGGCGACGAAAGGAAAACACGACATCGTCTGCGTTGAGGTAGCGTGAGGGGGTAAATT
This sequence comes from Salinivibrio sp. KP-1, assembly GCF_000968645.1. Taxonomy (NCBI): domain Bacteria; kingdom Pseudomonadati; phylum Pseudomonadota; class Gammaproteobacteria; order Vibrionales; family Vibrionaceae; genus Salinivibrio; species Salinivibrio sp. KP-1. Next base: position 599,024 of record NZ_LAQR01000001.1, on the reverse strand, counting down.
TGACACTGCGATGAAATGCCACGCCCCGGCGCAGAGAGAAGGTGTAGGTTTTACCGTCATCACTCACCTGCCAGCTTTTCGCCAGCATCGCTTCGGGTTGGTACGTCTCGGGGTTGAGTCGCAGCAGACGGTCATAAAGCTGACTCGACAAGGTATCAGCCGTGAGGCCGCCATCGGTCAACTGAGGGTTGAAGGTGTTAGGCTGGCCAGGACCGCAAAACACAAAGCCACGATTGTCGGCCGCACGTTGATCGCTGGCAGCGTCACAACCTGCAAGGAGCAGACCACTCACACCCAGGATCAAATACTGGAAAAAAACGCGCATAAACCAAGTAAAATCAGCTATCAAAGTAAACCCCGTAATCTACCACTGAAACGGCTTTACCACCAAGCAAAGTAGGGGCTATCTGATGTTTCTTTGCGTGCGGGGTGTACCTATGCACGTACACGTTGCGTCAGTCGGTTTGCCCCACATGATGTTTTCGCAGCAATCCCCTGAATTGATGGTAGCTCAGGCCGAGTAACTGCGCGGCCTTTCTCTGATGATAGTTGGCTTGTGACAGGGCCGCTGTGACCAAATCGTGTTCTTGCGTGGTTTGCCACTGGCGAAGGTCCAGGGGCAATGACGGCAATGCCTCTCTCTCAATGGGCTCAGGTGCCTCGGCATCCGCTGTGTGCCAAGGCGGTGAAAAAGGGTCTAAACATATCGTGTCGATGGGTGTACTAGGATCATTGTGACGAGAGAGGGCGCGCTCAACCGCATTTTTTAACTCGCGCACATTACCTGGCCAGGTGTGAGCGAGAAGTTGAGATTGAGCCTGTGCCGAAAAGCCAGCAAACAGCGAATAGCCAAGCTCCACGGCCATTTTCATCGCGAAGTGCTCAGCTAGCAACAGAATATCTTGCTGACGCTCAAGAAGTGGCGGGAGGTGAACGACATCGAACGCCAGCCGGTCAAGCAAATCGGGACGAAAAGCGTTTTGTTTGGCAAGGGCGGGTAAATCTTCATTCGTTGCACAGACAAGACGCACATCGGCACGCAGAGGAGACGTACCGCCAACACGCTCGTATTCGCCATATTCAATCACGCGTAGCAGCTTTTCCTGCACACCTAATGGCGCGGTCGCTATCTCGTCTAAAAACAAGGTACCGCCTTCTGCTCGCTCAAAGCGCCCCGCATGCCGGCCTTTGGCGCTGGTAAAGGCGCCGGCTTCGTGCCCGAATAACTCTGAGTCGATCAACCCTTCGCTGAGCGCCGCACAGTTTAAGCTCACTAGTGGTTGTGACCAACGGGCGGAAAGATAATGAAGACGCTGTGCAATCAACTCTTTCCCCGTGCCGCGCTCACCCATAATCAGAACAGGACGGTTAAGCGGTGCCAGTTGGCTGACATGATCCAACACGGCGAGAAAACGGTCCGATTCACCCAGTAAATTGTCTTGTTCACGCATGGCGATTTTTACCAAATAGTGGTTTTCTTCATCATGGCCTTTTTCTCAATTTAACGCAATCTGTTTTAACCTATTGAAAATAAACACCTTAAAAGTTGGCATGGGATTTGAATTCTATTGAGCGTGTCAGAGCCGAGTACCACGGGTTAACGCGCCACTGGCCTTAACTCTAGGGCTCATCAACGAGGAAGCGTATTAAGGAGTCTATGATGGGAATTTTTTCGCGTTTTGCTGATATTGTGAATGCTAACGTCAACGCATTGTTAGACAAGGCAGAAGATCCACAAAAAATGATCCGTTTGATCATTCAAGAAATGGAGGACACCCTCGTTGAGGTGCGTACCTCGTCGGCAAAAGCGCTAGCCGATAAAAAAGAAGTGGCGCGCAAAATTGAAAACATCGAGCGTCAGATCCAAGAGTGGCAGGACAAAGCCTCACTCGCATTGCAAAAAGATCGTGAAGACCTGGCTCGCGCCGCATTGATTGAGAAGCAAAAAGCGCATGATGTTAAAGTCGCGCTGGACGAAGAGCTGACGCTGATTAATGAAAGCGTAGAGAAGCTTGCCGGCGAAATTGCGGCATTAGAAACCAAGTTAAGCGAGACACGCGCGCGTCAGCAGTCATTGACGATTCGTCGTGAAACAGCAGGCAATCGCCGTGATGTGCGCCGTCACCTCGGCAGTGGGCGTGCCGATGAGGCAATGGCGAAATTTGAACAATATGAGCGCCGTATTGACGAACTAGAAGCGGAAGCAGACAGTTATCAAATGGGCAAAGGAAAAGGCCTAGAAGACGAGTTCGCTGACTTACAAGCGCAAGACGAGATTGAAAAAGAGCTGGCGTCTTTGAAAGCTAAAATGAAAGACAATCAATCGTAACGATACCTCAAGGAGCGGACATGTCATCATTATTTCTTGGTTTCCCACTGGCGATTTTCTTGCTGTTTGTCGCCCCATTGTGGTTATTTCTGCATTACCGCAGTAAGCGACAAGTGGCGCAAGGCTTGAGTGGGCAAGATTACGAAACACTGCAACAATTGGCTCAGCGTGCCGAAAAGCTGCAGGCACGGGTGGATAACCTAGAGCGTCTACTGGATGCAGAAGCCCCTCACTGGAGGCAACGCGCATGAGTAATACCTTGTACAGAGATCCAGAAAATGGCCGCATCGCAGGGGTGTGCGCCGGGCTTGCCAATCACTTTGGCATGGAAACCTGGTTAGTGCGCATCCTGACTGTTTCGGCATTTTTACTCGGTTTTGGGTTCTTTGTGGTGGTCGCTTATATCGCGGCGGTACTGATCCTGGATAAAAAGCCGTCAGAGGTGAGTCAAGAGCCGAGTGCCGCGCAGCAAGACCATCAAGTGAAGCAAAAACCTTGGCAATCAGGGAAGTCTGCCAGCCAATTGATCGCGGATCTCGACCGCGAGTTTAGCCACATGGAAGACAAGGTGACGGACATGGAGGCGTATGTAACCTCATCGACCTTTAACGTCGACCAAGCCTTCAAAAAACTCTAACCTCGCTGCCCTGTTTGGGCAGCTTGGCCAACTAGGAGCCATATCAACCTATGCCATCAGTGAAAAGGCGCGTGAAGCAGTGGGTGAGCCGTGGGGCTGACCGTCATGTTCGCCTCGCGGTGACCGGTCTTTCTCGTGCGGGTAAAACCGCCTTTATTACCTCTCTTATCAATCAATTGACGCATTTGGGCACAGAGCCCAACTTACCGCTGATGTCACTGGTGCAACAGGGGCGTGGGCTGGGCGCACGTCGTGAACCCCACCCGCATATGCACCTGCCAGCCTTTGACTACGACAGTGCTATGCAAGCGCTTCATCAAACTCCGCCAGTATGGCCGTCGCCGACACGTGATGTCAGTGAAGTGCGCCTTGCGGTGCGCTATCGACCGCAGTCGGCTGCCCTGAGAGCGATCAACGAAATGGCCACGCTATACGTGGACATTGTCGATTATCCCGGAGAGTGGCTGCTCGATTTACCCTTGTTAAGCCAAACCTACTCGCAATGGTCGGCCAAACAAGCTGGGCTACTCGCCGGCCGTCGGGGCGAGCTGGCCTCCACCTGGACAACTAAGGCTGCGGCTCTTGACCCGTTTGCCCCTGCTGATGAAAAAAGGCTGGCGGAAATTGCTGAAGACTACACGGCGTTTTTACACCAATGCAAAGCACATGATGGCTTGCACTGGGTACAGCCTGGTCGATTTGTGCTGCCAGGTGAATTAGCGGGCGCGCCCGTGGTGCAATTCTTCCCTTGGGTTGGTAGCCAAAATGAACACGACCTAGCCAAAGCCGGGAAAGACTCGAATTACGGGGTGCTAAAAGCGCGCTACGACTATTATTGCGAGCACGTGGTCGCCAAGTTCTACCGCGAGCATTTTGCCAAAATAGACCGGCAAGTGATCCTGGTGGATACGTTGCAGCCCCTGAATGCAGGGCCGGCGGCATTTCACGATATGCGTCTTGCCGTTGAGCAGCTGATGCAAAGTTTTAAATATGGCAAGTCAGGGCTGATGAAACGGCTGTTTTCACCACGGATTGACAAGGTATTGTTTGCGGCCACTAAAGCCGATCATGTGACGCCCGATCAACACCCAAATATGGTGAGCTTATTACAACAAATCGTTCATCAGGCGTGGCAGCAAGCTGCGTTTGAGGGCATTGATATGCGTTGTCAAAGTGTGGCCGCGATTGAAGCCACCACACCAGGCTATGTCACGGTAAAAGGCGATAGCCAGAGTGCGCTAAAAGGTGTGCTTGCAGACAACTCGCCAGTCACCCTGTATCCCGGCGATGTGCCAGCGCAGCTACCTGATGAAACATTCTGGCAAACGCAAGGATTTGACTTTCCCTCTTTCCGTCCTCAGCAAGCGCCACTGGATGCGCCGTTACCGCACATTCGTATGGATAAGGCACTGGATTACTTGCTGGGTGATAAATTTCGATAAGCGAGGGCGCTATGACGCACTACAAGCCAAAACAAACCTTTGCACAAAATGTGGACGTAGAACGTGACACGGAAAGCCAATTACAACAAGGAACCCAATTCGAATCGGAAACCGATTTTACCCCTGTCTCGAGTGAAGAGTGGGATGCGGATCTTGATGCGACCTTAAGGCCTTCGCCACGTAAACGTCGCCGCGTGTGGCCATTTTTGCTATTGGTGACTGTGCTGCTCGCCGTGTGGCAATCGGCGGACAGCGTCTATCAAAGCTGGCTCGAACGAGATTGGTTGAGTCTGGGTTGGCAGGGTCTGCTAGTCGCGGTTGCCACAACCGGACTGGTGGTGCTGGGCAAAGAATGGCGGGCGATGCGTCGTTTGGTTCAGCGTGAAGCCGTGCGGGAGCAAGCGGAACAGCTGCTAAGCAGTGATGCGGTCGGGCAAGGAGAGCGGTTTTGTCAGCAATTGGCTGAGCAAACCGGGCAGGCCCAAACGGCAGCCTTTACCAACTGGCAGCAGCAACTGGCGGCCACACATAACGACAGTGAAATTCTGAGTCTCTATGAGCAGCAAGTACTGAGTGCGCAAGATAAAGCGGCGCGTGACCTGGTAACCAAGCACGCGCAAGAGGCGGCACTCATGGTAGCGGTGAGCCCGTTGGCGGCGGCAGACATGTTGTTGGTTGCTTGGCGTAATTTTCATTTGATGACGCGTATCGCGCAGATCTACGGGATCCAACTGGGCGTTAAAGCACGTTTTCGCCTACTGAAAATGGTGCTCACTAACATGGCGCTGGCGGGTGCCAGTGAGGCGATGACCGATGTGGGCTTTGATGTGTTGTCCGTCAATATCGCTGGCCGAGTATCAGGCCGGGTGGCGCAGGGGCTCGGCATTGGCCTGCTCACCGCGCGGTTGGGGCTTAAAACCATGACACTCATGCGGCCACTGCCTTGGCATGGTCAAGCCGCGCCTAGCCTGTCACAACTTCGCCGTGAGTTGGTAAAGCGGCTGGTGGGGAAGCGTCAACAAGACGCGTCATAGTCCACGCCGGTAAGGTGGCTGGTAGGTAGACTTACCAGCCACATTGGTATTCATTGAATAATCAGTGAGTTAATTGCGTGTTCTCTGTGCTACAAACGTGACGGCGTAAGGCAAAAATCGCATCAGGGCTTGACTGTTCCCCCCAACCCGCTCAAACTCCGCTTCAGTGTCAACTTATCCTGACAGCTAATGCAGCGCATGCAGCCGCGACGATGAATGCTTCAGTAACCCGTTGAAGCGGGCATAGTTTTAGGGTACTCATCGCAAAAAGGCTTGCTGCCGGTATTGGGTATCACTGTCAAGTTACAGGAATCCATTATGAGACTGAAAGTCTGTTGTGAAGATAGGATCGGGCTTACCCGCGAACTCCTCGATATTCTGGTGCGCCGCGACATCGACCTGCGGGGTATTGAAATTGACCAGGTCGGGATCATATACCTCAACTGTCCGGAAATTGAATTCGACGCCTTTAGCCAGTTGATGTCGGAAATTCGACTCATTTCTGGGGTCACCGACGTACGCAAAGTACAATTCTTACCGGCTGAGCGTGAACATAAAGAGTTGCGAGCGTTAGTTGAAAGCCTGACCGATCCTGTGGTGTCGATTAACCTCGATGGCTACATTGATATGGCCAACAAGGCGGCGCAAGACTTGATTGGCTCGAGTGAACACCAGCTTATCGATGAACATGCAAACAGCGTGTTTCCTGACTTTCAGTTTGCCCATTGGCTGGAAAAAGAAGAAGCCAGCCAAAGCTGTCGTATGGTGGTAATGGCTGGACTCGACTTCCTCATGGAAGTGATGCCAGTGCACATCAATGACGAAAGTGAGCAGCCTGTATTGGTGAGTGCGGTGGTGCAGCTCAAGCAGGTGGCGATGAATAACACCTCGCAAACTGTGTTCCGTACCCCGAGCGATCACGGGTTTGATCATCTTGTGGGTCAGTCAAACAAGTTTAAGCAGCTTATTAGCCAAGCGAAAAAGCTGGCGATGTTGGATGCACCTCTCTTAGTACAAGGCGAAACGGGCACAGGTAAAGAAATGATAGCGCGTGCCTGCCACCGTCACTCCTTGCGCGCAGACAAACCTTTCCTACTCGTTAACTGCGTCTCTATGCCGGATAACGCCGCTGAAACCGAATTGTTTGGTATGGCGGCCGCCGAAGAAGGCGGTAGCGCCAAAAAAGGCATCTTAGAGCAAGCGGATGGCGGCACGGTATTCTTGTACGAAGTGGGCGAAATGAGCCGCCACCTGCAAGTGAAGCTATTGCGCTTTATGCAAGATGGTACCTTCCGCCGCGTGGGGGAAGAACGCGAGATGCAGGTGGATGTAAGAGTGATCTGTTCAACACAGAAAAACTTGCCTGAGCTGGTGGCGGCCCATCAGTTCCGTGAAGATCTCTTCTATCGTCTCAATGTGTTATCGCTCACTGTCCCACCACTTAGAGAGCGAACGGCCGACGTGATGCCGCTTGCAGAACTGTTCGTCAAACAATTTGCTGCCGATTTAGGGCAATCCAAGCCGCGCATCGATGAGGCGTTGGCGGACTATCTTACCCACTACGCGTGGCCCGGGAATATCCGCCAGTTACGCAATGTGTTGCTTCATGCGATGACCCAAATTGACGCAGAAGTGATGACGATTGATGACGTCCAACTGCCAGAAATTGAAAACACCCAGTTTATGAGTGAAGAATCGATGGATGGCTCGTTAGATGAAATCATGAAGCGTTACGAGTCGGGGATTTTGCATAACCTGTATCGAAGCTACCCTTCAACGCGCAAGCTGGCTAAACGGTTGGATGTCTCGCACACCGCGATTGCCAATAAACTGCGCGACTATGGGATTGGTAAAAAGTAAGCTGATGCCGGAAGCCAGTATGTATCAGACGTCAGTGAGTCACTTCCCGCGTTTGTCCGTTGATGAGCTACGCATAGATGCCATCAGTCACGAGGACGTGACCCGGGTGGTGCAATACTTTCAGCGCAACCGTGATTTTCTCGCCCCTTGGGAGCCTGAGCGTGCGGCTGGCTTTTATACTGAACAGGGATGGAAGCGGCGCGTGCTGCAGCTGATGGAGTTACAAAAGCATCAGCTGGCTTATTATTTTTTGATCGCCAAGCAAGACTCGCCTCACGTGTTAGGGGTGATTTCTTATACCAGTGTGATGCAATACCCGTCTTATTCGTGCACCGTGGGCTACTCGTTAGATGAAGCGGCACAAGGACAAGGGATCATGCGTCGAGCGCTCGCCGCGACCAATCAGTGGCTATTCGATAACGTCCATATCCATCGTGTGTGTGCTTCCTACATGCCGTGTAACCAGCGTAGTGCCAAGGTGCTAGAGGCAGTGGGGTTTGAATATGAAGGCCGAGCGCGTGATTACTTGTTGATTAATGGCCGATGGGAAGATCATATTCTAATGGCGCACATCAATCCGCACTGGCGACCTAAACCGGCCTGACCGGCGACCGTCTCACGGATGCTCCAGCAGTCACCCACAGGTAATAATAAAGGCGACCCGATTAGGTCGCCTTTTGCGTTTCTAGTATGCGCTTTGTCCGCGAGTTATTTACATAGCAGGCGTGAGAGCACGACTATTTCACTGTCAGCACACGCATGGTGTTGGTAGAGCCAATCACTTCCATCTGATCGCCTTGGGTCATGATCACCTGGTCTCCCTCGGCCAAAAAGCCACCTTCTTTTAAGGTTTGCAGGGCGCGCTCCGCCACTTGTAAGCCGGCACCGCTGTCACTGTCAAAATACACCGGGGTAACACCACGATAGAGTGCGGCACGGTTAAGCGTATGTTCATGACGCGATAACGCGAAAATCGGCTTACCGGATGAGATACGTGACATCATCAAGGCTGTACGGCCCGATTCGGTCAGCGACACCATGGCTTTGACCCCTTTCATATGGTTCGCCGCGTACATGGTCGCCATAGAGACTGTTTCTTCTTGGCTATCAAACTGGCGGTCTAGGCGGTGATTCGATACGTTAACCGACGGCATCTTCTCAGCCCCGACACACACTTCAGCCATTGAGCGTACTGTTTCCAGTGGGAACTGACCGGCAGCGGTTTCTGCCGATAGCATCACTGCATCGGTGCCATCGAGCACCGCATTGGCCACATCCATCACTTCCGCGCGCGTAGGCATGGGGGCGGAAATCATTGATTCCATCATCTGGGTGGCGGTGATCACCAAACGGTTCATGCTGCGCGCGCGGCGAATGAGCTGCTTTTGTACCCCAACCAATTCTGGGTCGCCAATTTCCACACCAAGATCACCGCGCGCCACCATCACCACATCAGACGCTTCAATAATGTCGTCGATACTCTCATCACTAACCACGGTTTCGGCACGTTCTACTTTGGCCACCAAACGCGCATCCAAGCCAGCGTCGCGCGCCAAAGAGCGGGCATAGTGCATATCTTGGCCGTTGCGCGGGAAGGAGATCGCTAAGAAGTCGACGCCAATTTTGGCGGCAGTCAGAATGTCTTGCTTGTCTTTTTCCGTCAGTGCAGGGGCAGACAGGCCTCCGCCTTTTTTGTTGATCCCTTTGTTGTTAGAGAGCTTGCCGCCTACCGTGACTTCGGTATGCACTTTGGCCCCTTCAACCGCCAGTACCTTGAGCTGTACGCGGCCATCATCAAGCAGCAGAATATCGCCATTGGTGACGTCCTGGGGCAGAGCTTTATAATCAAGGCCGACCGCGTCTTGGTCGCCCATGCCAGGCGAGAGCTCGCCATCTAACGTGAACTTATCGCCAACGGAGAGAGTAATGGCACCGTCTTTAAAGGTCGAAACACGGATTTTAGGGCCTTGCAAATCACCCAAAATACCCACGTGGCGGCCAAGTCGCGCCGCAATCGCGCGCACTTGATCGGCGCGTTTAATGTGGTCTTCCGCACTGCCGTGAGAGAAGTTGAGGCGAACGACGTTAGCACCGGCGACAATAATTGACTCCAACACACTGTCTTTGTCGGTGGCAGGGCCTAATGTGGTAACAATCTTCGTTCTTCTCAGTTTTGCAGACATGATTAACTCCTATATACAGGGTGATGTTTTAATGGATAGTGCAGAAAGGGCAACATCACCGCCAAGTCTGGATTCGACGACATGCTGACATCAGTGTAGCGCATCAAAAACGTCGAAAAGATGACACAAAAAAGGAGTGCCAACGCACTCCTTTTAGTTAGGTCAGGGATTCTTTATGAAAGCGTGAATCGCGAATGGCTTCTTTGACACGCTTCAAGTTATCTCTAAATCCTGGGCCACGGCGAAGCGTGAAGCCTGTTGCTAGCACGTCGATAACCGTCATTTGCACGACCCGGCTTGCCATTGGCATATATTCGTCCGTGTCTTCTGGCACATCGAGCTGGATGGTGTGGGAACACACTTTATCTAGCGGCGAGTCGCGTTGCGTGATGCCGATAACAGTGGCACCGTTTTCACGCGCTAAATTAGCCACATCAACCAAGCTTTTGGTACGCCCTGTGTGTGAAATCATCACCACCACATCGCCATCATTACAGTTAATACAGCTCATTCGTTGCATCACGATGTCGTTAAAGCACACCACCGGAATGTTAAAACGGAAGAACTTGTTTTGCGCGTCATGCGCGACCGATGCGGATGCGCCCAACCCGAAAAAGGCGATTTTTTTCGCCTGGGTTAGCATGTCGACCGCGCGGTTAATTTGGTGCGTGTCGATGCTGTTTTTCGCTACATCCAAACAGGCCATGGTTGACTCAAAAATCTTCGCCGTGTAAGCATCCGCACCATCGTTCTCTTCAACGTTGCGGTTCACATACGGGGTGCCGTTGGCCAAGCTTTGTGCCAAGTGAAGTTTAAAGTCCGGGAAGCCTTTGGTATCTAGGCGACGACAAAAACGGTTAACCGTTGGCTCGCTCACATCAGCCATCTTTGCCAAAGTCGCAATACTCGAGTGAATAGCGGTTTGAGGGGAGGCGACAATGATTTCAGCAACTTTTCTTTCAGATTTGCTGAAGTTTTCAAGATTTTTTTGTATTTTTTCCAGAGTATTCATCTGAGTTACCGCTTACGTTCAAGACCAAAGTTAAAAACTGTCGCTCGATGAGAGCGAGCATCAATGAAGTGTTAAGTGCGTCATTCACCACGGCTTTTGACTGCCGTTTAGTAACAGATAGTCTATCCTCTCGCGGATTGTAATGACATTATTATGACTATCTGAGCATAAAAACTTTGTCACCATTCACGCTTTTAGTTATTTCCTTACATAATTAAGGAATATATTTACAGCGCGAAATAAATAAATGGTCAAAAATCAGCCGAATTGGGTGGTGTTAACCATTACATTGAAAAATAATTACGTAACCCTAGGTAATCATAAGGAGCGCGTGTGTCAGGATTGAAAGTTGGAATTTGTGGATGTGGTTGGTTGGGCCAACCGCTGGCGTCACACCTACTTGGCGCTGGACACCACGTGGTGGGGACCAAACGTGAGCCAGCCTCGGCGCAAGCATTGAGCGAGACGCTGGCGACCACCGTGGTGCCGTTTGATGTGATGGCGCCGGATTATCAATCAGCGGCGGCATTGCTCGAGACTGACATCGTGGTGATCAATATCGCGGCGGGGCGTCGTCACGCCGACTTTGATGCATACCGCGATGCCATGTGCGCGTTTATCGACCGCCTGGCCCAAGCAGGCGTTGAGCATGTGCTCTTTATCAGCACCACTTCTGTATACGGGGAGCTTAAAGGGCAGGTGACCGAGCACACCGCGACCGCCGCCACCACGGCGTCGGGCAAAGCACACGAACATATCGAAGCGCATCTGCGCGAAACGTATGGAGAGAAAGGAACAATCATGCGGCTCGCGGGGTTGATTGGCGGTGCGCGTCATCCTTCAACTATGCTCGCGGGTCGACAAGGCTTATCAGGTGGCAATGAGCCGGTAAACTTGATCCACCGCAGTGATGTGATGGCGGCGATCAGTGCGATTATCCATCAGCGTCAATGGGGTCACACCTTTCATCTGTGCGCGGAACTGCACCCAGCGAAAAGTGTGTACTACGGCTGGGCAGCGCGTGAAATGGGGTTAACACCGCCTGAGTATCAGCCAAGTTCAGGCGATGGTAAATGGATTGATGCCTCGCAGACGCTATCGCAACTGGGACTTAACTTACGTTATGCCTCACCGTATCAAATGATCGCAGATGGTCAGGTGACTTCGGACGACCCAGCCCCAAAATAAAAAAAGCCCACACAAGGTGGGCAAAAATAAAGGTAGAGACAAACAAACTCTAAAGTAAGTAGAAAAAGCAGCAGCAGGTCGGAAAGAAAGATGAATCATGCTCCCTCACGTTCTGAGGGGGATAAGGCATTTCTTACCGATGCACCCATTAGGACTGGGCGAATTTAAAGAAGTTCCTACAAATTAAAAAAAGTCGTGATATTTAATCAATAGGCGATGTAGATGTGACGCTTGTCTCATAAATGGCGGCAATTAATGCCGCCATCTCACGCTATTGCAACACAGCGATTGCAATAGCGTGAGATGGCCTAGCGTGTCACCGACGTCGGGTTAGGCGGCCCATTGCCGTTGCTTGAGCCATTGGAACAATCCACCCAACGCCACCAAGCAAAGCCCAAGGCCAATAAAGGACAATGCTCGCATCAGCCCCTCTAAACTTGCCATATCAACCAGGAACACTTTTAGGATTACTAGCGCCAACACCGCCATTGCGCCCTGCTGTACCCGTACCGATTGCTGCCAGTAGCCACCCAGCAAGCTCAAACTCCCTATTGCCAACCATACCAATGAGTAGGTATACAGCTCTGCATGTGAGGTCAATTGCGACAGGGCAATGGTATCGCCTTGCCAAGTCTGACGGATCAAACCGTTAACCAGCAAAAAACCAAACACCGCGGCACAGGTGCTGGCCGCTGTTTGCACTCGGGCTTTTGGCAAGGGTAGCGATGGATATCCCCATTTCGCTAACCACACACACGCGAGCAAAGGAACGCCCCACCAAGGCCAGAGTAAACTGGCAAGTGGCGAGTCACCAATCGAGACCCTCTCAACGTATGGGTTATGCTCGAAAAAGAGAATAAATTGGGTGAGTGCACTTAAGACTAAGAGGGCGATGCCGCCGATACGGTACAAAAACGCGAACGTCCGCGCGGCGCGAGCACGATAAAGATACACACACGCCAATAATAACCAGTTCATGCTCATGACCACCGCGCCAGAAATCGAGTGCATCACGCTGGTCAGCCCTTGAAGATCACATAGCCACAGTGTTGCACTTGTGAGCCACAGCGCGGCGAGTTGCAGTTGCGCGCCAGTGAGCCAAGCGGGCAGTGTGTGGTTTTGGACCCAGCGCTGACCAACATAAATCAACAGCCCAAGCGACGGATAAAGCCATAATGTGTCTGGCAGTGATGCCATATGATGGGTGGAGAGCAATAACAAGGTCGCGCGCGCGAGCACCACGCTGAGCAGTGCTTGGATCACCCAATTGGCGAGCGCTATCCGGTATTGATGGGTGAGCCAAAGCATCACCACTGCTTGCGCGGTCAAGGCCAAGGTCAGAGCGTAATCGCTCAGCAGCAACGTTAACGCGAGCGCCAGGTGGGCATTGACGCCACACCAAAGGCTCAATCGAGCCAGAACATGGGCCTGATCGGTACCTTTAAAATGACGAGTAAAGGCCGCTAACACCGCGCCGCCACCGGCGAGGCAAGCCGCCCATAACGGTGCGCTAGACGCGTACGCAAGCGTTCCCCCCCAAAACGCGCCTGTCACCTTCGCATTAAGGCTCACCATGAAGGGCGTGGCCAGGCACGCTAGCCAGATAAAATGGATACGTTGCGGTGACCGTTTACCTAGGGCTAAGCCATAGAGCAGGGTAATGACACCCATCCCCAAGCCAACCTGCTGGGCAAGTGGGTCGCGGGCAAGATCACCGAACCATAACCAGAGGGCGACCCAAGCTAAGCCCAGCACCGGCCACGCATCCCAGCGTGCGGAGAAAAGCGGCGCGAGATAAAGCCATGCCACCAACGCGGCCATCAATGGCATCCCGACCGTAAACGGTAAAGAAAACGCTGCAGTAGAGGCAATAAACATTATTGCCAGCATCAGCCAAGTATCGAGTGCGTGATGGTGCCAAGCTCGAATATCGACAAGGGTGCGCCAAGACAGTGGCGCGTCAGATGTTGGTTTGAGTAACCACCCCAACGTTGGCACCGCGACTAATAGGTACACAGAGCCGAGGGCAAACCCGGTAACGATAAGCAATGGCACCGAAAAATGCGCAAAAGCAAACAGCCAAGCAAGGTGCATCCCCCACAAGCTATACCATAGCCATCGGCGCTCGACGCGCTGAGCCACATAGGTGATGGTGGCAGCGACGAGCAAGAAATAACTGGCGAGCAATCCGTAGCTGGGGGTGGCACTGGTAGAGAACAATGGCGCGCCATACGCCCCGATGAGCCCGACAACGGTCAGTAACGGACCAAATCTAAGCCCGTAGAAGGTGGCAGCGAGCGAGATCAGCGCCAGCATCACGACGGCGACTGGCTCGGAAATAAACTGATAGGGCGTCGCCGCCATCAAGGTCAGGCCAAACAAGCTGATAAAGCCCGCGCTCGCAATCGCAGCCGGCACATAGCTCGGCCAATCAATTTGCGTATACCGGCGCAACTTATCGTGCAGCCATTCACTGCCAACAATCAAGCCGACGCCAAACAGCGCTCCCAAGCCAAGGCGGGCTAACGGAGGAAAATAACCTTCACTGATCAGGTAGGAAATTAAGAAAAGCCCGCCGAGGGTAAAAATACCGGCGCCACTCCAAACCAGCCACTGTTGCTTCGCGCGCTCAAGCCAAGCGAGACGATGACGGTTATCGCCTGATGATTGCGCGTCAGAGGCGGTATGGGCGGCGTTGGTTGCGACCGGCTCTGCAACACTGGGCTCAGTGTTAGATGGCGCATGCTGGGTCGATGTGGCAAGCGCTTCCTGCGTTAATGGGTGGCTATCACGCGATACCATAGCCGCGTCTGTATCGCGGCCAGCTTCAACCGGCTCTGTGTGAGCCTCAGCCGTGAGGTTGGCTTGAGTGGACGTCGGCACCGCGTCAGCGTCCGCTTTCGATTGCAACTGGGAAAGGGTATGGCGCACTTCCGAGAGCTCTCGATTGAGTGCGTTGACTTTGAATAGGGCCGAGAGGCCACAAATACCACCAATAAGCATCACCAAACTGGCGATAAACACTAAGAGGAGTAAGGATTCCATATCGCGTTAACCAAGCCCGTTGTCACTAAATGCGTGCACACTGTACAGCGAGGCCGAATGAATTGGCGTAATCGCGACAAGAAAAGTCAAAACTTGGGAGCAAGTGCATAAAAAAGCCCACAAGCAAACGGCGAGTGGGCATAGAAGAAAAGTCTTCTAGAAAAAGCAGTGGCACAAGGTGTGACTACCAGAAATGCGAATGGGTTCCCACTTTTGTTCAAAAAAAGCACAGCCATGGCTGAGAGCGTGGCAGAGCTGGCTGCTTAACCATTTTTATTCAACGCGTTACATAGTCAGCCAAGCGCGCAAAACGTCATCATGATTTACCAAACAATATACGGTCATGCAGCAAACGCGGGTATAAACCCACCTGGTCGCTGTCTCGGCGAAATCACTCAATAATGTGATGTTACTCATGCGATGCGTGTGTGTTTCAGGCTTGTTAAAATCCATGTCTGGGTATAAAGTTAAACAAGCGTTTAATACAGGTGAATGAACAATGGCAGGACGAGGCGACACCAAAGCAAAAATTCTGGATGCCGCGGAGCAGCTCTTCGCCGAGCACGGGTTTAAAGAAACGTCGTTACGCACGATTACCAGCAAGGCTGGCGTTAACCTTGCCTCAGTGAACTATCACTTTGGCGACAAAAAATCACTGGTGCGTGCCGTGCTCGGACGCTACCTCGAAGCGTTTATGCCAGCGCTCGGTGAGCAGCTGCAAGCGCTCTTAGTGCGACCAGATTGCACGATGGAACAAGTGTTCTTATGCGCAAAACAGCCAGTGCTTGCGCTTGATGCGTATCGGCTACATGGTGCAGCCACCTTTATGCAACTGATTGGCCGCGGTTATACCGATGTACAAGGCCATTTACGTTGGTTTATCACCACCCGTTACGAACACGTGCTATCGCTGTTTAACCAAGCGGTACGCAAAGCCAACCCCGCACTGACGTCAGAGGCGGTGTTTTGGCATTTACACTTCACCCTTGGGGCGGCCATTTTCACCATGGCGTCCAGCGAAGCGTTGCGTGATATTGCCGAAAACGATTTTGGTCGCACCCTTGATACTGAAGCGATCGTTGACCGCTTAATTCCGTATCTAGCAGCAGGGATGAACGCCAAACCCGCGGCAATGGCACAGCAGGGGCAAGTGCTCGCCTTCGCGACGGAGTCACAAGCGGAGTAGGGCAATCAAAACACATCAAGCGAGGATGCGATGCGTCCCGCTTATTTGAACCACTCAGCGCAGCGACAGGTGTATCACGGTGCGTGAAGTGCAATGTAAAAACCCGTTCTGGTCGCACAATAACAGTAAAAAGAGTGCAACCATGATCAACAAAAGGACCTGAATCATGAGCTCTCAAACTTCATTACGTCGTTCACTGGTGAGTGATAAAGCGTTTACTTTCTTCAAAAAAGTGCTGCCACCGTTATCCGCCACTGAGCGTGAAGCGATGGAAGCCGGCAGTGTGTGGTGGGACGGTGAACTGTTTTCCGGATCGCCGAACTGGAAAACCTTGCACCAATATGGCAAGCCGGCGTTAAGCGCGGAAGAGCAATCGTTTATCGATAACCAGCTAGAAACCCTCCTGGCGATGTTGGATGATTTTAAAATTGTCCAAGAGCAAAAAGATCTGCCGGAAGAAGTCTGGGATTATCTGAAAAAAGAGCGCTTTTTCTCGCTGATCATTCCCAAAGAATACGGTGGCCTCGCGTTCTCGGCGCTTGCCAACTCTACCATCGTATCGCGCATTGCCACCCGTAGCTTAAGCGCAGCGGTGACCGTGATGGTGCCTAACTCACTGGGGCCGGGTGAACTGCTGACCCATTATGGTACCCAAGACCAGCGCGACTACTGGCTGCCACGCTTGGCCGATGGCCGTGAAGTGCCGTGCTTTGGCCTAACTGGCCCAGAAGCAGGCTCCGATGCTGGGAGTATTCCAGACCGCGGCGTGGTGTGCATGGGTGAACACAATGGTGAACAAGTGCTGGGGATCCGCTTAAGCTGGAACAAACGCTACATTACTCTGGCCCCCGTGGCGACCGTGGTGGGCTTGGCGTTTAAACTGGGCGATCCAGACGGCCTGCTGGGAGACAAAAAAGAGCTTGGCATCACCTGTGCCCTGGTCCCCGCAGAACACCCTGGCGTTGAAATTGGCGATCGTCACAATCCGCTCAACATGGCATTTATGAACGGCACCACCAAGGGTGAAGATGTATTTATTCCGATTGATTGGGTCATCGGCGGTAAAGACTACGTTGGCCGCGGTTGGCGCATGCTGGTGGAGTGTCTGTCAGCCGGTCGAGGGATCTCGTTACCCGCACTGGGGACGGCGGTAGGGCATCTCGCCACCCGTACCACAGGCGCTTACAGTTATGTGCGTAAACAATTTGGTATGCACATTGGCCGCTTTGAAGGGGTAGCAGAAGCCCTAGGCCGCATGGGCGGGTTGAACTACTTAATTGAATCGACCCGCACCCTGACCACCACCGCGCTTGATCAGGGAGAAAAACCGGCGATCATCACCGCAATTTCCAAATATCACATGACCGAAATTGCGCGCACCATCTTGAATGACTCGATGGATGTGCACGCGGGTCGTGCGATTCAGTTGGGGCCCCTAAACTACATTGGCCATCATTACTTTGGTATTCCGGTGGCAATCACGGTGGAAGGCGCGAATATTCTTACCCGCAACCTAATGATCTTTGGTCAGGGGGCGACCCGTTGCCATCCTTACGTGCTTAAGGAGATGGAAGCGGCGGCGAACCCAGACCAAGAGGCCGGCGCCCAAGCGTTTGATAAATTGCTGTTTAAACACATTGGCCATGCCACTAAAAACAGTGTGATGGGGCTGGTCAACGCGCTGACCGGATCGCTGACCAACCGCGCGCCGGTGAGTGGCGAGACGGCCAAATACTATCGTCACCTTACCCGCATGAGTCGTGCACTGGCGGTGACCACCGATGTCGCGATGTTGTCTCTTGGCGGTGAGCTGAAACGCCGAGAAATGCTGTCCGCGCGTCTGGGGGATGTTCTGAGCCATCTTTATATGGCGTCGGCAACGTTGAAGCGCTACGAAGATGAAGGCCGTCCGAGCCAAGATCTGCCGATGGTGCACTATGCGCTGCAATATTGCCTAGCCCAGTGTGCCAAAGCGTTTGATGGGGCCTTTAATAACTTCCCTGCCAAAGGGGTGGGCCGCAGCCTACGTGTGCTCTTGTTCCCGCTCGGCATGCACTACAAAATGCCCTCTGACAAGCTGCTTAATCAGATTGCCGAGCAGTTAATGACACCGAGCGCAGAGCGCGACCGTTGGACGCACTTATGCTATGTGGGCGACAAAGCCGACGATCCGGTGGCGGTGATGGAGCGTGCGTTTACCGCAATGTGGGCGTGTCGTGACACCGAAAAAGCCTTGATCAAAGCGGTGAAAGCCAAGCAGATTGATGGCAAAGCCAGCTTGGCGGATCGCTCGCAACAAGCGGTTGAGCAAAATCTCATTACTGCCGAGGCGCGTGACAAACTGCTAGAGGCTGATGCACTGCGTGCTTATGCGGTACAAGTGGATGACTTTAAAGCCGAATGGTTTACCTCCAGCCAGTTAGAAGGCGGTGCCATTGCCAAGCCCAATCCAAGCAAAGCGGCATAAAGGTCGCTAACTTGCGCGAAAAAGCGTCTGCACCTCGCAGGCGCTTTTTTATTGGCGCTGACACTTGGGGACACAATGCTGAGATCTTGCCCACTATTCTTGCCTGCAACACCTCCAACCACTGGGTATTTTTGCCCTTTTTCCGTAAAAGGGGATGCATAGGCAGGCGTTAGTATTTATCCTTAGCCTCAATTTTGTGAGGGACGTTGAATATGTTATGAATCCCTAAAGGTGTAACGTTCATTATAATGGTTAATATCTAAGATTGTGTGGGTGAACTGGAAGAAAGCATAGTTCTTATAGGAGCAGTGTTTTTTTTGCTGATTGGGATCGAGTAGGTGCGATGTTGTCAAACTCCTTTCTGCCCCATTACGTGTTTTAGGACAAAACCTTACGCTGTAGCTAATAGTCAGTATGCTATAAATTATCTAATCTCATTTTGAATGGAAAGACGAGTTGTGAGCAAAAAACGGTTATATGAAAAAGAACTGGTCGAGGGGATGACACCCCATACAGTGCATAGTGACGAATTAGCAGAGGTAACAGTGGATGAGTTGAGCCTTGAAATTTCTGAAAGTGACTACAAGGCCGCGTTGAAGCGAATTGAATCACTGTTTGATGCAGCGGAACCTAGCACTCCTGAAGGTAACGAACTTGAAAGGCTCGCTGCATTGGTTGAAGAGTATGAGGAAAAACACTTCCCCAGTTAATAACTGCAACGCACTTTTGTCCAGAGTTGTGCGGCGGGCGTGTAACATAAAAATGCCCCAGCTCGAACAAACGCTATACTTCAAACACGAACGTATTATTGTTAGACTATGAGTACAGCCGCGAGGCAAGATTCAAATTTAGCCGGAAGGCAAGTTAAAGAAGGCAGACCATTGGTCTGCCTTCTTTGTATGCGTATAACCAAACACACCTTTGCCCCAAAGTGAGTTGAGATTTCTCGAAGTCTCACTTTAACAAACTATCATTTGACCAAATTTTTTTATGCATGTAGTGTCAACAGAAACGTTATAGTGTGTATAGACAAATTACTTAAAAATGAATTGAGGCTGTGATGTATAAGATTAAGTTGGACGAGAGGCTCGTAGGATATGCAGTTGCCCCTGCTAAGTCAGGAGATAGAGCTGCGATTGAGTACAGAGGTTTGACAGTCCAATCTGAAGGCAGGGAATTTATACGAAAAGTTAAATCTCTTGATACCATCCTAAGCAAGTTGCCGACTTCATTTCAACCTCACACGATTAAGACATTTGTCGCCATTATAAACAATGAACTGGAAGCAAAGGTCTACATAAACGAATCCGATGTACTTGCCAAAATATCAGTAGGCAGAGTCGGTGAAATAAAAAAAGGAGACCCTGTCCATTTAAATGACATATTGCATGTTCAAGAAGTATCTTTTGAAGGAATTGAGTTCCCAAAAGATTGCGCCTATTTGGCCTTGCTCGATCATGGCTGGGATCGAGTCTTTTACTATGATTTCGGGCCACTTCTGGAGAATGATAACAAGACAGAAATTGATTATTCTGTTACGGATTTTTTGAGTTACGGATATAGTAGGGTATTATTCTATGAGACCTATGATGTATCTGAAAATGACTGGAAAAAAGTCACCTCATCTGGTTGGTTCCCATTTGCCTTTACAACATATGAAAAACAAAAAACATTAATACAGCATATTATTCATGATTGGGATTATTCACATATTCTAGAAGATATAAATAAAGAGTTCATCTTAGGTCATCAACAGTGGTTGGATAGTATTTTTTCTAACACCGACAGCTCTTTAGCAAAACATAAAGGAAGAGTTGAAAAAGCACTAAAATTTCATAATCAAGGAGATTATGATACTGCCGTTCATTTGCTATACCCAAGACTAGAGTCTGCTCTTAGGGATGATTTTCTAATGTCTAATCCTGAAAAAAAGGGGCAGAATCAAACAAGTCTCTCTAAACATATTGCCCAAAATATATCCAATAGGTCGTATTCATTCTCACGCTATTTCCCAGAACAATTCAGCACTTTCTTAACTAACATGTTTTTTCGCAACTATGATCCACATAGTGATACTAACCCTGCTAGCAGAAATTCAGTTTCACACGGAGCCATAGACGAATCAGCAATTGGTATGAAGGAATCACTAATAGGTTTCTTGATTTTTGATCAAATACATAGATATATAAAGTTTAACAAGTCCGTGGTTGCTGAGTTACAAAAGAAAACATGCAATTCAGATGTATAATATGATTGATGTTTCCATGGAATTTTGACCGTTTTCGATACGCTAGATTATGTTATTTCAGTAAAACCATAAAAGGGTTTTAAGATACATTTTGTCCATCTTCGAGCTAGCTGATTTGGCTAGCTCAGATCTGCCTCATTCCAAGCTGGACAAAGAACATTGACAACTTTCTCTCACTAGTTCTTGACCTACTTTTTCTGATAGCAGATTATGAGTCTAGTTGTGCATTTGGGGTTATACAGACATGATCTGTAATTTGTCGGATTCAGAATGAAATAAGTCTGTGATAACAGTGTTTTACATGACAGGTGTCGGCATTTTATGTAAATATTAAAGACAATGTCTGTTGAAAAAACACTGTTAAGCAGCACATCAATATCGTGGGGTTATGATGGATTTATTTACACCTATAGCAGAGGATGAAAAGTTACATCCAATATTTAAAATGATTCTTCAGAAACAATATGGACCTGAACGAGAAGTTTTAAACTCATGGGCTAA
The DNA here is from genome assembly GCF_000968645.1 of Salinivibrio sp. KP-1. Lineage (NCBI taxonomy): Bacteria > Pseudomonadati > Pseudomonadota > Gammaproteobacteria > Vibrionales > Vibrionaceae > Salinivibrio > Salinivibrio sp. KP-1. Next base: position 577,892 of record NZ_LAQR01000001.1, on the reverse strand, counting down.
AGGTTTTGAAGATAGAGATGGAAAGTTTGTGTATGAACTCCAGACTACTTTCGAATCATCTATGTGGGAATTATATCTTAACGCATTTTTAAATGAACTTGGTGCTAATACAGACTTTTCTAAGTATGCTCCAGATTTCGTAACTGAATTAGACAGGCCTATTGTACTAGAAGCAACAATTGCAGCACCACCCCAAGGCGGAGAAGCACCAACAGGACATTCTCAAAAATTTGCGCCAACGGATTTTTCTAATTTCAATCAACAATCAGCAATTCGAATATCCAATAGCCTTTCATCCAAAATAAAAAAATATCGAACTAGTTACTCCAAACTGGAACATGTAAAAGATAAACCCTATGTTATTGGTTTGGCATCCTTTGATCGTCCTTATTCACACTATGCTGTAAATAGAGCAATTGTTGCAGTCTTATATGGGCTATATGTTGATGAAGAAACAACGATTGCAACTGGTGCTAATGAATTAATTAAATATCCAGTCGATGCTGTGATAAAAAATGAAAATGCCACAATACCATTAGGTCTTTTCACCACGGATGAATTCAAAGATGTTAGCGCTGTAATTTATAGTTCTTTAGCTACTTGGGGTAAAATTCGTGCTTTGGCAGATAATCCAAGTGCTCAAACCGTCTATCATACTAGTCATTTACCTGTTGATGGCGGTATCTTCCCAGAGATGCGTAATTCTATGAAATCAGATTATGTAGAAGATATTGCAGATGGATTACATATCTTACACAACCCATTTGCAGAGCATCCTTTGGATGTAAATACTTTTAATCATGAACGAGTAGCTCAATACTTTGTAGATCCTGAAAAGGGAATGATGGATGTTATTGCACCGGACGATTTTCTTTTATTGAGGCAATTAATGAGTGCAGTCGTACGTGGCGATGCTTAACAAGAGTAAGCAGACAGAAAAATTAATCACTTAGGATCTTAATTTACTGCGGTTGCAAGCTAAAAGCAGCTAGGTAATTTGGTAAGAAAAAATGAATTTTAATCAAAGATTTGAATGTACAACTTGTGAAAGTTTGGTTGATTGTAGAATAGGAATGTCTAACAGAGATGTTCAACCAATAAGATTTTGCTGCCCAAGTTGTGGCGAGGCTATCCATATAGATATTGAATATGGAAAAGGCGTAAAAGTAAAAGGGGCTAAGGCAGTCGAGTTTGAGGGACCTTTTACTAACGAGTATCCATTTGTCGATCTACACCTAGACTTTCCTGTTACTTTTGGTGAGTACAAAATGGGGCATACACCATTTTTAAAGGCTGTAGGTCGAATTGGTCATGAAAACTTTGGCATTCACAATGCCAGATTGAATGGCTTGAACATATTACATTCGAAAACTAAAGAATTAGAGCGTATTCTGCGTTTGTACTCAAAAAACGTGAATCTATTTGGACGGTTATGTGAAAAAGAGTTTGGAGAAACTCTCAGGTCTGAAAAGCCTCAAGATGTAAACTTAGCCCTATACCGCGTAATAGCGAAAGTGTTTGCTCCTTTTTCAATGCCATCCGAGAATGCAGAGTCTGTCGCTATTCATATGAAAGGTATTAAGGATGCATTATCTTCCGATGCTGAGGCATTTGATGCCTTTTTTGAAGAGGTTATAGGAACCGATTTTTTAAAGAATATACAGCATGATTGCTTAGAAATTTACCCGCAAATTTTGGCAGGCGAGTTAGCATTTAGACCTGCATTATTTCTGGACTTTGACACCGATTACGATAAAGAGTTGGTTGCTTTTAGGGTGTCTACAGATGACTTTCAAAAGTACAAAGATCTATACAAAGATATCTCTGAAATTCTGTCTCGTCAGCTCACTCTGGTCGCAGGAATTAACAACGTTATTTATCGTAAAGATCACAATAAGTTTAAAGATGTTGGCAAGGCAACGCCGAAGACGCTCAATCAATTTGCAGACCTACCGTATGGATTTAAAGTCACTCATTTAGACGAGTGTTGGTACAAAATTGGTGAAGGTGCAATTAATAACCAGCTCCGCAACTCAATTGCGCACGTCAAAGCGGAGTATGATGATACTTCTCAAGTTATTACTTACTACCCTAAGAAAGAAGGTATTAAGCAAGAGAAAGCGGAGTCAATTTACTTCATTGATTTTATGAGAAAAATACTCATCTCATACCGTGAAATGCATCGACTGCATCAGTTAATTAAGTGCATGTTTAACTATGAGTATTTGATGCGTAAAAAAGCTGCTTAACAAAAGCTCAAGGCTTTAACATACTTTTTCTAATCCAATAGAAACGTTCTAGAGCATCAGGGCTAAAACGTTTCTGTCCAGAAACGTGTTACGTCAGGGCAAGCGCGCGAGTAAATTATTTGTAAACGGAGATCACGCTCTTTGTTAACTCGCTAAGAGTTGAGCTGCATAAGTCCAGTTTATGCGGTCAAGGAACAAACAGGGGTAAAAGAACAGCAGCTTAAAACAACCATCCCGCGGTTAATGGGTTGTGAGAATTTACATTAATTCAACTCATGAGCTCGCCCTGCGTGTTACGTGCCCATGTGCGCATAAAAATCGTTTATTTTTGTAGCAAAGCATAATTTTATAATTATACTGTTTATATACAGCTACGGAGTGCTTATGCTTTGCATTAAATCCACATCTGATTTTGAGATAAAAAGCGTCAAATACCCTAACTTCCCTTTACTAACTTGGGAGACTGATAATTCAGATCTAGGGATTGAATCAGGAATGCTTTGCGTAGAGGCGATGCAGTTCTTGATATATGAATGCTTAAAACGAGGTCGAGTGAATAGTGAGAGTACTTGGTGGACGTATGGCAATCATTTAAGTCAATTCTTTACATTCTGTGAGCAGAACGGTTTGGATTGGCGAGACATTTCAGAAAGCAGTGAAGATGAAATGTTAGTCAGTGCCTATCGTGACCTTTGCGTTGGTGAGTTTGGTATGTCGGTAAATTCCACAAATCAACACTTACGAACGATAGTGCGCTTCTACTCTTACGGTGTAGGTAAGTGGTTTAGGTCATTACCTTACTCTCTAGAATCCGTTTCTGTGAATAAAGGCCAGCAGTTTCTAGCTCATACCGAAAGAAATGGTGGCAAGAAATACAGCTCTGATTTGATGATGAAAACTTTTGAGAAGAAAGCTCAGTTTTTGTCAGCTATTGAAGTGAGAGAGCTTTTATATGCGATTGAAAATCCAACCTTAAAACTAATGGTTCGCTTGTGTCTACAAACAGGCATTAGACGAAAAGAGCTGTTGTTGTTTCCCTTACACGTAATACGAAAACCCACTGGAAACAGAGCTTACTACGAGGTTAATATTTCACGAACCAAATGTGAGAAAGAGCGCAAGATACACATCCCAACACGACTGATGGAGGACTTGTGGCGTTATGTCAATGAGGCTCGTTTTCAGAAGCAGCAAGAGTCGGGAGTGGCATCAGATTGCTTGTTTTTAACGTCTGATGGTCAAGAGTGGACTTCTCAAGGATCTGCTTTTGGTAAGGCTCTCAAGTCGCTTAATTTACCCTTTCACGTATCACCACACATGCTAAGGCACACTTATGCAACGCACATGCTGAAAGGCATGTTAGAGCATAAAAGCAGTAAATTTGAACCTTTGATGTACTTACAAGCTCGACTTGGACATTCAAGCATCACAACCACGATGAAGTATTTGCACTTGGTTAATGATTTGGTCGATGACCTGTCGATTGAGTATCAGCAACAAATTGATGCGATTGCGTAGGTAAGGTATGGCTAGACAACGAAAAAATCTGACAGTTAACAAAAAAAAGCTCAAGAAAACGTCTGTAGTTGAACCAGCGATTGACGCGACTCAAAGCCAAAAGATTGTCCGACCAATCAACCCTGTTGTGAACTATCCAAATCTTGGCTCAAAAAGTGGTAATGGTCGCAACTTCGATTTCAGCCCTTACTACGGCAAGGGCTATGACGACATCACAAATCGAGCGTTCTACACCGCAAGAGCACTGTTGAAAAACACCGATGCTTTTACAGAGTCGACGCAACGAGATTATTTTAGGATAGGCTTTTCCTTTTTTGCTGGGTACCTAGCGTTATTTAGGCATTCAGCGAGTGAGGACTTAACACAAACGGATATTACGCCAGAGTTAATAGAGCAGTATTTACTACATCTTAAAGGATGTGGGTTAAAGTATGGTGCTCAAAAAGGATACTACACGCTTCTAAAATCATTGCTGACACGCATGAAAGAAAAGGGATATTGGTCGGTTGTTGGTAATATTAACTTAAACGCTAAGTTCTTTCCTAAGAACCCGTTTCCTAACTCAAACAAGCGTGCAAAGGGCGAGAAACCACTTACTTCCCATGAGAAAAGACAGGTAGTGGTTGCGTTAAAGCAAGCAATTAAGCCGTTTTATCAAAAGACCGAACCACTGACAGGTTATGAGTTAACACTGTGCTTATTGGCTGTGGCAATTCAGACAGGCATCAATACCTCACCACTTCTCAATATGACAACAGAGGCATTAAGTGACCATCCACTTAAAGATAATCGCAAGCTGTTGATCGTATTTAAGAAACGAGGCAATGCAACTCAATTGCACAATTTGCGTAAATCAGAAAAACTTCAGGTTGTGCAAGGGATAAAGCTCGATGTGGCTTATCTAATTGAGATCATTATTGAGCGCAATGCCCAATTCAGAGAGTTGACCAATACCGAATTAGTGTTTGTCTATGAAGCAACGAGGAGAGGCATTCGCATAAAGAAAGGCACTGCTACTTCTTTAGAAGAGGAGGTTTTGCGTAAGAACATCAATAAATTCATAATAGAATATGACTTAAAAGATGAAGATGGGCGCACCATGAATCTTAATTTAAGCCGCTTTCGCAAGACGTTCATCAATGGCATTTACGAGTTAAGTGGTGAGAGTTTGTTGGTTGCTGCACAGCAAGCTAAACACAGTGGAACAGGAACGCTTGACCACTATTTGCAAGCTCCTGAGCAATCAAAACGCAACTTAGGCTTAATGGGTGAGATACGAGTTAAAGAACTAACGTGCGCAGAGCCAAGCGTCCCAGTAGGGCATTGTAAAGACCCTAAGAATGGCGACAAAGCACCTAAGGATGGTACGTTCTGTAACGACTTTTTAGGCTGTTTTCGTTGCAAGAGCTTCGTTATCACAGGTGACGATTTGTATAAGCTCTATAGCTTTTATTGGGCGATTATTCGCAACCGTGATGAGTTCGGTCGCAAAGACTGGAAGCGTCATTTAAAAAGTGTTCTAAGAATTGTGGACGAAGAAGTTGCCCCTGAGTTTGCAAAGCTTGGTCAGTTGCAGCGTGTAGAGGCTGAAAAAAAACGAGCAAGAACCAACCCGCACCCATACTGGCAAAACCTCGATATGTTAAAGGTGACGCAATGAGTTCAGTGGAGTTAATACTAACGGAAACTGAGTTCTTAATTCAGCAATGCCCAGACCCAAGTGATAATACACTTGTTCAAGCCATTGACGGCTCTTTAACAGGCATCGTAACGTACATCAAACTCGACAATAGCGAGTATCAAACGCTTTCTCGGTACGAAAAAGATGTATGGAAACTTCCTGCTAATAAAGGCACTAAAGCAACTAGTGCGAGTCGCTTGAAGCTTAACTTTGCCACTATTTCCGATGCTCAAATGAAGCGCATGGCGAAATGGGTAATATGGAGCAAAATGAAAGAGGGCTTGGCGCTTGAAACTCTGCAAAGCATTTTGAGTAACTTGAAAAATTATTTTCAGTGGGTTTTAAGTACGGATACAACAGCGGCACACGGACTCAATGCTTTTACTTCTAATGCTTATGTGAAATTTGTAAATACTCTCACTTCAAAGCGAAGTGGTGAAATTAAGCCATTGGCAAAAGGGACTAAAATGGGAAGGTTTTCAGTATTAGAAGGCCTGTATCTTTATTGCGAGGCGTTTGATTTTGTAAAAGAGCATCCTTGGTCTGAATCAAGTGCTAGTGAACAGGCAGGATATCTTGGTGAAGCTCTAAAAGAATCAAGGGGTAAACCCAAAACGCCCGTCATTCCAGATGATGTGTTAATCCCACTGTGCCAGTTTACTAAATCATACCTAGACAGAGCTGATGAGATTCTGGCATCAGCAAAAACGAAAGAATCATTGCTGTTGCGAGATAGCTGTATCTTCTGGCTACTGCTTACCACTGGTATGCGTATCCATGAGGTGTTAGGAATTAAACGTGATGGGTATCGCTCTGAAACGAAAGATGACATCATTTATTACTACATCGAAACTGTATCTGAGAAAACACATACAGGGTTGGCTGAGTGGATTGCGCCAAAGCTTGCGACAAAAACGATTGATATTCTTGGTCGTTTGAGTGCGCCACTTCAAAAGAAACTTGAGAGTGATTTACTAGAAGCTCAAGCCAGCAATGACCATGTGGAAGCTAATCGACTTAAAGAAATGTCAGGTCATATTTGCCTATCGAACAGTAAAAAGAGAGATCAAATCAACCTGTTGTCAGGTAATACTATTACAGAACTGAGATTGCCAAACCTATGCAAACAGATAGGGAGTGATTGGAATCTATCAGCACACCAGTTTCGACGTACCTTTGCTAACTACGCAGTGCATTCAGAGTTAGGTGATTTGAGAGCATTGAAAGACCACTTTAAGCACTGGTCTATCACCATGACTGCTTTGTATGCCTTTAATGATGATTTGGATGCGGATCTATTTGAAGAACTGCTCCGAGAGAAGTATCTGATTGAGGAAGAAATCAAACAAGATTGGTTTGAGTTGGATACACCTATTACTGGTGGTGAGATGGCTCAAAAAATCATGCAAGTTCGTAAAGATGGTGAACTGATAAAGGCTTTTGGTTCTCATATTGCTATGGTAAAGGCATTCACTGCCTCGATACCGATTAGGTCTGTTGGGATTGGTTGGTGTACCAATGATGATGAATGTAAGTGTGGTAAGCCTGATAGTTGTGAAAGTGGCATTGTCGATAAGCGTCATGCGCCTTACTGGACAGGGATGCTCGTTCAACAAATGAAACTACTGCGATTGGGTATTAGTGATATTGGAGAGGCGGGTATAGAGAATGTCAGAAAAGGTGTGGAACGCTGTGAAAAGGTGCTAACTGCGTTAGGGTTCGATGTTGAAACTATGAAACAAGAGATTAACGAGAGAGAGCAAATCGAGGTGGAAAATGTCTAGTCAAAAAGAGAAAATAACCCACAAAGCGGTTCGACTTGCCATTGTTCGCATCGAAAAAGGTCGTCCAAATATTGTTTCTGATAAACGAAAAATGAGTGTCGCTGCCGTTGCCGAAGAAGCTGGCGTAAGTCGAGCGTTGATTCATCGTGATTGCTCTGACTTGTTAGAGCGCATCAAAGGCGGTGTAAATAAGGGCATCCGACAGCTGCGTGATGCTAAACAGACTGAACTAAATGAGTATAAAGAACGCAATCGAGAGTTGCGTTCTGAGTTGGCAGAGTTGAAAGCTATGTTAGCGAAAGTTCAATCACAAAATGCTACGTTAATACGTAAAAATATGGCTCTAAGTAATACCCATGCGGATAATAGCGATGTAACGCAACTTATTTATAGCTAATTATCTGAATTTAAAAGAAATAATTCCATATTAATATTGCTTTTGAAGTGGTCAAAAATCTTCAAAAGTGTAACTAAAAACAAAACCATGTAAAACAGTTGTTTATCTGTAGTTACATGCAACAAGGTATTCATAAGCTATGATCATCAAACCTAAAATTCGTGGATTTATCTGTACGACGACACATCCCGTTGGTTGTGAAGCTAACGTAAAAGAGCAAATTGACTACACCAAAGCGCAAGGCCCGATTGCCAATGCGCCTAAGCGTGTACTGGTTGTGGGTGCCTCCAGCGGCTATGGCTTGTCCTCACGCATTGCGGCAGCCTTTGGCGGCGGCGCCGCAACCATTGGCGTGTTCTTTGAAAAACCAGGCACCGAGAAAAAGCCTGGCACCGCAGGCTGGTACAACTCAGCCGCATTCGACAAGTTTGCCAAGCAAGAAGGCCTGTATTCAAAAAGCCTGAACGGCGATGCTTTCTCGCATGAAGCCAAGCAAAAAACCATTGATTTGATCAAACAAGATTTGGGGCAAATCGATATGGTTGTCTATTCACTGGCTTCGCCAGTGCGTAAGCTACCTGACAGTGGCGAGCTAGTGCGCTCGTCACTGAAACCTATCGGTGAGACCTACACCTCAACCGCCGTCGATACCAACAAAGACCAACTTATCGAAGCGAGCGTAGAGCCTGCCACCGAGCAAGAAATCCAAGATACCGTCACCGTGATGGGCGGCGAAGACTGGGAGCTTTGGATCAACGCCCTTAATGACGCCGGTGTCCTTGCTGAAGGCTGCAAAACTGTCGCTTACAGCTACATTGGTACAGAGCTTACCTGGCCAATCTACTGGGAAGGCGCGCTAGGTAAAGCGAAAATGGACTTAGACCGTGCTGCCAACGCGCTAAACCAAACACTTGCCGCCAAAGGTGGTAGCGCCAACGTGGCGGTACTCAAAAGCGTGGTCACCCAAGCCAGCTCAGCGATCCCGGTGATGCCGCTTTATATCGCCATGGTGTTCAAGAAAATGCGCGAAGAAGGCGTCCATGAGGGCTGCATGGAGCAAATCTATCGCATGTTTACTCAGCGCCTGTATCAAGCCGATGGCAGCGAGCCAGAGGTAGATAGCGAGCGTCGCTTGCGTTTAGACGACCTAGAGCTGCGCGAAGACATTCAGCAGCACTGTCGCGACCTGTGGCCACAGATCACCACAGAGAACCTCACTGAGCTGACCGACTACAACGAATACAAAGCCGAGTTCTTGAAGCTATTTGGCTTTGGCGTTGAAGGCGTCGACTACGACGCAGACGTGAGCCCGGTAGTGGAATTTGATGTCGAAAACATCTAAAACCGCCTAGCAAACACCCAAAAGAGGTCAGCCAAACGCTGGCCTCTTTTTTATTGGCTGAAAGCTAACCAAACGCACCCCAAATCATGGTTTTTGCTTTACAAGCCAACCCCAAACCAATAATATACGCCGCGTTCCGGAGAGATGGCTGAGTGGTTGAAAGCACCGGTCTTGAAAACCGGCAAGGGTTAATAGCCCTTCTAGGGTTCAAATCCCTATCTCTCCGCCACATACCGAAAAGCCGCTGCGTAGTCAGCGGCTTTTTTGCGTTTATACTCCCGCAAATATCTAAACTCTGACCCCGCCAACATTTTAGGCGATTCTGTCTAAACAGCTATTCTGCACTCTGGTACGCTAACCCTCGATATTTCTGCCTCTTACATGGCCTTTTGGACGCCGCTAACCAACGGCGGTAGCGTGGGTGTTAAAGCAAATCCATTGGGCTTGTCGTGCCCGCAAATTGTTGCCCGATCACATGGGTATAGATCTGCGTGGTAGAGAGATCGGTATGGCCCAATAAGGTTTGAATGGTGCGAATATCGTAACCCGCCAAAAGCATCTGTGTGGCAAAGCTATGGCGAAACGTATGACAGGTAACGTGCTTATGGGTGATGCCGGCCTTTTGCACCGCACGGTTTAAGGCTTTACGCAATCTTACCTAGCGGTTGGTTTAAAAACTGGTTGTATAGGAAGGCCAGTGCATTAAGGGCAACCTTTTGTGTGTTCGGTGAAATTTGTTGCCCATTGGCCAAATAAGACAGAAACGTTTTTACGTCCTCATCACTGAGGTCTGTCGGATGTTGCTTATGATGGAAAAGGATAAATCGGCGCACCCAGTATAGGTAACTCTTCTCAGTTTTGATCGCATAGCCTCGCCGCCTGATCTCGTGCTGAAGGCTTGCCATAAACGGGCTTTTGGTCATGATCCTTTCCCTCCATCTAAGACTGTTTATTCATACAGCTTATTGGTAGAGAAAGCCAAATAGTGTGCACGCTTTTTCGAGGCACATTCACATTATCGCCGAAAGAGAAAACTTTAGTTCAATATAATCAGACGGTTATAACTTCGCCTTTGAGGATAGTGTGAATGCATTGTCCGGGATAGGCGGCATGCACACTTTCGCAGACAAGGTGATTGCTTCAAGCGGTAAAAATGTGTTTAATTATAGGTAGTTAGTTAAAAAATGACGCGTATAACGGTTTTGACAAATCGAGCACGCGCACTAATACAATGTTAGTTCAAAAAGGAGAATCAATCGTGACCTTATCGACGATCCTTTTATTCATACCTGCGAGCTTTGCCCTGAACATGGCTCCTGGGCCAAATAATCTCCTTGCGATGGCGAACGCCAAACGATACGGCATCAAGGCAGCCTGTTGTGCTGGCATTGGTCGGCTTGTTGCTTTTGTCGGCATGATTACTCTTGCGGCTACAGGATTGGCAACAGTACTGTATACATCGGAGAAGTTATTTCTCGCCATAAAAATCCTTGGCGGTCTATATTTACTTTGGCTGGCTTTTCAGCTTTGGACAGCAGACCCTGGCGGTGCCGATGATGAGTCACCAGCGGGTAAAAACATGCTCCAATTGGCGAAACAAGAATTTCTTTTGGCAGCAGGTAACCCAAAGGCAATTTTGATTTTTACTGCCTTTCTTCCTCAATTCGTAGACCCTTCAGGTTCAATAGGGCTTCAGTTCTTGGTCTTGGGAGCTTTTTTTCTGATGCTTGAATGGATCGCGATAGGCTCCTACGCCTTCTTTGGTAAGGTTTTGCGTCATTGGTTTTCTCGTCCGGCAATGCGTCAATTGTTCAATAGGACCTGTTCAGGATTTCTTGGCAGTGCCGGGGTAGGGCTTCTTCTAGCTCGGCGTGAGTGAACTAACCAACCGCGTAAGGCGGACGTCCCTGACGGGCCGCCGCTTCGCTTAGCGTTAGCGGTAGGAAGTTAAGGAGAAAGCATGCAAATAAATACAACAATAGAGCTCAGCGATGAGGATCAGCAAGAACTGGCCCGAATTCTAGATTGCACGATAGATGATATTCCAGATGCCCTGTCATCGTATTCTTCGGCCGCGCTGAGGGAATACGTATCAATGTTTTTGGGGCAGAAGATATTTAGGCGTGGATCTGATATCAATGAATATCGACTATTTCTCCTCATAACAAATGTTTTTGAGAATAGGATTCCTGATGAGCAAGAAGTTTGTCGGCTTTTTCAGACTAGCGCTACAGAAAGTCGTGCTCTGATTCGAGCAGTGATGTCCAAGTTTCAATATCAATTGCGTGATGCCATAGATAATTCTATACGGAGAGCGCTCGAGTCTGCCCAACAAGAGGGTGATACTGGCCCATACGTAGTAACTATTAACAGCCAGAATGTTGTCGAAGAGCTCAACAGGGCACTCGCATCAATTGACGGAACACTTCAACAAATAAAGAAAAAACGAGGCAGTGTATCCACTTTTGAAATATCACCAGCAGCATACGCTCGGCTGACGGAACAGTTTATCAATAATGAATGAGCTTCTTACCGCAGCGAGTGTTTTACTTGCTATAACGGGTGTTCTGTATGCGCTTTGGCATGATGATATTGTCAGCGCAACATCTATGGTCATGCCGCCGCACAAAGAAAACCGTGGAGAGTTCAAAAAAACTCTTAAGTCAGTATTGTGGTCCCGTGCTATACCACTACTTCTGGCTACACTTTGCATAATGCTGGTCTATCTTCCGCCAAGCGTTGGTATTATTGCATCGTCTTTGCGGGGTTACTGCTCTCTTGGATTCGACAATTTCAAAAACTACGACCCGATTGCGACTTCGTTTGTCTTGGTAGAGGTTTTCACCTCAGTTTTGGCTGTTCAGAGTGTTGTATATGTTTGGAAACTGTTGTCCAAATTGCGAGCTAGCAAGCGCTAACAAGGTGCTGCTGCGGAAAATTTACTCGCTGGCGCTCCCAAATTTCCGCAGAGCGCGGCGTTAGAAGGCTATTATGGAAATACTCGAAATCATCAAAAGCGAATATCTTTCGATTGTTTTTGGCGGCTTAGCCGGCTTGGGTACAGCGTGGTTAACGCAGAGGGTTTTAAATAAGAGAGGTGTGTTTAGCTATTTCGTAAATCACAACAAGGTGGGAATGTCCGCAGCGGACGAGATCTTTGGGAATGTGTCGGTTACATGGAATGGTAACCCAGTTAACCACCTTTATTTATCAACCATCGAACTAAAAAATGAAAGTCTCAACGATTACGAAAACGTGGTTATTCGCACCTATACAGATGACACGACTCTCTTGACTGAGTCGACGCAAATCCTCGACACGCCGAATATCATCGAATGGACAGATCATTATAAAAACCAACTACACGTAACGGATGGCGAGGGTGCGACCGAACATCAGCGCAAAATACATGGAGGTCAGAGGGAGTACCTGATTCCGGTCTTCAACCGAGGGGAGGTGGTGAAGATCAGCTATCTAAATGCGGCAAATTCCGAGACGATGCCACATATTTGGTTGGCCGCTACCCTTAAAGGGGTCAAAGTAAAATTCCGGGTACCCAAGCCGCAAATATTTGGAGTTCCTCAGCCCCAAGCGTCAACAGTGGGAATTGGATTGGGACTTGTAGGGTTAGTGCCGCTGGTTCTGATAGTCGGAAATCCTTGGGTAGTTGGACTGATCGCAATCGTTTACGGAATTTGTGTGACGATTCCTGGGGCATATGGAGTAAAGATATACCGCGTTCTCAGAGAAACTATTGGGGGATAGCACTTCTAACAAATTACTGCACTCGGAAAAATTACACGCTACGCTCCTAATTTTCCGGTGAGCAAAGCGTTATGAAACAAGGAAGCTACATTGGCAGACGAGTACTATAGAAAGTCGGTAGAGGGCTTAGAAGTTGTTACTGAAGCAGGTAAAAAGCCGGAACCATTGATGGTGACAACGAACGGAGTGGATTATGAGCCACTAAAAGTCACGATCTTGGAAAAGTTCACTAGTGTTGTTGAGGCTACAAAAGAACTTGATAAGCGCGAAAAAACCGATATACAGGATTTTATTGAGTCTAACCAAGAACTAGTCAGCGACGGGATTGAACGCTGGTTGAATGAATCAGATTTAGTTGGAACCGCACATAGTTACTTGACTGAAATATTCCCCAATCTACCAGAGTTGGATCGGTTGTCAGAAGTCTTAGTTGAATTGCTAATTCAACTGTCAAAGTTGGTGTAACTGTTTCATAACAAAAAATTTAAGAGTGATTCAGCACGCTTGACATTTTTGGCTTTGGTCAAATTTAGTGATTAAGGTGGTCAATTTAAGCGCCGTGTTTGCGTGCTTCACACCTTAATTGGGCGTTATAACTACAGGATAGTTCAGTGGATAATAATATTTCGAGGTATTTTAGTACTCATAGCTATGAGCTTATGAGTAAAATGAAGCGGTTAGATTATTTAATTGGACGAGATCATTGGCTTTCTGTAGGTAATTATAAAGAAGAATTACTTAGAAATTTACTCAGAAATTTATTACCAAAAAAATATGAAGTTAGCACAGGTTTTATCTTATCGTTAGATCAAAACGGAAATGAGTTAAAATCTAAGCAGCAAGATATTATTATTTGGAATTCAAATGAGTTCTCAGCGATTTTTCGAGATGATGAGTTTGTCATTGTCCCGCCGGAAGCTTGTCAAGCAGTCATAGAAGTTAAAAGTACATTAACTAAAAACACTTTGAAAAAAGCAATGCTAGCTTCTGATGATTTATATAAATTCATGCAAACACCAAGTTTGTATCAATTTAAAATTGCAAAGTTTATTTTTTCCTTTGGTAGCGATTTGAAATTTCCTGATGGGTATTTTGATACTATTTGTGAATTTTATGACAACGATAAGGATGGGCAACTATCAGCTACCCAACGACAAGAATTTACAAAAGAGTTTTTTTCTCAAGAATCTAGCGGTAACTTTACTATCGATGGTATTTTTTCTCTCAATGATGGCTCAATATTGAGAGAGATTGCTCTAGGTTCAGATAAAAAGTTTATATTTATATTTAGATCATTTGATTTGATATCAAATGAGGTTAACCACGTATATACGTTTTTTGAGCATATCATTCATTCTGAAGTTAATTCTCCAAATAGTAAACATGGATTTTATTATTCAAAGCAACCAGGGCTATTTTCATTGATGAGTGAGCTGTCTTTAAAAACTCCAGAAGAAGGTGGTACTCTGGTATACCCTTATACTGATTCGATTCGATCAGTGAACATAAAAGATCTTTATAAAGGTAATCGCAGCGATTAGTAGTTATAACAAGACGCTCCAATGGAAGCATTACCTTCCGGCGTTTGCGGTATATAGTAATGAAATTGTTGAAAGTTCAGTGGGTGCTCCATTGAGCTTTGCGTTATATTTTCTGGTAAGCATATGGGAGTGAAATGTCTATAACATATACTCAGGCAGCTGTGGCTGCTTTTGCATTGGCTGGTGCAACCGCGACGGCTACATGGAATATACGGAATGACAGGCTAGAGGAACTTAACTCGATAGTGAACTCGTACGAGACAGCGGAATCTTGGAAAGTTCCTGAAACAATAAAAAAATTGGAAAAATCAGTTGACTACCTAAATAGCGAGCTAGGTCTCATAGCGGAAAACCAGAAGTATAAAAAAGAAATCGATGAATTAAAGGTCCAAGTTTCTGAGCTTTCTGAGCTCGTTTCTATGAAGAATAGCCAAATATCAGCGCTTGAAGGTGAGGCTGCTGAGCGGGAACATTTCATTAACGGATTGTTTTCATATACAGAAGAAGTTGTTTTAGAAAAGAACAATTCTGTTAAGTTATTTGGCGCTGAGATTGTTGTTGCCCTAAATGATGCTTCTAATATTTTAGGTAGCGCGGATGTTACGATTAACAATAGTAAACATCGGGTTGAAGTAGGGAGCATTATTCCGGTTTCTAGTGCCAATAAAAACTGTGATCTTATATTCAACGAATTTGAGGGATACAATAGTATTAAATTCAGCATTCTGTGCAAAAAAATATAACAATTGGCTGTTGTCGGATGTGCCTGCGCTAGCGCTCCAGCACACCGCAAAGCTGAAGCGTTAGGTTTTACGAATGTTCAGGTGCAGTCGTTGACTGGGCCTGGCGCATGTCCGCCAAGGTTGCTGCTTCCTCAAGACTGGCGGAAATAAAAAAAGCAGCAAAAGTCTGGACGATCCCGTCCTTGGCATTATGAAATACTGGGGTCATGTTAATAGAGGGGTGCCTATGGCAAAACCTGAATTAACGAGTTCAGCAAGCTTGCATCTGAAGTTAGGTGCATTCGGTGTTTTGTTTACAGCTCTAGCTGTTTCATTCACACCAATGGCTGCGTTCTCGCTTGCAATGGTGGCATCGGTTGTTCTAGCCAAGCTGTAAAGCTTAGGTGTGTATTCAGTTCGGCTGGCACACCGACCTTTATCAACATAACAAGGTGCTGTAGTCGATGCGCTGGGACCTCCGTTACGCTGCGCTTCACTACTG
The DNA here is from genome assembly GCF_000968645.1 of Salinivibrio sp. KP-1. NCBI lineage: Bacteria > Pseudomonadati > Pseudomonadota > Gammaproteobacteria > Vibrionales > Vibrionaceae > Salinivibrio > Salinivibrio sp. KP-1. The sequence continues at coordinate 562,391 of NZ_LAQR01000001.1, read as the reverse complement.
CCCCTAAGCACGGCGTTAGCTCTCCAAGGAGAAATACCGAGAATGGAAAAAATTACCAATCTAGCTGACTACTTCCGAAAGGTTCCAGCTGCTTTTTTAGTAGCTATAGTCACCGTTCTGGGGGTAATTCTATTTTTGCCGATGGATCTTGCTAAAAAACTAGCCATCAACGATTTTCGGGAAGAATTTAGGGTCTATATAGGCCCTGCTTTTCTTTTAACTACGTCTTTTTGTGTTGCACGAATTTATATGTTCTTTATGAATGGGTATAATCAAAGAAAGAGCATTAAAGCTAGAAAAGAGCAGCTGACTAAATTGACCCCAGAAGAGAAAGGGTATTTAGTGCCTTTTATTCGTGGGCAGAGTAATTCTGTTCATGTTGGTATGGATGATGGAGTCATGGCGGGGTTAAAAGCTAAAGGCATAACTTATTGCCCTACTAATATGGGTGATGTACTCACTGGCTTTGCGTTCAACCTACAGCCTTGGGCTCGCGAGTATCTCGAAGAAAATCCTCATTTACTAAATGGAGCTGCTGGTCAACCGCTTACACCTCAAGAAAAAATGGGGTTTGGTAGGTGGTAACAGCTAACAAGGCCATTAAATTCGTTCCGGCCACAAAAAGCGTGGCCTCCACCGGACTGCCTACGCGTTGCTTCGGCAGCCGTTTATAGCGGCGTTATATTCGAAGGAGTTGAGTTTTGTCGTTAGATGTAGCCTACAGCATTGAAGCGTAGGATTACCTAGACCCTGACAGGGCATATGATCTTTATTGGTCTGGAACTATTACCGACAAGAAGAAATTTATATGCCCCGGTAGTAGCTGCATGGCTCAGGTTACATGTGCGAACCTAGACGAAGACCTCCAAGACATGAAGGTCGTGCCCCACTACAGGATTTATGGAACGCACTCAAAAGACTGTGAGATTAACAACAACATTCCACTGAATCTCCACTATGAAGACGGTACCCCTGTAAAAGAGGAGCGTCTCAGTGTAGATCAGTCTATCGTTGACGTTTTTGAATTGGATCGTCCCGATTCCTATTATGATGAACCTAGAGAAAGCGACTCACCTAAGGCGTTGGGTGCCAATAAGCCAAAATATGTTAAGAAAACAAAGGATACGAAGCTTCGGGAAAATGGCAGTATTGGTACTGTATATTCGGTGCGCTCAGTAGTCAGCAGATATATGCGGTATAGGAAAGATGGATCTATAAAATTTAGACGATTAAATATTTCTGGCAAAGATGTTTACTATAGCAGTATATTTAAATGTATTTGGGAACAAGATTTGGATGATCTTCCCGGTTTTCCGGTAATTTATTACGGGTGGGCGTTCATCAACAGGTTGCCATCAGATCGCGGGTATCAAATCAAGTTTAAGAAGACATTAAAGCAAGGTGAGGATGAGTTGAAAACAACTGCGATGATCGCTGACGGCACGATAGAAAGGTATAAAATAAAGAAGCTAATGGCTACGAGACTTGAAAAAATACATCAAAAAGAAAAGCCTACAGCTTTAGTTTTTTTATATGCTCAGCCAGAAATTAATACCTCAAAGGCCGGGATAAAATATGCTAATTTCAACTTGAAAAATCTTGATATGATTGACATAAATTATGATTGCCCGCTTCCAACTGAATATAACAAATAGTTGCAGTTATTCCGGCCCTAGCGGGCCTCGGCCGGACAGTCTTGCCGCCGCTTCGCTCAGTCAAGGCTTCCGCTGAACCAAAGCTTTATATTCGAAGGAGTCGCTACCGTGGACGAAAATAGAATATCTTGGCTTTTATCTCGGCTCGAGTATTGTGCGCTGAACAACCAAAGGTGCGATATAACACTTTTTTCTTCCAAACCTAAGATTGACGTAAAGATAAGTCCGAGATTTTCGTATGCATTAATGTACGGAGGCGGAGCCAGGGCCTTGAAGCCACTGCTTGAGAAACTTGAACTTTCTGATGGTTCTCACATCAATGCGTTAGATATCTGGACAATAAACCCAATGCCGAGCGAAGGTCTGACCCAGGAGGATTTGAGCTCCGTTGACCTTGCTGAGGGAGATCAAGAGGTTCCCAATACCGGCAGAACAATGCGAGAAATTATTCGCGAGACATATAAGTGCAAGAACGAGGCGGAAACCGAGCACTACCTCCGCAGGTTCTTGGCATCTTAGGAAAAATATAACAATTCGCGTCACTCGGACGCACTAAAGTGCGCCGGTGCGCTCCGCGTTAGCTGCCCTAAGATTTTCGAAAATAAATAAGTAAGCGATATGTTAGATTTTAAAGAGCTGAGTCAATCAGGAAAAGAGTTTGAACTGTTAATTCGTGAACTCCTTTTCAACAAGAACTACCAAGTGTATTGGAGTGGTGTTGGGCCTGATGGTGGGCGTGATCTACTCTGTATCGAGGAAAAAGAAAGTTTTTTTGCTCCAGAGAAGAAAAAGTGGCTAATTCAGTGCAAACACAATGCACACAGTAACAAGTCAGTAGGAGTTTCAGATCTCGACGAAATAGTCGATTCTTGCGAGCAACATGAGGCAACTGGTTTTATCTTAGCATGTTCTACGCAACCATCATCTGGCGTTGTGAGTCGTTTAGAATCAATTACCAATAACCCTAGAAACAATATAACTGCGATTTACTGGGACTACGTATCGATTGAAAGGTTTCTAAATACTCCACAACTTTGGAGAATTGCACAAAAGTTTTTTCCGATCTCTTCCGAAAGTAAGACGTGGAGGGTATTCGCAACCGAAAAACCAAACCACTGGGTAGTCAACTATAAAGGGTATTATTTCAATTTGGCCAATCGAATTGGTTCATCGCATGAGTATTACTTTGAAAGTATCGAAGCTAGGATCGCAGATATTGAAGATATAGATTTACCCGAAGAACACTTTATAAGGCCAAGGGCTGTATATTATAACGACAAGAGCGGGTGTTATACGTGGTATATTGACTATATGTACCCAAACGGAAGCGACCCCGAACTAACTACAGCTGAACTAAAGCATATCTTAGGTGATGGCTATGCTTTAGAAGACGGAAAAATTTATACTTTTGATGTTAAGCGTAGGGCATATCTGTCTCATAGTGATCACTACGACCCAGATCACTATGACTATTATAATAATCATATGTATCAATACTTACATGGGTTTGAGAGAGAATCTGACTGGGAAGATTATCACGAAGCATTTTCTTCGAAAGATGCTTTGGATGAATTTTTCTCAGTTAAACGAGTAGAAGCATTTGATGAGTTATCAAATAAGATATCTAACATTGAGTTTATTCGTCTTGTAAGAAAAGAAAATGCATCAATGGAGTATCTGGACAAGTTTCATATGCAAAGAAACTGGTCTGAGCTAATCGAATCGTCGGAAATTGACTCTGATCGCTTTTTCTCTGTATGGTTTTTACTCAAAGTGTCAAATGAGGACGAGTTCCATAAACTAATGACTTATTTTCCGCAGGAGTTCAATTGTCATTTCAGAGTTACGAAGCCTTTCATATACATCCCATCAGACTCTGGTGATGGAAGTATGCTGTCTCGTGATAAAACTGTACTTTACGAAATCACGATCAGTCTAAATCCTATGATTATTAGCAATAAGTTTATTGCAAGGGCTGCTTTAAATCGATATTTGAACAAGCTTTCAAAATCAATCGACTTGTACACTCACTCCTCAAGGCAGCTAACAAAAACATCAAGGTGACGCATTACACTCGGCAGTTTTCGTAGGAAGCTCGGTGCACTTGGTCGATTAGTCGTGGCGCACCTTATGCCAGGCGTTAGCTAAAAAGGTAAAATTATGTCTCACATGTTTGATATCGCTGAACTTAGACAAAAAATATTCATTGTTCAAAATGTTATTCAAGCGAGTGAAGCTTTTGTAAAAGAGCACTGTATTGGCGTTAAAGAATATGAAGAATTATATGATCGTTCTTCATATTTGGTAATGGTCAAGTCTCTTGTTAGCAGCAGCCTCGTCGAAATCTCGATAAAACTAAGAAGTTTAGATGACTCAATGAATCGCAATCATCAAGGTTACTCTCTTGATCACTCTCCAAAAGATTTTGTTTTGGCAATCTGCGGTGATGAAGGCATTAGCTTTCGAGAATCTTGTAATAAAATAATTCACGCCGACGGTTTTTACCTAGATATTCAGTCGTCTTATCGTTGTCATGAAGATCTGCAATGGTGGGGTGGTGCTGTTCGTGTTCAAGGTGTGAAATATCCAAACCAAAAGAATGAAAATAAGTGGGAGTATCTAATCTCGTTATACTGTTGGTGTAATGAAGCGTTGCGTTTTATCAATAAGATAGAGCCAGAAGCAATTAAGATTCAAATACAGTCAGACGATGTGGCATATTTTAGCTAACAATGCATTCAAGCAGACCCTGGACTTGATCCGTTTTACTGGACACGCATCGACGACCTGAGGAGGTCAGTATGCCAGCCTATAAAACGGGTAAAAAGACAGCGCAATATTCACTAGACTTCAAACTGAAAGCGGTTGAATGGAGCTATGAAACGCATCGAACAGTGAAGTCGGTTGCAGAGGCGCTTGATATCCATCCATTCATGCTATCGAAATTGCGTAAAGCGTATCGAGATGGAGAGTTTGGTATGGTCAAGTCCCAAAAAAATAAAGTGAAGCCAGACAAGGTGAAGGATGAGTTATCGGCACTCAAGCGACGGATCACGGAGCTTGAAGAGAAAAATGGTGCTTGGCGAGATTAACGGCACAAAAGAATTGAGCCTACATGGTTACCTCCGTTATTAAAAGCCGCACCTAAGTGTGGCAGATTTTCAAGAGGGGAAATCTATGTCATTCGTTAGGCAATAATGTCATTCTGGATTGGATGTGTAATTAAATGAAAAATTATTTTGAGAGCCCGTTTAAGGGAAAACCTCTGATAGAACAAGTTAAGAACCCCAATATTAAGGTAGGCCGTTATAGCTATTATTCAGGCTATTATCATGGACACTCATTTGATGATTGCGCTCGCTTCCTCCTGCCTGATCGTGATGATGTTGATAAATTGATAATTGGAAGCTTTTGCTCTATCGGATCGGGAGCCTCCTTTATCATGGCTGGCAATCAAGGCCACCGATATGATTGGGTGACGTCATTCCCTTTTTTCTATATGAATGAGGAGCCGGCATTTTCGGAATCAGTTGATGCTTTCCAAAAGGCAGGTGATACCGTCATAGGGAGTGACGTGTGGATTGGGTCCGAGGCAATGATTATGCCCGGTGTAAAGGTTGGCCATGGAGCGGTAATTGGTAGTCGGGCTTTGGTTACCAAAGATGTAGAACCATACACAATTGTTGGTGGCAACCCCGCAAAAGCGATAAGGAAGCGCTTTTCAGAACAGGAAATTACAATGCTACTAGATATGAAGTGGTGGGATTGGCCGTTGGAGAAAATTAAAGAAGCAATGCCTCTTTTGTGCTCGTCCGACATTGAAGGCTTGTACCATTTTTCGCAACGCTCAGGTGCCTAACAAACGGCTGTTGCCATCCCTTCGGGGCTGGGACAGCCTTTCTACCGCTTCGCCGCCACAAATCAGCCCCAAATCTGGGAGTTATAAGTCTCTATGAAAATCGCGATATTTGTCTTAATCATTCTGCTGGTCGGAACCAATGCGTTTTGGTTTTACCAAGCGCTAGATTCTGGTATCACGGCAGCTTATCGGGATGACTCAATCGATAAGCTCCAGGAAACACAGGCGCAGCTTATGGCTGCCATACCCAAGCTGGCAGCTTCTCAGGAAAAGGCGGAAATTGTTGCTGCATTCGAGTCTGTCACAGACCAAGAGACTTATGAAAAAGAGGGCTGTACCTGGGTGGGCTGGGTAGGTCTGAAGTTTGGCGACGACGATAGACTATTGGCGGTTTCGCCATCTTGGTCATATCAGCAGGGAGTCCCTTGCTTTGATAACTAAACTGAGCCGTCTCTGTACTCAGCGTTAATTCCCCAGAGAAAGCAATTAATCCGTAGGGAATTTTTGTTTCTGGTGGAGCACACGCATCACTCGGCGATCAGGTGACTTAACAGGAATAAACCGGCTGTTTGGACGCTGAACAGCGTCACAAATGGCAGCGGCATCGTGTGTATCACTACAGGCTTCAATACCTATGCATATTGTAGGCATACTGGCTAACGCAGCCAATAATGTAGCGTATGAAAAAGAGTTATGGAGAATGACGTTTCCGTGGTCATCCACCGCGTGAAGAGAAAACAGTGTTTGGTGAGATGAACGCCAAATAAAAATTAAGCAGACTCAAAAAATATCATGACTCAAGGAGGAAACATGATAACACCAATCATTATTTTAGTGCTTTTATCTAGCCCGTTGGCCATTGCCTTCATTTATTCAAAATTGAATGGCACGTTTTTGAACGTGAACAAGTATGCATGTTGGGGGCTGGGAGTCGCTTTTATATTCTTTTTTATTGGACACCTTGTTAAAGCTGAGGGCATGGTAGAAATGCTGCCTACATGGGTGCCACTTCGTTTGGAGTTAGTTTATTTCACGGGGTTGATTGAGCTATTAATTGGCATCGCGCTTTTTGTTCCACGGTATCAGCCTCTCGCAGCAAAACTTGCTATTGTTGTGTTTATCGCTTTCTTTCCAGCGAATGTTTATGCCGCAGTCAATGGGATAGGCCTTGGTGGGCATCAATGGGGGCCGAGCTATCTTTTAATACGCGGCCCTCTACAGGTGATACTCATTGCTTGGGCCTATTTCTTGTGTATAAAAGATCACCATAAGCCTATTAGACACAGTCAGGCGTAAGGGTCACTCGGTTAACGCGGAGATGAGTGTGACATTAAAAGAAGAAGGCCGCTGAGATAATAGCGTCATCAGAAGTTTTGTTTATCTATACAAGTTGATATTGGAGTTAATCATCATGAATGACCGTTCACGCGCCTTACTTGCCATCTTTGCCTTGATGCTTTCTTGGTCATCGATGGCGCAGTCGCTGCCAGGAGGAGCGATCCAAGAAGGATCGCTGGCTAATCAAAAATTGATCCAAGATGCGATGGCAGGGGTGCTGGTTACGGTGGCATCTCAAGGCTGTGAGAAGCCAGAGGAATTTGTGCCTTATGTGCGGGAAATGCCGTCAGGCGAGGTAGGCACAAGGGTTTGGCGGGAGCTATGGATTGTCGAAGGCTGTGATGACACCTATCCAATAAAACTTCGCTTTCAGGAGGCGGGAGCTGGCGCTGCGAATTGGACGATTGAATAAACAAGGACGCTTATGAATACAGAACAGCAGGACTACTTAAACGCCTACCTTGCCACCTTAAGTGAAGCAGAACGTCAGGCGGTGCCTGAAACGATTGCCGAGTACTTTTGCGCGGATGAATACAATGCTAACGAATGCGCCCGTTTGATTGATCAAGGCATAAAACGCGCATCGTGTAGCTTAAAAGCATGCTACGAGATAGAAAACGAACCTTACCCGCAAGTGGGGCGTTTAACCGTGGTGCTTAACTGGGCGCAGCAGCCCGTTTGCATTATCAAGGTGACTGAAGTGAGCGAGTGCCCGTTTGATCAAGTAACCGCTGAGTTCGCCGCAGCGGAAGGAGAAGGCGATAAGAGTTATGCGTGGTGGCGACAGGCACATCTTGCGTTTTTTGAGCAAGAGGGGCAGGCACTCGGCGTACCGTTTACAACCCAATCCCCTTTGGTGTTAGAACGCTTTGAGAAAGTCTATCCGCTTGATCACCATGAAACTGAGCAGGTAAGCGCATGATAAAACAAGTCGGTCAAACGCCCATCCAACCTGAACACTTGGCCCGCTGTCACTGCGGAGCGGTTGTGTTAGCCCTCGCGTTACCCAATGGCATTGAAAACCCCAGACGCTGCGATTGCTCAATGTGTCGACGCCGCGGTGCGATTGTGGGCTCGGTCAAACTTGCACAATTGCGTGTCGTTTCTGGCAGTGAACAACTCAGTGTGTATTCCTTTAATACCCACACGGCTAAGCACTACTTCTGCTCACGCTGTGGCATTTACACTCATCACCAGCGTCGCTCCAATCCGAGTGAGTTTGGGTTCAATATTGCCTGCTTAGATGGCGTCAATCCGTTTGAGTTGGAGAATATTCCCGTGATGGATGGAGTTCATCATCCAGCGGATCGCTAGGATGTCGCGGATATCGTTTTGAGGAGTGGCCTCTCTTTAGTTTAGGTCATCAATATAGGATTAAGAGAATTACGTTAATATGAAAACGATAAATACGTGTGTTGTACTTTTTTTCTCTTCGTTGGTGTTATCTTCCAAGGCAGCATCTGAGCTGCCGATCAATAAGAGTAACGTAACGGGGCAGTGGATATGCTCATTTACTATGCAGGGAGATAAAGTTTATAAGGAAAAGTGGGCATTAAAAGATAACAAGGAATTCGTATTAAACGGGCGTGTTGAATATTTTCTTGGCGAGGAAAGTGCGCGCTTTTCATACAATGCTACGGGTGAGTGGGAGTTAATCAACGACACGATTAAGCTGGCTTACAATCCTTTTGAATTTCAGAGCAATGATAGCTTTAGCCAAGCCTATCTCTCAGAGATTGAAACCGTATACATTACTCCAGCATGGAATGGCACTCGGCGATTTCAGTACGACGTTGAGGCGTTATCCAAGTCGCGTATGCAAATCGGCGATGACTACGATAGTTGGCAATGTAAAAGAAACAAACGCGTGGGTTAAGCCAGTATTGTCCATCCAACCTGAACACTTGGCTCGCTGTCACTGTGGGACAGTTGTGCTCAGCGAATAGCTACTAGACATGTTCTTTAAGTTGTACATGTCTAGTTTGTTGCTCTATACTTCGGTGGTGTAAGAATAGGAGTGATCCGATGAAAATCATTTCGTTTACTGAAGCGAGAAATGGCCTCAAAACGGTATTAGATGGGGTGGTTGACGACGCTGATACCACTATCATCACCCGACGTGATGCAGAGGATGCGGTGGTGATGTCGCTTGATTACTACAACAGCCTTATGGAAACCGTCCATCTGTTGCGCTCGCCCGCAAATGCTGAGCACCTAAATCGCTCCATTACTCAGTACAAGATGGGGAAAGCGATGGAGCACGCGTTAGTCGATGACGATGAGTAGTCGCTTACTTTGCTGGACGGATGATGCGTGGCGTGACTACGTATGCTGGCAAAGTCAGGATAGAAAAACACTCAAGCGAATCAACAAGCTCATCATCGATGTAAAACGAACGCCATTCGAGGGGATAGGTAAGCCTGAGGCACTAAAAGAAAATCTGACAGGCTTCTGGTCGCGGCGTATTGATGACACCAATCGGCTGGTTTACGCCGTGGATGATACGTCTATTACGATCCTATCTTGCCGATATCACTATTAGTCACCTAGCGCCTGCGGTGCACAATGAAGGCGCGAGGCGTCATGCTCACCACCCTAAATAAAAATCACTCCTTATAACGCCTCTGGATAGTGCGTTTTCAGTAATTCTTCGACCACCGCCAGGTTCTGTCCAAGCTTTCTCAGTGCCAGCAAGCGTGTTTTGCTAAATTTAGCGTCTTTGGGCACCAAGCGCATGATGTAGGCAGCGCGTTTGCCTTGGTAGACATCCTCTGATTTATGGAAAAAAGCGTTACAGAATAGCAGCGCATCACCTGCATCCAACGCAGGCGTCACCTTACCTTTCTCCATGTAGTCATACTCTTGCTGAGTGATTTGAAACGGCGGGTGCTCGGGCACCGACGGGTCGGCAATGCGCACCAGTGAGTGCAATTGATTGGCTTCGCGGATCAGCGATAGGCGCACCGCCCCCTCTTCCATCACGATAGATAACTGCCCTGAGCCGGGTTCTTTCACTGGCGTCAGCGGGATCCATACCGTGAGCATATCTTCCGGCCGCTCCATAAAGCCAATCGAGTCAAAATCGGTATGGAAAGGAAAGCCTTGATCCTCGGGCGTTTTCTCCAAATATAAATCGGCCAAAATGCGATAGTCTGGTAGCAGTGCCTCAATGGTGTCGGCGATGTTGAGATCTGGGTCGCGGAATACCATGGGCCCATAAATCGCTTTTTTGTAAATGTCGGCATACCAAGTTTGCCCATTGGGCATGGCGTCGAGTTTGGCAGCGAGAGCCGTTTGTGTCTCTAGGCTCAGTACGCCAGGGACGACTTTGCCGTGATGAGGAGAGAGGTTGTCGAGAAAGTCCGGGCGAGCTGGCATAGAAGCTCCTTGAGGGGGATATAAAACCGAGTGTGTTAGCTGTAGTTTAGCAAATCACCGTCTTCACTGAATAACGGCGGTGGGCGAGATAAATGTACTGACCGAGAATGCCCTACAAGGTTAAGCGTAACTGACGACTCGGTTGCGTCCAGAGAGTTTGGCGTTGTATAAAGCGTCATCGGCATGCTGGTAGAGGTGCTTAGCATCGAGCTGGGCCGCGTCGAGCTCTGCACAGCCAATTGACACGGACACACGGATGGCCGGGGAGTAGTCGAGGATCGAATGTTGGTCATAAACGGCCTCGCAGAGCTGAGCGGCATAGTGTTGCGCCGCTTTTTGGTCGGTATTCGCCAACAGACAAGCGAACTCTTCCCCACCAATGCGATAAATGTTGCTGTGCAGAGGAAGATGCGTTTCGAGTAATGACGCGAAGGCTTCGAGGACGTGATCGCCAACGATATGGCCGTAGTTATCGTTGATGCGTTTAAAATGGTCGATATCAATAATAAGCAGGGATAGAGGCTGATGTCGGTACCGGGCTTGTTCGCCAAAGCGGGCAAGGTCACTGGCAAATTGACGGCGGTTGTATAGCTGTGTCAGCGGGTCAGTCGCAGCTTGACGCATTAATGCTTGTTCTTCCGCCTTACGCTGACTGATATCCCACATCACCCCAGCGACTACACCTTGAGGCTTATTTTTCGGATCATTATTGGTGGTGATTTCTACCCACGTATATTCACCATTATCACGTTTAACCTGTAAGTCCATTTTTAGCTCGTTGCCAGCGGGCGATAAAAAATGGCGCACCCGCGAGAAAAACGCTCGACGATACTGAGGATGAATGCGGCGTAGCCAGTGTCGGCTGGTGTAGGTACGGGAGTCACGAATACTGCTGGCAGCACTGTCACCGATGATCTCTGACGAGCACCAACAGATACCGCGTTGAACATCCACTTGCCAGGTGCTGCAGTGGGTATTGTCTTTAATGATTTCGATTTGCCGTTGTTTAGAAAACAGCTCGTTTTTAAGCACTGTACTGGCGATGAGATGTCCCGTGGCGCGCAGCAAGGTCACATCACTTTCTGACCAGCGTTGTTCACGCTCGCAATCATCAAACCCTAGTGTTCCCCACCATTTATTATCGACAATGATGGGGATGGTTAACATCGATAAAATGCGCTGTTGTGTTAAATAGCGTTTGAGCCAGGATGAGGGTAATTGATCAGTAATGACAGATTGATACTCGCCACGTTGTCGGCTTTCTATCAGCTCGCGGTACTCGGGGTGAGCGAGGCTAGAGCTAAAATGATTGAAGTGGGGGAGACGAATTTGCGCATACTTCTTCTCGTTGGCCCATTCAAAAACATAATCTTGCAAAATATCGCTGTCGCTGAGTGCTAATACTTGAAACACCCACACGCGACTCACTTGCGTGACAGCTCCAATTTCAGCGAGCAAGTGATTAATGTTGGCAAGCCTGTCGTCACCACTGACCAGCATGTCTGCGCCGCGTAGCACAGCCGACAGCAGGTCGACATTCAGCTCAGAGAGCTGGTGTCTATCAAGTTCAGGTTGGATCCCGGTTAGGATGGTCATGCGATAGTCCGTTATCTACAAAGTCACCACTTTGTTGAGCGTAGCAGGCGCGTGTATAAATAGTTAACACGGAACACATTAAATGTTCAGTGTTGTGGGTCACGTTTGCGTTTAGTCGCACTCGCTCTGTTAGTAAAAATAGACATAATCATCGCCGCAGTGGAATGAGTGCTGCGACAGTGTGAGTGGATAATGCTGTTTTGTGAGCACAGATACCTGCAGAAACTGTGCTAGTCTTGACAGCATCGACCCGTATAGTGTGAGAAAATGATAAATAGACCTTGGCCCAAAGGGTAGATTTGGTGATTGGGTTAGCCTATGATCATTCAATCCACGCAAGGGCGCGGTCAGGCATAGATATTGCGGGAAATTAAAAGTGGTTATTGTTGTGAGGCAAGTAATAACGTTTGCGACAAAACGATACTTAAATCACGGAATGAAAAATAACTAAATACTGTCGTATTATAATACAATACTTAATTTATTGGTAAAAAGATTGAACTGATGCTGGAAAATGTTTCAATTAACAAGAAATTACCTGCGGTGATGATTTTTTTTGCATTGATATCAATGATCGTGGCCGGCGTTGTTTCTTATATAAACATTAAAGTTAATGTTGAAGACATTATAAAAAACAATATGCTTTCTCTTTTGCAGTCGAGAAAATCTAGTTTGACTAATTATTTTTCCTCGCTAGAGGACGAAATGTTGTTTCATGGTCAGAGTCCTTTGGTGAGAGACGCGCTTGAAAAATTCTCACAATCTTTTGATGATATACCAAATAATCGAGAAAGATATCTAAAAAACATCTATATAAGGGATAACCCATTTTCATCAGGGCAGAGAGACCACTTCCTTTCACCAGACGATGGTAGTGTTTATAGCGAAAAACATCAGTATTACCATCCTATATTTTTAAACCTTGTTCGTTCAAACACCTACTATGACATGTTTTTGGTTGATACGGATGGTCACTTGGTGTACACGGTAAAAAAAGATGAAGACTATGCAACAAATCTAATCCATGGCCCATGGAAAGACTCTTCTCTTTCAAAACTTTTTAGTAAAATAAATAATGAAAGAAAGCCTGGTGAAGTATACTATTCAGATATTGATTTTTATGAGCCCAATAATAACATGCCCTCGAGTTTTATAGGGATCCCTGTTTTTGATAGAAATGTTAATTATATGGGCGCGTTAATCTTTCAGCTTCCTATTGAACCTATAAATAAAATCATGCAAGTGACGGCGGGAATGGGAGCCACTGGCGAATCCTATTTAGTCGGCTCTGATTTTTTAATGCGAAGTGACTCCAGGTTTTTAGAGCACAATAATATACTGAAGACTAGAGTGGACACTGTGCCATCAAGAGATGGTTTACAAGGTTCATCAGGAAAAGGGTTATTTACCGATTACCGAGGGCGACGTGTGTACTCCGCTTATGCACCTATCTCTTTCAAAGGCGTTGAGTGGGTGATGATTGCCGAAGTCGATCAAGATGAGGTGTTCCAGCCTGTATCGGAAATGAGTCAAATATTCCTGTTTACTAATCTTATCGTTTTTGTATTTGTTGTTTTTTCGGGGTATTTATTAGGTGTTAGTATTTCAAACCCGATTAGGACAATGACAAGTACAATGCTACGGCTAGCAAAAAATGACCTCTCGACTAACGTTTACATTAGTAAGCGTGAGGATGAGATTGGCCAAATGGCGAAAGCACTTGTTGTATTTAAAAATAATGCTGAGAAGCGAGAAGAGTTAAAGTCTCAGTTAGAACACTTGGCTAACCATGATAATTTGACAGGATTGGCCACTCGTGATTTCGCGATGAAAAAATTGGAGGTTATAACTCAAGCATCAAAAGAAAAAGGTAATTATGTTTCTGTAGTTTTTGTTGATCTAGATAATTTTAAAAAAGTAAATGATAGTTTTGGGCATCAAACAGGGGATCGACTTTTGTGCGACGTAGCTAAGACGTTAACGGAGTCAGTCCGACAAACTGATGTTGTGGCGAGGATTGGTGGAGATGAGTTTTTGCTTTTATTAGCCAACATGCCTGATTACAATGCTATTAAACTACTAGTCGATGAAGTGATGTCATCAGTAAGAGTGACGCTGTCTCACTCTGACAAGTTCAGCTTTGTCTCGTTAAGTGTTGGTGTTTCTATCTTTCCAAATGATGATAACAGTATAAACGGGCTGGTTGCGAAAGCTGACAAAGCGATGTATCGAGCCAAAAGCAATGGAAAGAATCATTACTGTTTTTGGAATGAGCAAGATGATATCGATGAATAGGACTAAAATATCGTCGATGCACATATTATGGTGGATACGCAGATCCCCCGTTTTTTAAATTCAAAGGCATTGTTCTTAACAAGATTGGTTGGCAATCACGTCATAGTGGAACGTAGCCTTAGGGTTACGTTCGCCGATATGAATATTCCATTGCCATCACGTCCACCCTCTACCCTAAGAGGGAAGTTATTAATATAAGTATACAGCGCCGCTGCTGCTCGCGCTGTTATTCTGTTGGTCACTATTGATTCCGGAAGACGCGCTGTCTTCTCTGCGAGAGCCAATCGCTAATACGTCTCCATTGGCGGATAGAGAAGCAACAAATCCGAATAAATCGCTTGCCTCAGTATTGGGTGGCTTGATGTAAGATTGTTGTACCCAGGTGATTCCATCTCGCTCAAACAGATAGACCGCGCCGCTATCTGCCGCCGACGTGTCGTTCTCATTACCGTTAATTCCAATCGTTGCACTTTTTTCACCAACGGCGGCTATCGCTAATACATCGCCATTTGAACTCATTGATTGGTACCAGCCAAAGACATTGTTTGCATCAGTATTAGATGCTTTTAAGTAAGCTTGTTGGCTCCATGTGGTACCACTTCTTACAAAAACGTAAGACGCTCCGCTAGAGGGTGCTGAGTTATCCATTTGCCCGTTGTTGATCACCGAGGAGCCACTACTCTCAAGTGGTGCGCCTATTGCCAAGGTGTTCCCATTTGCAGATAGTTCGACTGATGCCCCGAAAGAATCATTGGATTCGGTATTAGAAGCTTTGATATACGCTTCTTGGCTCCAGCTATTTCCATCGTGATTAAACACGTAAACCGCACCACTACCTGTGGCAGCATTATTACTTTCATCTCCGTTGATACCTGTTGCGTCACTGTCCTCATAACGGGCGCCAACTGCCAATGTATTGCCATTGTTGGAGAGTGCGATGCTGTAGCCAAATTGATCTGATGCGCCAGTATTCGACGCCTTTATATATGTGTCTTGTGACCATGTATTGCCACTATCGCGATTAAATATATAAACTGCACCGCTCCCACTGAAAGATGTGTCAGCTTGATTGCCATCGATACCTGTTGTATTGCTGCTTTCCTTGTAAGCACTGACAGCCAGTCGGTTTCCGTCAGCACTTAACGCAAGGCTCCAGCCAAATTCATCGTTTGAGTGGGTATTTGATGCTTTTAAATAGGCTTGTTGACTCCAAGTGTTATTATCGCGAGTGAATACATAGGCAGCACCACTGTTTGTACTCGATTCATCGTTTTGAGTACCGTTGACACCCGTTGCTGCACTATCTTCCCCTGGTGCGCCCACCACAAGAGTACTCCCATCTTCTGATAAACTGAGACTATGACCAAAAATATCATCAGTGTCAGTGTTTGAAGCTTTGATATACGCCTCTTGTTGCCAAGCGTGATTCACATACCTAAATATATACACAGCACCAGATGATTGTGTTGCGTTATTGGTTTGGTTGCCATTAATTCCTGTTGCATTACTACTTTCATTAATGGCACCAATTGCAAGCGTCTCTCCATCTTTTGATAGCTCAGCGAAATAACCAAACTCATCGCTAGCATCTGTGTTGGAGGCTTTAATATAACCAATAGCATCCTTTAGTTCGCTCTGGTTCACAGTATAGGTCGATGAGTCTGTGCAGCCTTTATCGTTGCACGCGGAGAGGATGTATTCAGCATTGGCGCTAGTGGGTAAAAACTTTTCAAGCTCGTAGGTTGTTACATTGTTAGAGATGGTCGCGATTTGGGTAAATCCTGAATTACCATCGGAATTTTCATAAAGCAGGTACTGGTTCTCATTCGAGAGATCATCCCAGTTGAAAGCAAATGTTTTGGTTTGTTGTGGCGTCATCGATAAGTGAGGCGCTTGAGGCACCGTAAGGCCAAACCTTGCAATCACGGAACAATCCGAATAAATAGGAGCTGTGATGTATATATCACCAGTTAGCTTTCCACCACACGTGCTGTCCACTTTATCCAGCTGATAGCCATCGAACGGTGTTAAGGTGAAACGCTGGCGCGTACCTTGACCAACGTCCAGAGAGGTTGAAGGCGCAATGGAACCACCACCGCTAGTGGAGGAAGTAATCGTAAAATTTGTGTCTCCAGTGTCATCATTGCAGCTCTTTAGTGCAAAGAGAGCAAGTACAACAACACCAAAGGTCCATCCTGGAGCCATACTTCGACTTCCCTGTATCTATCAGCCGGTGATCATCGTGACCACACGTCGTAACTCTACCTTACTCTTGTTTATAAAACATGTGCTATTGGGTTGCAATTGACTTAGGGCATTTATAAGTCGGCACGAACAGATAAGCTGCCGTTACTCACACATTTTCTTTCTAGCAGAAAAAAGCGAGAGAAGGCGAGTATTTTCTCCTTCTCACGCTTAGTTCAAAAATATCTAGCTTGGCTCAAAAATAGTGTGTTGGATTTGGTTTACTTCATTAACTGTAGTTTGGCGATTAAGTCTTGAGTGAGCCTAAACTTTACGAGGGCGGCCGTTTTCATCAATGGCGACATAATTAAAGGTCGCATGGCTCACTTTGCTGCGATCGCCTATCTCATCATGACTGACGGGCTTAACCCAGACCTCAAGCTCAATGGTAATCGAGGTATTACCGATACGTTGGCACGTGCCGTAGCAGCAAACCACATCGCCGACACTGACGGGCGATTTAAATGTAATGTCGTTGACAGAGACAGTGACAACGCGTCCACCAGAAATCTCTTTGGCGAGAATTGCGCCGGCTAAATCGAGCTGGGACATGATCCAACCACCAAAAATGTCCCCATTGGCGTTGGTATCGGCGGGCATGGCTAATGTACGAAGCAGCAGTTGGCCACGTGGGCAGTTGTTTTTATTGTCAGGCATGGTTCTCTTCACATCTTATCGCAAAGGGGGCATGCACCCCCTTTTTTATAGAACAGATAAGAATTGTGACCGCTAACACAGCATTTGGGCAAGTTTTTATTGGTCTGAGTTGCTCTCTTTGGGCATATGGCGATAGATATACACCCCAGTTGCAATCATAAACAGGAAGGTCAGGATTAAAGTGCCGAAAACCTTAAAGTTCACCCAGGTATCAAGCGGCATACTATAAGCAACATAAATGTTCACGCCGGCTAATAGGGAAAAGAACCCAGTCCAGGCCCAGTTAATGGTGCGCCACACGCGTTCTGGCAGTGTAATCTCTTTGCTGAGCATATTCTTAATCAAAGGCTTACCCATCGCCTCGGACACCGCCAAGCCAATGGCGAATAAGACATACACAATGGTGACTTTCCACTTGATGAAGTTGTCATCGTGAAAAAATAGCGTCATGCCGCCAAATATGGCGACCAGAACGGCGGTGATGATTTGCATCTTTTCAACGCGTTTATACAACGCCCAAACCAGCACAACTTGCACTAGGGTGGCGATGATCAGTGCACCGGTTGCCATATAAATATCGTAAAATTTGTATAAGGCAAAAAAGATAATTAAAGGGATAAAATCAATCAGTTGTTTCATAACGCCGCCGCGTAACTAGGTGTATTTAAGCTAAGTATGTACGCAGTGTACCCAAATGCGTAGAGAGGGGAAACGACAAGGCGGAGAGAGAAAAGATAACAAGGTAGGCGCCTTGGCAGGGGGGGGGCCAAGGCGCGTTGAAGATTAAATCCAATCCCAGCCGAACACCAGTAGCATCAGTATCGGGCAGATAACACGAACATAGCCTGGCCAGATTTTCCAAAACCAGGTTTCACCGAGCTCAGGGCTGCCTTGCACCAGTTCTTTCAAGATTTCATTGCGGTGCCATAGCCAGCCTGCAACCAAAGCAAACAGCAGGCCAAGGATAGGCTGTGCGTACTCGGTGGTGACGGTAACCACCAAGCCAAACAGATCGCCAAAGTTGTAAACAATCACCGCCGAGGCAATGGTGATAAGGCCGCCAATCCACCATACCGCTTTCTCTCGTGATTGACGGAATTCCTCAGTAGCACAGGCTACAGGTACTTCAAGCAATGAGATGGCTGAGGTGAGGGCGGCAATGACCATCAGCAAGAAGAAGGCAAAACCGACAAAGATGCCCGCTGTTCCCATGGTGTCGAACATGGCAGGGAGGACACTGAATACCAGTGTGTCACTGCTGAGAAGCGCGCCTGCATCGCTGTAGATAGCCACGCCATTGTGTTGGGCAACAAACATGGCAGGCATGATCAATAGCCCCGCAATAAAGGCGATGCCCGTATCCAGCAGTGCTACTTGTGCAGCGGTTTTAGGAATGTTGGCGGTTTTGGACAAATACGAGCCGTATACCATCATCACGCACACACCCAGAGAGAGTGAGAAAAACGCTTGCCCCATGGCACTCACGACCAGCCCCGGCGAGAGGTGCGACATATCTGGGATCAGGTACATCTTCAGCCCTTCCATCGCGCCAGGCTGAAATAAAATGTAAACCACCATGATCACGAACAGTAAAAAGAGGACGGGCATTAAACGTGAGGACCAGCGTTCGATCCCGTTAGCAATACCATTACGGACCACCAAAATCGTCGGCACCATAAAGCACAGCATTAATGCGAGGTTACGGGTCTCGCTAAATGACTCTAACCATGCTGCCGCATCGGTAAAGCCTATTAATGCAAGTAAGGGGGAGACCATATAGCCCACCAACCAACCGGCCACGATGGTGTAAAAGCTTAAAATGCCAGTCGCGCCGAGTAAGCCGACTAATCCAAGTAACCGACCAATCCATTTTTGTCCACCGGATACGGCTGACAGTGAGCGAACGGGGTTTGCATTGCCATAGCGTCCAATAGTGAGTTCTGCTATCAAAAGGGGATACGCTAGGACAAAGACCATCAGCAAATAAATAAACAGAAAAACGGCGCCGCCGTTTGAGGCTGTTTGCGTGGGGAAACCCCAAATGTTGCCGAGCCCAATCGCAGAGCCGGCTGCCGCCAAGATAAACCCTAATCGGGATGAAAATTGTGCGCGTTGTGTGTTTGCCATACCTACTCGATATCGTATTCGATAATTAATTGATTTTTATGGGCGCATACTCAGTTGCTCCCGTCAGGTGCTCGCTCATGGTGTAAACTAATAATTACACTATGAGACGAGTGGTTCCCTCTACAAAGACTCGTAAGTAAACCAGTTTATGCGTAGAATTTGAAGATCATGCCGTACGTAATGCCATCATATCGCCACATTTCCCCATATTCTCTCTCCGTGTGATTACTTAGTGTGCATCGATAAGGTGAATCCGCTGCCTATAGTGAGTATCACAGTGGCTTTCTCTATCGCAATTATTGATTTAACACATTATTAACATTGCTGCTTTGGGTCACGTTAAAATGCACCTTAAGGTGCACTTAACATTACTCTGGTGTGGCATTTATCACGATTTTTACGCCGCTTGTCTTTTTCTAAAGACAAATCATGGCTTGCACCGAGTGGCAAGCTAGGCAGAATAGAGAAAGCGAGAGAACACGCTTTCGTCAGTTATTATTAAGGTGTGCAATTAGGCATGGAAAAAGTCTACGAGATCGTAACCTTACTGTTGCTCCTGGTCTATTGGTTAACCATTGCTGGGGTGACAGTCCGAGTGGTATTCAAGCGCCGCGCGCTGGGTGTATCGATCGCTTGGTTAATGATCATTTATATCCTCCCGATCGTGGGGGTGATTGCCTACCTGCTATTTGGCGAGCTTAACCTTGGTAAGACGCGTGCAATGCGAGCAAAAGCGATGTTTGAGCCATATCGTCAATGGCTGCTCAGTTTGCAGGCGTGCCCTGCACATCGTCCTCAGCATATCAATGAACAATCTCACCATGTCAATCGACTCTGCCATGCCCGAATTGGTGTGCCGGAGCTCACCGGCAACCAGCTGGCGTTGCAAACAGAACCGGCCGATATTCTTAAGTCGATCGCGCTTGATATTCGCCAAGCGCAAAAAAGCGTCGATATGGTGTTTTATATTTGGCATCCCGGCGGCCATGCCGATGAAGTTGCGCAGGCGGCCTGCGATACCGCCAAACGTGGGATCCCCGTGCGTATTATGCTGGACTCTGCCGGCAGTAAAGTTTTTTTCCGCAGCAAATGGCCACATGCAATGCGTGAAGCCGGCGTTGAGCTGATTGAAGCTCTTGCCGTGAATCCATTTCGGATGTTCTTCCGTCGCCTTGATATTCGCCAGCACCGCAAGGTGGCGATCATTGATAACCATATTGCCTATACTGGCTCGATGAACATGGTGGATCCTCGCTTTTTCAAGCAGGACGCGGGGGTCGGGCAATGGGTGGATGTAATGGTGCGGGTCTCGGGCCCTACGGTACCCGTTCTAAGTAGCGTGTTTGCGTGGGATTGGGAGGTGGAAACTGGGCTACGCGACTTGCCGTCATCGCCAGAGTGTTTGCTGATTGAAGATCACCAACATGCCAATCACGCGGTGCAAGCTATCCCGTCTGGACCTGGCTTGCCAGAAGGGATGATTCAACAAGTGCTGACTCTGGCTATCCATCAAGCAGAGAAGAGCATTGTGATCACCACCCCGTACTTGGTGCCAAGTGAAGGTCTGATGGTGAGCTTACAAACGGCCGCGCAGCGTGGGGTGTCAGTCACTCTGATTATTCCCGAGAAAAATGACTCCTTGATGGTGGAGTGGGCGAGCCGCTCGTTTTTTGAGGATTTAATGTCAGCAGGGATAGAAATCTACCGCTTCGGTGGTGGGTTATTACATACCAAATCCGTGTTGGTCGATGAGCAGTACTGCCTCGTGGGTACGGTTAACCTTGATATGCGCAGTTTATGGCTGAATTTTGAACTCACGCTGACCGTCGACGATCCCGAGTTTTGTGCGAGTATTCATGCGCTACATCGACACTATTTGGCACAATCGACCCGCATTAGTGCGGACGCTTGGCAACAAAGACCGGTCTATCATAAGCCGATTGAGCAGTTCTTTTACATGTTTAGCCCGCTGTTGTAAGGGGGGCTGAGTCGCCGGGCGAATTCATTTACCGTATGCAGTATTATTGAATAAGTATTTGTTTTTGCATGGGGTGATGCAACAAGAATGTAACGATCTATGATCTTAAGCAATACAAAGCTGGATAGTCCTCCATCCCTTATGGCTAAGCACTATAATAGGGAGTGCCCCAAGTCGAGTGATAGGAGGCTAACATGTCTATCCATTCACGTAGTTATACCTTAAACACCACTCCCGCGCGTCAAGCGCATGTGCGGGTGATCCCCAATGGCAATGTGACGGTGCACATCGCCGACGAGGAAAGCCCTCATCTCGCTGAATTTGATGAAGTGACGTTTCAGCGCAAAGGAAAAATCACCCAGTTATTGGCTGAGCATATTGAGCCTGGCAAACACGATAATTGGGCGTTACCTTTGAACCATCGCGATGCCAACGAGCTCGCGACATTGATCGATCAAGCTCAAGAAGAGTTTGAGATATTAATGCGCGACCTGAGCTAACACCCTGACCCACCAGTGCGTTCACTGGTGGGTCTTTTTTATCTTCATGACGTGTGGTCTGATCGTATTGACTCCCCCTGTCTCAATTATGCGAATTATCAATAAACCCGCTTGTTAGCACTGTTCAATATGCATCCTTTTGAAGCACACTAGTCGCAAGTCCGCCACACACGTGGCGAGATGCTAACAGGTGGCTCATTCTGGGCACGCAATACGCTTGGTCAGGGTGTGTCTGGTACGCAACCTAAACCTGTTTTTGTTGAGTGGTAACGGTTGAGCGACAGCTGGTAAACACAACCGTAGAGACGTAAATGGTGAGCGATGAACATACAATCATGCCCAACCTATATAACGGTATTTTGCGCGTCGACGCGCGTACTCATTCCCTTCGTGGTGGTATTTGTCTCTGTGCTCGCATTAGACAGCGCACAAGCTTCACTTCGTCTTCCTGTATCTCTGACCCTCACGGTGGGCGATGCGGAGCGTATCACGTTTGATCGCCAACAATTAGATAGATTGCCCCACATCGATATCAGTACACACACGCCTTTTACCGCCGGGTTGCAAACCTTTCGAGGAGTCAAACTATCAACATTGCTTGAAGCCGCCAATGTCTCGCACTATCAAGCATTGACGCTTCATGCAATGAACCGCTATCAGGCACGTTTACCACGGGATGTGGTAACACGCTATCAGCCCATTATTGCGTTTGAGCGCAATGGTAAACCGATGACCATTCGAACATTAGGGCCACTTTGGTTGATTTACCCTTTGGATGATTACCCGCAACTGCAATCCGATCGCTACTACGAGACGATGGTTTGGCAGTTAACAGACATTGAGGTTGAGCCTTGAGGAGGCATGAATGATGAGAAGTAAGCAATTGAAGATCATGCCTGCTAAGCGCGTGATCTTGGTTGGCTGTATCGCCTTAATGGCAGTCGGCGTGGTGTTGACGACGCACAAGATAACCAGTTTATCGGATCGGTTAACCAGCAGCCAAAGCAAACTTGTATGGTACATGCTTAGCTTGTCCAAAGAGTACGATGCACTGATGACGTTGCTGGCACGCTATCAAGGCGGAAAGAGCAGTTTTGATAATGTGGCGGTGCAGCATGAGATCTTGTGGAGCCGCTTTCCTGTCGCGATCAATATGGCTCGCGAACACACCGCATCACAGCCCAATCCTAGGATGTTGCTTAACGCGATATATCGCGATCTTCAGGCGAGCGAAGCTAGCTTCTATGCCTTACGCTTTTCTACACACAATATTGGTGACGTGATGGCGCGCTATCGCCAACAGCGGCAACAGCTGGAAGACTACTTTGCGCAGACACTGTCGTTGCCAGGCAATGGTTATCGAGAACACACACGGCTTCTTAATCAACTTGGGCAGCTGACCACCATGATGACATTGGGGATGATGGCGGTTGGTGCGACGGTTCTGCTGCTTATCGCGCATGACGCGAAACGTTACTACAAACTCGCCCGAGAGGATCAACTGACTGGCCTGAATAATCGACATTGGCTGTTTGATGCCTTGAACCACCGCTTTGCGACCTCGACAGAAGGGGTGGCCATTTTAGTGATCGACTTAGACGGGTTTAAGGCGATAAACGATACGCATGGGCATGATGTGGGTGATGTGTTTTTGCGCACACTGGCAAAGCGCTTTGCTGATGAACTCCCTAGTCATGCCGTTATCGCGCGATTAGGTGGCGATGAATTTGCGGCGATAATTCCCTATCAAGAGGCAAATATGCCTGGTGAGATAGCGACGACCCTGGTCAATATTGCGCAGCGACAATCGGTATTGCTTGGCCACCGGTGCAAAGTGTCAGCCAGTATTGGCCTGGCATTCGGGCAAAATAACATCAGTGGTGAAAGGCTACTGAGGTATGCGGATACGGCGATGTATGCGGCAAAACACGGCGGTAAAAACCAATATCGTGTTTACCATGACGCGATGCAAGCATCTGACCACCGACTGCACAGTCGTGGCGCGCGTCGACCAGCGCTGGAGAGCGACGACAGCAATGAAACACAGACTGATCAGGGTGATGCATTTAAGGTTTCGCTCGCGACAATCCGCCAAATCAGTAAACCTAATGCGCGTGAATGACGCTATCGCGAGCGTTAATAGGTGGGTGACGTGAAATGGGCAGGCAATCCTGCCCATTGTGGTAACTGGCGCCGTTTTATTGTTGCGTCGCCGCTTTCATTTCATGGACAAACTGCGTGAGCGTATGGAGCATCGTAGGTACATCATGTTGATGGTGCTCGATGATCTTCACCACCGCCGAGCCAGAAATGGCGCCTGCCGCCCCGGCGCTAATTGCCGCTTTGACTTGCTCAGGGGTCGAGATGCCAAAGCCAAGCAGCGGGCGCGGTGCTTCATGATGATGCAAGGTGCCGAGTAAGTGTTCAACAGGCGTTCCCGCCTTGGCCTCTGCCCCCGTTACCCCCGCGCGCGACACCAGATAGGTATAGCCACGACCGAGCTCCGCCACCTTAGCTAAGGTTGCATCGTCTGCGTTGGGTGGCGCAATAAAAATCGGATCAATACCCTGTGCCAAGGCGTGATCACGAAATGGCGCAGATTCAGCAATTGGCACATCTGCCACGAGCACCGAATCGACACCCACTTCCGCGCAGCGAGTATAAAAAGCGTCAACACCACGGGCGTAGACGAGGTTAGCGTACATCAGCAGCCCAATCGGCACGTTAGGGTGTTTTTCGCGTATCGCTGCCAACATTTCAAAGCAGGTATCGGGGGTGGTGCCTGCCGATCTTGCTCTAATGGTTGCATCCTGAATGGTCGGGCCATCGGCCAATGGGTCAGAAAACGGCATGC
Source organism: Salinivibrio sp. KP-1 (assembly GCF_000968645.1). NCBI lineage: Bacteria > Pseudomonadati > Pseudomonadota > Gammaproteobacteria > Vibrionales > Vibrionaceae > Salinivibrio > Salinivibrio sp. KP-1. The sequence goes on along the minus strand of NZ_LAQR01000001.1, from coordinate 537,910 downwards.
CGAGCTCAAGCGCGTCGGCACCGCCCTCAACCAAGGCATCGACCACGGCGAGTGATTGTTCTGGATTTGGATCCCCCAAGGTGACAAAAGGAACAAAGGCACCTTGCTGTTTGGCATCCAGATTTGCGAACATCGCTTGATATCGAGTTGATGATGCCATCATGACAGCTCTCCTTTGCCTTCTAAAATGTCATATACAGTAAAGATATCTTTATCACCACGTCCGGACAGATTGACCACCAAAAGCTGCTCTTTTTCAGGATCAGCGGCAATCATTTTTTGGGCTTGAGCCAGTGCATGGGCAGATTCTAGCGCGGGAATAATACCTTCGTTGCGCGCAAGTGATTGAAACGCTTCTAAGGCTTCATCGTCGGTGACCGCCGGATATTCGGCGCGACCAATGGCGTTAAGGTGCGCATGCTGCGGCCCCACCGACGGGAAGTCCAATCCGGCTGAGACTGAATACGACTCTTCGACTTGGCCATATTCATCTTGCATCAATGGGGATTTCATACCGAAGAAAATACCGGGCTTGCCGTGCTTTAAAGGCGCGCCGTGTTGATCGGTATCGAGTCCTTTGCCCGCGGGCTCAACACCAATTAAACGCACGTCTTTGTCATCGATAAAGTCAGCAAACATGCCAATGGCGTTTGAGCCACCGCCCACACAGGCGATTACCGCATCCGGTAAGCGACCTTCTACCTGCTGAATTTGCGCACGGGTTTCCTCACCAATAATACGCTGAAATTCGCGCACAATGGTCGGGAAGGGGTGCGGGCCCGCTGCGGTACCGAGCAAATAGTGGGCGGTATCATAGTTGGCTGACCAGTCGCGCATCGCTTCGTTACATGCATCTTTTAACGTCGCAGAGCCCGCATGTACTGGGATCACAGTGGCACCCATCAGCTTCATTCGAAACACATTAGGACTTTGGCGCTCAACGTCTTTGGCGCCCATGTAGATGCGGCATTTCAGTCCCAGTAGCGCACACGCCAGCGCAGTCGCCACACCGTGTTGGCCGGCTCCGGTTTCGGCAATGATTTCTGATTTGCCCATACGCTGGGCAAGCATCGCTTGGCCCAGTACTTGGTTGGTTTTGTGCGCACCACCGTGCAGCAAGTCTTCACGCTTAAGATACAGCTTGGTGTTCGTCCCTTTGGTGAGGTTGCGGCAAAGCGTCAACGCGGTGGGTCGTCCGGCATACTCTTGCAGCAGGCGGATAAAATCGTCTTTAAAGTTCGGATCGTCTTGGGCATCAATAAACGCCTGTTCGAGCTGATCCAGCGCAGGCACCAGAATTTGGGGCACGTACTGACCACCAAATTCGCCAAAATACGGGTTAAGCTTGCTCATAATTATCCTTTTACGTCTTTAACTGGGGGCCGAGATACGTTGACTGTCTTGGCGACATCTATCCTCTCAGCCAAATCAATCATCTCGGCAAATCAACTATCTCGAAAAATCAATAGCGGCGAAGGGCGCGGAACGCCGCTTGTAACTTGTTGGCATCTTTCACCCCGGGCGCATGCTCGACGCCGGAGTTAAAATCCAGCCCAAGGCACCCTTGTTCAGCCGCTTTGGCCGCATTCTCGGGGGTGAGCCCGCCGGCAATCATGACTTTGTCTTTGGCGGTTTTAGGGATCAAGTGCCAATCAAAGGTTTTACCCGTGCCGCCAGATTGTTGGCCGACTCGGCTGTCGATAAGGTGGCGGTCAGCATTCACGCCATCTAAGGCCGGTGCGACATCAGAGACACCGTGCGCTTTCCAAATTTCACAGTGCTTAGGGAGCTTTTCGCGCAGTGCTTGTAGATACGCTGCGTCTTCATCACCATGCAGTTGCACCGCGTGAAGGCTAAGCTGTTGTGCGTACTCAGCCACGGTATCTAGCGCATGATTTTGGAACACGCCCACATAGCGCAGCGGCGCGCCTTGCTGTACGCGCTCGGCCACGGCGGATGTCACCGCGCGCGGGGAGTGCTCAACAAAAATAAGTCCGCCGTAGACAGCGCCAGCGTTATAGGCGGCGAGGGCATCATCAGCGGTGGTAAGCCCACAGACTTTATTTTCCCCCAAGATCACTTTACGTAGCGCAAGGGTCAGATCAGGTTCTGCCATTAATGCACTGCCAATTAAAAAGCCATCCGCGTGGTGGGCAAGATCGCGCACATGACGGTGGCTATGAATACCACTTTCTGAAATCACGATCGCTTTTTCGCCCACTTGTGGTGCTAAACGTTTGGTGCGATCGCGATCGATGCTTAAATCACGTAAATTCCGGTTGTTAATCCCAATCACCACCGCCCCTAAGGCATTGGCACGTGCGAGCTCGTCTTCGGTGCTCACTTCGGTAAGCACGCCCAGCTTTAGCGACTCGGCTAAATCGGCCAGCTCGCGGTATTCGGCGTCGTCGAGTACTGACAGCATCAATAAGATCGCATCGGCTTGATAATGACGCGCGAGGTAAACCTGATAAGGGTCGATAATAAAATCTTTGCAAAGCACAGGCGCATCGACTTGTGCGCGCACGATCGGCAAGAAGTCAAAACTGCCCTGAAAGTGGTCCTCGTCCGTCAGGACTGAAATGGCCGCGGCAAAGGGTCGGTAGGCACGGGCAATACTGGCCGGATCGAAGTCTTCTCGAATCAACCCTTTTGAAGGCGAGGCTTTTTTGCACTCCAAGATAAACTGTGACCCCGGCGCGGCAAGTGCAGCACGAAAATCGCGATCACTGGGCGTCAGTTGGTCGATAAAGCTATCCAGCGGCTGAGTGCGCTTGCGCGCGGCCACCCAGCGTTTTTTGTCATCGACAATGCGGCCTAAAATGGTGTCGTTGAGGGCTGAGGTGGTCATACTGCGCTCCTTTGTGCTAACGCTTGCATGATGGTGTAAGGCTTGCCCGACGCCATCACGTCCAAGGCCTGTTGTGTGTTTGCTTTCAAGTCTTCTTGTCCGAATAAGCGTAGCAAGAGTGCCACATTGACAGCCACCGCGGCTTGCTGGGCGTCTGTGCCTTTACCTTGCAAAATCGCGCTGATCATCGCGCGGTTCTGCTCCGGCGTGCCACCGGCAATGCTGTCCAGCGGGTATTCGGGTACACCAAAATCGCTGGGGGTTAGGGTGTAATGCTCAATTTGGGTCGGGGTGATTTCTGCCACCGTTGTGGGGCCGTGGATAGCTACTTCATCCAGACCGTCACCATGAACCACGGCCGCGCGCGTCATGTTGAGGTTTTGCATGGTTTGTGCAATTGGCGCAACTAAGGCTTGGTCGTACACGCCCATCAGCTCAATGCTAGGTTTCGCTGGGTTAATTAACGGCCCAAGCAGATTGAAGATGGTGCGCGTTTTCATCGCTTGGCGCACGGGCATCGCGTGTCGTACGCCGGTGTGGTATTGCGGGGCGAATAAAAAGCAAACGCCCAGATTATCCAAGGCCTCGCGGGCGTGGTCGGCAGGCATCGCCAGATCAATTCCAAAGGCGGCGAGTAAATCCGATGAGCCCGACTTGCTCGATACCCCGCGGTTGCCGTGTTTGGCGACTTTTACGCCACAGGCGGCGGCGACAAAGGCGGCCGTGGTTGAAATATTAATGGTGTTTGCACCATCGCCTCCCGTGCCGACGATGTCGGCAAACGGATAACTAGGGCGTGGGAAAGGCTCGGCGTTGTCGGTGAGTGCTTTTGCTGCGCCCGCGATTTCTTCAGGCGTTTCCCCTTTAATCTTCAATGCGGTTAACGCAGCCGCTAATCGTGCTGGCTCGAGTTCACCCTTAATGATCGCACTAAACAGCTGCTCGCTTTGCGCTTGGCTGAGTGACTGTTGTTGGTAGAGCGTCTCTAGTAGTTGATCCATCACTGTACTTAACCTCGGTATTTGTCTGTTCGAGCTCCGTGCTTATCTGGCACGTGTTGTTGTTAGCGCTGGTGTTATTGTTAGCACTGATAGTAGCCACTCGCCCAATCGATAGTGTGGGTGAGCAGAGCTGCGCCTTGTGCGGTCAAAATGGACTCTGGATGGAATTGATAACCGACCACGTAGTCGGTATTGCTCACCACCGCCATTACTTTTTGATCGTCGCCATCAAACACGGTGGCGATGACATCCAAGCTGGCAGGCACCTCAGTCGCCACCAGTGAGTGGTAACGGGCCACGGTGAGTGGGGATGCCAATGGGCCAAATACCGCATGCTGTTGGTGATGCATGGCCGAAGCCTTGCCGTGCATGATGGTGCCAGCACCGGCGACTGTGCCGCCGTAGGCTTCGACGATCGCTTGCTGACCTAGGCAAATCCCCAGCATTGGCACTTGGCCGCGCAGTTTTTCAATCAATGCGGGCATACAGCCAGCGTCAGCCGGCGCGCCAGGGCCGGGCGAGAGCACCAGCAGTGGTTGGGGCAGGGTTCGAATGTGGCGAGCAATCGCCTCAGCCTCTAAATGATTGCGGAACACCGTGACCGGGTAACCGAGTGCGCGAAATTGATCCACTAAGTTATAGGTAAAGGAGTCCATGTTATCGAGCAGGACGATGTCCATTGGCGGGGTACTCATGATTGGCCTCCTTGATGGGCGGTTTGAATCGCATGGATCACCGCTTGTGCTTTGCCGCGGGTTTCGTCCGCTTCGGCTTGAGGGTCAGAATCAAACACTACACCCGCGCCGGCTTGCACGGTGGCAACGCCGTTTTCAACGTAGGCAGAGCGGATCACAATACAGGTATCCATCTCACCCGAACCGGTAAAATAGCCCACGGCCCCGCCATAACTGCCGCGTCGGCACTGTTCGGTGTCACGGATGAGTTGCATCGCGCGAAGCTTGGGCGCACCGGTGAGCGTGCCCATATTCATACAGGCTTGGTATGCATGCAGCGCGTCTAGATCGGGTTTCAGCTGACCCACCACCCGAGAAACTAAATGCATCACGTGGCTGTAGCGGTCGACTTTGAGCAAGTCGGCGACATGGCGGCTGCCGGGCGTGCTAATTCGCGCCACATCGTTGCGGGCCAAATCGACCAGCATCATGTGCTCGGCGTTTTCTTTTTCATCATTGCGCAGCTCAAGCTCAATGCGGCTATCCAAGTCGTGATCAATGTCGCCTTGGGCGGTTTTCCCGCGTCGGCGCGTACCCGCGATGGGATAAATCTCAACCTGATTAGTCGCTTGAGTATATTTAAGGGCGCTTTCCGGTGAAGCGCCAAACAAGCTAAATTGACTATCGCGCAGATAAAACATATACGGGCTAGGGTTGCCACGCTTCAACGCTCGATAAGCATTGAGCGGCGAGGGACAGGCGAGGGTGAAGCGGCGCGATGGCACCACTTGAAACACATCTCCGGCAATGACGTGCTTTTTCAGTGCGTCAACTTGCTGACAAAAATCTGAATCGGAGACAGAAACCGCAACGCTGTGATCGGTGACCACGGGCGCTTCTGGAAGCGGCGCAGGCGATAAGCAGGCTTCTTTGATGCTTTGTAAACGACGCGATAAATCCACATAGTGGGCGCGGGCGTTATCACCCCCAAATAAGGTGCCTTGTAAGCGCGCTTGGCGGTGCTGGTGGTCAATTACCAGTAAGCTTTCCGCGACATAAAACAGGTAGTCGGGGCAGTGCTCGGTGCCGTCCACCGCCGGTAGCGTTTCAGTGCTGGCCACCAAATCATAGGCAAAAAGGCCACCGATAAAGAGCGCATCGTCAGGTTGATTATCCAACGCGATACTTTGTTTGATAACACGCAGGGCATCAAACACCGACGCTTGGCGCAGACGGGCGTCTTCATCCAATAGCGCGCCATTGTCGTTGGGATGGCGGAACGTCAACGTCAGGGCGGGAAAGTCTCCATCGTCGGCCTGCGCTACCTCACAGGCGAGGGCCTTAAGCGCTGCGCTCTGGGCGATGCTCTCCAGCAAATGGCTGCCATTATGGGTGAGCGCTTTTAAGGTCACGCGCTGCCCGCGGCATTCAATGCGCACGGCGGCATCGACCAGCATCAGGCTTTTAAGGTTGCGTTTGGAGTCAATCTCTGCCGACTCCAACAGCATGCTATAAGGCTTATCTTGGCACACGGCGGCATATAACTCAGTCGGGTCGGCGACATAAGGCACTGAGAGTTGGAGCGTATCAAGCTCGCCATGTTGGGGATCATGAGTGTTCACAGCTTTCTCCCTGCCGCTTGCACAAAGGGGGTGAGTTCTTGCATCAGCTGCGCGAACATATCGCCGGTTAATGCTTGGTGGCCGTCTGACAATGCTTCGCTTGGGTTTAGGTGGCTTTCCACAATGATGCCATCCGCGCCGACGGCCGCCGCGGCGCGTGATAGTGGCGTCACCAGCTCTCGCACGCCGGTCCCGTGGCTTGGGTCGACCAACACAGGCAAATGGCTGCGCTGCTTCATCAAGGCCACGGCATTCAAATCCAAGGTATTACGTGTGGCGGTTTCGTAAGTGCGAATACCGCGTTCACATAAAATCACATTGGGGTTACCTGCATCGACAATATATTCCGCCGCCAGCAAACATTCTTCGATAGTGGCGGAAAGCCCACGTTTTAACAAGACAGGTTTGCCCGTTTCGCCTACCGCTTTGAGCAAGCCATAGTTTTGCATGTTACGTGCGCCAATTTGCAAGCAATCAATGTACTCGCACACGGCGTCGACTTGGCTAATTTCCATTACTTCTGACACGGTTGGCATGCCAGTCAGGTCACTGGCTTGTTTGAGCAGCTTTAGCCCCTCAATCCCCATGCCTTGGAAATCATAAGGACTAGTGCGTGGTTTAAAGGCGCCGCCCCGTAATACACGTGCGCCATGGGTTTTAACGCGCTCCGCCACGGACAATAGCTGTTGTTCGGATTCCACCGAGCAGGGACCTGCCATGACCACGAAGTGTTGACCGCCAACAGGCACATTGCCGATATGCACCACGCTGTCATGCGGCTGTACATCACGGCTCACACGTTTGTACTTGGTTAAAATCGGTTTGACTTCCTCAACCAGCGGATTAGCCTCAAAATGGCATTGTTGCAGCACACGTTCATCACCCAGCGCGCCCAATACAATGCGTTCCACTCCCGGCATATAAAGCGGTTTTAAACCGCATTGCTCGATTTGATTGAGGAGGGCTTTGGCATCCTGCTCGGTGGCTTGGGGCTTAAGTACAATAATCATCAAATATCCTTTTAAACTATGGTTGCCGGTTACCGTGGCTGAATGCGTGGTGGCACGATAACGCGTGATGGCAAAACTGAGAGACAAAAACGCCCGCATCAGTGGCGGGCGTTGTGAATAGGATGGCTGTCTATACAGCGCGTCACACCGCCCGTGAGGAGCCGTGCCACCAAATAAGTGCAACAGAGGTCATGGATGTCGCCAATACACTCACGGCCTGTTCGGCAGTGGGTGCAGTGTGAATCGAATGTGATCTAGACGCGGCGTTGAAATACATGCTGCGAGACTCCGTTGTGACTGTTACCCTTAGCGCCATATCGCTCCCCAAGACAGAGAAACGGTGCGCGTTAACTTGTGTACTAGTAAACTGATATTTTGCTTCTGTGTCAACGGGGAAATCGAAAAGAATGCAGAAAAAGTGCGGAATAAGCACACGATAATAAAGAGCAAAGATATTCACCGTGCTCGCTAAGCGCTGATTAACTTGGCGCATTCGCATCGACTGAGCCCGCATGGCGCGTACTCAGCCTCAGGCTGATATGACACACACTGACAGTGCCAAGGCGCGAGCACATTAAGGAAACCCGATACACCATGATCATTGATTTACACAGCCATACCACTGCCTCAGACGGCCGCCTATCACCCAAAGATTTGGTGCAGCGCGCGGTCGAGCGTCGCGTGGGCGTGTTGGCGATTACCGACCACGACACCACCGCTGGGCTGGTGGAGGCGCAAGCAGAAATCGACCATCAAAATTTGCCCCTTACGCTGGTCAACGGCATTGAGGTTTCAACCTTGTGGCAGAACTTTGATATCCACATTGTAGGGTTAAATGTCGACCCCCAGCACCCGGCATTGACCGCATTGATTGCCGAACAAGCTGAGCGACGCCAACAACGTGCTGAGCTGATTGCTGAGCGGTTAGAGCGCTCGCACTACACAGGGGCGCTCGCAGGTGCGCGCGAACTGGCTGGCGATGCGCCGCTCACCCGTGCCCATTTTGCGCGCTGGTTGGTGGAGCAAGGTCACGCAAAAACCATGCAAGCCTGTTTTAAGCGCTTTTTAACCCGAGGGAACACCGGTTATGCGCCACCGAACTGGTGCTCGATTGCAGAGGCCGTTGAAGCGATCCATGAGGCTGGGGGACAAGCGGTGCTTGCTCATCCGGGGCGATACAAACTCAAAGCCAAGTGGCTGAAACGATTACTGGCTACGTTTTCTGACGCCAATGGCGATGCTATCGAAGTCGCTCTTCCTCAGCAGTCGCAACAAGAGCGGCGTTTGCTGGCCGATTACGCGCGCGATTATGGCTTGCTGGCCTCGCTGGGGTCGGATTTTCATTATCCTTCGCCGTGGACAGAGCTGGGCCGCAATTTATGGCTGCCGAAGGACAGTCAGCCGGTTTGGTGTGACTGGATGTGGTTAGAAGCGGCTGAACAAAAATGGCAATCAGTAAATCAACTAGATAGCGACAAGCCAGACGCGTTACAATAACGAAATACGTTATATTGATAGCGATAAGGATTATCCGGCGCGCAGACCATTCACGCTGGATTTGCGGTGCGCATCCCCACGGGGTCAAGCTACAGCAGGAGGAACCATGAGTCAGTTTTTTTATGTCCACCCAGAGAACCCGCAAGCGCGGCTGATCAAACAAGCGGTGGAAATTGTCCGAAACGGTGGAGTAATCATCTATCCGACCGATTCGGGCTATGCGCTTGGCTGTCAGCTTGAGAACAAACAAGCGTTAGAGCGTATTTGCCGTATTCGTGACCTCGATAAAGATCATAACTTCACCTTGTTGTGTCGCGATTTGTCTGAGTTATCACTGTACGCACGGGTCGATAACGTTGCATTTCGCTTGATTCGTAACAATACACCTGGCGCGTATACGTTTATTTTCAAAGCGACCAAAGAAGTGCCAAAACGGTTGATGAATCCAAAACGGAAAACCATAGGCATTCGCGTACCGGATAACCAAATCGCCCTGGATTTGCTCGAGGCGCTGGGTGAGCCGCTAATGTCGACCTCACTGATTTTACCGGGTAACGACTTTACCGAATCCGATCCCGAAGCAATTCGCGATCAGTTAGAGCACAGTGTGGATTTGATTATGCACGGTGGCGTATTAGGTGAGCACCCCACCACAGTGGTTGATTTCAGTGAAGGCATGCCTGAGGTTCGCCGTCACGGGAGTGGTGATCCCGCCCCGTTTGATTAATGTCTGACTGCGGGTGAACCAACGCACAGTGTCGCGCGTAATTACCCATGCAATGTTCTTGTTCTGATGTTGCGTCAACCTGTGGTTGACCTTCCATTCCCGCCCAGCCACCTTGCTGGGCGTTTTTTTGTCCAGGTGTTTTGCGATTGACTCAGCCACAACAGCTGATATGCCGTGAACGCGTGAAACTGTTTCTCTATCTCTACGCTTATTGGTATCATTAACGGCTGGCTAACTCATTATCGTTAGCTCTTATGCCAATCGTGACAGTGATGACGCCTGTGAAGGCGACAGTAAGGTAAAAAACATGAGCGAAAAATTACAGAAGGTGCTAGCGCGTGCTGGCGTAGGTTCACGCCGCGAAATGGAAGGATACATTCAAGCCGGCCGGGTGAGTGTTAATGGTGCCGTCGCCAAACTGGGTGACCGCCTTGATGATCCCAGTGCATTGGTGCGTGTTGATGGTCATGCGGTGCAGCTTAATGCGCCTTCTGAGTCTGTGTGTCGCGTTCTTGCATACAACAAGCCAGAGGGTGAACTGTGTACGCGAAGCGACCCAGAGGGGCGTCGTACGGTATTCGATCGCTTGCCCAAATTGAAAGATGCGCGCTGGGTAGCGGTTGGCCGTTTGGATGCCAATACCTCAGGCTTAATGCTGTTCACTACCGACGGTGAACTAGCGAATCGTTTGATGCACCCAAGCCGCCAAGTGCAACGTGAGTACATGGTGCGTGTGTTTGGTGACGTGAACGAAGATATGGTGAAAAACCTTGTTCACGGCGTAGAACTAGACGATGGCGTGGCGCGCTTTGAAGATGTCGTTTATGCGGGCGGCGAGGGGATGAATCACACTTTCTATGTGGTGATTACCGAAGGACGCAACCGTGAAGTGCGTCGTTTGTGGGAAACCCAAGGTGTGACCGTAAGCCGTTTGAAGCGTGTGCGTTACGGCGATATCTATCTTGAAAAAGATCTGCCGCGTGGTGGTTGGCGTGAGATGGATCTGAAAGAAGTGAATTATCTGCGCGAAATGGTAGAGATGAAGCCAGAGTCGCAAACGGTTATCACGCCAGATGATCAAAAGCGTAAAAAGTCGCGCCAGAAGATCCGTCGTGCAGTACGCCGTTACGAAGAGCGTATCGATAGCAATGATAAGCCGAAGAAAACACGTCAGGCTCGTCGGGGTAACGCACCTGCGGCAGGACCGAAAGGTGGAAGCCCGAAAAAGGGCAATCAGCGCTCGGGCGCGCCGCGTGGTAAAGGCAAACCAAGAACGCGTAAGTAATTCTGCGTGATGTTCGCTAAAGCCCGGCCATGTGCCGGGCTTTCTATTTCTGTGTGACGCTCTAACTCGTCGCGCTCACTATAACAGTTGCAGCCTTATTATCCGTCGTATCGGTTGGCCTCTTTCACTTCAGTTATGATAATGATTATTGTTTGTGTTATCTTGGAGTTTATTTACAATTTTGTCGATAAAGGATGTGATGACAACGGCATTAGCACCAGAGCAAACAGCACGCTTTGATCGTATCGAGCGGGTTCTAGACTTTATCCACGCAAACCTTGACCAACCGCTTTCTGTCAGTGAGTTGGCCGCTCACAGCTGCTGGTCTCGCTGGCAATTGCAGCGCGTGTTCTCGGAACAAACGGGCGTGAGTGTGGCGCATTATGTGCGTGAACTAAGACTTAGCTATGCCGCCAAACAGTTGCTCTCTCGGCCCGATAGAGTGATTGATATCGCGCTGTCGTTTGGGTTTACCTCAGAGGCGAATTTTTCCCGCGCATTTCGTCAGCAGTTCGGGGTGAGTCCTCGCACGTATCGCCAGCGGGGGGTGATGGATGGTATTCGAACACCACTGCATATTACGACACTGGCGACTCCCAATCCGTCTTGGCTGTCGGTGCACATTCAAACGCGATCATCGATCACGCTGGTGGGGCAGACGTCGCCTATATTAGGCTTGTTTGCACCTGAGCCCGATTTTACTGACGTGGTGCCTAAGCTGTGGCGTGATGCGCACGAGGCTGGGTTGATTGATGTTGGTCAGCCAAGCATTGGTGCGATTGATGTGGCCAGTGCTGATACACTTCAAACCCCGTTACCCTACCTCGCCGGTCAGCAGCGAGATGCGCCGTCAAGCCTACCTTTAGCCACGTGGACGGTGCCAGAGGCGACCTATGCTGTGATTACGCATTTGGGACCCGTGAGTGAACTGCCTAAGACCTTGCATACCTTTATCTATCATTGGTTGCCTGCCTCAGGGTACCGATGCACGGATGGTATCGAGCTTGAAGTCTATCCGCCTGGATATCAACCAGAAGCCGATGACGCGGTAATGACGTACTGGATCCCGCTGGATTGTCACCATCATGCACCAAAATGAACAGTATTCACCATGCACACCTTTAAAATGCGAATGATTCCGTTTTACGTTTAATTTGCATTAAGAGGAAAATCATCATGGATATGGGTTGTGCACGCGTGCAGCAGGTTGCCAGATGGCGACTGTCCCCGTTAGCGATGGCGGTTATGGGGAGCTTGATGCTGCCATCAGCTTATGCCGAGTCGCAACACGCCGAGATGGAAACCATACAAGTCTTAGGCGACACCTACCGCAATACGGCCACTAAAACAGTACTGGCACCAGAAGAAACGCCTCAAGCGGTCACTGTCATCGACCGAGAGGCCATCGAACAGCGTCAAGCCAGTTCATTGAGTGAAGTGGTGCGCTATACACCTGGTGTAAATACTGAGCTGCGGGGTGGGGCCGTCACGCGACTCGATCTCTTTAATATTCGTGGTTTTATCAACTATCAGAACTTTTTTGATGGTCTCGCGGTACCTTACAACACCTGGAATTTACAGCCACAAATCGATCCGATTGCGATTGAACAAGTGGAAGTGTTCAAAGGGCCGACGTCGGTGTTATACGGGAATATTCCACCGGGTGGGATGGTGAATATGATCGCCAAGACGCCTAAACAAGAAGCGGCGCACCGTGTGACGATGAGCACCGACTCTGATGCGCTGCGTGAAGTGTCTGTTGACAGTACTGGTGCGATTTCTGACACCCCATTGGCGTACCGGATGGTGGCGCTGGCACGACAAAAAGATGGCCAAGCGGGAGATTCAGAAGAAGAGCGTTATGTCGTCGCCCCATCGCTAGATTGGCGGGTGTCGCCAGATACGTTGGTGAACGTTAATCTTTATTACCAAGCGGATCCAGCGGCGGGCATTTATACCTCATTGCCGGCCAACGGCTCGGTATTGCATAGTGACCAAGGCAGCCTTTCTAGCGATAGCTTTTCCGGTGACAACAACTGGAATACTTATGATCGTGAGTTTCTGATGCTGGGTTACAAGGTGCAGCACCAGCTCTCATCAAACTGGTCGTTACTGCACTCGGCACGCTACACAGATGCTGATTTGCTGCAAAAAAACATGTATCACCGAAAAAGCGATGACGGCCGCCACTATCCGCGAAACGCTTACCTAACCGATGAGACAATGGCGGCTTGGGTGGTCGATACACAGCTTTCTGGTGATTTGAACTGGGGGTCGGCACAGCACTACACCTTGTTCGGTATTGATTATCAAGATATGTCTTCCGACGTTGACTATGACGATACTTTGGCGAATGTGGTGCCGGATATTGATATTTTCGATCCCGATAATAACCAGGTTAACCCCGACTCACTCAGTTTTGCTTACCAAGAAGACCATGATATTGAAGTGACACAGACTGGCCTCTATGCCCAAGATCAGATCTTGTGGAACCAATGGGTGTTGCTCGCTGGGGCACGTTACGACGAGTACGAGTTAAAAGATGACAAGCAAACCTTAAGTAGTGCCTCAGAGAAAAACATTCGTCACTATAATCTGGCATTCCGTGCCGGTGCGATGTACCAGTTTGACAACGGTATTTCCCCTTATCTGAGTTACTCAGAAAGCTTTGAACCAACCGATATGGATAATCGGGGTAATGTGTTTGACCCTTCCACGGGTAAACAATGGGAAACCGGCCTCAAGTACTTGTCACTAGACGGTAGCACTGGCGTCAACGTGGCGTTGTTCGAGCTTAAAAAGCAAGACGCGCTGGTGAATGATCCCAACGACTCATACGCGAAAATTCAAACCGGTGAAATCCGCTCTCGTGGAATAGAGGTTGAGTTTAATCATGCACTTAGTGTAGAGACGGATGTGGCCTTAACTTATGGCTATATTGATATGGAGATCACGGATGACCCTAACCTAGAGGGCAAGACCCCAGTTTGGGTGCCAGAGCAGACTGCCAGTGCGTGGCTGAATCACCAGGTCAGTGCGGGGACACGCGTGAGTTTAGGCGCACGGTATGTGGGTGAGTCACAGGGTAACGCCACCAATACCTTTACGGTGCCCGACTATACGGTGTTTGATACCGCGATTAGTTACGATCTTTCGCAAGCATCACCGTCGCTATCAGGCGCAAAATTGTCCCTATCTGCGACCAACTTGTTCGATAAAACCACTTACAGCTGTTTTGATGAATTGAACTGTTGGTATGGGGACGAACGCAACATCAAAGCCAAACTCAGCATCGATTTTTAAATCGGTTTGCTAAAACGAGCGCCCCCAGTCTTGGGGGCGCTGTGTTTAGCGCTTAGGTTGTGCATCAATGCATTGGCCGTGCTCGCCAATACCTTCTGGTGCCATCAAATACAGGTAAAGTGGCATAATATCGAGAGGCGTTTTGAGCGTGTCAGGGTCTTCTCCTGGGAAAGCGCTCGCGCGCATACTGGTGCGGGTACCGCCTGGGTTGATGGCGTTGACACGGACCTTGGTATCAGACATTTCATCCGCCAGCACTTGCATCATACCTTCGGTCGCGAACTTAGAAATAGCATAGCTGCCCCAATAAGCACGCCCTTGGTGGCCGACAGTCGATGTGGTAAACACTACGCGGGCATCGTCAGACTTTTTCAATAATGGCAGCAGAGCTTGCGTCATAAGCATGGTGGCTTTGACATTCACCTGCATCACATCGTCATGAGATTTTTCATCAATCTGATCGAACGGGCTCAGCACACCGAGCAAGCCAGCATTATGCAGTACGCCGTCTAAGCGCCCGAACTGTTGTTCAATGGTGTCTGCCATATCCAAATAATGCTGACGCGTGGCACCCAGCATATCCAATGGGATAATCGCTGGTTGTGGCGCGCCCAAAGCATCGATTTCATCGTATACTGCTTCAAGTTTTTTCACGGTGCGGCCGAGAAGGATGACGGTGGCGCCTTTCTCTGCATAGCTAAGTGCGGCTTGGCGGCCAATGCCAGCGCCCGCACCGGTCACCAAAATCACACGCCCGTCAAGCGCGTTTGAGCTTACTTGGTAGTCCACGATATAAATCCTTATTTATTGTTAAACGTAGATTATTGTAAGGTTGCGGGTAAGGTGTGACAACCAAGTGCGTGATGTACGGTTAACGGCATTGCCAACATAGCGACAAAAAAGAGGATACAACATTGGATTTCATTGCGGATTATGGGCTTTTTCTGGCAAAAGTCGTCACTTTCTTATTAGCGGCATTTGTATTGGTCGCTTTAGTGCGCGCCGCGAGCGACAAAGGGGGGCAAAAAGGTAGCCTAAAGCTCACTGACTTAACTGAGCGGTTTAAGCATTATCGTCAATCGCTAGAGCAGCACTTGTACAATGAATCTTCGTTAAAAGCGCGAGAGAAAGACGAGAAAAAAGCCAAGAAGAAAGAAGAAAAGGCGCAAAAAGCCGCAGCCAAAAAGCAAAATGAGCCATCGGCTCAACGGGATCCACAATTGTTTGTGATCCACTTTAAAGGCAGCATCGATGCCCGCGAAGTGGAGGCGTTGCGAGAAGAAGTCACGGCGATTTTGTCGGTAGCAACCGAACAGGACGAAGTCTTGGTCAACGTCGAGAGTGGCGGCGGTATGGTGCATGGCTACGGCCTAGCGGCGTCTCAGCTGGCACGCTTCCGTCAAGCAGGCGTGCCCTTAACCGTGGCGGTTGATAAAGTGGCCGCAAGCGGCGGGTATATGATGGCATGCGTCGCGGATAAGTTGATTGCAGCGCCGTTTGCGATCATTGGCTCGATTGGGGTGATTGCCCAGCTGCCCAACTTTAACAAATTGCTTAAGAAGAACGATATTGAATTTGAGCAGCTGACCGCCGGTGAATTTAAGCGCACGCTAACCATGTTTGGTGAAAACACTGACAAAGCGCGCGAGAAGTTCAAAACGGAACTGGAAGAAACCCATGGCCTGTTCAAGGCGTTTATCAGCGAATACCGCCCGTCTCTTAATGTCGATAAGGTTGCCACCGGTGAACACTGGTTTGGTAACCAAGCATTGAGTCTGGGATTGATTGATGAGGTCTGTACCAGCGACGAGTATTTGTTCCAGGCGGCGAATAACGAGCGAAAAGTGCTGTCGGTGTCTTACCATCAGCGTAAAAACATTGCTGAAAAGCTTGCTGGCGCATCCGCGGAGGTGGCAGATCGTGTGCTGCTAAAATGGATTAGTCGTGGTCAGCGTCCGTTGGTTTAACTCACTTCCCGAGTGCTGCCTGTTAGCGTTGGGCGATAAACAACGGAAGAAAATAGCGGTAACAGGCGCACGATAATGAGCGAAATAGCCATAATAATGTGAGCCAAGCCAAAGATTACCGCATCCATTTAGCTATTTTGCGTGCGGCAATGGTAATGATTAGCGCGTTTTTGCCGGAAACCGGCATGAAGAACAATCGGGATATTACCATCACAATTGCTTAACAATTGTGGAAGGGACGAGCAATCAGCGTGTTTTGCTGCGAATTTAGTTGATATTCGGCTAGACTCGCTCAATATTGTAAACAGATAGCGGCACTCCGGCATGGAAGTGCAACGCAACGAATTTTCGACAGTTTTAGCGCAAAGGGCGTCAATTAGGTCATTATGGGCAAATCTCTCGTCATCGTGGAGTCCCCAGCAAAGGCGAAAACGATCAATAAATATCTCGGCAAAGACTTCGTGGTGAAGTCGAGTGTCGGACATGTTCGTGACTTGCCAACTGGAGCGACGCAAGGCGGTAAAAAGGCCGCACCTGTGTCCACGAAAGGGCTCAGCGCCGAAGAAAAAGCGCGAATTAAAAAAGAAAAAGAACAGAAGGCGCTCATCAACAAGATGGGCGTTGATCCTTACAATGGCTGGCAAGCAAAATACCAAGTGTTGCCCGGTAAGGAAAAAGTCGTCGCCGAGCTTAAGTCACTGGCTGAGAAAGCCGACAACGTTTATCTCGCAACGGATTTGGACCGCGAAGGGGAGGCCATTGCTTGGCACCTGCGCGAACTCATCGGTGGTGATAACGACCGCTTCAAACGCGTGGTCTTTAATGAGATCACCAAAAATGCGATCACACAGGCGTTTGACGCACCGGGTGACGTCAATATCGACGGTGTCAACGCACAGCAAGCGCGGCGTTTCCTCGACCGTGTGGTGGGCTTTATGGTCTCGCCGTTGCTATGGAAAAAAGTGGCGCGAGGCTTGTCGGCCGGTCGTGTGCAGTCGGTCGCGGTAAAGCTGCTTGTTGAACGTGAGCATCAGATAAAAGCTTTTATTCCCGAAGAATTTTGGGATGTGCACGCCGACACGCTCACACCGAAAGAGCAGGCGTTGCGACTGCTCGTGGCGCAACAAAATGGCAAAGCCTTTAAGCCGAAAAATAAAGATGAGGCAATGGCGGCGGTGTCGGCGCTTGAGCACGCCAGCTTTGTGGTGCGTGATCGCGAAGATCGCCCCTCAACGAGTAAGCCCTCGGCGCCTTATATCACCTCAACATTGCAGCAGGCGGCAAGCACGCGTCTTGGCTTTGGGGTGAAGAAAACCATGATGTTGGCGCAACGCTTGTATGAAGCTGGCTATATCACTTACATGCGTACCGACTCGACTAACCTCAGCAAAGAAGCGGTCGAAGCGGCTCGTGGCCACATTGCCAGCGAATACGGTGAGAAGTACTTACCAGCGTCGGCGAACGTGTATGGTGCCAAAGCCAACGCTCAAGAGGCGCACGAAGCCATCCGGCCTTCTGATGTGGCTGTCAATGCCAGTGATTTGCAGGGGATGGACCCTGATGCGCATCGTCTGTACGACTTGATTTGGCGCCAGTTTGTGGCCTGCCAAATGGTACCGGCAAAATATGACTCGACGACCTTGACGGTCGACGCGAGCGATTACACCTTGAAAGCAAAAGGGCGCACACTGCGCTTTGACGGTTGGACTCGGGTACAGCGTCCTTCAGGTAAAAATGAAGACCAAACCTTGCCAGCGGTTGAGGTGGGTGAATCACTGACACTCGACAAGCTTGATCCGAAACAACACTTTACTAAGCCACCCGCCCGTTATACCGAAGCGGCCTTGGTCAAAGAGTTAGAAAAAGCGGGCATTGGTCGTCCATCGACGTACGCGTCTATTATTTCCACGATACAAGACCGCGGTTATGTGCGAGTTGAAAACCGTCGCTTCTATGCTGAGAAAATGGGCGAGATTGTCACTGATCGTCTCAACCAAAGCTTTGCCGATTTGATGGACTATGACTTTACCGCTCGTATGGAAGCGTCGCTCGATAAAATTGCCGAAGGTGAAGCCGACTGGAAAGCCGTGCTTGATGATTTCTTTGCGGATTTCACCGCTGAGTTAGGCCAAGCCGAGCAGGATGAAGACGAAGGTGGAATGAAGCCCAACAACATGGTGATGACAGATATCGACTGTCCAACCTGTGGGCGTAAAATGGGGATTCGTACCGCTTCGACTGGCGTGTTCCTCGGTTGTTCGGGCTACGCATTACCCCCGAAAGAGCGGTGTAAAACCACCATCAACTTGATGGACGAAGATGGTATTGTCAATGTGCTCGAAGAAGACGTTGAAACCGCTGATCTTCGGGCGATGAAGCGTTGTCCGATTTGTGAAACGGCAATGGACTCTTACCTCATTGATCAGCATCGCAAGTTGCACGTGTGTGGTAATAATCCGAGCTGTGAAGGCTATGTGGTTGAAAAAGGGGAGTTCAAACCCAAAGGCTACGATGGGCCTGTGGTAGAGTGCGACAAATGTGGTAGCGACATGGTGCTGAAAAATGGCCGTTTCGGTAAATACATGGGTTGCACCAACGAGGAATGTAAGAACACGCGTAAGATCCTCAAAAATGGGGACGTTGCGCCACCGAAAGAAGATCCGGTGCACTTCCCAGAGTTGCCATGTGAAAACTCGGATGCCTATTTCGTGTTACGTGATGGTGCCTCTGGCCTATTTATGGCCGCGAGTAATTTCCCCAAATCCCGCGAGACACGTGCGCCGCTGGTGGAGGAGCTTCATCGCTTCAAAGACCGCATTTCGGACAAGTTCAAATACCTTGCCGATGCGCCGCAGGAAGATCCCGATGGACGTCCTACTGTGGTTCGTTTTGCACGTAAAACCAAAGAGAATTACGTGCGTAGCGAGGAAGATGGCAAGCCAACGGGCTGGTCAGCCTTCTTTGTTGACGGTCAGTGGGAAGTCACTGATAAACGCAAGAAGAAAGCCAAAGCCTAATGGGCGTATCACGCCAATGATTTAAACCCGCCGCCAAGGCGGGTTTGTTGTTTTAGGGCAAGCACGCCTTTGCTTGATCCGCCCCAATATCTCTTCGATAACAGTTGTTAAAATCTCGCCTTTGTCTTTTTCCGTTGAGGCGTTATGGATCTGCATCAACTCGTTAATACACTAGGCCAAGATTTAAAACACCGTTATGGCGAACGTGTTCATAAGCTCACACTGCATGGTGGTTTTAGCTGTCCCAATCGTGATGGTACGCTCGGGCGGGGCGGTTGCACCTTTTGCAATGTCGCATCCTTTTCTGATGAAACCGCGCAGCACCAATCCGTTAGCCACCAGTTGCACCAGCGTGCGAAAGAGGTAGACCGAGCACGTCGTTATCTGGCGTATTTTCAAGCTTATACCAGTACTTATGACGAGGTTGCGCGGTTAAAGGCTTTGTACGAGCAAGCATTAGCGCGTGAAAACATGGTCGGGCTGTGTGTTGGTACACGGCCAGATTGTGTGCCCGGCCAGGTTTTGACGCTGTTGGCGGGTTATCGTCAACAAGGATTTGAAGTCTGGTTAGAGCTTGGTTTACAAACGGGTCATGACAAGACGTTGAAACGCATTAACCGTGGCCATGATGTGGCAGTGTACGAGCGAATCACTCAACAAGCCCGTGCACTGGGCATTAAAGTATGCACGCATTTGATTGTTGGTCTGCCCGGTGAGGGCATCACCGATCATCAAACAACGATTGACCGGGTCGTGAGCACAGGCACCGATGGGATTAAACTGCACCCGCTACATATTGTCGAGGGTAGCACCATGGCGAAAGCGTGGCGTGCAGGGCGTCAAGACGCGATTACGTTAGAAGACTACGTCGACAGCGCCAGCATGATGATCCAGCGAACGCCTCCTGAGGTGGTGTATCATCGCGTGTCTGCGAGTGCACGTCCACCGACGTTACTGGCCCCTTCATGGTGCGAGAATCGCTGGCTAGCGATGACCGCCATTGCTAACCAGCTGGACAAACACGGTGCACAAGGGGCTGCGCTCGGCACCTCTTTTATCGCGCGTTAGGCTCTGATTGTGACGAGGAAAGGCCGGGAGTGAGCCGGCGCAGCAGCTGTCCAATATCTTGCAGCATCAGATATAAACAAGGCACCAGAAACAGCGTTAGCAAGGTGGCAAACATCACCGCAAAGCCAAGTGCGACGGCCATTGGGATCACAAATCTTGCTTGCAGGCTGGTTTCAAACATGATGGGCAACACCCCCGCAAAGGTGGTGATAGACGTCAGTGTGATGGCCCGAAAGCGGGCACAGCCTGCGTCGATCACTGCTTTTTTGATCGCAACCCCCGCGTGACGCGCTCGATTAATATAGTCAGTCATCACCAGCGCATCGTTGACCACCACGCCTGCGGCGGCAATCAAACCAAAGGTCGACATCATACTTAAATCAATATCAAACCAATAATGTCCCCAAATAGCACCCGTTAAGCTAAAAGGGATCACCGACATGATAATCAGTGGTTGCGTATAGCTTTTTAAGGGCACGGCCAATAACGCATAGACCACAATCATCCCGGCAACAAAGAAAAGCTTTTGTTCATCTTGCTGTGCTTGTTGTTCTTCAATCGAACCACTGAGTTCACTAGTGACATCCGGATAATCGGCCAATACCTCTGGTATGACGGATTGTTGAATGGTTTCCACTACTTCATTGGGTTCGACTAACTCTTCATCAATCGCGCCATAGACATAAACCGTTCTAAATCCTGCTTCGCGGCGCAGGCTACTCACACCGGGTTGTTGCTCCAGTTTCACCACATCGCCCAACATGACTTGTTGACCGGCTGGGGTGGTGATCACGGCATAACGCAGTGATGAAAATGCTTCCCGCGTTAATTTGGGGTAACGCACCATGACTTTTATTTCTTCACCGTCACGGATTAGGCGTTGGGCTTCCCCGCCATAGAAACTTCCTCCTACCTGTTGAGCAATGGTGGTGAGATCCAGCCCCAGATCATGAGCCACGGGCGTGAGGGAAATGAGCACTTCCTGACTGCCTGAATCGATGGATGAGGACACATCGAAAAGACCCGCTTGCTGGTTAAGGCGCGACATTAAAGCACGTCCGGCTGCATTGAGTGTGTCGATGTTGGGCCCAAAGAGGAGAAAGCCAAACTCATCACCTTGTTCTCCACCATTCACGTCATCTTGAATGGTGAGTTTTTTAACTCCTGGGATCTCCGGCATCGCCTCACGCCAGCGCCGCGACAGTTCGAAGGTGGTAAAGGGGCGCAATGTATCATCGACTAAAGGGATCACCAGTTGTCCCGAGGTTCGCTCTTCATTAAATACGAGCGTGTCTTGCACCATGGCTTGGCCCGTCTCGGCTTCTGTGGCGTTATCGACGCGGTAGACCATGCCTTCAATGGCTTTGAGTGCGGCAATGGTTTGCTCACTCGAGGCGTTATTGTTCATCTCAAGGCGAATATTGGGAAAATCATGCGGGACTTTGGGCGTAGGCACCATACGCACGTGGCTGGCAACCACCAACGAAATACTGATAGCTAATAAGGCAACAAACAATGCGAAAGCCGACCAGCGCCAATGTACCGCGAAGGTGACGGCGCGGCGGTATGGTCCATTGACGAAGCGATGGAATTGCCGATTAAAACGCGAGCGGAAGCTATTTGATTTGGGCGTGGAAAAGTGGGTGTGCGCCAAGTGAGCGGGCAAAATAAGCTTCGACTCTACCAAGCTAAAGATGAGACACAAGATGACGATTGATGCGATGCCAAAGAAAAAGGCGCGTTCAGGGCCGCTCGACATGATAAAAGGTGCAAAAACGGCAATGGTGGTGAGCACGCCAAACGTGGCAGGGGTGGCAACACGCTGCGCCCCGGCGACAACGTTATTGACGCCGCCACCTTTGTGCTCCACTTCGGTATAAACACTTTCGCCGATAACGATCGCGTCATCGACGACAATCCCCAACACCATAATGAACGCAAACAGTGAAACGATGTTAATGCTGACTCCAATCACTGGCATTAGCATGACCGCGCCAAGAAAGCATACGGGCAAACCGATAAGCACCCAGAGGGCAAGTTTAAAGCGCAAAAACAATGTCAGCAGTAGCGCAACCAATACCGCCCCTTGTAATAAGTTTTTTAGCATCATATCAA
Organism: Salinivibrio sp. KP-1; assembly: GCF_000968645.1. Lineage (NCBI taxonomy): Bacteria > Pseudomonadati > Pseudomonadota > Gammaproteobacteria > Vibrionales > Vibrionaceae > Salinivibrio > Salinivibrio sp. KP-1. The sequence goes on along the minus strand of NZ_LAQR01000001.1, from coordinate 515,773 downwards.
GGCGGGCATTAAGGTAGTGTGTCATGTCGACCACCGATTTGAGTGCCAGCCCGGCGGGCAACGCTGCGTTTTTGTCTTGTATGTAGTCTTTGACGGCGTCGGCAACGGTCACCATATTTTCGCTAGCGGTTGCATTCACCGAGAGAAAAATTGCGTTCTGCCCCGAGTACTTAAAGTAACGCTCGCCTTCGGTAAACCCGTCTTTGATGGTGGCAATATCCTGCAGCAATAATCGACTGCCATTGGGGCCGATTTTAATTGGGATCTGGCGAAACTCATCACCGCGATAACGCTGGTTCTCGACGCGAATTGCAATCATACCGCTGTCGGTACGTACTTCACCGGCAGAGAAGTTGGCGGAATAGCGGGCAATGGCGTCACTCACCTGATTAAGCGTGAGGTTATACTTGCGCAGAATACGGGGGGCTACCTCGATGGCAATCTCGTAGGTAGGGGCACTGAGCTCCACCAAGGTGACGTCCTTGAGTTGGAGGAGTTCGTCTTCAATGTCCTGTGCCGCGCGTTTTAGCTCAGTGAGCGGCTTATTGCCTACCACTGCCATTTGAATGACGGTTTGGCGAAACTCCACTTGCGCGACATTAAGCGGTTCCATCGACGCGGGGAGATTAGAGAGGGCATCGACCTCTTGCTTTACGCGGTCCAGGACGAGATTGAGATCTTCCCCAACATCCACTTCGATTTCTACTTGACCAAATCCGCGCCGCGCGGTTGAAACCACCGATTCGATCCCGGTGACATCTTTAATGGCTTCCTCCACTTTAACTAAGATGCTCTCCTCTACCTCTTGGGGGGAGGCGCCGGGATAGTCAGCGGTAATATGAATATAGTTAATCTCGATGTTAGGGAACATCTGTCGCTGAATGAAAAAGTAACTGGCAACCCCCATGATGAGTACAAACACCATGATCAGGTTTGCAGCAACCGGATTGTGGGCAAAATAGGCAATGAGCCCACGCGTTGGCGTGTCAGCATTATTCATTTTCACCCTCCGGCGATACCTGCGATGCCACGCGAACCGTCATGCCAGGCTCGGGGAATTCAGGCAGCGTGGTAACCACTTGGTCATCATCGCTTAAGCCTTGGTCAGCGTAGATATACTGGCCTTCCGTTCTCACCACGCGCAGTGTACGCGGGGTGAGCTTTCCTGCTTGATCGACGACCCAAACTTGGCGATTGTTCATCAAGGATTGCGGAAGCTTAAAGACGTTCTCCAACGTTGCCCCTTTGAAAGTCGCCTCGATATAACTGCCAAAGGGTAGGGCAGGTTTAGCCGATTGGGTGCCGTAAGGATCATCAAGGCGCACCACAACTCGCATCATGCGGGTGCTTTGCTCCACGATGCCTAGATCGCGCACGAGCCGTGCTTGGCGTTGAGTCGGTTCGCTGCCGTTGCGGGTAAGCTGAACCTCGATCCCCGCTAATGGTGTAGGGAGAAAGAGTGTGTCGAAGCCAGCAATAGGCAAATGCACTTCCGCAGCCTCGATGCTATTAAGTACCCCCACCGGGCTTCCTGCGTTGATGTACTGCCCAACCCCGACGTCTCGCGACACGACGAGCGCATCGTAAGGGGCGGTCACTTGGCAGTTTTCTAAGTCGCGTTGTGCGCGCTTTAACGCCGCTTGTGCCGATTTTACGCGGGCTTTTGCACTGAGTACTTGTGGCTTGCGTAAGTAGAGATCGGTGACTTGTGAGGATGGAAGGCTTTTGGCCTGACGTTGTGCCACCGCCGCCTGGGCTTGTTCTTCTATCAAGGACGCTTTTGCACTGGCAAGGTCGGCTTCGGCGCTCAGTACCGCGGCTTGATAGTTATCAGGCTCAATTGAAAACAGCACATCACCACGTTTTACAATGCCGCCAGCAACGAAATTTGGATGCCATGCGACCACTTCACCGGACACTTGGGCAGAAAGCTGTGTGGTCTCTACAGGGGTGACTTCACCGTGCGCCCGTAAAACCACTTGATGTTGAGTTGGGTGAACAACGCGTGTCTCAACAATCGGTGGGGGCGGGGACGCAGCATTTTCTTGAGTAGCTGTCTCTGTTGCCGCGATGGCGGTATAGCCAAGATAGCCAAGACCGAGAATAACAAGAGGTAAAAACCAACGTAGTCCTTTCATTGATGCCGGGATCCTTTTTCGCCATGGCGTGGTGGTGTGTTGCGCTATGGGGGGCGCTTAACGCTTCATTGACTAATTTATCACGCGAATCTGTTGATTGAATGACAGGTCAACCTAACTTTTGATGCGCATCAGTTTTTCTATAACGGCGAGTACGGCTCAATATGCAACAGCGATCGTTGTGCGGTGATGCAAAAAGCCCTCAATCGCGAGACAAGGCTTTGTCGCGGGGGAATACCGATGACGAAAACATAGTTTAAGTCGTAGTTATTTTTCATAACAAAATTACATAACTCCTAAATTTCATGCGTTTTTTTGCCGTTTTTGACGATAAAAAAACCTTTTTTATGTAAAAAAAGACCTTTCCTTATCCATTTCCTTCTCGTTAATTTCGTAATAAAAATAAGTTGTATGGTTTTTGTCGTTTTTGACGTGATTTTCTATCCATGTTTTATGATATTCATTTCATATTATTTGCATGAAAGTACTTGCCTGTGGGTGCTGTGACTTTGGGGTTTTTATTTAAAGTATTGTTTTTAAAGGTTTTTGTTTTTTGGCGGATAAGATCTATGTCATAAAACGGTCAAAAACATGCTCTAGTTCATATTATTTGCATTAAAAATTAAGTCGTGATTGATATTTTTCTTTGCGTAATTAGTCTGAAGGTGTGGTTACACGAAATGTGTAAGCAGCGGGGGAAAGCTGAAATACGTTTCTCAGCTTTCAAATCGGTTTTGCACTCGATAAAACTTAATAAATCAACGAGGCAAAGCCCGTATCTTGCAGATAGCAGGAGTCTTTCATGAATAAGATTTTTAAGCGTTCGCTTATTAGTGCAGTGGTTGCATTAGGATCAACTGGCGCAATGGCCGCCGACCACGAAGGTGTGGTTGGTGTTTTAACTGACTACAATGTTGACCTTTATGGTGTTGCGGCTATTTCAGCCTTCAACCAAGAAGATGGTAACGGTTACGACTATGAAAATGAGTCTCGCGTCGGGGTTCGAGCCGGTAAGGCGTTTAATGACGACGTTTATATCTTCATGCAAATTGAGTCAGGGTATGTCGGTGAAGATGGAACAGGCGCGACATTGGGTAATCGTGATACTTTCATTGGTATGAAAGGAGACTGGGGCCAAGTGCGTTTTGGTCGTATGTTGACACCAATGTATGAAGTGGTCGATTGGCCCTATTCTAACCCAGGGTTAGGCCGCGTTTTTGACTGGGGGGCGGACACGAAGTCGCATTATGATCGTAAAGGCGATATTGCGCGTTATGACTCACCAGATTTCAGTGGCTTTAGTTTTGACGTGTCAGTGGGACGTGGCGATAAAGATGTCAAAGGCTCAAATCACTTTGGGGCCGCGGCACACTATACGTTAGCGGATGCATTTACCCTCCATGGTGGGTACGAATATAACTCTAATTATGAGGGTGACATTGATACCAAGGCGTATTTAGCTGGGGTTGAAATTCCACTTCCAGGTGGCTTTAAGGTGTCTGCCGCTTACAAATATAATGATGGCGTGTACAACACCGCGGGAGCTAACAAGGGGACTGAGGCAGAGCAAGATCAAATCTCAGTGGTTGGTGAGTACTGGAATGGTCCGTGGGGTTACCGCTTAGGTTATGCTGCAAATGGCGATTCTGATTTAGACAACAATGCCGATGTCGATGATAGTGATTCAGTGATTGCCGGCCAGCTAATGTACTCGAAGAATGGTTTCTTGCCTTATCTTCGTATTGGCCAGCACGATGCGGGCAATCTAGAGGACAAAAAAGCGTTTGCCCGTCTAGGTATCGAATATAACTTTTAACAGTAACACTTTGCCTTTCTATTCTTTTTTGCCGGCCAGGATGGCCGGTTTTTTTAACTTCCTGTAAGGGGGCTGTATGAAAGCAACTTTCCGTCTTGTGACCGCATCGAGTTGTCTACTTATTGTCGGTTGTACTAGCTTTGATTCGTCGAGTCAGTTTGATGATGTTGCGAGTTCAGTGAAAGAGCGTCGCCACTATGTGCAGGTGGTGACGAAATCGATCACGCCAGACATTCAGGTCTTGTCTGGGGCGAATGTCGTTAAAGCAAGTGCGAATTATGTGGCGAATTATCCCGTTGATAAGTCAGCAGGCCCCGACGTGGCTCCTTCCAAATTGATGACTGAAATCTCGTATTTTAAGAATTATCAAGAGTATGAAACCGTCACCATCAATGGTGAGACGCTGCCGCTTGAAAATACTCAAGTAACGTCAGAAACGTGCACGGAGCACTGTGTGACGACGCAATATGTATCATTTCCGTTCTCCCCAGACATTGCCAACAATTGGTCTGAACCACAGGTTACCTATACCTTCAATAGTGCTGGGGGCGGAAATCGGGTGCAATTGTCGATTCCCAACGCTTACTTTATGGCGGCCAATGATGAGGCGTCGCGTGTTTTAGGGCAACAAAGCCAGTCCGCTGTATCCGCGAGTCAGCCAATCTCAGTGAAAGACACAAAAGAGAAACCAGAAGAAATGGTGGACTACTGGTATCAGCAAGCGACTGACTCTGAACGCAGCGCTTTTGCGGATTGGGCGTTTGCGCATCGTGACGGAAGCGGTGTAGTGCCGACCACTCAAAGTCAGGCTTTGCAGATGATGGGTTATTGGTATCAGCAGGCGACCCCTACCTCGCGGAAAGCCATCCTTACTTGGTTACTCAACCAATCTTAGTGCCTTACCAAGGCTTGAATGTGCTGTGCAATCAAATCACATAAGGTGGCCAGCGCATTTTGGTGAGCATGATCGAGTGGGTAAGAGGCATTGAGTCGAAAGCAATGGGCAAACTGTGCGTGTGTCGTAAACATGTTCCCTGGTGCGATACTGATATGATGTTTGAGCGCAAGGTGGTATAGGGCAGTAGTATCACTGCCTTTGGGCAAGATTATCCATAAAAAGTATCCGCCTGGGCTGTTAACGACTTCCACAGCTTGGGGCAAGTGATCGACAAGGAACTGACACGTCGCTCGCTTTCGCTCGGCAAGCGTGTGGCGAAGCTGCTTTAAGTGATGTTCATAGTTTCGGTTATGCAGGTAGTGGGCTACAGCAAGTTGAATGGGGACGCTGGTGGTCACCGTGCTCATTAGCTGCAGCTTTTGTAGTTTCTGGGCTTGATCGCCAGCGGCTACCCAACCGAGGCGAAACGCATCGGCCAAGGTTTTTGAAAAAGACGAGCAGTGCAAAACATGGCCGCTGTTATCAAACGCTTTAATGGGCTTCGGTTTGTGTTCCCCATCATAGAGTTCGCTATAGACATCGTCCTCGATTAAGTACACCTGATAGCGCTTGACGAGTTCGGCAAGACGCGCCTTCTTTTCATCTGACAGTGAGTACCCCAACGGATTTTGATGATTGCTCATCAACCAGCAAGCGCGAATTGGGTGTGTTTGCAAGGCGCGTTCAAGTGCATCGATGTCAATCCCCTCTGTGGGATGTGTTCGGATTGCCATCGCTTTGAGTCCGCGATTTTCAAGGGCTTGCAACGCGCCGTAAAACGCGGGGCTTTCGACTGCGACCCAATCGCCAGATTGCGTGACCGCACGCAAGCTAAGATTTAACGCATCCAATCCGCCTGCTGTGATTACTATCTCATCGGGTGAGATTTGCATGCCCTGCGCTGCATAGCGTTGGGCAATCAGGTGTCTCAGTTGCGCATTACCCGGCGGGAGATTATCGACCACGCTATGAATCGACATAAAGCGCACGGCAGTGGTGAGCGATCGATTTACTTGATGGCGAGGGGCGAGCAGGGGATCGACATAGGCATGCCCATAGCTTGCCACGCCGGGAGAGCGACTGGCTTGCAAGACATCGAAAATATAGTCATTAATATCGACCGATTCAGCAGGATGGAGGGCTGTATCCGTTCGGTTTTGGCTAAGTGCGGCATGAGGAGCGACACGATAGCCTGAACGGGGCTGTGAAACTATCCACCCTTGGCTTTCTAGCTGTTGATAGGCTTGGAGCACTGTCATCATGCTCAGACCTGAATAGGCGGCCTGTTTTCTCAGCGAGGGAAGCTTTTCTCCCACGTGCCAAATGCCAGCTTGAATCTGCTGTTTAATCTGTTCACTAAGCTTCTGATATTTAGACACCTTTACCCCCTTCAGTCTATTGGGCCGCTCAGACTATAACACGGTAGTCAGTAGGCTGTTATAGGTTAATCTGAACCGTCTGTATATGGGCACATTAATAATGGGCTTCTACCATGCGCGTTGGTCTAATTACTAAAGTGGACTTCACGTATGTTTGGTCTTGATGCCTTTATGTTGGCCCGTATTCAATTCGCGTTTACGGTTTCTTTTCACATTATCTTTCCTGCGATTACGATCGGCCTTGCCTGCTACCTTGCGGTGCTTGAGGGGCTATGGCTTAAAACTCGCGAGCAGGAGTACAAAACCCTTTATCTTTTCTGGTCGAAAATTTTTGCGGTCAACTTTGGGATGGGCGTGGTGTCTGGGTTGGTGATGGCATACCAATTTGGCACCAACTGGAGTGGCTTTTCCGAGTTTGCGGGCAGTATCACTGGCCCCCTTCTGACTTATGAGGTACTCACCGCTTTCTTTTTAGAAGCCGGCTTTCTCGGCGTCATGCTGTTTGGTTGGCAACGTGTCGGTGATCGCTTGCACTTTTTCGCCACGTCTATGGTGGCGCTGGGGACGGTGATCTCTGCCTTCTGGATTTTAGCCTCCAACAGTTGGATGCACACCCCACAAGGGCATGAAGTGGTTAATGGTCAAGTGGTGCCTGTGGATTGGTTCGCGGTGGTCTTTAATCCCTCTTTCCCTTATCGCTTGGCGCATATGGTCGTCGCGGCGTTTTTATCCAGTGCCTTATTTGTTGGCGCGTCGGCGGCGTGGCACCTGCTTAAAGGGCTGCGCAGCCCAGCCGTGAAGCGGATGTTTTCGATGTCGATGTGGATGCTGTTATTCACCGCGCCTATTCAAGCGTTTATTGGTGACTTGCATGGCCTGAACACCTTGGAGTATCAACCTGCCAAAATAGCAGCGATGGAAGGGCATTGGGATAACAGCCATGGTGAGCCCACGCCGCTTATTTTATTTGGCTTACCGGATATGGAAGCGGAAACCACTCGCTACAAAGTAGAAATTCCCTATTTGGGGAGTCTGATCTTAAAACATAGTTTGACCGAGCAAATCCCAGCGCTAAACGAATTCCCTGCGGAAGACAGACCCAATTCGCCTGTGGTCTTCTGGGCGTTTCGTTTGATGGTGGGCTTAGGGTTATTGATGATCACACTTGGGCTAGTGGCGGCGTGGCAGCGTTATAAAGGTCGCCTTTATGAACATCAAGGGCTGCTCCGTTTTGCTTTCTATATGGGACCCGCAGGTTTGGTCGCGATTCTTGCTGGCTGGGTAACCACTGAGGTAGGGCGCCAGCCTTGGGTCGTACATGGCCTTTTACGCACCCAAGATGCGGTGTCTGCCCACGGCGATTTGCATATGAGTATTAGCTTGATCAGTTTCTTTGTGGTGTACGGCTTGGTCTTTGGGTTGGGGTACATCTATATGATCCATCAAATTAAACTAGGGCCGGATCAGCACGATGACACGCCGCATGAACCGTTAACTGTCTCTGGCCGTGTGTAAGGGGGAAACATGGATTTAGCAATGATTTGGTTTGGCATCATCGTGTTTGCCACCTTAATGTATATCGTGATGGACGGATTTGATTTAGGGATCGGTATTCTGATGCCGTTTGTCACTCAACGCGAAGAGCGCGACTTGATGGTTAACAGTGTCGCTCCAGTCTGGGATGGCAATGAAACCTGGTTAGTCCTTGGTGGGGCGGCACTATTTGGTGCTTTTCCTTTGGCGTATGCGGTGATTGTCGATGCGTTAACGATCCCTCTCACCCTAATGTTGGTAGCGCTTATTTTTCGCGGCGTGGCGTTTGAGTTCCGGTTCAAGGCGTTACCCGGCCATCATGGCTTTTGGGATACCGCTTTTATGGCGGGGTCGATTTTTGCCACCTTTTTCCAAGGGGTGACTGTAGGCGCGGTGATTGAAGGCTTTCCTGTCGAGGGACGCGCTTTTGCCGGCGGTGGACTCGATTGGTTGGCACCGTTTCCTATCTTCTGCGGGATAGGCTTGATCATTGCGTACGGTTTACTGGGTGCTACTTGGCTGATCATGAAAACCGAGCATGCGTTGCAAATGCGTATGTACCACCTTAGTCGTCGACTCGTCATGTTGATGGCGGTAAGTATCGCGATAGTCAGTGTTTGGACACCACTCGCCTATCCGGGGATTGCCGACCGTTGGTTTAGTTTGCCAAATTTGCTAATGCTCTCTCCGGTTCCTTTATTGACGGTTTTTTGTTTGCTACGCCTTTGGCGTACCCGTCCTGATCACGCTCATCACCGTCCATTTATCATGGCGTTGTGTGTCACTTTGCTCGGATTTATTGGCCTCGGCATCAGCATTTGGCCGCATATCATTCCACCCAAGATCACGATTTGGCAGGCTGCCTCACCACAACAAAGCTTGCAATTTATGCTGGTTGGCGCGGTGTTTATCATTCCAGTTATTTTGATGTACACCTATTGGAGCTACCGCGTCTTTAGTGGCAAGGTAAATCCGGATGAGGCGTACCACTAATGGCTGATATGACAAAACCTGCTTGGCAGCGCTGGCTCTGGTTAATCGTGATCTGGATAGCCAGTGTGGCGGCACTGGGGGTTATTTCTTGGCTATTTAAGCTTTTGATGCATGCCGCGGGTTTGCAAAGCTAGCTGCCGTTAACTTTCTATTACGTGGCGAATCAGTGATAAGCTTCTCAAGCTGATGATAAAGCGGTCGGATGTCTTATCACTGAAATAGTACTGACTCGATAGTCCGTTCTATGATACGTGCGAACACTTCTTTCAACTAAAAATAGGGTTACGTATGGAATGGTATTTAAAAGTGCTGCGCAATTATGTCACTTTTTCAGGGCGCGCCCATCGTCGAGAGTATTGGATGTTCTTTCTGGTTAACTTTTGCATCTCCTTGGCGCTAAACATTGTCGCTGAAGCGACGGGGCTGGTGTTGCTGAGCATTGTGTACTCATTGGCGGTACTACTGCCAACCTTAGCCGTTACATCAAGGCGCTTGCATGACACGGGACGTTCTGCATGGTGGCTGCTGATTTCATTCATTCCTATTATCGGGATGATTGCGCTGCTGGTGCTTTGTGCATTGGAAGGGGATCAAAATAACAATCAATACGGTTCTAACCCTAAGCTTGCGGAAGGCGTCTAGTAAGGTGGTGTGATTTGTTTGCATGGGAACTGCTGGTACGATAGCCAACTAACTTGAGTCAATGTGTCGCTCATGCCGACTCACTCGTGTTTACCAGCATTCTTTTTTACCTTAGGTGCCACATGATCACACTCGAGCCCTACCAATTAGTTGACGCCAGTTTCTCTCCTTGGCGTCCTATTTACTTAGACGTTGCCCAAGCCTTGTCTGACCATATCTCGACACCTCGTATTGAGGTACTGCATTTTGGTTCAACATCAGCCAAAGTCGGTGGCAAAGGGATCATTGATTTATCTATTCTTTATTTCTCAGGAGAGCGAGAAAACGCAATTACCCATCTTTACGCGCTAGGCTTTCAAGATCAGCACAGTAAGCAGCCGTTTCCCGAACACCGCCCTCGTAAAGACGCCTCCGTAACCTATCAAGGTGAGCGGTTTTTGATTCATGCTCACGTGATTGAAAAAGACAGTGATGAACATCATCGTCAAATTGCATACAAACAGTATTTGCTCGATAACCCTGATGTGCGCGCCGAGTACGAAGAAAAAAAGCGCAACATTTTAAAAGCAGGCGTTCACGAACAAGACAGCTACGTAAAACATAAAGCACCGTTCGTGAAAGCGGTTCTCAACGACATCGGCGAGTGAATATACGCTCAACGTCCTTCTCTTACCCTTTTTCACACGTCACTAGACTTTAGTCGTATAGGTCGATTGTCACTCAAGTGCACCCGTTATGGTTGGTCTATAGTACTAAAGTAGGCACGAGGTGGTAAACCTTGAGGCGTTTGCTTTTCTAAAGGGCGAAGAGGGGCCGTGAGTGAGTGACTTCCAACAGGGAATATTAGTTGTTGATGATCAGCAAGTGGTTCGGCACACACTGGCGCTATGTCTTCAAAACCTTGGTTTCACTAGAATTTATCAGGCCGAAAATGGGCGGGAAGCGAGAAAGATCCTGAGCTCACATTCGATCCGGTGCGTGTTCTGCGATCTCAATATGCCGGTCGAAGATGGGTTTGAGGTACTCAAGTTTTTGGATGCGCAAGCCTACCCAGGCGCCATAATATTAATGAGTGGCGAGGAGGAGGAAGTGCTGGCCTCAACCGCCAATTTGGCGCGCCTTTATCAACTGAATATCATCGAATGTGTCGCCAAACCGCTTTCATTTGCAACAGTCAAACGACTGCTGAGCGCCAGTGAGCGTGAACTAGACATAGAGGCTAACCACGCGCCGCACTCACTACCGCCGCTCACTGCCAAGTTACTCAAAGGATACATAGATAAAGGAGGGTTAAGCGCGTTTTTCCAGCCGCAAATTTCCTTGTCCTCTGGTCGCCTCAAGGGGTTTGAGGTCTTGGCTCGCCTATTTAAACCTGATGATAGCATGGTTTTTCCCGACCAGTTTATCCCCACCGCAGAAAAACATCTTGAGAGCATCACTGACCTCACCAAACGCGTCATTGAATGTGCTTACAGCGATATCAATCAGTATGGAAAAGATATCGGCAATTTATCATTTGCCTTCAATATATCCGCCAAAGTGTTGGAGGCGGCAAACTTTCCACAGTGGTTACAAGCAACAACCGCCCAATATCAATTGCGTCCAGAACAAGTGATCTGCGAGCTAACAGAGACGGCTTTTACCACTGATCAGGCGACCATTGATACCCAAATGCTGCGCTTAAAAATGATGAAGTTTAAATTGTCTATCGATGATTTTGGCACGGGTTACTCGTCCATTGCCCAACTGCATTCGATTCCTTTTGATGAGCTCAAGTTGACAAGCGCTTTGTGCTTGATTGTTTATCGAATACAAAATCTGCGGCTGTGGTTGAACAAAGTATTCAACTCGCAAAAGCAATCGGGGTAAACGTGGTGGCTGAGGGGATCGAGAATCAAGAGGTGTGTGACTTTGTTAAAGCACTGGGATGTGACATTGGGCAAGGCTACTTTTACGCCAAGCCAGAGCCACTGAGTGTATTTGATTGGCGTGCAGCCAGTATTCAGCGTGGGAATCGTGAATGAAGTTTTCTGTGAAGCTACCTATTATTTTGCTGATGCTGGGCGGTTTAATGCTGGCATCCGTTACTGTTGTCTCTTGGAAAGGCCGCGAACTGCTTCAAGAAAGCACATTAACTAACATAGAGCGAGAAGCAGCACTACTGATTCGATTGATTGAAAGGAATCTTTTTGAAAGGTATCACGATGCACGCGCGTTTCCTTTGTCTTTAGGAAGTATTGAATCAGATAGTCTGAGTAACCGCCAAGTAAATGACAATACGGTAAGAAACCTTAACGAGTTAATCGCTAATTACAAAGTCTACCGTCGCATTGCGATAGTAAGTATGGAGGGCGAATTACTGGCGATAAATAATCAAAATAAGCATGGTAAATCGCTCGCGCCTCTTGACCTTTCCAAAGCACAAATTATGAACAGTGTTTGGTTTAATGAGATCCTTAACGGCCAAACCCTCGCCCCCGAACAACCGAATAGTACGTATGTAACCGGGCCAGAGCGTTTTATTTTCGGATCCAATGCTTCCTCTTACGACATGATTTTTGCGTCTGTGATCCGTAATACCGCGAATCGGCCTGTCGGTATATGGGTCAATGTGGTCGATTTTTCTACGGTCGAATCCATTGTGGCCGAAAGCTACGACTTACTCGCCAAACGCGGGCTCGTTAGTGCGGAATTAACCCTCTTAGACCGCCAGGGCCGTATTATCGTTGATTATGATCCTGTAGGACAAAATGAATCAACGTATCAAAGGGACTTTCAAGTTCTGGGTAAATTAAACTTGGCGACGAATGGTGTCGAAGGGGCGAGATTAGCCGTCGCTGGATTAACGGGGTCAAACATCTCAACACACTATCGAAAACAAGTGGATCAGGTCACGGGGTTTGCTCATACCGAAGGTGCGTATGATTATCCAGGACTGGGTTGGTCAGCGATGATCCGCGTCGAAGTTGGAGAAGCGCTGCTTGCCCCCAATAATCTGTATAAAAATTCGTTTATCATGACTGCCACGCTGCTGTCGTTGATTGTACTGCTGGCCTTTTATGTATCACGACAAGTTTTCAAACCTTTAGGGCAGCTGAGTACCGCGGTGCGAAAATTGGCGCGGGGCGAGCATAACTTTTCCCTACCGCAGCGAGACCGAGGCGATGAAGTTGGGGTCATGGCCAGTGAACTGCTCAAACTGCGTGATATGGTGAGCGAGCGAGAAAGCTTAATCAGAGAAACGGAAGAGCAGCGCTTCCAGTTGGATATTCAAAGTCGCGCTATCGAAGCGACGGCAACAGGCATCATTGTCTCTGATGTTAGGCTTGCAGATTACCCCATTATTTATGCCAATAAAGCGTTTGAGACCTTAACAGGGTATAGCTCGAAAGAAGTGGTGGGCAAAAACTGTCGTTTTTTGCAGGCCGATGATCGTGATCAGCCAGAGTTTGATCGCCTCCGCTATGCCCTTAAAAATGCCTTATCTTGCTCCGTCGTCGTGCGCAATTATAAAAAAGACGGCACGCTTTTTTATAATAATCTACGCCTCGATCCCATCTTTGATGAAGTGGGCTCGTTAACCCATTATATTGGGATGCAGTCGGACATTACCGACCTCAAACAGGCAGAAGATGAGGCGAAACTTAAACTCGAACAAGAAATACAGCGCCGAACGCAAGACTTACAAGAATCCGAAGGGCGTTTGAGGACGGTGTTTGACACTGCACTTGATGGCATGGTGGTGATCGATACGCGAGGTAATATCCTTGAAGTTAACCGCTCATTGGAGCTTATATTTGGACGAATCCGTGAAGAGCTGGTGGGAGAAAATGTCTCTATTTTGATGCCAGATAAGTATAAAGCTGACCATGATGGATTTATAAGTCAGTATCAGTTAACAGGGAGTAAAAAGCTGATTGGCACACCACGAAAACTACAGGGTTTGCATAAATCCGGGCGTGAATTCCCCATTGAGGTATCCGTTGGCGAAACCTGGTTTGGCGATACCCAGGGGTTTGTCGGTGTGATTAAAGATATCACCGTAGAGGAGGACGTTAAGCAGCGAGAACAACGTCTTCAAGATGCGCTAAAAGAAAGAGAAGTCATCTATAGAACTGCTTTTGATCAGGCGGCAGTGGGTATATGTCGTGTTGACCTAGAGGGAAACTTTATTGAGGTCAATGACAGAATGAGTGAATTGCTCGGATATAACCAAGAAGCGCTGTTGCAATTAAGCTATCAAGACATCACTCATCCAGACCACTTATCAGCAAGTATCAAACACGTCACTCAACTTGCCTCGGGCGAGAACCGATCGTTTTCGATGGATAAACAATATATTAAGCAAGACGGAGAGGTGCTGTGGGCCACGGTATCGGTCGCGACAGTGCTCGATGAAAATGGTGCTACCAAGTACTTCATTGCTGCGCTGGAAGATATTAGTCAGCGCAAAGCGATAGAAGGCGAGCTGCTCTCAGCAAAAAGGGCGCGAGATGAGTTGCTTCGCGGTATGCAGCTAGCATCTGATGCAGGCGGGATTTGCAATTGGTCAATGGATGTTACCACGGGGGAGCTTAAGTGGGACGCTAACATGTATCGCCTATATGGGATTGCACCTGAAGCGCCAGTGAATTACGAGGTCTGGCAGGCATGCCTTCACCCCGATGACCGTCAACATGCGATCAAAGAAGTCGAAACAGCACTAAACGATAGCAATGTCTTTAATGCCGAGTTTCGCGTGATCCACCCTCAGACTCAGAGGGTCAGTTGGATTAAAGCCGCGGGCAATGTGGTGAAAGATGAGCAGTCGGGACGAGAAATGCTCTTTGGCATCAATTTAGACATTACACATGAGCGACAGACACAAGCCAAGCTAGAGAAAGAATCGGTCATGGCGAGAAAAGCCAACGAGGCAAAATCTCGCTTTTTAGCCACTATGAGCCATGAAATTAGAACGCCCATGAATGGTGTGATTGGAATGGTGGACTTATTAAAAGAAACGCCTCTGGAGCCAGAGCAATCCAAAATGGTGTCGACGATTCGAGATTCTTCGTTCTCTTTACTTGAAATAATCAACGATATTCTCGACTTTTCCAAAATCGAATCAGGACAGATGGAGCTCGATCCGACCGATGTTAACGTGCTCGACTTAATTGAGAAAACCTTAGACGCACTATGGATTAGTGCTGACCAAAAGGGCGTCGAGCTCTTTTTCTCACATGACTACGCTACCCCTGACTTTATCTTGGTTGACCCGGTGCGAGTACGCCAAATTCTTCTTAACTTACTGGGGAACGCCATTAAGTTCACCAGCAAAGAAAAAGAGGGAGGCCATGTCTTTGTCAAAACAGCATATTGTCATGACAGTCAGATGCTTACATTGAGCATCCAAGATACTGGCGTCGGCATGACGCACGAGCAGATGGATAAACTGTTCAAACCCTTTACACAAGCGGATAGTTCCACCACTCGGCGATATGGCGGAACGGGCCTAGGATTGAGTATTTCCAAGTCATTTGTCGATATGATGGGTGGCGATATTGCGGTTGAGAGTGAGTTTGGTAAAGGCAGTGAGTTTATAGTGCGAGTACCTGCGCCTAGCAGCGTCAAAACTCATGAAACCAGCCGGCGTTATCCGTTTTCCGCGTTTTCTTTCGTCGTATTTATCGACCATGAGCCGCTCAAAAATACCTGTTTAGCATTACTTGAAAGCTTATGTCCTGGCGAGATTCTGGATGCTAAGGCGACGGTGCCGGCCAACTGGAATCCGGATACTATGATTGCGGTGACAACAGATGCAAGTATTTTGCAAAGACATCAAGGTATGCGGTGCCTGTTGTTGGGGAATGATTTTGGTGGAAACGATGCTTATCGGCATCCAGGGCCGTATCGATTAAACCGGTACCCCCTTAAACCCAGTGAGTTTGTGCTCGGCGCTGCAGTGATGTGCGGGCTTGAAAGCCCGGATGTTGATTGGAATGAAGCGGTATATAGCAATGCCTTTGCCTATAGCAGTCAGTTAGATGCACAGGTGTGTGGCACCATTTTATGTGCAGAAGATCAGCCAACTAACCAGCTTGTCCTCGCTAAGCAGCTAAAACAGCTTGGTTATTCATTTGAAATGACATCAGACGGCAAAGAAGCACTTGAGAAATGGCATCAAGGGGAGTACGCGATGCTCTTAACAGACTGTCATATGCCTGAAATGGATGGTTTTGAATTAGCGGCTGAGATAAGGCGGCTAGAGGCAGAAGATAATCGCGAGCGTACCTTAATTATTGCCATCACCGCGAATGCACTTGTGGGAGAAGCGGATCACTGCCTGCAAGCGGGGATGGATGATTATATTTCCAAACCTGTTGAGCTTGAGACACTCAAGCGCGTGTTGGCATTACGTCTTAGAGGAAGAGCGTTAAGAGAGGGCGAGCCCACGCTGACTCAGACCAGCGAAGAAGCCTCTCATACCGAAGCACTCATCGATGACCGTCAGCTCGAGAAAGTCATTGGCAGCTCAGACCAAGAAATGAAGCGCGCTATACTGTCCATGTTTTGGGACGGCGTGTCGGCGGATGTCAATGCGCTTGAGCAGGCCATTGTCGGGGCCGACGATGAAAGAATAAGAGCCATTGCACATGGGGCAAAAGGTGCATCTGCATCAAGTGGGGCGATGCGTTTGAGCGAGTTATTCCGAGTTATCGAAAAAAGCAGTCACGATCTCGAACAAGTAAAAGCCGTGTTTACCGAAATAAGTGCAATGATGACCGCAATCGAAACCGATCTGCGGGAAGAAAAAATCATTCAATGAATGTAAGAGGCGCGATGTGTTACATATCAACACGCAAGATCAAATTCCTTTTGAGCACTTTGAAAAAGCGAGTCGCGATACACTCAAGTATTTGAATAAAAAGTTTGGCTACGGTACGTGGATGATGACCCGTAAGCATGAAGATCAATGGGTCATCTTACAGGTAGAAGGGAGCAAATACGGTATCGATGAATTGACCACACTCACGTGGAGCGATTCAATGTGCAGTCGTATGGTGCAGGGTGAAGGACCGCGCTGGGCGCCTGACGTTGACAGTGTCCCCGCGTATGTGAACGCGCCAATCTATCAAGCGGAGAATATTAAGTCGTATATTGGGATCCCTGTTTGCTATTCGGATGGTAACTTATTTGGCACCTTGTGCGCGATAGACACCGAACCGGTCGATCGCATCCCGCCTGACGGGTTGGAAACCATCGAGCTTGTCTCTAAATTACTTTCAACGCTATTACAGCTTGAGCTGCAAAACATCGACTTGTCGCGAAAACAAATGAGTTTTTTACCCTCACAATTAAAAGATCATGAAACCGGTTTTCTTAATCGATTAGGTTGGTCTTTATATTTAGAAAAAGAAGAAAGCAATATCCGTTCGGTGGGTACGCCCGTGCATGTGGTGGCTATTGATGTTTCTCAGAGCAACCAGTCAACGCATTTGAAAGATACCGCAATGACCACTCTGTTTGTGTCCATTCTCAAGGGTGTTTTACATGACGATGGCTATATCGCTCGATTAGGGGAAGATATCTACACCATGCTCTGTGCCAATAAAACCGAAGAGCAAATGGCGGTGATGGTTGAACGTCTTGCGAAAGAATTGAGTGAGGCTCAGATCCCTGTCGCCATTGGCTTCAAAAAACACGACTATGGTGATAACTTGGATGCAACTGTGATTGCTGCCATCAAAAGTGTCAGGCAATCATTAACATAGTGTGTTCATGCCAGTGCCGTTGGTCGAGCAGGAACACCCACTAGCACAGGAAACGTCATGTCACGTAAGCTAACACGCACTAAGCCTCGACCCTCCAAGCCTTGTATGGTGTGCCAATTTGTCAAAAGTGATATGAGCCGAGCAGTGCAGAGAGTGAAGCGGACCATTACGCGTACTGCCGTGCCATATGTTTCACCGGCACATTATACTGTCCCCGATAGCCAAGCCTGTCAGCAGGCGTTAGCACTGGTTAAACAATTTAGCCCTGAATTTTTAGTCAACCACTCCTTACGTAGCTACGCGTTTGGTCTGGCGATGAACCATAAAATAAAACAAGGTGTTGATAAAGAAGTCTTTTTTGTTGGCGCAATCTTACATGATATTGGCTTGACCGACTATGTTGCCCAACAAGACACCTTCGAAGTCGAAGGCGCCATTGCTGCACAAGCGTTTGCATTGGAACAAGGATTGTCGGCGGAGCAGGCCGATCTGATTCATGAAATGGTCGCATTGCATAATTCGGTAGGTGTAGCGCATCAATGCGATCCAGAAATCGCATTGCTGCACTTTGGTGCGGGAGCCGATGTGGCGGGGCTTTGGATCGAAGACATCCATAAAAAGACGCTGCATGAGGTGCTTGAGACCTATCACGATCAAGGGTGTCAGGCCGGAATGATTCAGCTTATCCAAGATCAGGTCACGCGCAAGCCGCATAGCTACATGTCGACCATGGTGGACTTAGGGTTCCTCAAAAAGGTGGCGAAACACCAATTTGCCCATAACCCGACATAAGCTGTTATATGCGACGTCAGGTTGTTGAGTCTGTCTGCTTTTCAACCATCTGAATCAAAAAGAATAAAAGGGCTATTGACCTCGGGTTAAATTTCATTAAAGTACACCCACGTTCGCAGCGCAGTCTGCGGACTATGGTGCTACCACGCATAACTGCGTTGCCCTGGTGGTGGAATTGGTAGACACAAGGGATTTAAAATCCCTCGGCGTTCGCGCTGTGCCGGTTCAAGTCCGGCCCGGGGCACCATAGCACTTTCGTTATCCCTATCTATCTTCTATCACAAATAAACGATTCTTATTTTGTCTAGCCTCAAGCACAGAGAGCTTAGCGTCTTCTGATATGCAATAAGTCGCTAATAATAATGCATAATCGCTGAACGTCAAAGAGCGCTGACAAGTGGTAATAGCGCTTTGTGTCTTTGCCGCGCTCCGGTAGGATAGCGTGAGGAGGGCGGCATGAATCTAACCCAAATTGATGCGTTTTGTGCAGTCGCAGAGACTGGCTCGGTGTCTGAAGCTGCACGTCAGCTGGATGTGAATCGTTCACGGTTGAGCATGGCGATTAAAGCGCTAGAACAATCACTCAACGCCGAATTGTTCGATCGCACCGGTAACCGTCTAACACTGTCGGAAATCGGCAAAGCTGTGTACAAAGATTTCGAGAGTATATCGGTCACCGCGGCCCGCATTCGTCGTACGTGCGAGCAAGCGAACGCGGGCTTTAATGCCGAAGTGTGGATCGCGCGTGATGATGCGATCCCCGATCAGCTTTGGCAGGACTGGGCGCATCAGCTCAATAAGCGCTTTACGGCGACGTCCTTCAACCTAGTCTTGGCCTCGAGCGGTGATTTGGCCAATTTGGTTGAAACCCAACAAGTCGACTTTGCGTTTGGAGTGGACTACGAGCGCATTGACGATCCGCGCATCAACTATCAGCCGTTGGGTAAAATTCGCATGATGTCGGTGTGCAACAGCGAGCACCCGTTGAGTCGACTGCGTCGGGTCAGTGATGATCAACTGCGTAATGCCATGCAAGCGGTAATGGTCTATCTCAATGAAAAAGACAATCCCGAGCTGCAGCCTTTCTCACGCCGTTATATTGGCTTTTCGAGCTTTGAATATATGCTCAATACCATCTTACAAGAAGAAGCGTGGGGCGTGTTGCCTGAGCCGCTGATCCGGCAATACTTACGAGAACAGCGCTTAGCGGTGATCAAACACACCTATGGCTTAACCCAAGAAGACTACTGCCTATTCACCGCCTCAGGGATGGCCGAGCATCCTGGGATCCAATGGCTGAGTGATAGCATTACCAATTACTTGTTTGATTTCTAAATGTGCGCCTCGATGATTGTTTTTCAATGCCTTGCAATACATATTAAGCAAAACTTAACCCAGGTTAAAAAGTTTAAGATTTTCTGAACAATCACTGAGCGCTACAATGCCGTCACTGAATTTCACCGAGCATCATTATGACCGCATACACGCGTTATCTTCCTTTTTCATTGGCTGTGTTAGCCTGTTTAACCCCTTGGGTGAGCTCGCCGATTGCATTGGTATTGGGTTTTTTGCTGACCTCCCTAGGCTGGGTGCCAAGTGCAATTCCGCTCACGAAAATCACCAAAAAGTTACTGGCTTATTCGATTGTGGGTCTGGGGTTTGGTATCCCGCTGCAAGAGGCGCTCGCCGTGACAGGCGATGGGATAGGGCTGATTATTGCCACCATTGCAGGCACGCTGATTTTTGGCACATTACTGGGCAAACTTATGGGGCTGGATAAAAAGACTGGTCACCTGATTGCCTCAGGCACTGCGATTTGTGGCGGCAGTGCAATCGCAGCTGTTTCGCCCGCTATCAATGCGGATGATAAACAAATTGGTCTCGCGTTAGGCACGGTGTTTGTGTTGAATTCATTGGCGCTGTTTGTGTTTCCCATGGTAGGACATGCACTGGGCTTAGATCAGCACACGTTTGGAACCTGGGCGGCGATCGCGATTCATGATACATCATCAGTGGTGGGTGCGGCGTCCGCTTATGGTGAGCAAGCACTAACCACTGCGACCACCCTCAAACTTGCGCGCGCATTATGGATTGTGCCTGTGGCGTTTGTTAGCGCACTCATGTTTCGCAGCCACGCTAAAAAAATCACGATTCCTTACTTTATCGTTTTTTATTGTCTAGCGATTGGTATCAGTGATGTTTTTGTCCAAGCGCAACCCATCTATGAGATGATTTTCGCCATCTCAAAGCAAGTATTAGTGGTGTGTTTATTCTTAATCGGCTGCAGTATTTCTGTCACCCAGCTACGCACGGCAGGCCCCAAACCCTTACTGTTTGGTGTCGCACTGTGGGTGGTTATCTCCTGTACATCGCTTGCTTGGCTGCTGCTAGCTGCCTAGTCTCCGTCGTTGCCTCAGGTTCACTCATGCGGCGTGTCCTGAGGCAAACGTAATACCGCGACCAACAGAAACGCACTGAGTGCCGCACCAAACTGCCACCATCCTGTGCTGGTCATCGCGAGGAAAAGCTGCAAGCTAATTGCCGCGATTAACACGCCTTTTCTCATCTTTTTAGTCCATAAAGAATCTAAATTTAGATTTAGTATGCGTAAAAGTTATATGCAAGCAAAATGCGATTTAGCGCTATCTCATAACTAAAATTTGTTTAGAACACTCACTGTCAGAAATATTGACAGTTATTTTTATGCATAAACTATTGAAATAAAACGACTTTAATTTTCCCTTAGCAGGGAGGTGAAAATGTCAGCAAGTTCGTGTTTGTAAAGCGGCGCAGTCGCACCAAGAATATGTGCGTGTTTTCTACTTTTGGTGTTTTATGTCTTCTCAAAACGTGATCAATGAAAAGTCAGTATTAGTGTTTTCGGCCCTTCTCGCATTGGGGTTTGCCATCGCCGGCCTTGCCGTTGGATGGATTGCTGGCTCTTTAGTGATTATGTTCGACGGTATCTACTCGTTGATTAGTCTAGTGTTAACTTTGTTGTCACTGGGCGCGTCGTGGTATGTCCACTCGCGTTACGCACGGCCGATCACACGTGCGCTGCTGACACCGCTCGTTGTCGCCATTAAAGGCGCCGTGATTTTGCTGCTGGTAAGTTATTCTCTGTATGAAGCAGTCTCGTCCTTAGTCGAGGGTGGGCGTGCGGTTAACCCTTCATTGGCGGTGCTGTTTGGTATTGTCAACGTAGTGGGTTGTGGTTACGGATGGTGGATGATTGCACGCAAAAACCAAGCAGGGCAAAGCCAGTTGGTGGAGGCGGAATCGCGCCAGTGGCAAATGGATACCTTGTTAAGTCTGGCGGTCACCTTAGGCTTTTTAGGTGCTTGGTTAGTGGCGCATTCACCTTGGTCGGATTATGCGGTTTATGCAGATCCTATGATGATGGTATTGATGTCGTTCTACTTCATCAAAGTACCATTTGTCATGGTGCGTAACGCGTTAAAAGAGCTCGCACCTGTTACAGTAAAGTGGTATCGCACCCGCTCATTGGCGTAATCAGAACACGACGCAACACGGACCTAGCCAAACGATTCTTCTATATCCTTGCAGGGGTCGGCATATACTGAGGCGGCGTTTAGCCGCCTTATTTATCGCACTTTATGCACTATAACTTTTTATGTTGGTGTTCATATCAACCCAGATACTGTGGGCGATTTCAACGTAGTGTGAAGAAATATATTTTGCTCTCTATGCTCGTCTGTTGAGGTGTTGGCAGCAGAACGTCGTGATGGCGCTTACACTGAAAAGTAACCATAGCGCTGCGGTAGAGAAAGAATGTTGCATATAGCGAAAGCGGAGTTAAATGATCTAGATGCCCTCACCGTGTTATTTGACCAATATCAGCGCTGGCTTGCGATTCGTCCGCCGCTCAGTCAAACAAGGGCGTATACTGAGCAGCGGTTGCGTGAGCAAGATACGTGTATACTGATCGCTTCTCGCCAATCATCCTTGGTGGGATTTATCCACCTAACGCCTTTATATTCGCTAGCGAGGGCACGCCGTGGCTTAATTATTAACGATTTGTACGTGCAGCCGGATTCACGGCGACAAGGTATCGCACGGGCATTAATCTCGCACGCTCTCAAGGAGGCTCGTGCCCGCCAAGCCGCTTGCTTATTGCTACAAACCCATCAAAGCAACCATGCCGCTCATCATCTTTTTGAATCTTTTGGTTTTATTTGCGACGTTAGCCAGTATTATTTTCTGGACGTGACCGATTAACGGGTGACGAAAGGAGTAGCGAATGGCGTACGATTTTGTGGTCGTTGGGGGCGGTATCGTCGGCGTAGCCACCGCTTGGCAGTTGCAACAGCAATATCCAAAAAAATGTCAGACTATCAGTACGCCTCACAGCGATTGATCGGCGAATATTGTGACTGTCTTGTCCAGATGATTTAATGGTGGGGAGATTAAATATCAAGGAAGACAATATGTTACTGCCACCTCCTCTTAAAAAAGGCGAGACAGTTGGCTTTTTCTCGCCATCATCTCCTGCCACCGTATTTGCGCCCCAACGGTTTGAACGCGCGGTGGACTATGTCAACGCACAAGGCTTTGATCTTAAGGCGGGGGCATTGACAGGGCAATCGGATCACTATCGCTCAGGCTCGATCAAGGCGCGTGCGGAAGAGCTCAACCAGCTGATCCGTGATCCGAATGTGCGCTGCATCATGTCGACGATTGGTGGAATGAACAGCAATGCTTTACTTCCCTACATCGATTACGCCGCCTTGGCTGATGATCCTAAGATTATCGTGGGTTATTCGGACCTCACTGCTTTACTGCTCGGTATCTATGCCAAAACGGGATTAATCACGTTTTATGGGCCAGCATTAGTGGCGTCTTTAGGGGAGTTTCCGCCACTGGTTGATGAAACCTTTGATGCGTTTCGAGCCGTAACAACTGAGAATGTAACGCTGCCGATGACCTATAAGATGCCTGCCCAATGGACGGATGTCATGATTGATTGGGGCGAACAGACAGAGGCAAAACCGACCTATGAGAATGCATGGCAATTTATGGGTAAAGGTCAGGTAAATGGGCGCATTATCGGTGGCAACCTCAATACGCTGAATGGGATCTGGGGAACGCCTTATATGCCAGCGATTGAAACAGACGATATTCTGCTGATTGAGGACTCTTTGCTTGATATTGCCACGGTTGAGCGCTCACTCGCACACCTAAAACTGGCTGGGGTGTTTGATACGGTAGGCGCGGTGTTACTTGGTAAACACGAGCTGTTTGATGACAAAGGAACGGGACGTTCAACCTATGACGTTCTTGAAGAAATACTCGATGGCCAGCCGCTCGCTGTGGTTGATGGTTTTGACAGTTGCCATACGCATCCGATGTTAACCATACCTTTGGGGGCTCAAGCCTGTATTGATTTTGATGCCCAGACGGTCTCACTCACGCAACCTTGGTTGGCGGGTGAGCACGCTGGGCAATGAGCTTGGATTAGTAAGCCACACCGATACGTTGGCGACGGTGGGCGCCACTTTCCCTATGTGAAGCAAGAGGAATTGATACCCTTGCTGACCGATTATCGCTTACCGCCCAGCGCACTGTGGGCGGTCTATTTATCGCTTAGTTATCAACAGCCTGTCGTGCGCCACTTTATTGATCACTTGGCAAGCTGCTGGCAGCATGATATCCAAGCTCCCATTGATGGGTCAGATGCAGCGCATCAATAAAGGCATCGTCATGGCTGACCAATATATAGGCACCTTGATAATGATTAAGCGCGTCGACCAGTGCGTGTTTGGCTGAGATGTCGAGATGATTGTCCGGCTCATCCAACAGTAATAGTGGCTGGGCGTGCTGGTGAGATACCGCTAACATCGCCACTTTCATCTTCTCGCCACCGCTTAAATTATCAATCGTTTGATAAACGCGGTCGCTACGTAACCCTAAGCTAGCAAGGCAGGTTCGAGCATCCGACTCTGACAAGTCGCTATGATGGCGCAAACAAGATAGCAGTGTTTGTTTGGGATCCAGTAGTGAGAAGTGTTGATCTAAATACACACAGTCACCGATAACGTCGATTGAGCCGCTAACAGGCGCGTGATGACCCATTAACGTTCGCAGTAACGTGGATTTTCCTACCCCATTTTGCCCTGTTAGTAGCCAATGCTCTCCCGCGTAGACAGACCAATCAAGTGGTTCAGGGTGTCCGAATGGCAACTGACACTGGGTGGCTTTTATAAGTCGTCGCCGTTTCATTGGCTCGGAGTGATGCATATACAACGTTGGGTTGTTTTCCGGAAGCTGCGTATCCAGCGCGTCGAGTTGCTTTTGGTAACGCTTAAGTTGCTGAGAAAATTGTGTTTTCGCTCGAGACTTAGCGTCTTGCGCACTTTCTTTTTGTCCATCCAGAATCGACTTTGCCTGACTGGATTTTTTACGTAATCGTTTACCTTTTGATTCGCGCTTCTGTGCCTTTTCAGCGCTTTGCTGCTGTTGACGTAATACCTGTTTGTGCTGTTTATTCAGGTGCGTTCGTTTCGCGATGAGTGCTTCCTGTTCTTGCCGTTGCGTGCGAACGAACTCGTCATAGTTGCCCGTGTATTTTGCGATACCTTGTGGTGTTAAAGCATAGATAGCTCGCATGTGGCGAAGTAGTTGTTGGTCGTGACTCACTGTGATCACTAACCCAGGATAGTTTTCGATCCAGCTTACGAGCTTATGTCGTGCAGCGCGATCTAGATGATTACTTGGTTCATCGAGTAATACGATATGCGCTTGAGAGTGAAAAACGCGATATAAACTCAGCAGCGTCAATTGACCACCGCTAAGCACATGCAAAGGCGCTGATAAAGCGGCATTAATACCCAACTGGGTCAGTGTTGCTTGATAGCGTTCAGCGATATCCCAGTCATCATTTACGCGCTCGTAATGCGTTGGGTCGATGCTTCCAGCTTGAATAGCCGCCAACGCACGAAGCTGTTCGGCAATGCCCAGTACTTCAGCCAATGTTTGTGTCTTTGGCGCGGTAATATGTTGCGATAGGTAAGCAATATCACCATCGCGTTGTACATGGCCTGAATAATGAATTCCTTGCGGAGATGGCAACGTTTGACCTGCCAATAAAGCGAGGAGTAGTGATTTGCCGGTGCCATTGTCACCCACAAGGCCAATGGGGCCGTGCTCAAAGGTGATAGAGACAGGCTCAAATAAGACTCGCCCATCGGGCAGTGTCACGCTCAGATCATGTGTAATAAGGTAAGGCATAAGGCCTCCTTTATGTAAAGCAACACAAAGGGGCGGCGGTATGTGCTACACAGAAAACCTGTGTAGAGACAGTTTGGCAATAGAGAAAACGTAAGCCCAGTGACCATGAATACCGACTAACCCCAAGATACCGAATATAAAAACGGTGTAATGAGTGTTAGTTGTTCATTGGCACAGACTCCGCTAAAGAAAGGAAATAAGACTATATAATAGGCGACTGGGCGTCTGCAACCCCAGCCGCTCGTGCACTACAACGCGAGTTTAGTGAGGTAGTGATGGCTTAACGTCAGTGAGCGTGCCAGGGGTTTGGGTAGGGTGTCGATTTCGAGGCTATCAAGTAAGTTTTTCACATGCAGTCCGAGTTCGGTATCACCGCTGATACTGAGTTGGCGCTGGAAAAACAGCGTATCCGGATCGCAATAGTGAGTCGCCATTTTCAAAAACGCTAACCAATCTCCCTCGATACTGGCGTCTTCTTCCCCCGATAAACGTACCAATAATTGGTTGTCTTCGTTCAGTGATACGAACCAATTGGCGTTGAGATCGCGCAAACCAATGCGAATAGTGCGGCCAGCAAGAAAATCGAACTCGTCCTCTGCCAGCGGCACCGCAAAAGCGGCATTCATGACCTTCGTTAGCACCTGAGCTTGCAGTCCTTGTGGTAATTGAGTGATCGCTTTTAGCCCCGGTGTAATCAGGTTTGGTTGGGGCATTGGAAGACTAAGGGGTTGTTGGGTGATTGGGTTAACGAGCATTTGGCTTTCCTTTGGTGCCAATGGTTGAATGCCACTAGAGTAGCGAGGTTGAATGCTACGCCATTGGATCCGAGTCAAAAATGAGAGGAGTTTTTGTGCCAACAGCGTCATTTATCGCGATTTTTGTCATCATGGAGAAGTGAGCTTGATACACATCAACCCCCCACATTGGCAACGCCCTTATCTTAGCCGGACAATCATAAAATGGAATGCAATGTTATGGAGCTCCTTTGTCCGGCGGGCAATATTCCGGCGGTTAAAAAAGCGATCGAACATGGCGCCGATGCGGTGTATGTCGGCTTAAAAGATGACACCAATGCGCGCCATTTTGCGGGGCTGAACTTTACCGACAGCAAATTGCAGCGTGCCAGTCAGTATGTACATGACCACGGCAAAGACTTGCACGTTGCCATTAATACCTTTGCCCATCCTGATGGTTGGCGTCGCTGGCAATATGCGATTGATAGCGCCGCCGGTAATGGTGCCGATGCGCTGATCCTTGCCGATATGGCCTGTTTAGATTACGCCGCCAGCACCTACCCCGATTTGGATATACACCTTTCTGTTCAAGCATCCGCCACTAACGCTGGGGCGATCCGCTTTTATCAGCAGCAATATGGCGTTAAGCGAGTGGTATTGCCGCGGGTGCTGTCTATTCATCAGGTTAAACAGCTAGCACGCGATACCGATGTCGACTTAGAGGTATTTGCCTTTGGCAGCTTGTGCATTATGGCCGAAGGGCGCTGCTATTTATCGTCTTATCTTACCGGCCAATCGCCCAATACCGTGGGCGCTTGCTCACCGGCGGCATTCGTGCGTTGGCAAGATACTGAGCAAGGGTTGGAGTCGCGCTTAAACGGGGTATTGATTGATCGGTACCAAGCCGATGAAAAAGCGGGTTATCCCACTCTCTGCAAAGGTCGTTTTTGTGTCGACGGTAACCGCTATCACGCACTGGAAGAACCCACCAGTTTGAACACCTTAAGTGTCCTGCCTGAGCTTTATCGCGCCGGGATCAAATCGGTCAAAATCGAAGGTCGTCAGCGCAGCCCTGCGTATGTGGAGCAAGTTGCACGGGTATGGCGTCAAGCGATTGATCGCTGTATCGCAAACCCCGAGGCGTTTGATATTGCGCCGGATTGGGCGCACTCGCTCGATAGTCTTTCTGAAGGGGTGCAAACCAGTTTAGGCGCTTACCATCGCAAGTGGCAATAAGGAATTATGATGCAATTTTCTCTCGGGCCGATCCTGTATTACTGGCCCAAGGCTGAGGTTGAAGCCTTTTATCAAGCAGCGGCTGACAGCCAAGCCGATGTGATTTATCTCGGTGAAACTGTCTGTGCCAAGCGGCGAGAGCTGAAAACCAAAGACTGGATCGGGCTTGCACGTGAGCTGGTCCAATCTGGTAAACAAGTGGTGCTCTCGACCATGGCGCTGATTGAAGCGCCCTCAGAGCTGACCATGCTAAAACGCTACTGTGACAATGATGATATTCGCATTGAAGCGAATGACGTGAGCGCGGTGCAGTTTTTAAGTGAGCGTCAGCAGCCCTTTGTGGTGGGGGCCGCCATCAATTGCTATAACCCACAAACACTGAAGCAATTTGTTGACCTTGGCATGACGCGCTGGGTGATGCCGGTGGAACTTTCGCGCGACTGGCTGGTGAATATGTTAAACGGCTGCGATGCACTGGGTATTCGCGACCGGCTTGAGGTGGAGGTGACTGGCTATGGTTACTTACCACTGGCTTATTCAGCACGCTGTTTTACCGCGCGCTCAGAAAACCGTGCCAAAGATGACTGCGAACTGTGCTGCCTCAACTATCCCAATGGGCGGTTAACGGAATCACAAGAGGGTCAGGCCGTATTTGTGCTAAACGGCATTCAAACCCAGTCCGGGCAGTGCACCAATCTCATTAACGATTTACCGTCGATGCAAGGGCTGGTGGACGTGGTGCGGTTAAGCCCACTGTCGCTTGACACCTTGCACTGGGTAGACAAATTCCGTGCTAACCAAGCAGGCAATAACCCGCAACCGCTCAACCACGATTGCAACGGCTATTGGCACCACTTGGCAGGCATGACACAAGTTCTAGGCTAAACGCATAACAAAAACAGCCTGCATAGTCGGGTAGAGAGGTGAGGGTATGTTGTATTTAGAGTTCTTGTTCTTACTGCTAATGCTGTATATCGGCTCCCGATACGGAGGCATTGGGCTGGGCGTGGTCTCAGGGATTGGCTTGGTCATTGAAGTGTTTATCTTCCAGATGCCGCCAACGTCACCGCCAGTGACCGTGATGCTGATTATTCTTGCGGTCGTCACCTGTGCCTCTATTTTGGAAGCGGCTGGTGGCCTTAAGTATATGCTGCAAGTGGCTGAGCGATTATTGCGTAAAAATCCAAAACGCGTCACCTTGATTGCGCCGTTTGTCACCTATGCCATGACCTTTATGCTTGGTACTGGTCACGCGGTGTATTCCATTATGCCGATTATCGGTGATGTCGCGCTGAAAAATGGTATTCGTCCGGAGCGCCCAATGGCGGCGGCGTCGGTTGCCTCTCAAATCGCGATTACAGCCTCGCCGATCTCTGCAGCCGTGGTCTATTACCTTGCCCAGCTTGCCGATATTCAACATGACATTACGTTAGTCTCGATTTTGTTGGTGACTATCCCCGCCACCTTGTTTGGTACCTTGCTGATGTCTCTGTACAGCTTGCGCCGTGGCAAAGAGCTGGATGACGATCCGGATTACCAAGCGCGCTTACAAGACCCCGAATGGCGTGAGCGAATCGAAAATACCACCGCGACGTCACTTGATGAGGTGTTACCTCGTTCGGCCCGCAATGCGGTATTGCTGTTTATTGGTGCCATCGTCACCATTGTGATTATCG
The DNA here is from genome assembly GCF_000968645.1 of Salinivibrio sp. KP-1. Lineage (NCBI taxonomy): Bacteria > Pseudomonadati > Pseudomonadota > Gammaproteobacteria > Vibrionales > Vibrionaceae > Salinivibrio > Salinivibrio sp. KP-1. The sequence goes on along the minus strand of NZ_LAQR01000001.1, from coordinate 486,898 downwards.
CGATGTGGCCAGAGATCCGCACAGTGGCAGGGGAGAGTAAGGCCATCAGCATGTCGGTGGTTATTCAAATGATGATGCTCTGCTTTGGCGGGATCATCTTACTGGCGACCAAAACAGATCCGCGTAATGTGCCGAATGGCGTGGTGTTTAAATCTGGGATGGTGGCGGCCATTGCTATCTTCGGGATTGCTTGGATGTCAGACACTTACTTCCAATACGCGATGCCGCAATTTAAGTCGGGAATTGTGGAGATGGTCACTCAATATCCGTGGTCTTTTGCACTTGCCTTGTTTATCGTGTCAGTGGTTGTTAATTCGCAAGCCGCGACCGCACGGATGATGTTGCCGGTGGGTCTTGGGTTAGGGCTCGATCCTGCGCTGCTTATCGGTATTATGCCGGCCGTGTATGGGTACTTCTTTATTCCCAACTATCCTTCTGATATTGCGACCGTGAACTTCGATGCATCCGGCACCACCAAAATTGGTAAATGGTATTTCAACCATTCATTTATGGCGGTCGGCTTAATTGGCGTGGTGAGCGCTTGTGCGCTCGGTTATGTATTAGGGCAGATTTTTATCGCCTAATACACAAAAGGATTTAAAGGACACAAGGATGCAAGTGAGACGTGCCTCGGTTGAGGACTTGGATGCCATCTTCGCCCTGAATGTACAAATTGGTGACATGCACCATCAACATGCGCCGCATCTGTTTGCAACGCCTGGCCCAAGCGGTCGGGCGTTTTTGCAGCAAGCGCTGCAAGAAGCGGATAAGTACTTTTGGGTGGCAGAGCATCAAAACAAAGTGATTGGCTTTTTGTCGGCAAGGCTGGAGTCGTTTGAACACATCCCTCATCTGGTCGACGATCCCATGTGTCATGTGAATACCATTGTGGTTGACCGTGATGCGCGTGGAACCGGAGCGGGCAAAGCGTTAATGGCGGCCTGTACCCAATGGGCGAAAGACAATCATGCCACTGTGATTAAACTAGAAGTGATGACGTTTAATCAGGATGCGCAGGCGTTTTACCACGCGCTGGGGTTTACCCCAGACTCTATCACCATGATGCAAACATTGAATTGCGACCCTGAGGAGCCAGCACAATGATTGATAAAAACACCGTGATGCGGGTGGCACGACCCACCGACAATTTGGCCGACATTACCAACATGTATTGCGATGGGCTGGGGTTTGAGCTATTGGCGACGTTTTCTGGCCATAATGATTTTGATGGTGCCATTATTGGTCACCCACATCATAACTATCACCTTGAATTTACCCATCATCGCGGCACCCATGTCGGTCCAGCCCCGTCACAGGAAAACCTGTTGGTCTTTTACTTGTCGGATCACGCTGCATGGCAGACTGCGTGTCAACAAATTGAAGCCGCTGGGTTTAAACCTGTGCCGAGTTACAATAGCTACTGGGATAAAGACGGGCGTACCTTTGAAGATCTGGACGGTTATCGTGTGGTACTACAAAACCGTGAGTGGGCGTATTAAAAACGGCAAGCCAACAATCGACTTGCCGTGTTGCCTACAGATGGGCCAATACTCCCGCGTTGGATAAAGGGAGCAGAGTGTGATTACTTAATCGCGTCCGCTTCTTGTTTTTGACGTGCGCGATGTGCCGGACCAAAGCAGAACTGAATTTGATCCGCGCTCGGTGAAGCGGGTGTTGTGGTGCCATCCAGCCAGTCATCCCAGCTTTTCACAAATTTATCGGCGAGCTTCTCCGCCGCACTTTCATTCCACAGCCCACCTTTAAAGGTCAGTTCCATCACATTCACAGTGATCTCAGTTTTGTACTGATCTTTAGGCGCACCTTTACCTGAGCTGTGACTGCGCTCCATCATCATAAAGGTTTGCTGAATACCGACGACAATGTCCGTCCCAGTCGCGTTCATGGTGTTTTGGACAAACAAGGTTTTGGTGTTTTGGGTATTCACTCGGCTAGTACACGCCTTGGCAAGGTTCACAATACTGTTTTTAATCAGCGGAACATCTTGCTCAGTGATCCCGTCATAGAGGCCAACGACTTTATCAATCAGAGAGTTGTAGTTCTCTTCTTCGTAATGCACCGTGGTGCGCTCTGATTGGGTGACATTAAAAAAAGGCACTTTAAGAATGGAGCTCACAAACTCCTGAAACCCTTCGGCATTCTTGTCATTATCTGGGTCCAGCGGATTCCAGCCGGTGCGGCTTTGAGCTAAGCCTAAAATGCTCGATACCGCATTACCGGTAGACTCGGTGAGCAAGCGAACAATTTCACTGTGATTGCCAGCGCTAATGGCATCATCCAATTTCTTACCTTGCGCTGATTCCGTTTGCGCATTTTTACCGGCACCGATGGTATTCTGACCAGATACTGAGCTGTCGCCATCGCGTGGTACCGCAAAGAGCGCGCTGTGCTGCAGTTGCTGTTGGTTAGAGACCAAACTTTGGTGGCTATTCAACCAAGTATCAAATTGAGATGTCAGGTTTTGTGCATCTGAAGCGTTCATAATTGTGTTCCTAATTGCGACAATGTGAATCGTGATTGAATGAGCTTCAATCGCTTAGGGCAACAACAAAATTCTGCCTGCAAAACTAGGCTAGCTTGCTTTGTTTTATTTTCCATCAGTCGATGAAGACAATTCTCTGTGGGGGATGGAGTTTAATCGCTACACACTGAAATATAATGCCTTTTTCTTGACGTCGATTTGACGAAGTCATGCTGCCATTGTGTTTTGGTGGCCATACAAGGTGTTAGGAAAAGGAGTGTCTATTTATCAATGCATTAGCGGTGTGGCATTAAGCGTATGCTGACTGGTAACTCTGGTGTCAGCAATCACAGTAATTGGCAAAACAGATTAGCGCGGATGTCTCATGCCTATTAACGTTGTATTAGTCGGGACAATCAGACACTTCGCCTGATTGCCTATTAACGCAATACGCAAGCTGATTCGCTGTGAAGAAAGCTTGTCGAACAATAAGAGCAAGGAGAAAGCAATGTCTCAACAACGCTCAACGTCAGGTGGCCAGTGCCCTGTCATGCACGGCAGCAAAACCTCGGAAGCGATGGCACACAAAACCTGGTGGCCAAACGCGCTAAACCTCGACATTCTTCATCAACATGACAGTAAAACCTCCCCCTTTGATGATGATTTTGATTATCAGGCCGCGCTTAAAACCCTCGATATCGATGCATTAAAAAAGGATGTGAAAGCGTTACTGACCGAGAGTCAGTCTTGGTGGCCCGCCGACTGGGGACATTATGGCGGCTTGATGATCCGCATGGCATGGCACTCCGCGGGGAGCTATCGTATTGCCGACGGCCGCGGTGGCGGTGCGACCGGTAACCAGCGTTTTGCGCCTTTAAACTCATGGCCGGATAACGCCAATCTCGATAAAGCCCGCCGCCTGTTGTGGCCGATTAAGAAAAAATATGGCAACAAAATAAGCTGGGCAGATTTAATTTTGCTGGCGGGGACGATGGCGTATGAATCGATGGGCTTAAAACCCTATGGATTTGCATTTGGCCGCGAGGATATTTGGCACCCTGAGAAAGATACCTACTGGGGCGCAGAGAAAGAATGGCTGGCGCCAAGTGATGCTGAAAACAGCCGCTACTCTGGTGAACGCGATCTGGAAAACCCATTGGCAGCGGTGATGATGGGGCTGATTTATGTCAACCCAGAAGGGGTGGATGGCAATCCCGATCCGCTTAAAACCGCGCAAGACATGCGTGTCACCTTCGAGCGTATGGCGATGAACGATGAAGAAACGGTTGCACTCACCGCAGGTGGCCATACTGTTGGTAAGTGTCATGGCAATGGCGATGCGGAACAGCTCGGCCCCGAGCCGGAAGGTGCAGCGATTGAAGAGCAAGGCTTAGGGTGGAACAACCATCAAGCGCGTGGCATTGGTCGCGATACGGTCACCAGTGGCATTGAAGGGGCGTGGACCACCCATCCCACGCAATGGGATAACGGCTACTTTTATCTGTTGTTTAACTACGAGTGGGAATTGAAGAAAAGCCCAGCGGGTGCGTGGCAGTGGGAACCCATCGACATCAAAGAAGAAGATAAACCTGTCGATGTGGAAGACCCCTCTATTCGTCGTAATCCCATCATGACGGATGCTGATATGGCACTCAAAATGGACCCAACCTATCGCAGCATTGCGGAGCGTTTTTATCAACATCCCGAGCAGTTAGCGGATGCCTTTGCTAAATCCTGGTTCAAACTTACGCACCGCGACATGGGGCCTAAATCGCGTTACATCGGCCCAGATGTGCCAAGTGAAGACTTGATTTGGCAAGACCCTGTACCGGCAGGACGCACCGATTATGACGTCGCGTCGGTAAAAGCGGATATTGCCAACAGTGGCCTGACACTGGCAGAGAAAGTGACGACCGCATGGGATAGTGCGCGGACTTATCGGCAATCTGATAAACGAGGAGGGGCGAACGGCGCGCGGATCTGCCTAGCGCCGCAAAAAGATTGGCAAGGGAACGAGCCGGAGCGTTTGGCGAAGGTAGTCAACGTGCTGAGCAATATAGCCCAGAAGCATCAGATTAGTTTGGCCGACACCATCGTGCTGGCAGGCAATCAAGGCATCGAAGAAGCCGCAAAAGCGGCTGGCGTCCCCGTCGACGTTCCCTTTGCTCCTGGCCGTGGTGATGCCACGCTTGAGCAGACTGATGTGGCTTCGTTTGAGGTGCTAGAACCGGTTGCAGATGGATTCCGCAACTGGCTGAAAAAAGACTACACCGTTCAGCCTGAAGAGTTACTGCTCGACCGTGCCCAATTGATGGGACTCACGGCCCCTGAAATGACAGTATTGCTGGGTGGTATGCGCGTACTTGGGACCAATTATGGCGGTGCGCCGGAAGGTGTACTGACCGACCGAGTGGGGCAGCTAAGTCATGACTTTTTTGTCAACCTGACAGACATGGCGTATCAATGGCAACCCGTCGGCCGCAACCGCTATGAAATCATTGCGCGCGACTCTGGTGCGGTGAAGTGGACGGCAAGTCGCGTTGATTTAGTGTTCGGTTCAAACTCTATTTTACGCGCTTATGCTGAGTTTTACGCGCAAGATGACAACCAAGCCAAGTTCGTACACGATTTCGTGGCGGCGTGGGTGAAAGTGATGAACGCTGACCGCTTTGATCTTCACCACTAGCCGATGACTTAACCAAGACAAACTGTGATCGCCAAGCCGCCTTTTATTGAGAGGCGGCTTTTTATTTGTCTTAAATCAAGCTCGGGTTTGGTTCTTGTCGTGCTACAGGCAGGGGTTTAGTACAGTGAGCTGAGTAAATTCCATCCAATTCTTTTATCTTTATCATCTGGCGGAGTGAATTATGCTAGAACTGCTCATTGGGCTAGTGGTAACGGTGGCTGTGGGCTACTTCATTGTCAAAGGTTATCGTGCTGCAAGCACCTTGCTAACCGCAGGGATTTTATTACTGATTATCACTGGGTTAATCGGACACAGTGTGCTGCCGGCTAAATTAACGTCGACGGGCAACTTGTTTACCGACTCGCTTGAATACGTAAAATACATGCTGCAATACCGGGGTGGCGGCCTTGGGATGCAAATTATGTTGTTGTGTGGCTTTGCGGCCTATATGTCGCACATTGGCGCCAATAATGTGGTGGTGAAACAGTTCTCTAAGCCGCTATCGGTGATCAAGTCACCTTATGTGCTGCTCGTAGCGGCTTACATCGTGGCATGTTTGATGTCGCTGGCGGTCAGCTCTGCAACTGGGTTAGGTGTCCTTCTGATGGCGACCTTGTTCCCGATGATGACCGCGATGGGCATTTCTCGTCCTGCCGCCACCGCAGTGTGTGCATCTCCCGCTGCCATTATTTTGTCACCCACGTCGGGTGATGTGGTGATTGCGGCGGAAAAATCTGGGTTGCCTCTCCATGTGTTTGCGGTTGAAACCGTATTGCCGGTTTCTATTTGTGCAATCATTGTGATGGCTGCCGCGGCATATTTTTGGAACAAATACCTGGATAAAAAAGAAAACACGCCGATGGAGCGTGTGGATGTCTCTGAGATAGAAACCCACGCGCCTGCTTATTACGCAGTGTTACCGTTTTTACCCATTATTGGGGTGTTCCTGTTCAATGGGCAAACCATCAAGGGGCTGTATCTTGATATTTATACCATCGTGGTCTTGTCGATCTTCTTGGGGGCATTGGTGGACTTTGCGACCAAAAAATTTGATGGCAGAAGAACGCTAGAAGATCTCGATGCCTGTTATGAGGGCATGGCGGACGCCTTTAAAGGCGTCGTGATGCTGTTGGTGGCTGCTGGTGTATTCGCCCAAGGCTTGATGTCGATTGGTGCGATAGACAACTTATTGGGCTTGGCGGAAAGCGCCGGCGCCGGCGGCATCGCGCTGATGATGTTGCTAACCTTGCTCACTGTCGCGGCAGCAATTGCGACCGGCTCGGGTAATGCGCCTTTCTATGCGTTTGTTGAACTCGCGCCCTCGTTAGCCGCGAAGATGGGGCTTAACCCAGCGTTTTTGATTATCCCCATGTTGCAAGCGTCTAATTTAGGCCGTACGGTTTCGCCTGTGTCGGGAGTAATTGTGGCGACATCAGGGATGGCAAAACTCAGCCCGTTTGAGGTGGTTAAACGCACCTCGGTGCCGGTGCTTTGCGGGTTAATTACTGTGATTATTGGCACGCTTGTATTGGTGCCGATGATGGCGTAACGTCGCAAGGCATGGAAAGCCCGCGTGCAAGTGCGCGCGGGCTTTTTTAATTGTATCGCACATAGGCCACCACAGTTTTGGAAGAACACAACATGACTGCCCCGACCAAAATCACCTTTTTCTCCACCTTAACGCCCATGGTGGCCGCCGGTGTTAAAACCATCACCATTCGTGATGAATCCGAAAGTCACTATCAACCTGGTTCGCGTGTCGCGGTGCATCAGCTAGAAACCGATCATTATGTGTGTGACATTGTAATCGACAGCGTTGTGCCGTTAGCGTTCGAGGACATTAATGCCCGCCATGCGGAACAAGAGGGAATGTCGCTGACTGATCTGAAGGCGCTGATTTTGCAAATCTACCCAGAACGCCCTCCGTTGTTTGTGATTGATTTTCATCTGGCTTAACAGCTCGCGCGCTCGCAGCGCGTGGACTGACAGTGCGCCATGAAAAAAGCGCCCGATAACACGGACGCATCGCGACGCTTGGTGATTTCTCAGACGATTTTGGGTTGACCATCCGAGGCGGTGGCGCCGCCATCAACGGGGAGGTTAACACCGGAAATAAATGATGCATCGTCACTGACAAGAAATGCGACCGCAGACGCGACTTCTTCAGGCTCTGCCGGACGACCTAGTGCGATACGTTCATTGAACTTTTCCCGCACCGATTCAGGCCAGCCATTGGTCATGTTGGTCTTGACCAAGCTAGGACAGACGGCATTAATACGCACGCCTTGAAGGCCGTGATCGAGTGCCATGGCACGCGTTAGGTTCGCAACCGCCCCTTTTGCGGCACAGTAAAAAGCCGCGCCCCAATCACCGCCTAGGCCTGATACTGATGCCGTGTTTACCATTGAACCTTTGGTTTTAATTAACTCAGGCATGGCGTATTTGGCGCAAAAAACCACACCATCAATATCTACTCCTGATACTTTCTCCCAGTCAGCCAGAGTGCCGTCAATGACCGAACCAGGCGTATGCACCCCAGCGTTATTGATTAGTATATCTAGCTGTCCAAAGTGAGACACGACGTCTTGAATCATCGCTTCTACCGCTTTTGGATCTGACACATCGACAGAGAGCTTCAAGACGCGATCAGCATCGTACTTTGCTGCAGTGTCATTTAATGCCGCTTGGTTCCAGTCTGCAATGGCCACTTTGGCACCTTCTTGATAGAGGCGGTCGGTAATGGCTGCGCCAATGCCGTTGGCTGCGCCAGTAATCAATGCGACTTTTTGGTTAATACCTTTCATTGTGTTCTCCTTTTTATCTGATTGTTCAAGCAAATACTGGGTCCATACTGCCGGCCTCACGAGGGGCCATTAGCTTGTAGTTGTCACTGTAATCAACAGGAATTGCGATCACTGCGGGTCCTTCGGTGTCCATGGCTTGCTTCAATTGACTGGCAAGTTCTTCTTGGCGAGTGACCGCAAAGCCTTTGGCGCCAAACGCTTCGGCGTAGGCCTTAAAGTCAATCGGGCCAAATTTCACACCGGAAAAGCGCTGATATTTTTTGACCTCTTGCATCTCTACCATGTTGTAGGCGTTGTCCACCCAAATAATGTGTAGCAAGTTGCATTTGAGGCGCACAGCAGTTTCAAGCTCCATGCTTGATTGCATAAACCCACCGTCACCGGAAACGGACACCACTTTGCGATCGGGATTGAGCAAGCTAGCACCAATTCCCCAAGGAAGGGCGACGCCCATGGTTTGTTGACCGTTCGAGACCAACAATTGACGGGAACGGAAGCAGTTGAGGTAACGGGCAATCCAAATGTGGAAACTACCCATGTCCAAGCACAAGGTTGTGTCTGGGGTGATCACATCCTGCATCACTTTGATTAGGTGTAACGGATGCAAAGCAAACTCTTGGTGTGATTGGCTGTAGGCACGGATCGCTTGGCGTTGGTGAGCGACTTCTTCGAGCACATCGACGGTGGTAGATGGCATCAGCCAGTGATGATCGAGCTGCTCGGTGAGTGCTTTCAGGGTAGGCTCAATTTGGCCAACGAGCTCAACGCTGGGGCGATAGTAATGCTCGATTTCCGCAGGCTCGACATCAATATGCACGATGTCTGTGTGTTGGGTATTCCAAAGTTCAGGATCGTATTCAATCGGGCTAAAGCCAATGGTGATGATAAGGTCTGCATCTGCGAGCAATAGATCACCGGGCTGGTTGTTGAACAAACCCACCCGACCCGCAAAGCGCTGGTAGTAGCTGATATCAACAGTACCTGCGGCCTGATAGGTGCCGAGAACGGGTAATTGGGTACGGTTAAGCAGAGCACGAATAGCGGCGGCATTCTCGGGGCGACTGGCTTGTAAACCTAGGAGGAACACCGGATTTTTCGCTGCTTTGATTTTATTGGCTGCCTCGCTGATGGCTCGCGTATCTGCCATGCCGGGCTGCGCGGGGAAGGTCGGTGCGAGGATATCACTTTCAACGGGTTCGTTGAGAATGTCCATGGGCAGACTGACAAAGGCAGCGCCGGGGCGGCCGCTTTCTGCTGAGCGGAAGGCATTGGCAAGGATCTCAGACGCAGCAGTGCTGGCTTGAACCTCGGCGCTGTATTTGGTGACGGAGCGGAATACGCTCACTGTATCAAGGCTTTGGTGGGTTTGTTTTTGTTGATCGGCCCGTTTTACCGCACCCCCTAATGCGACCAAGGGATCGCCTTCTGAGGTTGCGGTTGCCAGACCGGTGACCAAGTTGGCACAGCCTGGGCCAGAGGTCACCATAGTCACACCCGCCTTACCGGTTAGACGGCCGACGACGCCCGCCATAAAGGCGCCATTCGCCTCGTGACGAATGGGGATCATCTTGATGTTGGTGTCTTCAACGGCGTCAAAGAGACGGTCGATTTTGGCGCCAGGAATACCAAAAATGTATTCTACACCTTGTTGTTCTAGGTGATTTGCGATCAGTTGTGCGCCATTGTCCCACTGTGTTTTTGTAGTCATGTTGGGCTCCTCGTGAGGTTGTCTCCCAATGGGAGGTGATATTATTTTTCTGCTTGTTCGATAGCGGCGTGTATGTTGTCCGAGGTTAAGTTCGCGTCGAGGAAGCTGGCATTGGTCGGAAGATCAATCACCAGTTTAGAGACCCGCCCAATTTGCAAGGTACCACAAGCCAATTCGTAGTCTTGGACATGGCCACCGCCTTGGCGTGTGTCAGTGATAAAGTGCTCGTGATAGCCAGCGACATTGATCCCTTGGGTATATTGTGGGCTGCGGAAGCCAGCAATCACGCCATTAACATGGTCAAAGCGAAACTCAGGTTGTGCAGCGATGGCCTCAAGCATAGGTTTGTACGGCGGAGTTTGTTTGGGCACAGTGCGAGTGCGCACATGCTCAAAGGCGCCATCGATACGAACCGCACAAAAAATGTTATCGCTTGGTACCAAGCTATCGATGACATCATGCAGCTCTTGGCGCGACATGGGGTGATCAAAAGATTGGCTGATCTCTGGCTTGAAGAAGGTCATGACCGCAAAGGGGGTCTTTTGGTCCGGGTCGGCATGACGCGCCGAGCCATCACCGCGCAGCTGAAATATGGTTTTATCAAAGGCGATGAGCTCACCGTCAAGTTGGTTGAATGTGCCGAGGCCGAAGTCGCCATGTTTGAGGAGATCGGCCATGGTGGTGTCGCCTTCATAGACGCCATCAATCAAGGCACTCATCAGGGAGGTTTGATAGATTTCGCCTTCACCCGTGTGTTGGTGATGTTCAACGTAGGCGGCCGCAATGTGCTCGGCACAGTGACAGGTTTGGGTGCTCATAAAGCGTCCTCGTTAACCGTGTTTAACGACCGTTCTGATAATCAAACGGTTCGTTGCGTGAAACCTATAGTTATGATGCGAGCTGACGTGAATAGCATCCAATACAAAAAAGGTTGGCTTTGATATCGAAAAGATATGGCACATAAAAAACGTGGTAAGATACTGAATATCAGAGACTTCTCAGAGGCAGGGTCATGGAGCTAAGGTATTTACGGTATTTTGTAACGGTGGCAGAGTGCCAACACTTCACCCGCGCAGCCGAAAAATTGGGCATTGCGCAACCACCACTGAGTCAACAAATTAAAAAGCTAGAGCAAGAGGTGGGCGTGCCTTTGTTTGAGCGTTTGTCGCGTGGGGTGGCGCTAACGCCGGCCGGTCAGGTGCTTTATGATGATGCGGTGAAAATCTTGGCGCAGTTGGATCACGCCGTGCAGCGGGTCAAACAAGTGGCGCGAGGAGAGCGGAATCAACTACGGCTTGGGTTTGCCAGCTCGACAGTGGTGAGCCAAGCCGTGTTAGAACTGGTTCGGCGATTACAGCAAGCCCATCCAGAGATTGATTTTCAACCAATAGAGCTGCCCATGCCTTCTTTGGTGGAAACCTTGCGCCAGCAGGATGTCGATCTCGCCTTTCTTCGCCTGCCGTGTTATGCCAGTGAACACGTGGCGCACACGCCGCTGTTTCCTGACCCGTTTAAGCTAGTGGTGCCTGCTAATCATACCTTTGCTAAGCAGCAAAGCGTGACGTTGTCACAATTAGGCGGTGACCCGATTATTCTGTTTCCGCGTGATATTGGCCCAGGGTTACATGATGCTTTGGTGGATGCCCTAAAAGGGGCAGGACTGGCGCCCTCGAATGCCTCGTTGGCACCGCAGTTACATTCGGCAACAGCGATGGTGTCAGCGGGGTTTGGGATTGCCCTAGTGCCTGAATCATTGACCACACAGCTGAGCGATCATGTCGCTGTCGTCGCGGTTGAAGATATGCCGTTAGTCAGCCACGTCGTACTCGCGTGGCAGCGCACCAATACCGCTCAGGGTGTACGTCGGTGTATTCATACTGCACGTGAACAAAGTGAACGGTTAGCGTCAGAGGCCTTCATGGGCGACTAAGATTGCTGAGCTGCACGTTGCAGAAATTCCAACTGCATTCGCTCTTGCTCACTCATTTGATAGGGCTCGTCGGATAACTGTCCGGTGTCAAAAACACCGAGTGAATAATGATCCTGTGGGCTGATGCCAAATTGTGCCCGCTCACCGGGATAGCCCGACATACGCTCAATCACCACGTCTTTCAGTTGCCATTCATCGTCATAGCCACGCATCGAGGCTCGAAAAGCGCGTAGCTCTAGCGTTTGCTCGCCCTCACTGAGGCGTGTCTTATTGGTTAATACCGCAACGGGTTGATCGTCAGCAGTAAATAGATTAGCACGTACCCGATAAATACCGTCTTTGTCGATATCCAAAACGAGCGGGATAACCATATCCGGCCCGCGGCCGAAAACTGGCTTCACCCCTTTCACTTCCGCAATGGGCTGATAAAGACGAAAGTCGGCGGTGAGCACATCGTCGCCCCCATCAAAACTGAGGGCTGCTTTAAGGCGAAGCTCGACAGGCCAATCGGCTTCGGGCTCAATGTTCCACTGTGTATCTGTGACATCGAGGTGGGTCAATTCCCGATTAGCCTGGACATCAATGACCGACAAAGTCGCGTGATTAAAAGAGGCAGGAGTGACCAGTGAGGCTTGGATATTTTCTGGATAAAAGTAGCGGTATTGGTTGAGCTTTAGTGCCGCTTTCACTGAGCCATCGAGAATTGGTATTGGGGTCGAGATATGTTGATTCCAGTGTAAATACGGGCTTTGTTTTGATGGAATGGGGATCGAGTAGTCGGGATGCTGGATTTGCTCTGCATAATCGGCGGCAATGTAGCTCAGTGTCGGCGCCATCGAGGTTTTCATCACATCGGGCTCGGCAGGTTGAGCTTGTGCTTTGTGGCGCGTGGTATCAGGAAGGGAGGAGGCGGCTTCACGCATATCCGGGGGGGAAGGTGTGTGGCCACGTTCGGTTGTCGTTTGATGTGTCAGCGTGTCTGATGCATCTAGCCATAAATACGCTGTCGTTCCCATTGATACGACCAAGGTTACTGCGAGCAGCAGTCTAGTCATAGTAATCCCTAATTAATGTGTTACAGCCACGGTAGCACAGGAAAGAAAAGCGAATAAATCCAACCTGCTGCCCTTATCTCGATGAAAGGGCAGCTTTGTTAATCACGTCACAGCCTGTCCGAAATCATTGTGGGAGAGCATGAACCAGCTCCGACAAGGTGTCACGGTCTGAATCACGGACATAACGGTACTTCTTACCAAACCAGCCATCTTCGTCAATGGTCTCGACAGCGATACGAGACTGATCGCCGAGCTTAAGCTCAGGATCGGTGGCTGTTACTTTGCCTTTATGCCAAGGATTAAAGATAGTCAGATGGCTATACTTATCGCCCATCAATAGCGGGTAGTGTGAGGGCATAAAGCGTCGAACCCCTTTGTGGACATAATCTAATTGGCCATCAAACTCAATGGCGGTTGAACAACTATCAAATGCATCGACATCGGCGGCACCACAGGCCGAGTGGGCGGCGACCACGCCATCGTCGCTGCCTGGTATAAAGGGTGATGTCGCCCCTAAGAAGTCAGAGCCATTGCCCACGAAACGAATACGCGGTACACGGTTATCAGGCCACATGGCGAGTTGGCGCGCGTTTGCCACTTTCAAGTCGTTCAGTACGCCGATATTGTCTTTGCTGGGGAGTTGTCCCATCCACAGTGACACGGCTTTTTTCATCGCATGATTTAGCCAACCACCACCTTCAGCAACATTCACCGCGATGTTGGCCAGTTCAACGCCGCCGCCTGCGCCTGCAAAGTCAAAGGTGCCGACAATGTTGAGTGGCTCGAGCCCTGCGTTATTCAGCCAGTTTGCTTGGTTGTCTAACAGGTAGCGTGCCACCAAGTCGCCGGTAGAGTGGGTCACTAAAATGCAGCCGGACAGACAGGTTTTTTGCTCGGAAAGCGTTTTTAATGCAGGCCATAGATAGTCTGATGCAATCTTTCCTTCGATCCGCTCGTGAGCGGGCCAATCGACACGGGCATCAGCATGCTGTAACCAGTAGTTTTGCCAGTAGTCTGAACCATCTACGGCTACTTGATCACGATCTGGTCGGCTTTGTAGTTGATCGGGTTGAAAGCCATGGATTAAAACGACTTTGTAGGGTCCTATGGCTGCAAAACTTGCAGCAGAGAACAATGCAGAGAGGATGAAGAGTGTTTTATAAATATATTTCATTATTGTTGCCAACCTGTTTTGAGTAAACACTCAGTATTTATAGCTGATTATAAACTCATTGCCATAGTAATAAATGGGTCAGCAAAAGAAAATTTAAACGAAAAAAAGAAGAAAGCACCCTATCCATACCCTTGTTTTGTATAGTAAATGACCGTATTTTGTGTGAGCAGACATCAGCTGAACCCAGTATTAACCATATATTGTAAGGGGTTAATATTTTTATGAATAAACGGGTTAATCACATCATTTCTTGAAATGTGATCTTGTTTCTAAATAAAACGATGTTTATCGCACTAAATAACTGATTGTTTTATTATTAAAAGAAAAAACTATGATTTATTTCGACAATGTCGCAAGGAAACTCCACAACGATCACAAGTCAACTCGAATTGGATTTCGCGAGACGCTTGTCCTTGAGTGCCTTCTGCAGCACGCACCGCAAGCCGTCAGTAAGCAGACGCTGATCTGTTATAGCTGGGGGAGTGAGTACATTGGTCAGACGTCGCTGGCTAAATCAGTCAGTGCTTTGCGGCGCGCCTTGATCGCAATAGGTGCAGACGCTTCATTGGTGGTCACGGTCCCTAAGTATGGCTACCGATTAACACAAGGCATGATCGCTCATCATACCGCTGAGCCCGCATGTAGAGAGGTGGATGACGTTACGCCATTACCTCAACCTTCCCTCCCTCAAACAGGGCGATCCTCACACCCTAAGCCATCAAGTCCGGCTCAGCGTAAAGTGTCTCTCTACCGGCAGTGTTTGTTGATTGCGATAACACTATTGCTGTGCGTGGCAACAAGCGTGTTTGTGGTTGGAAAAATGAATGGATGGCGGTGGAGTGATTGGGTTCAGCGAGGAGGGTTAAATCAAAAGCGTGTTGGGGCGCTTTACGTGTTTTACCCGCCCGGTAGTGAGCTCGGCTTTTCTATAGAGCAATTTTTAACTCATAGCCAGTGTAACTGCCTTGTTTATATTGAAAAAAAACACAAGTACTCCACCTTTCTTTTTGTTTCAAAGCAGACCCATCGGAGCACTTTTATTCGATACTCTCCGCTCAATATTATTCATGCGACACAAAAAATAGATGAATTTCTTCAGCAGGAAAAATAATACGCTAGATTCATAAGCAACAACTAAATTTATTCTCATGCCTAAACATGATGTTCTTGATAGGCCAAAAAAATAGAGCCTTAACTCTATTTTCATCGCCAGCTTCCTCCTTTCTATTATTGAATGAAAATCACATTGAATATTTGGTGTTTTTTTGAATGCCTAGCGGTAACTTTATGAAGTTTAGGAGGAATTAATTTCAACGCTTTTCATTATTTTTTATTGAACCGTTATGAAAGGGTAAGGGCTGCGACGACCATGACAGTCGCACTATGACTCTTATTTAAGGTTCAATAAGGAATACGTCAAATGGCTAATACAATACGTGTAACGGCGCTCACTGTGTCCAGCCTATCAGTACTGGTTTATGCTGGGCTCGCGCAGGCAAATATTTATCCTGATCAAATTGTGCTCGATAACTTAGGTGATGACCAATGTCGCGCGAATTACCGCCCCCTTACTGCCGATGAAGCAAGCACACATCGTCATTTTCTGATGGATCGCATGGGACAGTGGCAGATTTCCGGCCTAGCAGATGATTGGGCCATTATGGGCAGTGGATACAACGGTGAAATCAAGCAATACGGCCAGACGGCCGATACTTGGTGTTATCCAGAAAACGATGAGGGCGAAATTCCTCATTATGCTGCCAAGAGCATCCCTGAGGGCACAGAACTTGATATCCAGTATGCACTCGTGAATAACCGCAGTGAATTTGTTAAACCACTGAGCTATCTCGCACATTATCTCGGTTATGCATGGGTAGGCGGCAACCACAGTGACTATGTCGGTGAAGATATGGACGTCTGGCGCTCAGGTGATAAGTGGCATATTCGCGGTAATAATGACGGGGGCTGTGATGGCTATCGTTGTAGTGATAAGACCACTATCACGGTCGATAATTTTGCTTATACCCTCAATGATAGCGATTTTTGGCACGGTGATGTGGTCGAGTCTGATCGCCAGTTAGTTAAAACTGTTTCCGCGGTAGCACGGAATAATACCGATATTGATCAGCAGGTTGTGGTCGATCTTAAAGTCGATGAATCCACCAGTTGGGAAAAAACCAACACCTATGGCTTTTCACAAAAAGTGGAAACTGAAAACAGTTTTGATTGGCCGCTGGTGGGTGAGACCAAGTTAACCATTTCTTTTGAGGCAAACCAAAGTTTTGCCAGCAGCAATGGCGGCGCGAGCAGCGAGCAAGTGACCTTGCAAGCACGTCCTTTCGTTCCAGCACACTCAGAGATCCCCATCCGTGTTGAGTTATATCGCTCAAGCATTTCGTATCCTTATCGCTTCGGCGCAGACATCAGTTATGACGTTAACTTTAACGGTTTCTTGCGCTGGGGCGGCAATGCATGGCACTCCCATCCAGACAATCGTCCTACACATGACCATACCTTCACCATGGGCCGCAGTAGCCAGCCGTCTGCCGATATTGCCTATCAGTGGCATCATCGTTATATCCCAGGTGAAGTAAAATGGTGGGACTGGAGTTGGGCCATTGAGAAATACGGCCTACAGAGTATGCAATGGGCAACAGGCAAAAGCTTACGTCCTTTCTACTCCCACGTATCTGGCGATTTCTATGCAGAGTCACAATACGCGGGCACCATCGAAGTCGGACAAGCGAAGTCGCAAACCTCTCGTCAAACGCGCAGTAAGCGGTCTGCGACGCCCATGGCAAGTCATGATAGCGCAAATGGGGTGGAGCTCATTTCCAACTTTGATTCGGATGAGTTGGCCGCACTCGGATTTGAAAATGCTGAACTGACGATTAAACCCGCTCAGTAAGCCGAAAAAGCAGGCAATCAGCAAACGTGCCGCACCCAAGAGGTGCGGCTTTTTTTCATGTGGCGGGTGGGGGAACGTCTCACTTCAAAATCTTGTTCTACAGTTGTAGAAGGTTGAACTCGGCGTCAAGGAGCCATAATGAAACTCTATTTACAAATCCTGGCCTTCTATTTGATGAGCGTTGCACCCACTTGGGCTGCCGATGTACTGCTGGTTCAGAGTTATCATAAAGAATACGGCTGGGATGAAAGCTATATCCGTGGGCTTGAAAGTACGCTTGGCGATGATGTGACGCTACATACTTTTGAAATGGATACTAAGCGCTTACCCAGGTCTCAGTTTGACGCGCAAGCAGATAAAGCGTTGGCGCTTTATCAAAAGATTAGCCCCGAGGTCGTTGTTCTTGGAGATGATAATGCGTTGAGCCATATGCTGCCGAGACTGAGAAACGAAGATATCGATATAGTGTTTTTAGGTATTAACTCCAATCCACGTCGATTAATGGCGAAATACGCCGGTACGGCGCGAGTCACTGGTGTGTTGGAGCGTCCCTTGTTTGCTCGCAGTATGAAAGAGATGAGCGAATTATTAGGGAAAGATCAAATGAAGGTAAAAATCCTCTTTGATGCGGGCACCACGGCGACGATTGCAACCGATCACATCGCCAACCAATATGAAGATTTGAAACAACAGCTGGGTATCGATGTGACCATCGAAAATCACCGCTTGTTTTCGTCTTGGAAAAACTCAGTAGAGCAATCCGATGATTACGACGCGATTGTGGTTGGTTTATACCAAATTATCCGCAATGAGTCGGACAAAGTGGTTGATGCCAATAAAGTGCTCTCATGGACTAATGAAAACAGTGAGACACCTTTGTTTGGCTTTTGGGACTTTTCGGTCGGGAAAGGCCAAACTGCTGGCGGGGTCGTGCTATTTGGCGAATCCCAAGGTATACAAGCGGGCAAATACGTCAACCGCGTGTTGGCGGGTGAAGAAGCCTCGGAAATTTCGGTTATTCATGGCAAAAAAGGGAGAGCCATTTATAGCGCCACAGAATTTGAGCGCTGGGGGCTGACTCCTCCGACACATTGGCGAAATATCGACTAGTTTGTCTGTCTCACTTGCCATTGAGCGTTTTTATATAGTGAGCGGGTGTGCCACCGTAAAGACTGTCAGGTGGCACGTCTTGTTTCACCACGGCGTTTGCTGCAATGACACTGCGTGCGCCGATCGTCACGCCTTGGCAGATCACCACATTGCCGCCAATCCACACATCGTCTTCCACCACGATGGGTTTGCACCAGGTCTCCCACGATCGGCGGCTTTGATAATCGAGAGAGTGAGTGGGAGTGTAAAACTGGGTATTGGGGCCAATCAGCACATGGTCACCGATAGTGATCGGAGCGCCATCGAGCATAGTGACATTCATATTGATTAAGCTATTGCTGCCAACCCGAATGGTCTCACCAAATTCACAATGGAACGGCGGTTGGATCACCGAACCTTCGCCGATAGCACTTAATAACTCGCGCAGCAGTTGCTGCCTTGTCGTCGTCTCTATTGTTTGATTGAATGCCAGTAAGGTTCGTGTGGCATGGTCTCGCCTGATATCAATGGATCCATCACTGTCATCGAAGACAAGTCCTTGGCACATTTTTTCCCATTCGGTCATGGTTTCTCCTTATTATTCGTGAACAGTGATACAAGACCAGTCATGACGGCATTATCTCAGTTTGTGGGAGCGTGAAAACAGAAATCATTCCTTAAGCGTTTTTCCTCTTTCTATTATTTTCCTCCTCCTATGGAAATCGAACAAAAAAGCGCCACTCGGCAGTGGCGCTTGGTAGCATTTGTTTAGTGTTTAGTGCTTAGCGATCAGCGAAAGTAAACACGCACATCGGTTTGGCTTCGGCTTCCATCGCCCGTTAGCAGCAGGTGCAGACGTTGCTGATCACGTAAATCGACCTCGATATACTGGTTGCTGCCCGGCACGTCTGAAACGGCTTGATTTTGTGCTTGCGTTGGCCAGTAATCCTCGGCGGCGAATACGCTCAGATCGCCCGCGTCACCATCCGCCATGACCCACACTTGTGCTTTGGTTGCGCCTTCAGGCACATCGGCATACAGGTAACGACGTTGATAAACGCTGATGCTATTGGGACTCGCGACGTTAAGCTGAGCCGGGCGCAAGTCATCGGTGCCAGCCGGTGTTTCAGGCTGTGGCTCTGGCGTTGGCTCGGGATCGACTTGGCCTTCCGCATTTACCGCGACGGTGACATCGGTAAAGTCTCCACGTCCGGTGACACTTAAGGTATAGCGGCCTGGTTCTACATCATTAAGCGTCACGGTTTCATGACTGGTTTGGTTCCACTCGGTGGCATCAAAATCGTAATAGTGTGCTTGACGACCTTTCGCCACGTAGAGATCCGCGT
The DNA here is from genome assembly GCF_000968645.1 of Salinivibrio sp. KP-1. Lineage (NCBI taxonomy): Bacteria > Pseudomonadati > Pseudomonadota > Gammaproteobacteria > Vibrionales > Vibrionaceae > Salinivibrio > Salinivibrio sp. KP-1. Next base: position 467,719 of record NZ_LAQR01000001.1, on the reverse strand, counting down.
TTCCTTGCCCCGCAATGCTAAATGTAAGCGCATTGGCAGGCTGGGCAATATCAATCTGATACAGGTGCTCACTGTACGCTTGCCCACTAATGGTGACCGTTTGTCCCAATGATAGCGTTGTTACCTCTGGCTGCTCTGGCTCTGGCTCTGGCTCTGGCTCTGGCTCGGGGTCAGGGTCTGGACGTGGTGGTTCACCGCCACCGGTATTATCCAAAGTGTTCAGCCACTGCGCAAAGGCCTGGTCATAACGATGGCCATAGTCTTTGACTAAATTTGCCCACTGCTCGAATTTCCCGGTACGCCCGGCTTCAAGCAAGGTTTCTACAGCCTCTGGATGCTGTTCAAACAAGAAGCGTACCGCCAAATAGCCCCAGCGATATACGCGGTTCACATCATGCTGGTAGGTGGTGGCAAAGACTTCACTGAGTGAATAGCCGCCTTCTTTGCCTAAGCGTATGGCGTCGGCATAGTTGTCGCCATGGGCCATATACTCCGCAAAGCCTTCAAGCCACCACACCGTGTGACCGTGGCGAAGTACGTCGTTGAAATCGCCGTACATATTAAAGCGGCCATCCAGATAGTGAACGTACTCGTGCTCAAGGTTCCAAATGGAAAGCGATTGGCCATTATCATTACGGTACGCGATAAAACGGGCTTGGTTATCTGGATCGGCAGGGTTACCTTCTAAGTATTGGCCGCCATTGTCCGTCGAGTTACCAAACAAAAATGAGGAATAGGTTTTGTAGTCGGACGGGTTATCAAATACCACGACTTCAACACTGTCGTTTAGATCATCGGCGACGGCCTGATAGCCTGAGTTCACGGTTTGATGGAAGGCGACTTCTTTTTGATGCAGGCTTTCGCATGCTTGTTGCGATTGGGCCTGTGTCATGCTTTGTGAGCGAATGATCGCCGGGCCTTCACATTGGTGGCGATAAGGTACCACTTTGGCTTCCAGTGTCGCTTTGGCGTCAGACAGACCTAATTCGGTCATTTTATCGGGGGCGTAAGCATCCACCATTTCTACCATGCCTACCCAAACCGCGTCGTTTTTGCCGCCCAGTGGGAAACGGGGTAACAGGTCGCGATAATGACTCATCACACGATCTCGCACGCTGGCTTGTGGCGCCATCAATAGCCGCCCCATTTCACGGACGGTATTCGACACCAATAGTGCACCGTGCTCGCTGTTGGACAGTTGTGGGTTATCCAACACGAATTGATAGAGACGGTCAATCAATGAGAGATCGGCAGCAAGCTCGTCATAAAAGGCCTGACGTGATTGGTGGCCTGCCATGGCACGGAAAAGGTTATTCAGTGCATCCGCGTAACGGCGTTCATGTAAGCGATCTTGCCTGAGGTTTTCAAGTAGTTGAATTTGTAGGTCCAAAGTTTGCGGTAAACGCTTGATGCTATCGGCCATCAGCGTTAAGCCATGCAAGGCATCGGTTTGGGCGCTACCTTTTGCCGTTGCGTAGGGTGAGCGCAAAAAAGTATTGATGGCATCCGCAAGGCGGTCGTCTAGTGCGTCCGAAAAGTCGGCGTTCGCTTTATCACTATAAAAGCGAACATAGTAGGCGGCGCGCACATACTCGGCTAAGTTAGCAATTTGGCGGGCTTGGCTGTCATCCCCTTGATAATTGGCAATGGTCTGCGCGAGGCGCTGCGTCACTTTGTTTACAAAGGTTTCTTGGTAGACGTTGTGATATCGAATAGACGTGGTGTCGTACCAGCTGGTAAAGCAACTGCGTTCAGCACTCATAATGGCTTGGAGCGGCATGTTACTGGCCGCTAAATCGGCAATGTCACATTGAGCATCAGCCCATGCACTGGTGCTACTAAAGGCAGCAAGCGCAATGAGTGCCGATAGAGTTTTGGGTCGGGAAGGAAATAGTGTATACATTTCAAGCTCCTAGATATGATTAGGCGGAGCCGTTATAACGATTTTCCCGACACTATTGGTTTAATCAGCCTAAAAATTAGGGCTTGGTTCCGTTTTCTTTTTAAAGTCTGCTAGTGACGTATCACTGCGGGTCTTTTTCTCGCAGGTGTAGTTTGGCGATCCGTTTCGTCACTGTATACACGCGCTTTAGCGATTCGGTCCACTCCATCTCGATACTAAAAAGTTGCAAGCGGTTGGTGTCATGCTCTACCAAGCGCTCGGCTTGATGGGCAAGCACTTTATCCAATAGCGCGTTAAGCGCACGTTTGGTATGCAGTACTTGTTTCGCGCGTTTATTATCACCACGTCGAATGGCATTCACGCTATCTAGCAGCGCATGTGTGACTTTTTCTTGAATATTATCAAGGATTTCACGCATTTCATCACTGATATCGATCTCAGCATGCAGTGATTTATCCATGATGGGCACCAAGGTGTCTTCAATCAGATCAGCAATGCTCTCAAGCTGATCGGTCATGCTAATTAGGGTGATCTGTCGGTCACTCTGTGCTTGCGTGAGAGGCTCTTTACGCAATCGACCGAGATAAAAAAGCACATGTCCGTGCAAAATATCGACTTGATGCTCAAGCTCATCGATTTTCTCTAACGCATGATTAGCCGCTTCTCGCTCTTGCTGGGAAGCTAATTTAGAAGTGAGAGGCGGGAGTGCATTCATCATATTGCAAACTCGGCGTCCGATGCGTCCAATCTCGAGCTGGGCTTGATCCATGGCAATATCGGGTGTCATCAGCAGTTCTTTGGAGAGATATTTCGGCGAAACAATCGGTTGTTCACTTGGTGCAGGCTTACGAGTTTTAGGGACAATCTTCTTTGCAAGCCAAACAAACCCGCCGATAAACGGCAACATGACAAGTGTATTGACGACGTTGAATAGGGTGTTGGCATTGGCAATTTGACGAGGAAGTTCAGCCCCTAAGCGTTCAACGCCCGTGAGATCAGGATGGCTCGGCGACAGTGCGACGCTCCAATCACTCAAAACACTGATCAATGGAAGCCATATCAACACCCCGATAATATTAAACAGAATATGCACACTGGCGGTTTGTTTGGCCTCCCGCGATTTACCGATAGCGGCGAGGAGGGCGGTCACACAGGTGCCGACGTTGGCGCCCATTGCGAGTGCGATCCCGCTTTCAAGCGAGATAAAGCCTTGCCCCGCAAGGACGATGACAATCCCGGTTGTCGCAGATGAAGACTGCACCAATGCGGTAAACAAGGCCGCAAGTAAAATGGCAAAAAAAGGATTGTGCATTTTCGCCATGGCATCAATAAATGGCTGATAATCGCGCAGAGGCGACATTGCCTCACTCATCACATTCATCCCTGTGAAGATCAACCCCAACCCGAATAGCATTTTACCGTATTGCTTGGTTTTATCGGCTTTGGCTGTAAATTCAATTAAAAAGCCGATAGCGACCATCAGATAGGCGGCTTGAGTGATTTTAAAGGCCACAATCTGAGCGGTAATGGTGGTCCCGATATTGGCCCCCATGATCACCCCAGTTGCTTGCGCGAGCGACATTAACCCTGCGGAAATGAAACCGATGAGCAATACGGTGGTGACAGAAGAGGATTGAATGGTGGCTGTGACTCCCGCGCCCGTTAAAACACCGGCGACACGGTTGGTGGTGAGTTTGGCGAGTAAGGATTTGAGTCGGCTTCCAGCGGCGTTTTTCAGCGCATTAGACATTTTTTCCATGCCATATAAGAACAGCGCTAAGCCACCGAGCAGCCCCATCAACATGGTGAGGGTGTGGAGCGAAGACGCGTCCGTGTTCGCTGCCCATGCAAGGGTGGGGAGTAGAAATAAGACGGTGGCCAAACAGCGCCATTGCCATGTATTACTCAACGCGGTTAGTCGCATTTATCGCCTCTACATTGCTAGATTATCACCAGTAATCATTAACATAGATGCAATAAAACCGTAATGCGAGCGGCGCGATGACGTTGCACGAAGCATTGACAGGAATAATCGCTAGGGGATCACACTCTTGGCGTAACGTGAGGAGGTGTTAACTCAAATAAAGCGGCCGAGAGAAAGTCGGCCGCAGAGAAGTTAGCCTTGGCAGCTGCCTTGATACTGCCAAACCCATTGGTTAGTGAACGGGTCTATGCCCCAGTTGTCTTGCGTGGCCTGGAATAGATGCCCTTGATACTGAACGGTGACGCCTGCTGGATAATAGTTGTATCCACCCCAAGTCGGCATATTGGTACAGCGGTTGGTATCTACCCCGCGATCGTCAAGGCGTGCTAACACGTTGGTCGCATAATCACGCGCCCCCACGACAGTGACGTACAGATCCATGCCCTGAATTTGGCTAAAGCCACAGTACTCTTCGTTGCCCGCATTCGTTGAGGCGCAGTCGTTATCATTGACGGTTGCAGGGCGACCTACCGCGGCATATAAATCTACTTCGCCGTGACCACGATAGGTTTGCAGCCAAACAGTGCCGCGAGGCGCATTGTGTACCACGAACTGGTAACCAGTGCCCGCGCGCCCTTGGATTTGCACGGGCTGATCGAGTGTCAGTGGCAAGATTTCTGGATCAGGTTGTGGCTCTGGGTCTGGCGTAGGGTTGCCTCCCGTTCCTTGGCAACCTTGGGTTTGAATGCCCACTTCTGCAAAGGCTTGGCTTACTGCTCCGGCTGGGTAGTTTAATGCTTTGGCCGCTTCGCAAATGCCTTCCGCGCCTTGCTGGAAGCTGGAGTTTGGGCGCCAATAAAGCTGGTTTGCTGTCGCAAATGCCTTAAAGGCCTTTTTGATATTCCATTGATCGCTGGTGGCGAGATGATAGAAAGCTTTGTTAAAGATGCCAGAGCTAAAGTGCACATCGATGCCAGAGTAATAGCGGTTCACATGACCAATTGAGCGTCCATCTTGGCTTGGGTTGATGAAATAACGCATAGCTTCGCTATGTTTCATCACGTCTTCACCCATTTTCCAGTTAAACTCACCAAATACGTACTGTCCCAGAGCCGCTGCGGCGACATCCGAGAAAGACTCATTCATCCCACCGGACATGCCTCGGTACTCAAGCCCTGAGTTTTGCTCGGTAAAACCATGGCTCACTTCGTGAGCAATGACATCCCAAGTGGTTAGGGGATACATGCTGCGATTACCGTCGCCAAAGGTCATTTGCCTGCCATCCCAAAAAGCATTGCCATAACCTTGGCCGTAGTGGACGCGCATGGTGAGCTTTTGTCGAATCGGACGTATACCGAGCCAGTCTTGGTACATATCAAATACTTTCTGGCCAAAAAACTGCGCATCATTCATCGGCGCATACGCACCGTTGACTTGACGGTAGGTGTTTTGTGGGCAATTGAACTGATGAACTTCTCCGCCCCATTCGCGGTTGTTCATGTTTAATGTCACCACATTCGGGCTATCCATTTGGCAGTCGCGGTTGACTTGAAAGCTACCTAGTTCGGTATTGGGACCAAAGTTAAATCGACCGCTCTTTTGGTTACCGCCGGGCCCTCCCGCTTCTAGGTGCGCGATGCCCTCCCAGCTATCGAGGATCTCGCCAGACTTAGCATCAACAATTTTCATCGGACGCGAAGGGTGACCGTTGTCGCTGGCAAGGTAGTCAACTTTGTAGACTAGGCGCGCTGTTTGTTGTTTATCCAGCCAGACCAAGAGTTCTGTGTTCGCATCGGCTTGGTGAAAATGCCGATTGCCTTGGCTTGTTTGACCTTGTGCAATTGCAATGGCCTGCTGCTGATTAATCATCGGTAGCGTACCACCGATATCTTGCTCGATATCAGTGACAACGTCACCTTTTACGCTGGGCGCGAAGCCGCGTGCGGTGGTGTTTTCGACCACCGAATAACCGTAAACGGGAACTCCATGATGCAGCTGCTGCTTGCGCACCAAGGCTTTATTACCCACTTGTAGGCGTGATTTTTCACGAAAGCTTAGTGCTGGCGATGATGCCGTCATTGCGCGTGACTGATCATGGTTTAATGCCGCGCTCAAATCTAAGCTTGAGGCATCGACCACATTGGCAGCCTGAGCAGGTATCGCTAATGGAAGGGTTAAAGCGAGTAGCGTTTTACGCATAGTTTCCTCTTCATACTACAACGAGTTAAAAATCGTTGGTTACTATCCATAGTGTGCGTCTAGCGGGGTTTTTTTAGCGGTGAGAATGAGGATTTGGTTCAAAAAATGTCTAGAAAAATGGAACTGATATTAGGTTTTTACGTTTTATGCACAAAATAAAAGACAGCGCTAGGGATTGTTAAAAAAATGATTCAAGCGTTGCACTTTCGCGACTATGCTAGCTAAGGGATTCGATATCGGGAGTAATACTGTGAGTCACTCATATTGGCGGCTTTTTCAGCGGATGGTGTTATTGGCCTTGTGCTTAATGGTGACGCCTGTAATGGCCAACCAACGGGCTTGGCAGTCGCCCGATTATATTGTCGACGCGTTTTATCGTATTGCGTTTAAAAGTGAGTATGTGCAAGGTGAGCAAGGCGTCCGCAAGTGGGAAGGCCCGATCCGTTATCATGTGGCGCACCCAATCAACGAGAGCCAGCTGCATGATGATCTTGTCACATATCACGTTTCACACCTCGAAACGCTAACTGGCATCGACTTTATCCCCACCGACATTCCGCAGCGCGCCAACCTCACCATCATGTTTACTAATCACGACCGCTTTTTAGATGATGCGCGCAAGCAATTTGCCAATGCGGATGTCTCCCCGTTACAAGATGCCGTTTGTGCTGCCAATTTTAGAGTCAATAAGCATGGTGCGATTCGTTATGCAGCGGTCGTTATTCCCGTTGATTTGGCGCGATCCAAGGGGAAGCTCGTGGCCTGTGTGGTGGAAGAGTTGACCCAAGTGATGGGACTGCCTAATGACGATGACCGGGTTTTTCCATCGATTTTTAATGACCGCACGCCACAGCAGCTTTTGACTGGGCTGGATGGCTTACTGCTAAGATTGTTGTATCTCGACGAGATAGAAGCAGGGCAAGATTGGCAAACGGCGCAAGCTATCATTCGGCCTGTCGTTGAAAAGTGGGCTCGTGATGGCACCATCGAGAATGCACACCGAAGTGTAAAAACCGGTGAGCTTTATCGTTTACTCGGCTGGTAGCCCACCTATAGAGCGAGCTATTTATCCATTGGTTTGCTCAATAACACAAATTGTTTAAAGTGATTTAGACATTTCGCCAACTTCGACAACACTTAAAGTACTGGACAACAGATTGTCATGACGATTAAGGGAGGCGACATGGAGTCGATCACCGTTAAAGATTATATGAATAAACGCCCGGTAACCTTTTCACCGGATATGCCGCTTTCCAGTGCACTGGAAAAACTGCTCCGCAGTCAGCAGACCGGTGGACCTGTGGTGGATGCTAATAAGCGTTTGGTTGGTTTTATTTCTGAGCAAGATATGTTGCAACAGCTATTGCGCGACAGCTATCACTGTCAAGATTCACACGCCGTGGCTGATTGCATGACCAGTAATGCCTTAGCGGTTGAATCTGAGGATAGCATTATCAAACTGGCTGAAATGATGGCGCCGACCAAACCTAAACTGTACCCCGTGGTCGACGAGGGCAAGTTGGTGGGTATTATCACCCGGCGAGATGTCTTAAGAGCCATCAGTATGCAAATGGGTGAATGTCTTACCCATCCTGTTTGAGGTTTGTTTATTGCGCACCTTACAAACGAGGTAAGGTGCGCCCATTTTAGTATTGATACCCGCGTCGCTTCTCTTGCTCTCTCCTCCTACCTTACGACTATCTCGCCGCGCTTTATCGCTGCCCAAGTACAAAAATTGAACGAATTGTGGTTGTTTTTCATTCAGTCTTATGTGCTGGTAAGTCAATTTTAATCCTGCCTATTTAAGTAGTTACTTGCTATATGACGATATATAGTTCGATTTTTGGTGCTTGTTTTGCGTTTTTCTGCTATTGTGCCGCCCGTTGGTAGCGGGCAGTTATCGCGAGGTTGAGGCGTAAAAAAGCCCAAGCGCGGCAGCAAAACGATAAGCAGGATGCTGGAGTATCGTGAAGTGTGGCTAACCCGTATTGACGTTAATGTGAACGTAAATGAGGTAAAACAAAGGTCAAATTAAACAATCAGGGAGGATGAGGTGAGAGAAACAAAGAGGTTATATGTATCAACTCAATTCAATTGGTGCGCTAGAATCATTCCTGATTGCCATCGGTGTCCTTTTTTTAGGCCATTTTGTTAATTCAAAAATCCCCGCATTGCGCAAGTTTAATATCCCAGAGCCGATTGTGGGCGGGTTAATCATTGCGTGTGTTATATCTGTATTACATTACAACGGTATCGATTTTAAGTTTAGTCTGCCACTAAAAGATACGTTCATGTTGATGTTTTTTGCTACCGTTGGTCTGGCAGCAAATTATAAACAATTGGTAAAAGGTGGTTTAAAGGTATTTTGGTTTCTTGCCATCGCATCTGTGTACATCATTATACAAAACGCCATTGGTGTCAGTTTTGCGTCGATGCTTGGCTTGGATCCTCTGATGGGACTGGTCGCTGGCTCTATTACCCTGTCCGGCGGGCATGGTACTGGCGCGGCTTGGGCACAGATATTAACCGATGAGTATGGTATTCAAAGTACCCTCGAAATTGCCATGGCGTCGGCAACACTCGGCCTCGTGATTGGCGGTATCATTGGTAGCCCAGTTGCTCAGCGTTTGATTAATAAACATCAGCTTGAGTCTGAATATGGGCGTGGCACCACAACACACGAAAAATATCCCGAGCTTGTGACTTACAATGAAAATGAAGAAGATAAAGTGACAGCGAAGAAAGTCATTGAAGTCTTATTTATTTTACTACTTTGTATTACGGGGGCTCACCATTTATCTGAGTGGGTAAACGGGTTTAATATTGAATGGCTCATGGTGCCTGACTTTGTTTATGCTTTATTCTTGGGTGTGATTGTTACGAATACGCTAGAGGTCTTTAAACTTAGAAAGCTAGAGTCAGAAACCGTGGATATGGTAGGGACCGTCTCTCTATCTTTATTTTTAGCGATGGCGCTGATGACGCTCAAGCTGTGGAACATTCTCGACCTAGCGGTGCCATTTTTAATTATTTTGGCGATTCAATCGGTGGTTATCGGTTTATTCAGTTATTACGTCACGTTCAAGCTGATGGGGAGCAATTATACAGGGGCCGTTATTGCTGGCGGGCATTGTGGTTTTGGCCTTGGCGCCACCCCGACCGCGGTAATGAATATGGGCTCAATTGTGAATCGCTTCGGCCCCGCGCCCCAAGCCTTTATGGTGGTGCCGATTGTGGGGGCTTTCTTTATCGATATTGTTAACCTCCTAATATTACAGGGCTATATTTTTATTATCCAATAGGCGCATTGCGCTCAGCCATCATGGCTGGGCGCATCTCTTTCCTGCTGTTGTGCGGCGTTTGGCAAAACAAATGAGAGTTGTTTCGATAAGCGCTTGACTCTGGAGTGGGCTCCAACCCTTATACTGACCACAAGATAATGACACAACGACCAAAGAAGGAGTCGATTATGTGTAAGCATTGTGGACATCACCACTGTCATCAGCCACATCACCAAACGGTTTCTCAGTCTGCGCAGACGGTAACGAATAGCTGCCAAGCGTCGAGCTGCTGTGCAAGTCACCAAGACGGAGAGGGTAGTGCGGGCGATGACGATCCCGACAGGCCTCACACCTCGTGTAACGATACCTGCGAGAATGCATCTTCGGCGTCATCCCCGTCATGGTCCTCTGTAACCCATGAGTGGGGGGTGACCGGTATGGATTGTCCAAGCTGTGCTGGCAAACTTGAAAAGGCGATTCATGCCACGCCGGGTGTAGAGAGCGCACAAGTGCTGTTTGCGACTGAAAAGCTACGCGTCGCTTTGACTCACGAAGCGGCAACAACCGATACTCGCTCTGCGATTCAGCAAGCCGCGAAAAAAGCCGGTTTTCCGCTGGTTCCCTTGAATCAAACCTCCACTACGCCTTCTGGCTGGCTGAAATGGCGTGATGACGCTCTGCTGTTTGGCCTAATGGGCATTATGTTGGTGGCTTGGGGACTAGATTACTGGTCCGCTTCTTTATCCGATTGGTTGTTTACTGCTGCAACTGTAGTCGGACTGGCACCCATTGTGCTTAAAGCGGCTCGGCTTGCCCGCCAAGGATCGCCATTTTCGATAGAAACCTTAATGAGCATTGCAGCCATCGGGGCCCTGTATCTGGGAGAAACCACGGAAGCGGCGATGGTACTTGTGCTGTTTCTTATTGGCGAGCGGCTAGAGGGATATGCCTCTACACGTGCCCGTGATGGTATCCAGTCACTCATGGCGTTAGTGCCAGAAACCGTGACGCGGATTGATCGTCATGGTTCGCGTGAGACAGTCGCGGCCAGTGATCTAGAGCCGGGTGATCGGATTGAAATCAGTGCCGGTGAGCGGCTCCCCGCGGATGGGCAACTGATGGAAGGTGCCGCCAGTTTCGACCAAAGTGCGCTGACAGGTGAACCTATTCCCGTCGATATCGACGCGGGTGATACCGTGATGGCGGGCAGTTTGGCAACTGATAAAACCGTACAGCTGACCGTGACATCCGCACAGGGCGAAAATGCCATTGACCGTATTTTGCGTCTCATCGAGCAGGCCGAGTCGAAAAAAGCGCCGATTGAGCGATTTATCGACAAATTCAGTCGCTGGTACACGCCGGCAATGATTGGGCTCGCCGCGCTGGTTGTGGTGATCCCACCCCTGTTCTTTGCCGCCAGCTGGCAAGAATGGTTATACCGAGGGTTAGCACTATTGTTGATCGCGTGCCCATGTGCGCTCGTGATTTCGACACCTGCGGCGATTACTTCGGGGCTTGCCACCGCGGCACGCCGTGGTGCTTTGATCAAAGGTGGAGCAGCGTTAGAGACACTCGCCAGTATCAATGCTGTCTCATTGGATAAGACAGGTACCTTGACCGAAGGTAAACCCATGGTGACCGATGTGCGCGCATGGCACGGTGATAAGAGCGCTCTGCTTCAAGCAGCGACGGCGATAGAGCGTGGCAGCCACCACCCCTTGGCGAAATCCTTGGTGTTGTATAGCGCCGAGCGTGGTCTATCGGTACCGGATGCCTCGCATATTCAAGCGAATGCTGGCCGCGGCGTGCAAGGCATGGTCGAAGGACAATCAGTCAGGTTGGTTGCATTGGATAAAGTGGCAGAGTCGACGTTAAACCACGCGCAATATCAAGAGGCCCAATCGGTGGCCGAGCGCGGGGTGACGGTTGCGGTTGTGCTCATTGACGAGCAACCACAAGGGATGATCGGCTGGCGAGATACACTGCGACATGATGCGCGAGAAGCCATCGAGCAATTGCGCGCTATGGGTATCCAGCCTGTGATGTTGACCGGCGATAACCCGACCTCAGCCGCTGAAATTGCCCGCGAACTGGATATTGATTACCGCGCGGGGCTACTGCCGGAGAACAAGGTTGAGGCGGTAGAAGCGCTGGCGGAGCAATATCGTATCGCCATGGTTGGCGATGGCATTAATGACGCACCGGCCATGAAAGCGTCTCACGTGGGTGTTGCAATGGGAAGTGGTACCGATGTGGCTTTAGAAACGGCTGAGGCGGCATTGAGTCATAACCGGCTGGTCGAGTTACCAAGAGTACTGCAACTGGCGCGAGCGACCCAAGCGAATGTACGGCAAAACATCACGATCGCATTAGGGCTTAAAGGGGTGTTTTTGGTGACAAGTGTACTCGGTATCACAGGACTTTGGGTCGCGGTGCTGGCTGACAGCGGGGCCACGGCGTTAGTCACGCTGAATGCGCTACGCTTACTTCGTGACCCGCGCTAAAAACCAGGGCAAAGGCTGTCTGCTTTTGCCTTTATAAAGTGATAACGATCTCTAAATTCTGAAATCTGTAATATTCAATATGGTAATAGGTCGATGGTGGTCACACAAAAGGCGTAAAATTTGGGTATCCTAACCACATAACCAATAACGCGTTGATGCCTGCTCACGTAGGCATCACATTGATTCTAATGCGGATGATACCATCCAGCGAGGAGACGAATGATGTCTGATACCCCTGTATTTCACCTTGGCGTAACAAAAGCGGATCTTCAAGGCGCAACCACGGCGATTATTCCTGGCGACCCTGCGCGCGTAGAAAAAATTGCTAACTTGATGGAAAAACCCACGTTTCTCGCCTCACAGCGTGAGTATACCTTGTACCTCGGTTGGCTTGATGGCAAACCTGTGGTGGTTTGCTCAACGGGTATCGGTGGCCCATCGACCTCTATTGCGGTTGAGGAGTTGGCACAACTTGGCGTTGGCACCTTCTTGCGTGTGGGCACGACGGGGGCAATTCAGCCTGACATTAATGTCGGTGACATGATTGTGACCACCGGCTCTGTACGCCTTGACGGTGCAAGTACGCACTTTGCACCAATGGAGTTCCCTGCGGTGGCCGATTTTGACGTCGCCACGGCCATGAAAGCCGCCGTTGATGAAGATGGTGCGACGGTTCACACTGGCGTGACGGCATCCAGTGATACCTTCTACCCAGGTCAAGAGCGTTACGATACCTTTAGCGGCCGTGTTGTGCGTCGTTTCCAAGGTTCAATGCAAGAATGGCAGGACATGGGTGTGCTGAACTTTGAGATGGAATCAGCCACATTGCTGACCATGTGTGCGAGCTCCGGCCTGCGAGCGGGTTGCGTGGCGGGCGTGATTATCAACCGCACACAAAAAGAGACCCCAGATCATGCAACCTTGAAAGAGACGGAAGCGCGCTCGATTAAAGTCGTGGTAGAGGCTGCACGTAAGCTTCTGTCATAAGCGAGACTTCGTTATCCTACCCAAACGCGGTGCCCTCGGGCACCGCGTTTTTTTATTGCCGACCGTTTAGCGAACCTGTCCTATTGCTTCGCGCAAGCGTCTAGCTCGTTCTTACCTCAATCGTCCCGCCCGCTGCGATAAACCAGTCATAAAGATGAGTACGCAGGTTGGCCAGTTGATCAGGGCCAATCAAGGCTAAGCCTAAATCGGTGGCACGGGTAATATCGTGATGCCTTAATGGACGGAAGCTCACCAACATCGCGCGCGCCTGAAGCCCTCCGAGCAAATCACGCAAGGACTCCAGCTTGTATAGGGTATCGTCGCCGTCGCTCGACATGCCTTTGGTTTTGCATTCAATAATATGCAGCTTGTTATTCACCACCATGGCGACATCTAATTCATTGCGCACCTCGCGCTCACCAATTTGGCGATATACCTGTAAAGAGAGGGCACTGTCTTGGATGGTGGGAAGCTCCTGTTGGATGGACGTGACAGTGTGGTGCACGTAGCTTTCTAGCCACTCCCCGTTGGCAAAACGTCGCGCTTCTTCACAGCTAAATGTCAGCACCCCTTGCTCATAACTGGCTAAGCCGGCATCCGAGAGGTCATCGAGAAGAATACCAAGCTCGCGATAACCTTGCTGCTTCTCACTAAGCGCGACGTCTAAACGTTGCTCTTTACGACACGTGGTTGCGAGGTAGTTCAAAGTGGCTAGGCCTGGACCGAGCTCATAGGCATTGCTGGCCCACTTTTCTCCCAACCGGTAAATGTCATTGGTTAAACAACCTGAGACTTGGTCATCTTGATGCTCACAGCGCGCGCCGAAAACCGTTAAATACTCAGTGAGACTAATATGGTCTTCCACTTGTTGCTGGGGGAGGCCGTCAGGGTACAGCCAACAAAGCTCGTCGCTATAGGGCTCAATTACATAGCTGGGCCACTGATAGGTACGAAAGACTTCATAAGCGGAGAGTAATTGGTGGCGCAGGCCACAGCTCGCATTAAAAAGGATGTCTTCAGAAGCGTTGCTGAGCTGTTCTGCCAGTTGTTTCACTTGGCTTTTTACTTCACGAATATTGATATCGTCCGAGATTTCAAAAAACTCGGTTTCAATCCCCTTGGGTGCCAACACACGTGTTAAACGCTCAAACTCCAGATCTTGCTCCAGTGTGCCAATGAGTATCAGCTTACTCACAGGCAATTGCTGATGTAAAACAGGGGTGACGAGACGGACGGGGTCAGAGTCGATGATTCCTACATGAATAGCCATAATTGCTCCAGGCGGGCTACGAGGCGGCATTAGGCCGCTTAATTATCAGTATAGTTGCCAGCCTCAACAGGTGGCGTAACTATTAATATCCGGCCTCGCGGTCAGGCTTTCAACCATTCGCTGCGTAAATAAGTGTAATTTTACACAGCGCTGACGTGATATCCGTCCTGTTAACTCCGCAATAACCGTGCCTTTCACGTGACAGTGCCGAGCTAATCCTGTGTAACCGTTTTTCTTCCTTCTAGGCGCGACTTTGCTTAAGTGCTTGCTGGCGCAGTGTTTCTGTCAAACTATTGAGCTCAGGCAACATGCGTCGAATTAAGTGTAGCTGTTGCAGCACCATGCTTAGCGGCGCGTTATCAACAGGCGCATACGAAGGTGATTGCGATGCGGTGGTGTCATTGGCGTGGTGATCATCAATGCCCACAGGCTCGCCTGCGGGTGTCTTGGTGCCAGTGGATGGTACTTGGGTGGGTAACTCTGCTGGCAATGCTTGACCCAAACGCTCAGTCAGTGTGTTAAGTGATTGATGAATCTCACGATGGAGTTGCGCCATTTTTTGGTGATTAACTTCATCATCCATGCGACTACGGTGCGCGCCGAGGGCCGAAATATAGCTCAACATTGCGTTGTTTAAACACAAGAACCGGAAGGTCTCTTCTATATTGGTGCGATAGCGTCCAGGCTCCACCAGCATGTTACTGATAGCGGTGGTGAGCTCGGCATCGGCATTGTGGGCGTGACGTCGAGCGATACGATAAGCCAAGTTGTCGCGCTTACCGACGCGGTATTGCGCAATCACATGAGCAAGATAGTCTCGATTGGCTTGCAAGGCTTCGGTCATGATCCCGCGCAAACGGTGTGCTTGCCAGTCGGGTAACACGTAACGGACGGCCGCGACGGCAATCAAGCTGCCAATGACGGTATCGCCAAGGCGGGGAAGAATAACAGCGAAGCCTTGGCCGAATTGGCTAAAGCACATTAATACCAACAGCGTAATAAACAAGGTTGCGAGGGTGTATTGCACGGTGCGAAACGCGAAAAAGAGCACACCGGTGATCACCATCAACGCCAGTTGACTGCTGGGATCTGGAAAGAGATAGAGCGCCGGTACGCCCAAGAGTAGACCGGCGACGGTGCCCAATACTCTCTCTTTAAGCTTACTGCGGGTGGCTGAATAGTTGGTTTGGCACACGAACTGAATGGTCATCAAAATCCAAAAACCGTGCTCTAGCGAAAGCCCTTGGATCAGGGCGTAGCCGGTCAATAACGATAAAGACAGGCGAACAGCATGACGAAACCGCAATGATTTGACCGTGAGCTGTCGACGAATGCGGTAAGCCATTTCCCCCAACGAGTGTGCATCAGGGTCGGCCAGTTCACTTTCTTGCAGATTGTCCGTGCTAGCTAAGTGGCTCAAGCTGGCGAGTTGTTGTTCCACTGTCTCCAAGTTTTTGTAGAGAAAATCGAGTTGCTGCAGCAGTGCGAGGCGAGTGCTGTTTTGCTCCTCTTGTGCCGACAAATAGGCCATCGACTGTTTGATTGCCGTGAGCGCTTGCTGGCCTGTTTTCGGATGCTGGTAGTGTGTACCGATTGACATGGCTTGAGCGACATCCCGGCAGGCTTGAGCTTGCGCGTTTAATAAGGCTTCAAAGCGAAAGAGGATATCGGAATGGAAAAAATGCGCCGCCAGATCTTGGTAACGATAATGGGATGAACTGACACGCTCGTGAATATCTTGAGCAATGAAATAGGTTTGTAGCAAGGTTTGATGGCGCTGTGTGAGTCGGCCACGCCGCGCACGTGTCAGCAATGACGCTTTTGCTTGGTTTAGCGCCGCCACCACTTGGGCATTTTGGTTAGCGGCGGCGATACGCGTCGGCTGCGGAACCAGTTCAGCCACCGGATGAAATAATCGGGATTTGGTTTCCATGTACGTCGCCGTTTGACGAAAAACCGCCGCGAGCCGATGCTGCACAGGGCGGTGAGGCCAAATGAGGATCCATACTAGCGATAGCAGCCCATACCAGAGTGCGCCTGACAGCAGCATCATAGGTTGTAACCACATATCACTGCCTTGCTCCATCCCCAGCATGGTATAAACCGCGAGAAGCAAAGAGGCAAAGGCAATGGTGCCATAGCGCTCACCGATCGCACCCAGCATGATAAAACCGAAACTCGATAGTGTGAGACCAATGGCAAATAACCAAGGCGTGTCGTAAAGCAGTTCGACAGAAAAGGCGGCGACCGTGAAGCAAACGAGTGTGACGCCAAGTGCTCGTATCCGCCCCCAAAAGTGGTCATCCACTTCTGCCAACGCCGAGGCAATCACGCCCAACACCAGCGGTGTGACAATATCCGTACGGTCTGCATACCCCGCATAAAGCGCTACCCCCATTAGGGCAATAAGGACGCGAATGCTGTCATTAATACGATGGTTCGCCCAATACTCACGCACGGCGAGCGGCAGGAAAGGTAAACGTGGCAGAGAAAGAGACATAAATAACGGTGATCGGCCAACAATGCTGGCAAGATAGCAGAAACGGGACCAGAAACTAAGCCTCAATCGGGTATTTTGTCATGGATTAAGAAAATGGTTGCGGCAGGTCAATTTCGCGTTGTCAGCGCAGTGCGTAGGCAGTGGCATCTCGCTAGTGAATTGATTTATCAAGCCTTGAGAAGTAGCATGCCAAGCATCTTTTTAGGGCACAACGCGTGCGCTATTCGCTGAATAACGTTGAGATATGAAACTTACAGCCAATCGCTGGGCACAATGGCTTGTTTACGGCGATCATTATAGCTTGCAGCTTGAAGATGATGGCTTACTGCTCGAATCTCGTCATCATCGACAATACATTCCTTTCTCGGCATGGGATGGGCAGCTAACGGTATCGCGTGGGTTGCTGTGGGGGACGATTTCGCTGACCGGTTATACCGATGAGGGCGACCCACTGCCATTCGAGGTCTTTGGCTTGCCATGGGATCATGCCCAACAGGCGGGACAAACTATCTATCGCCACTATCAAGCCTATATCGCCCGTTATCAAAAACGGCTGGCAATGATACGCCCCAGTTTACTGGCAGAGCTTGATGCACTGGTGAATGCGCCAGGTTATGCACGTGTCACACAATTACGCACCGCGCAGCAAACGGTATTGAATAAGCTGGAAGGCGAGGGGATACCCGCCTCATTCTTAGCCAATTTGGACGAAAGCCTTGCCACCACGTTAGCGCCTGTGTTGCAGGCCGATTCAAGCTGGCTGAAAGCCCGCAATCAACAGTGGCAAGCGGCGATGCTTAACCAGTGGCAAACCTGGTTTGATCAAGTTGAGTCGTCGCCTTTGAATGCGGGACAGCGCGAGGCCGTGCTTACTGATGAATCTCATACCTTGGTGGTGGCTGGGCCCGGAAGCGGTAAAACCAGCGTGTTGGTAGCACGCGCCGCTTACTTGATTGAAAGCGGTCAAGCCAAGCCTGAGCAGCTTTTGTTGATTGCCTTTGGTCGAGATGCCGCCACCGAGCTCAAAACTCGGATTAAGACCAAAACGGGCCATGAAGTGAATGTAACCACCTTCCATGGTTTTGCTCGCCAGCAACTTGCTGAACATGAAGGGAAGGCGCCGATTATTTCTCCACTCGCCAGTGATGAGACGGCGAAATCGGCATGGCTGACCCAAACACTCGCCGAACACTGGCAACAGTCCTCTACCCGTAAAGCATGGGACAAATTACATCAGCAGCACGCACTACCACTTGATGATAATGCTGAGCTCAGCGCCTGTGCCCATGAAAACCGGTTGCACACCTGGATTTGGTCGCGTCTTTCTCGAGTGATCCAAGCCAATACCACCAAGCGCGCCCTGACCGATAGATTGGCGAGCTTTGATGAGCAGAGTGCGTTAAAAAATGAACTGGCGGTGATTTGGCCGTTGTACCAAGCCTACAAACAGGCGCTAAAGGCGGAGAGCGCTGTTGACTTTGACGGCTTGATTGCAAAAGCCACCAAGTTGTTTCAGCAGCGAAAATTCGTCACGCCGATTCAGTTTGTGATGGTCGATGAGTATCAAGACATCTCCCCAGCACGATTGGCGATGCTCGAGGCACTGTGTCACGGTAAAACGGAGAGTGAAACCCAATCACCACGCGCCTCCTTGTATGCCGTGGGGGATGATTGGCAAGCCATTTATCGCTTTGCCGGTGCCGACGTCAGTTTAACCACCGAGTTTGCACAGCGTTTCGGTGACAGTGAAATTTGCTGGCTGACCACCTGTTATCGCTACCCGTCTACCTTGGGAGGTGTGGCACAACAATTCATTGGCCAAAACCCCAAACAGCTGAGCAAACAGTTGGATTACGCGCGAGACAAGGCATCGGCGAAAACACCCAAATCGATCAAGGTGATCACTGACGATAAGCTAGAAAAGACACTGACAAGCTTAGAGAAAAAGCATGCTAAGGCGGCGCAAGCTGTGAGTGTGATGATGATTGGTCGCACGCATGCCATCCGTCCTGACGCACTAGAAAGCTGGCAGAATGCGTATCCTTCATTGGCGCTTCGCTATACCACCGCACACGCCAGCAAGGGCCAAGAAGCCCACTATGTGTTTATCCTCGGCATGGATGATGGCGTATTTCCCGCCAAACCACGCTCGCTTTCACTCGATGAGGCGTTACTGGGAAAAAATGAAGAGCTGATTGAGCACGCGGAAGAACGACGACTGTTTTATGTCGCCCTGACACGCGCACAAAAACAAGTGTGGCTAGTACACCAAAAAGGCCATGCCTCACCGTTTGTAGAGGAGTTGAAAGGGTACCTTTAAAAAACGGGAACCCACACTGTTGGCCATAGACGGCGTTAGTTACAGACGGACAGTGCGGGGTAAAAGATCACAAACGCTCGTCTAAGTACGCTTGATAATCAGGGATTTGAACATCCACCTCTTGGCCAAATAGCGGCGACGTGATCAGAAAGCGTGCGGTCGAGCGATTGGTGGCAACGGGAATGTTCCAAACCGTGCTGACACGCAGTAGTGCTTTGACATCTGGGTCGTGTGGCACGGCATTGAGCGGATCCCAAAAGAAAATCATCGCATCAATTTTTTGTTCAGAAATCATCGCACCGAGTTGCTGATCGCCACCCATGGGGCCGCTGATAAGCGGAGTGATTTTTAATCCGGTTTCTCGCGCAAGAATATGCCCCGTGGTGCCAGTAGCATAAAGCTCATGCTGACTCAGTATCTCTTTATTCTCTTGTACCCACTCGCTCAAGGCGTTTTTGTAGTGATCGTGCGCCACTAACGCCACGTGTTTACGCGCAAGCATGGTGCGAGACGTTTGCTTCATACCTATCATCCCTCGTTAACAAGGTGGTTGCTATCAAACTGCGTGAAGCAGCATTTACCGAAGCCTAAATCAATCCGGCGATGAAATATATCGTACAACGGTCAAACTCCGACGGTCACTTGTCAGAATTATCACATTATCAATAAAAAAATAGCCAAGCAGATGAAATAACATCTATTTTTTCACCCACTTGTTAATCAAGCACGCAAAAGTAGCGCGACAACCCGTCCAAGTAGCAACAAAAAGGCTACAGTTAGGTAATCAGGCAATGGAAGTGCCTATTCATGCAGGAGTGTTTATGAGCAAGGAGTACGCGTATGTGGGTGACACTGGATTTTGAAGCATCCGGTTTGTCGTTAGTGTCTTACCCGATTGAGGTCGGGTACGTGTTACCAAATGGCGACAGTGATAGTTTTTTGATTGACCCTTCCACCGCCAGTGGCCATTGGCAGCACTGGGACAAAGAAGCCGAAAGCCGAATTCATGGGATCTCCCGCGAACGCCTTTTTAGTGAAGGGATGAGTGTGTTAGAAGTATGCCAGCACCTTAACCAAACCCTTGCCCCCTTTGAGCATGTATTGTGCGACAGCCAGTGGGATCTGTTTTGGATGGGGCGGCTTTATAAAGCCTGTTATATGCGCCCCTCATTCACCTTAATGGAGGTAAACCAGTGGCTAAAAAAGCACAGCGATCTCGATCGGCGCGATTTTAGTCGCGAAATGGAGGCTTTGGGGCCGACACCGCATCGAGCAGAAGAAGATGCGCGGCAAATTCGTCGCGCCCTTGATAGCTTGTTAAAATAGGGGTTCTTTCAGCACATTATCGGGATGTCATGACAGCACCTTCAAGCCTTAGGTTGGCACAATTCAACCTGTCTCTAGCCGGACGTCAAGCCGGTGACATTAAAGCACAGATGTTAGCGCCCACCCCCAGCCGACAAATTAGAAATCTCGCCGCGACCCTACAACGAGTGCGTCCTGATGTGGCGGTGCTTTGCGAGTTTGATCATCCGGGCAGCGGTGGCGACGATGGTGCGCTCGCCGCATTTTGTGAGCGGCATTTGGCTCAATCGCAACACGGTGAAATGCCGATTGATTATCCGTATCGCTATTTGCCGGCCACCAATACGGGCTTAAAATTAACGGTGCCGGTCAGTGATCACCAACGCTTAAATCGTGCCCAGCAATGCCATGGCTTTGGCGACTATCATGGTCAATTTGGCTATGTGATTTTATCGCGTTACCCCATCGAAGATGCCGCAATTCGCACTTGGCAGCACTTTGCGTGGCATCAATTGCCTCGCCATCAGCTTCCTGCGAAGTATTACACCGAACAAGCACAACAGGCGCTGCGTCTCGCCTCAAAAAACTTGGTGTCAGTGCCGATACGGGTCGGCGAACATCGAATACAAGTGGTGGCCTGTCATCCCACACCGCCCGTGTTTGATGGACCGGAAAAGCGTAACTGGCGGCGCAACAGTGATGAAATTCACCAACTAATTGGCCTTTTAGACAACGCCGATTGGCTGGTGGACGACAAGGGCGTCCGCGGCGGACTTGCTTCCGAGACGCCGTTTGTGGTGATTGGCGATTTAAATGCGGATCCGAGCTACGGCGATGGAGATAAACAAGCCATTGGCGCTTTGCTCAATCATCCGCGTGTGCATCCAGAGGTCGCTGTCGGCGCACAGGTGCCAAAAAGTGAGGCGGCACTGTCTCACGCCTTTCGCTTTATCGATGGGAAAGGGCGGGCAATCGCCACCCACAACGGCGGGCTGCGCCTTGATTATGTCCTACCTTCGCGAGAGCTCGCGGTGCAAGCCTCCGGCGTATTTTGGCCTGCGCCTAATGATGCCGACTACCCACTGATTTGTGATAAAAACGGCCAAGAAAATGCGCGGGCTCACTCCGATCATCGTCTTGTTTGGGTCGATGTGGCGCTGAGTTAGCGAAGCTGCGTGTCCAGCGCCACGCCTTCACGCTGACACGCGACTTCTGCAAGGCGCTTAGCTTGTTCGTCAGGCTTTAAAAAGCAGCAGGTTGAGCAATAACTGTGATCATCGACGGTAAAGATCCGGCAGCAGCCGCCGCGTAGACGGAAGCTATGGGTTTGCAGCACGGTTTGGGTGTCATTCGGGTCGTAGACGGTGACATCGTGGAAACCACTGCGCTTGCTATAAAGTGGGGTGCCGCGTTGATGGACGATCGATAGAGCTGCTTCACGCGCGGCTTGCTCGCAATCACGATGTTTACCCACCATCAAAAAGGCAATACAGATTGAATCGGCAACCACTTTCCAAAGTGGTCCTTCACGCATGCCACTTTGCTCCGCCACCGCGTCGACGATGGGCGAAAAATGCCGTAATAAGGCGCCATGCAAAATAGCCTGCCAATCCTTTGCCGCAGGCTGTTCCCAACCAATCAAGGCATTGAGATAAAAATGCGGCTTGTGATAAACGAGCTCTTCGCCGTTCGGTTTAGTGACACGGGTAGGCTCGTATTTAACTTGCCAGTTATCTAAGTCCAGCGAGGGAAGCTGTCCAGCCTGTAGCCAGCTTGCCAGCACCGGAAGCAAAAACTCATAGGCATAGGCGCCGATAAAAAGTGTGCCCTGGGCGCGGTTATCTGCATCGCCATAGGTGGCGTTGACGGCGGAAAAACACTGCGTCAATCCGTGCTCAGTCGTGAGCTGTTCTTGAAGTGATGTGCCCTCTACATCATCTGGTATCACAGACAAGCCTAAAGCAGCGGGGAAAGGGGACAGTGCAACCGTGGCGGGCAGTGGTAACACATCAACGCTAGGATCGGCCGCGTTCATCAACACTCCTTTATGATAGGCGCCAAAAAAGCGAAATTTAGCATGTACGGCAATCAATTGTAAGAGTGATTCGTATTTAGGCATGCGAGTGGCGACGATGGCACGAATAACACGCCAGACGTAAGCGGATGGAGCCTGAGGGAAGAGAGGCGAAAACTCGCCTCTCAACACTCACCGCCATTATGCGGTTGAAGGAGGCTGGACTTGATAGCGTCCAGGCTTGTGGTTCATGGCCAGCACGAGATTGGTGGTAATCGCCGCGGCGACAGATAAGGCTATCAGCCATGGGTCAACGATCATCAGCGACAACACCACAATCGAGCAATCCAACGCCATTTGTACTTTCCCAGCGCGAATACCAAATCGTTGCTGTAAGAACAACGCCAAGGTGTTAAATCCGCCCAAGCTGCATTGATGGCGGAACATCACCAGCATGCCCATGCCAATTAAGCCGCCGCCAAACAGCGCCGCATACACAGGATGAATGCTGTTGATAGTTAATACGGCGCTTAGATGATCCGCACCGAATGAAACGATGCTGACCGCAACCAAGGTACTGATGGTGAAGCGTTTGCCCATTTGGGTGTAGGCGAGCCAATAAAAAGGCAGGTTGATCACGAAGAAAAGCTCACCAAAGCTGAAATCGGTGATCCGTTGTAAAAAGAGTGCTAGCCCAGCGGTACCGCCGGTCAGTAACCCCACTTGATTGAAAAAGAAGATGCCGAGTGACACCAAACTACTGCCAATCAGTAGCGCTAATGCGTTTTCACGCTTGGAATGATTTCTATCCATATTTGCGTTCTATCCCTATTAAAACGACCGCTACACCATACGCCGTTGTTCGGATAGGTCGAGTCAAACGCTCGTTTGATAACAAGTGAATAACAAATCAATGCGTACATTATCATTTACGTTGTGGCTTTGATCACGATAAAAGTCGGTGTCTACAGACCAAAGTCTAATCCACATTGTCTACAATATTGTTCTATTCTGGCTTTATTGAAGTTTTTAGGCGGTGTTTATGTCTTTATTGTCGACAAATGATCAATTTCTCGATCAGAGCGTGCAAGCGGCGCAGCTTGAGTCACGAGAGCCCACCAAGTCAGCCAGTCTGACCGAGCAACTTATCGAGGCGATTGTCACCGGCACTTATCCAGCGGGCACCAAGGTATCGGAAGCGGGGTTGGCTGCTGCATTTGGCGTCAGCCGAGGGCCACTGCGTGAAGCCATGATGCGGGTCGAAGCCTTGGGTTTGGTAGAGCGCGTCCCTCATGTTGGGGCAAGGGTAGTGACTCTCACGCATCGTCAACTGGCTGAGATTTATGCGGTGCGAGAAGCGTTAGAAGGTATGGCCGCAAGACTGGCTTGCGCACACATCACCGATGCGGAAATTGAGCAGTTAAGTGCAGTGCTCGACACCCACCATGCCTATATCGAACGGGTGGAGGGGGCGGCCTACTTTCACCAACAAGGCGATTTTGATTTTCATTATTGCATCATCAAAGCCAGTCATAACCAGAAACTGATCAACCTGTTGTGCGGTGAGTTGTACCACTTGCTGCGGATGTACCGCTTTCAATCGCCCCGGGCGCATTCTCGCCCCCAGCAAGCGTTACAAGAGCACATGCAGATTTTGGCGGCAATTCGAGAGCGCGATGCCGAGTTGGCCGAAATGCTGATGCGTCGTCATATTCAGCGCAGTCGCCAACTGATTGAACAGCAAATTACCGATTAACTAATCCGCTAAGCCATGAGTTCACAAGGAGAATGCTATGAGTGCAGGTGCACGTTTTCGCCAAGCGGTGCGCAACAATATTCCGCTGCAAGTCGTCGGCACAATCAACCCCTATTGCGCCATGATGGCAGAGCGAGTGGGGCATCAAGCCATTTACCTCTCTGGAGGTGGAATTGCCAATGCCTCTTATGGCTTACCGGATTTGGGGATCACGACTCTTAACGATGTGTTGGAAGATGTCCGCCGGATCACGGCAGCAACCGACGTGCCCTTACTGGTGGATATTGATACCGGCTTTGGCGGCGCGCTCAATATTGCTCGCACCATTCGCGAAATGGAGCGGGCCGGTGCAGGCGCGGTACATATGGAAGATCAAGTGGCGCAAAAGCGCTGCGGTCATCGCCCTAACAAAGAAATTGTCAGCCAAGCTGAAATGGTCGACCGCATTAAAGCCGCGGTGGATGCGCGCACCGATCCTGAGTTTGTGATCATGGCGCGCACCGACGCCTTGGCGGTGGAAGGTATGGACAGTGCTGTCGCCCGCGCCAGAGCTTACGTAGAAGCAGGGGCGGACATGATTTTCCCCGAAGCCATGCAAACACTCGAGCAGTACCAAGCCTTTGTCGAGCAAGTAAAGGTGCCGGTGCTGGCGAATATCACCGAGTTTGGTCAAACCCCACTGTTTACCAGCCAAGAGCTGGCGGGTGTGGGGGTCAGCATGGTGCTGTATCCGCTCTCTGCGTTTCGTGCCATGAACCAAGCCGCCCTCAATGTGTATCAACACTTGCTGGATGATGGCCACCAGAAAAACGTGGTCGACACCATGCAAACCCGTGATGCGCTCTATGACTTCTTGGGGTATCACGCCTACGAACAACAATTGGATCGCTTATTTGGAAAAGAGTGATCACGGACGCACACCCTCGGTGTGAAAACGTCGGTTAAGCCACACTGGAATTATCGCCACGTTCACGGATTCATGCAGCGGTTGAATCTGATGGCATCAAAGGAAAGGAGCCAATCATGACAAATGTCGCCGTCGCACCCAAAGACAAAGCCATCTCCGGCGCAGGCCTTCGTGGCCAAAGTGCCGGCACCACCGCCTTGTGTACGGTGGGACAAACCGGTACTGGATTAACCTATCGCGGTTACGACATTACCGATTTAGCCAATCACGCCCAATTTGAGGAAGTCGCTTACCTGCTACTCAAAGGCCAACTCCCCAATCGCCAAGCGCTGGCTGACTACACAGAAACCTTGTTCGGTAAGCGGGGGTTACCTGACGCCTTAAAAGCGGTGCTGGAGCGAATTCCTGCCAATGCGCACCCCATGGATGTGATGCGTACCGGCTGCTCGATGCTGGGTAATTTGGATCAAGAAACCGACTTTAGTGAGCAAGCGGATAAAACCGATACCCTGTTGGCGATGTTGCCGGCCATTATCTGCTATTGGTACCGCTATTCACATGATGGTGTGCGAGTCGATACCTATCAGCCGGAGGTGAAAAGCATTGGCGGTTACTTCCTCAAAATGCTCACTGATGAAACCCCGTCGCCACTGCATGAATCCGTGATGCATTGCTCGCTGGTGCTGTATGCCGAGCATGAGTTCAATGCCTCGACCTTTACTGCCCGTGTGTGCGCATCCACTTTGTCCGATTTGCACTCTTGTATTACCGCCGCCATCGGCAGCTTGCGCGGCCCATTGCATGGCGGTGCCAATGAAGCGGCGATGGCGATGCTCGAGCAGTGGCGGTCGCCTGACGAAGCCGAAGCCGGGCTAATGCAAATGCTCGCCAACAAAGACAAAGTGATGGGCTTTGGCCATGCGATTTACCGTGAATCAGACCCCCGCAATGCGCTTATTAAGCACTGGTCGAAACAGCTTGCCGAAAACGCACCGGACGCTTGGCTTTATGACGTGTCTGAGCGGGTTGAGCAGGTGATGAAGCGCGAAAAAGGCTTGTTCCCCAATGCCGATTTTTATCACGCATCGGCTTATCACTTTATGGGGATCCCGACCAAATTGTTTACCCCGATTTTTGTTATGAGCCGAGTGACGGGCTGGGCGGCGCATGTGTTTGAGCAGCGCGCTAATAACCGCATTATTCGCCCCAGTGCCGATTACGACGGCCCTGAGCACCAAGATTGGCTACCTATCGATCAGCGCCCCTAATCAGCGCGTATTCACCCGATTGAAATCACAGAAGGAATTGATCATGAGCAACAACGTAGAATTGAACCAGCGCCCCGACCCCGATGCCTTATTGGTGCAAATTGCTGATTATGTCGATAGCACGCCGATTGCCTCGGCAGAAGCCTACAACACCGCCCGTAACTGTTTGATGGATACCCTTGGCTGTGGCTTACTGGCGCTACGTTTCCCTGAATGTACCAAACACCTGGGTCCACTGGTGCCGGGGACGACTGTGCGCCATGGCGCGCGTGTGCCGGGCACCTCTCACGAGCTTGATCCGGTCACTGCCGCGTTTAACATCGGCTGTACTATTCGCTGGCTCGATTTTAACGATACTTGGCTCGCCGCCGAGTGGGGCCATCCGTCCGATAACTTAGGTGGAATTTTGGCCACCGCCGATTACTTAAGTCGTGTGGCCGTGGCCGAAGGCAAACCACCACTCACTATGCGCGATGTGTTGACCGCGATGATCAAAGCGCATGAGATCCAAGGCGTGCTCGCCCTTGAGAATAGCTTTAACCGCGTCGGGCTCGATCACGTTTTATTGGTGCGCGTGGCATCAACGGCTGTGGTCACTAAAATGCTGGGCGGTAATCGGGAGCAGATCATTGATGCCGTCTCACAAGCTTGGGTAGATGGCTGTGCGCTGCGCACTTATCGCCATGCGCCGAACGCTGGTTCACGCAAATCGTGGGCGGCGGGCGATGCCACCTCCCGCGCGGTGCGGTTGGCGATGATCACCATGAAAGGTGAAATGGGTTTGCCGTCGGTACTCAGCGCACCCAAGTGGGGCTATTACGATGTGCTGTTTAACGGTAATCCCTTTAGTGTCAAACAAGATTTTGCCAGCTACGTGATGGAAAACGTGTTGTTTAAGATTTCCTTCCCAGCAGAGTTTCATGCCCAAACAGCGGTGGAAGCGGCGGTGACCCTGCATTCACAGGTGAAAGACCGCGTGGATGAGATTGAACGTATTGAAATCACCACCCATGAATCGGCCATTCGCATCATTTCTAAAGAAGGGGAGTTGGCTAACCCGGCTGACCGTGACCACTGCCTGCAATACATGGTGGCAGTGCCGCTGCTATACGGCAATCTAGTGGCCGAGCACTACGAAGACGCCTTCCATCACGCCGACCCGCGTATTGATGCGCTACGGCAAAAAATGGTGATCAAAGAAGACCCACGCTACAGCGCGGAATACCTTGAAGCCGACAAGCGCTCGATTGCTAATGCGATCCAAATCTTCTTTACCGATGGCAGCAGTACTGAACAAGTCGCGGTGGAATACCCAATTGGTCACCGCCGTCGTCGCGAAGAAGGGATCCCTGTGCTGGAGCAAAAATTCCGCACTAACTTAGCGACCCGGTTCCCGCAAGCACAGAGCGAAAAAATCGCTGCCTTGTGTAGCGACCAGGCCGCGCTGGAGAAAACCCCGGTGCACGCGTTTATGTCGCTGTTTGTGATTAACTAAGCACGTTATTAAACACGTTGCTTGCTAACTCATCGCTCGCTCATGGCGGGCGATAAGGAGCCGCTTATGCAAGAAGCCAGTTATCAACACCATGCGGATTGGGCTAGCCGCGATCCCGAGGGGTTTTGGCAGGCGCAGGCCAAACAGCTTGATTGGTTTACCTTTCCACAAACCATTCTTAGCAAAGATGACAATGGCATTGAGCGCTGGTTTGCCGATGGCACTATGAACACCGCGTATATGGCGCTTGATGCTCATGTCGAGCAAGGTCGAGGCGAACAAACTGCACTTATTTACGACTCCCCGGTCACCGACAAAAAAACCACCTACACCTATGCGGCGCTGCGTGACTACGTGGCGAAAGTTGCGGGCATGCTGGCAGGGCTAGGGGTTGAAAAGGGGGATCGCGTGGTGATTTATATGCCCATGATCCCAGAAGCGACCGTGGCGATGCTCGCTTGCGCACGGCTTGGGGCGATTCACTCGGTAGTCTTTGGTGGCTTTGCCCCGAATGAGCTGGCGGTACGGATTGAAGACGCGGAGCCCAAAGTGGTGCTCACCGCCTCATGCGGCATCGAGGGCGCGAAAACCTTGGCTTATAAGCCGATGGTCGATCAAGCCATCATGGACAGTCGCTACAAACCCGACCATGTGGTGGTCTATCAGCGTGCCATGTGTCGCGCTAATTTAGACAATCCGCGTGATGCTGATTGGGCGGCGCTGTTAGCGGAAGCCACCCCTGCGCCGCCGGTGCCCGTTAATGCTACGGATCCTTTGTATATCCTTTATACCTCCGGCACCACGGGCAAACCCAAAGGCGTAGTGCGTGACAATGGCGGCCATGCGGTAGCGATGAAGTACAGCATGAGCGCGATTTACAACGTCAAACCCGGTGAAGTGTTTTGGGCCGCTTCGGATGTCGGCTGGGTAGTGGGGCACTCGTATATTGTCTATGCCCCCTTGCTACACGGCTGCACCACGGTGATGTTTGAAGGCAAACCCGTCGGCACACCGGATGCGGGCGCCTTTTGGCGCGTGTGTGATGAGTATAACGTCAGCATCTTGTTCTCGGCGCCTACCGCCTTTCGGGCGATTAAAAAGCAAGATCCAAACGGTGAGCACCTGGCGCGTTATCCGATGACATCGTTACGCACGGTGTTTATGGCCGGCGAGCGGCTTGACCCACCGACATTGGAATGGGTAGAAGAAAAGACCCAGCGACCCGTGGTGGATCACTGGTGGCAAACTGAAACCGGCTGGGCGATTGCAGGCAATCCATTAGGGTTAACCTGCTTTGCGACCAAGCCCGGCTCAGCAACCATGCCAAGCCCGGGGTATCAGGTGTGTATTCTCGATGAAATGGGCGACCCTGCGGCGCCAAACCAGCAAGGATATATTGCCGTGAAGCGTCCTCTGCCGCCCAGCTGCCTGCCCACGGTGTGGCGCAACC
Organism: Salinivibrio sp. KP-1; assembly: GCF_000968645.1. NCBI lineage: Bacteria > Pseudomonadati > Pseudomonadota > Gammaproteobacteria > Vibrionales > Vibrionaceae > Salinivibrio > Salinivibrio sp. KP-1. The sequence goes on along the minus strand of NZ_LAQR01000001.1, from coordinate 438,636 downwards.
ATGATCGCTTTGAAGCCGGCTATCTCAGCCAGTTCCCCGGGTACTATGTCTCTGGTGATGGGGGCTACATGGACGAAGATGGCTATGTGTTTGTGATGGGACGGATTGACGATGTGATTAACGTCGCGGGTCACCGCTTATCGACCGGAGAAATGGAAGAAGTGCTAGGCAGCCATGAAGCGGTCGCCGAATGTGCGGTGGTGGGCATGCACGATGAGCTCAAAGGCCAATTGCCGCTCGGCTTGGTGGTACTGAAAGATGGTTTTGTCTCTGTGAGTGGCGAGATAGAACAGGAGTTAGTTCAGCGTGTGCGGGATCAAATTGGCGCGATCGCTTGCTTTAAAAAAGCGGTTATCGTCGATAAGTTGCCCAAAACACGGTCAGGGAAAATATTACGTCGCATTATTCGCCAAATGGCGGATGGCGAGGCTTATCACGTTCCCTCGACGATTGATGATCCGAGTAGTTTGGAGACCATCGCCTCGGCGCTTTCACACTAGATACAAAGGCTGTGAGTACTATCGACAACACGTGGCACCTTTGTGTGCCACGTTTTTTATTCGTTTACACGTCTACACTGCTTAGGGCTCATCACCGTTGTGGGCTTTTTGACGCATTTTTTGTTGATACATCTTGGTATCCGCTTCATCCAACAAGTCATCTAAACCGCGGTGCGAGGTGGCTGAGCTGGTCGCAATGCCTTGGCTAAATGAGAGGGGATACGTGTGCCGGTTGATTTGATTAAATCGTTCAACCACTCCAGCAAAACGCTCGAGGGCATTCTCCGCTTCTTGACGACCCGCACCATAGAGAAACACCACAAACTCGTCCCCACCAAAGCGGGCGAACACATCCGATTCGCGCATATTGGCGCGCAGCAAGTTGGCTAAGTGAGATAACGCGATATCCCCTTCAGCATGGCCGTAGGTATCATTAATCGCTTTAAAGTTATTTAAGTCCAAAAAAGCTAATGAATAGGGAGCATTAATTGACTGGCAATGCTGTACCGCTCGGCTTGCCAGTTGCATAAAACCGCGTCGATTAGAAATGCCTGTAATGTCGTCAGTGTAAGCGGTATGTGCCGAGGACAACTCACTCTCCGCGAGTAGCGCCAGATCTTTTAAAAAGCGCACATCTTCTTGGCTAAAACGTCTTGGCTGGGTATCAATAACACAGAGTGTGCCGATATTGGTGCCATCACTAAGAGAAAGCGGGTGCCCGGCATAAAAGCGGATATGCGGGTCACCTGTCACCAAAGGGTTATCGGCAAAACGTGGATCGGCACTGGCGTCTTGAACCACAAACGGTTGACTACCCAAAATGGCATGGCCGCAAAAAGAAATATCGCGGGAAGTTTCGCGCACAGTCAGGCCAAAGCAGGATTTAAACCACTGACGATCGTTGTCGATTAAGCTAACGAGGGCGATCGGGACATCGAACAATCGCTTAGCGAGCCGGGTGATTCGGTCAAAGCGCTCTTCGTCTTCGCTATCGAGCAGACCCGTTTCTTGCAGTCTTTTTAAACGTTGCTCTTCATCTTGTGGCTTAATGGGACTGAGCATTCATACACTCCTGTTGCTAGCTCTCTAAATGCTGACTCTCTAAATACAGTAGAGGCGCTAGACAGAAGTGTCTAGGTCAGAAGACGACATAGGTCGCCTACTGACACAAAAGTGCGATACTGCTTGCGGCTTATTGCACCAGGCAAGCAAAACCTTTCAGATAGAACCCTTCTGGGTAGGCACTGTGAGTGGGATGATCCGCCGCTTGCGCAAAGCGTTCGATAAACTGCACGTTCTTACCGGCATCTAACGCCGCGTCCGCGAGGATCTTTTGGAACAGACCCGCATCCATCAAACCCGAGCACGAATAGCTGAGCAGTACACCGCCTGGATTAAGCAGCTGCATCGCCAGCATATTAATGTCTTTATAACCGCGGCACGCGCCATTAAGTTGTGACTTCGACTCGGCAAACTTAGGTGGGTCCATCACAATCACGTCAAAGCGTTCGCCTTGCTCACGGTAGGTGCGCAGCAGCTTGAACACATCGGCATTGACAAATTCCGCGCGGGTGAGATCAAAGCCGTTTCGCGCCGCATTGGCTTTCGCTTTGTCGAGCGCAGGCTGTGACACATCGACATTAGTGACGTGTTTAGCATTGCCTTTTTGCGCATACAAGCCAAAACCGCCAGTGTAACAAAAGCAGTTCAGGACGCGCTTGCCATCCATGTATTTCACCGCTTGTTCGCGGCTATCCCGTTGATCGAGGTAAAAACCGGTTTTATGGCCGTTGGTAATATCAACCTCAATCGCCACGCCATTTTCTTCGATGATGACGGAGGCAGGCGGCTCCTCACCGTGTAACACTCCCACGCGAGGCTTGAGGCCTTCTTTTTTACGAATTGCCACATCCGAGCGCTCGTAGATATGACAATTTGGGAACTCGGTACGCAGGGCGGTGACCAGGTTATCACGCTGAGCTTCCGCGCCAGCGCTGAGCAATTGGCACACCAAGTAGTTATCGTACTTATCCACGGTAATACCGGGCACACCGTCTGACTCAGCGGCCAAGAGACGATAACCGGTGAGTCCATCACGTTTAGCGAGCATGGTACGTAGCGATTTTGCCGCACGAATACGGGCAAGGAAAAAGTCACTGTTGATGGCGGTTTTCTCAAAGCACCACATGCGTACCCGGATTTGTGACTGCGGCGAAAAGGCACCAAGGCCTAGAAACTCACCTTGATGATCACAAACCGTGACAGTGTCACCTAAGCTGGGCTTCCCTTCAATACGGGCAATACCGCGTGAGAAGATCCAAGGGTGGCGGCGTTTGATCGATTTATCGCGGCCTTTGGCAAGATACACAGTGACAGTCATGGGGTGTCCTAACGATTAATGATGGATAGGCAAAGCAAAAAAGGGCGGGTATTGTCGAGCAAGGTGAGTAACATTGCAATAAAAACGCGCCCAGAGAAGGGCGCGTGATAACAAGTGTGAGAGAGCTAGGCCAAGGAGTTAGGTGCGAAGCCCTGCCACCAAGGTTTTTAACTGATGCGCTTGGGCACCCAACTCGCTCACTTCAGTGGCGGAATCACGCAGCATTTGTGCTACCTGCGTCGATTGGCTACGTACTTGTTCGACATCTTGCGAAATCGTACCTGCGACATTGCCTTGCTGCTCAGCAGCGGCGGCAATTTCGGTACTGCGATCAGCAATGGTGCCACTGCGCTCAGCGATTTGGCTGATTTCGGTATCAATTTCTTGCACCGCCGCCTCGCTGGCGGAGGCATTTTCAACCGTGCCTTCCATCACGCGGCGCAGATCCGCGGTATGCGTTTGCAGTGATTCAATCATCGACTGAATATCAACCGTGGACTCTTGGGTACGGCTCGCCAAGGTACGCACCTCATCCGCGACGACCGCAAAGCCGCGGCCTTGCTCACCGGCACGTGCCGCTTCGATTGCGGCGTTAAGAGCCAACAAGTTGGTTTGTTCACTGATGCCATTGATGGTGGTTACCACGCTGCCAATTTGCTCAGCGTTTTTGCTCAGCTCGCTAACTTTATCTGCCGCTTGGGCAATTTCGCTGGCAAGGCCGTTAATCGCGTTCATGGTTTGTTGAACTTGCTGACGCCCCTGGTTCGCCGCTTCGGTGGCCTCTTGCGTTTGGGTTGAGGTGTCCGTGGCATGGCTGGCCACTTCGCGAATCGAGCCTGCCATTTCTTCGGTGGCACTGGCCAGCGAATCAAGATACTGACGCTGACTCTCACCCAAGGCTTCACTTTCATCGCTACGCTGCTGCAGACTGGAGGACAGACCATCCATCATCTCCGCGCTTTGCTGAATGGCTTTCACCAGGTTTTGCTCGCGCTCGAGCACTTTATCGATAGTAACGGCAATTTGGCTAAACTCATCACGAACAGGAATAAAGTTCATTCGGTAACTCAGTTCACCATCTGCTAGCTTTAATAAAGCTTGGTTCATGGTGTACATCGCACCGCCAATAAAGGTCATGATGTAGTAAATCAGTACCGCAATCACCAGCACCATACCAAGGAGCAGGCTCCAGTCGGTGGCGCTCATATGGCTAAACAGTGAGCCGTCAAGTTGATAGACAAGCTCATTGCCATTAAAGGTAAAACCGGTTTGCTGGTTATTGAGCAGGGTTTGTACCTCGCCTTTCGGGAGGTCGTATTTTTCAACCATGGCTTGAATGGCTTGGCCTTCCGCTTCCATCTTGTGTGCCACACGGGTATCCGAGGCGGCATCCAAGGTAAGCGCAATCACAACCATTGCGAGCAAGGGGAGGAAAAAGATAAGGTAAAATTTTTCTTGTAGCCGAAGGTGGATAAAGTATTTATCAATCCATCGAAACGCAACTTCTTTCATGACGCCATCCTGTCAAACGACTTGTCTCATGTAGCGTTATACAGGTGTCGTTTTGCAATGGGAATACAGCAGAGGTGACAGATGTCTCAAAAATGTGTCAAAGCCTATGTCACAGGTCACGTTCAGGGGGTTGGCTTTCGTTATCACACCGCCCATGAGGCGTTAAAGCTCTCATTAACCGGATACGCGAAGAACCTGCCGGATGGTCGCGTTGAGGTATTGGCTTGTGGACGCGAAGAGTCAGTGGACTCGTTAATGGCCTGGTTAGATAAAGGGCCACCGACGGCGGGCGTCGACCAGGTTGATAAAGAAGAGGCGGAATGGCGTGCCGTTGATGGGTTCGCCATCTTATAGCGCCTTAATAACAGGCCTTAGTAACAGAGAACCCAGTGCCAATCGTTATATGCGCCGCCATGGTGTGGTGGCGCATGATCTGTCGGCCTCGGGACTTGTCAGCTTCGGTACTTGTCTGCCTCGGTGACTAGAGGCATTTAGCGGGCTTGGGTAAGCCTGCCAGCTTGGTGGCCTGTTTGGCTGGGCCTTTTGGGAATAGCTTGAACAAGTACTTGCTGTTGCCTTTTTCTGGGCCGTATTCTTTTTCCATCGACTTAACCAACAAACGCACCGCCGGTGAGGTGTTGTACTCTTGATAGAAATGGCGGACGAAGTGAATCACTTCCCAATGGGCTTCGGTCAGCGCAATGTTTTCTTGTTCGGCAAGCAGCGGCACCAAGGCTTCGTGCCAATCGTCCACATTTTTTAAATACCCTTGCGCATCCGTCGCAATGGTTTCACCTTCATACACCAGCATAGTCTTACCTTTGTTCGTCATCTGACCGGACGTTATCGCTTTGATTAAGGCTGCAAAGCATAGCGAGCAGGGAAGGCGAGTGCAACTGGCGTTCACCGTGCGGATGTGGCGCGCCGCACTGAGTGGGTGCGCTATCTAATCACCCGCTTTTAGGCATAAAAGGGTAGCCATAAAAAAAGCCGGCGCGTGCCGGCTCTTTGTGTTTGTGACTGACTAAACCTTGGGGTTAGTCGTCGTTCATAAAGCCAAGAATGCTTAGCATGTGAACGAAGATGTTGAAGATGTTCAAGTACAGCGACACGGTGGCGCGGATGTAGTTGGTCTCGCCGCCATTAATGATGTTGCTGGTGTCATACAGAATAAAAGCTGAGAAAATCAGTACCGCGATGGTGCTGATTGCCAAGCTCAGCGCTGGGATCTGCAAGAAGATGTTCGCGACCATTGCCACCAGAAGGGCAATCACACCGGCGACCAAGAAACCACCCATGAAAGAGAAGTCTTTCTTAGAGGTAATGGCATATGCCGACAGGCCTAGGAACACCATACCTGTGGTGGCGAGCGCCTGCATCACAATCCCTGGGCCGCTAGACAGGCTCAGGTAGTAGGTCAAGGTTGGACCGAGTGAGGCACCCAGTAAGCCGGTGAACACAAAGGTCCATACAATACCGGCGGAGGAGTTCATGGTGCGAGGTAGCACAAAGAACACGATCGCCAACGCACCTAGGGTCATACCTAGCGACATCATTGGGCCGATGCCGACAGCGATAGCGATAAAGGCTGCGATAGCACTGGTGATCAGTGTCATCGATAGCAGTGCATACGTATTACGTAGCACTTTGTTTGTAGATAACGCACTCTGCTGTGACTGGCTGTGCGAAACGATACGATCGTTCATAACGTTCTCCCGGTTGGGTTAACAATCCATTTCTATATACGACAGTTATGTGGGCAGTCGTTCACTTTTTCAAGCCGCCCACGTCCTTAACCTAAACCACGACTGGCTTTTATAAAGTCAATAATACCTTATCCACGCCCAACACCGTTGCTGAAGTTGTAAAAGGATGTTAACCCAGCCCTTTAAGCGCGAACAAGGTAAACTTTGTTACATCAACCACTTCCACCAGACGAAAACGGCCAAAAAGCCGAACAAATACACCAAGCCGGTGACTGCCAATGCACGCATCGCTTTGCTCATGGTCACTTCAGGCGGTAAGCGGTGCTTGGTCACCAAAATATAGTTGAGCAATGCGAAAAAGGGCGTGGTGACAAATGCCGCCACCATCGCGAAATCAAGCATGGTCAGCAGTGCGCCGGTCCAAAATGCCACAATCGCCAGTGCCAGCACCGAGATAAGCACCATCCAGCCTTGTGCGATACCCGAGTGCGCTTCGGCTTCTGTTTGTTCACGCAACAAGCGTTGCGATTCAGACACCACTCGCGCATACCCGTCGATCACAGTAATGGTGCTGCCGAAAATACAGAAAAAGGCGACCACCGCAATCAAATAGCGGGACCATTCACCAATGGTGGCGGCATACAGGCCCACTAACTGATGCGAAAAGCCAATACCTGATTGCTTTAGTTCAACCCCGCTGCCGTGCAGAAGCAAGGCACCGAGTGATAAGAACACAATCGCCAACAGCGCGGTACCAATGTAGCCAACGTTAAAATCAAACAGCGCCGCTTTGGCGTTGATCGGCTCAGATTGCGCTTTACGCTTGAGCCACACCGAGGTGATGCTAGATATTTCAATCGGGGCAGGCATCCACCCCATGGTCACCACGATAAAGCCGATAGCGGCGACAGACCAAATCGAGGGCGCATTGAAGTTGGGTTCAACCGCAACAGGGTTCCCCACGGCAACCGTCACCGCCACCAAGGTGGCACAGGTGAGCGTCGCCATGATCACTTTCGATAAGGTATCCAGCGCTTTGTAATGCCCCGCAATCAAGATGACTAAGCAGGTGGCCACAATAATGCTCGAGAGCACCGTCAGTGAGAGATCAAACGGCACAAAATAGCTGAGCAAGCTGGCACTAAATAAGGTCAAGGCCGCGGTGTTAATCACGCCAGAGACCGCACTTAAAGCGACAAACAGCCACAAGTAAGGGCGACCTAAACGTGCATAGCCCTCGACCAAGGTTTCACCGGTTCCTGCGGTGTATTGTACGCCTGCACGAAAAAAGGGGTATTTAAACAAGTTAACGAGCAGGATCAATGCCGCAAGCTGCCAGCCATAAATGGCTCCGGCTTTGGTTGAAGCAACAAGGTGAGAGCCGCCTACAGCTGCCGCGGCCATCATTATACCTGGCCCCAATGCGCGTAGACGTTGCATCATCGACAAGCTAGATCCTGCCTGATGCGAAGAGACGGTTTGCATGTGTGTTTCCTTTATTATGGTTGCGTTGTTGTGTTTGCTTTGTTTTATGTTTTTTAGCGCTATTGCTTTTGTTTTTTCCATTGAGGCTTATTTTTAACGCCTTGCCTTCAATAATTTTGTCAATAGCCACCCATGAATATCATATGAGCCAAACGTGTCAACCAATCTTGCCAAATTTGTTAAACGTAGGCGTGATGCTGGGTGTGAATGATAGACACCACCAAGGTGACACAAAAAGAGAGGGATAAACATCCGACCATTGTCTGAGAGACAAGACACAGCCAAAACGGCCGTTTGCAACGGCTAACAATCACTGAATAAGTGTGATCGAGCGTCAAATTCTTCTGGAAATGAGAGTTTAATCACAATAGAATGCTCGCCCAACATGTGCTCTTTGCACAGTGATAGCCAAAGAGTGACTGTGTCGCGATTCGCGGCTGAAGAAAAAGCGTCCAAGGTCGGGCCCACCTTCACCGAACCCGCGGTACGATGTAACGCATGATGGAACCTCTTGCCATCCTGGCAGCGTGTCGTACTCATCCGTACCGCAAGTGCAACACAACGGCAAGGTAATCTATTTATGCAACTTCTCTATAGTGCGGCAGGTCTGGTCGCTCTGTTTCTGTGCGCGTGCGCATTTTCCACCAACCGCAAAGCGATTAACTGGCGAACAGTGCTAGGCGCGTTTGGCCTGCAAGCTGGGTTTGCTGCCCTGGTACTCTATATTCCTTTTGGTCAAGCCATGCTAGGGGCAATGAGCAATGGCGCGGCGAAGCTGCTCTCATTTGCTAACGAAGGCATCGAATTTGTGTTTGGGCCACTGGCGAACGATGGGTTTATTTTCGCTGTTAAAGTACTGCCGTTAATCATTTTTATCAGTGCGCTGATTTCTCTCCTTTATCATCTCGGCATTATGCAGTGGGTTATAAAACTCCTCGGCGGTGGCATACAGCGATTACTCGGCACCAGCCGCGCAGAATCCTTGGTCGCGACCAGCAACATCTTTCTTTCTCAGGGCGAATCTCCTTTGGTAGTTCGCCCTTTTCTTAGCAAAATGACCCGCTCTGAACTCTTCGCCGTAATGGTCGGCGGCATGGCCTCGGTGGCCGGCAGTGTGCTTGGCGGATATGCCGCGATGGGCGTGGATTTAAAATACCTGATTGCCGCGAGCTTTATGGCCGCGCCCGGTGGATTATTGATGGCCAAAATCATTGTCCCTGAGACCGAAACACCCGCCGAGCAAAGCCAGGTAGAAATCAGCGATAGCGATCAAGCCAATGCGATTGACGCCCTCGCCAGCGGCGCGATGAATGGCATGAAAGTCGCGGTCGCCGTCGGTACCATGCTGGTGGCCTTTATCAGTGTGATTGCGATGCTAAACGCCGGGCTAGGAAGCATTGGCGAGCTGCTTGAACTAGACGGCTTGAGCTTAGAAAGCCTGTTCGGCTATTTATTCTCACCCTTGGCATTGCTTACTGGGGTGCCGGTGCATGAAGTGTTTGCCGTCGGCAACCTGTTAGGCCAGAAAATCGCACTCAATGAGTTTGTCGCCTTTTTATCGTTTGCCGATATCAAAGCGAACCTTTCTGTGCAAAGCCAGGTGATTGTGACTTTTGCCTTGTGTGGCTTTGCTAATATCGGCTCGATTGCCATTCAACTTGGCTCGATTGGTGCCATGGTGCCCGAACGCCGCAAAGATGTGGCAAGCTTAGGCGTGCGCGCAGTGATTGCCGCCACCTTTGCCAACCTAATGAGTGCGGCACTGGCGGGTATTTTTATCGCGCTATAAGTACTGCGCGGTAACGTGTCTCAGTTAAAAGCAGGGCGATTGGCGGCAAGCTAATCGCCTTTTGCTAGCAATATCGCCAACCTGATCACGGCTTGAGCGAACAGGCAAAAAGCGGTAAATAAAGGGTTTACAAGCCAAAGCGAACCCAATAATATACGCCGCGTTCCGGAGAGATGGCTGAGTGGTTGAAAGCACCGGTCTTGAAAACCGGCAAGGGTTAATAGCCCTTCTAGGGTTCAAATCCCTATCTCTCCGCCACATACCGAAAAGCCGCTGCCCAGTCAGCGGCTTTTTTGCGTTTATCCCCCCACACACTCCCAAACCCTGACCGCGCCAACATTTTAGACGCCTTTGCCTAAACACACTGCCCTGCGTTTGATAATCTAGCCCCCCTAAAATTTTCGCCCATGCATGGCCTTTTGGACGCCGCCAACCAGAGGGCGGTAGCGTGGGGGTAATGTGAATCTATTGGCTCTACGGTGCCTGGCCACCTCGTTCCCACGCTCCTGCGTGGTAACGCATTGTGGGTTAGTTGGTATCGTTTCGGGGTAATGTGAACGCCTGAACCGTGATAGGCGGTATGCACGCTTTCGCAGGCGAGATGATTGCTTTAATTGTTGAAAAATAACTTAATAACAGTAACTTAGGCGATAAAAGATGCGTATAACGGTTTTGAAAAATCGAGCACGCGCACTAATACAATCTTAGCCTCTTAAGGAATCTCACGTCTTGTACAGAATAATTAATTATTTGGCATTCATAGGCTGCATTGTTTGGCTTCTTATAGATCAAAGTCCAGAGCCTGTAGTCGTACTTCTGCTTACTATTGCAGGTTTCTTTCGAGATGACATTCATGGCGTCATAGGTAAAAACGTATTTACGCTAACTCCAAAGAACCAGCTTATTCGAGACCTAGATTCGGCCAAATATTCTTTTATCAATCCGGAATTTATCAAACCCCAAATATTGGATGATTTATCTGGTTGGCTTAGTGACACTGGCGATCAAATCGTATCTATCAATGTATCTGAATCGAATCGATCAAATCGATATCATGGTGATATTAAAGTTGAAGAAACAGATGGCTATCCTCTTGTTACATCCACTGTAGAAGAGGGGTGGGTTTCTTACCAGTATATCGGTAGATCCTTTAGCGGGGTTCATATTGTTAAAACTTGGAGTAACGGCGGTGGCTCTGGTGTTTTTACAAACATTCTGCTGGTCACCCTAAGCTCTGATTCATCGCTGGAGTCAAATGGGCTTGGTTACAGTAAAAAATCCAGATATGTAATTAAGCTCATTGGTTCATTGCCTCTTGGTGATAGGTACCAAGGGCAAGTGAAATACAGGTTCGGCATTCTTTCTATACCTCCATGCGTAGGTATAAAATCACTTAGAGAGTCTGGTGCAAGAATTGTTGTACTATAAGGCTAACCATTCGTTATACGTGCTTAACAGAGTGGTCGTAAAGCTGTTTATTTTACCGTGGTAATGTGTATGCTTCAGGTTAATCAATAGGAGCATAATGATGACAATAAAATTCGAAGAAAAATTACCTAGCCCAAAAGAATTCTGTGACATGCGTGTAAAAGCCGGTCTCTCTCCAAAATCTCTTAAAGCGGCCACAATTGCTTTACCAAATAGCTTATATGGCATTTCGATAAGAAATGGCGATGATCTCATCGCAATGGGGCGTGTCGTTGGCGATGGTGCATGTAATTTTGAGGTAGTGGACGTCGCAGTTGATCCAGCTTATCAAGGTCGAGGGCTTGGCCGGAAAATTATGGAGTATATAGACAGCTATTTATCATCAGTTGCTTTAGATGGTTCGTACGTATCAATGATTGCAGATGAGCCTGTATTTTATAAGAAGTTAGGTTACAAGCTAGTCTCTCCATCCAGCGAAGGTATGACAAAAAAGTTTAAACCGCACACATAAAGAACGAATATGTCGTCAATCGTTGAATTTTGGCGAATGCTTTGTAGTTACTCACTGCATAAAGAGAAAAGTAGTGTTTGGCGAGATCAACGCCAAAAAATTGAGTAGACATGGTTACCCCCGTAATTAAAGGCCGCACCTAAGTGTGGCAGATCTTCAAGAGGGGGAATCCATGTCATTCGTTAGTGGTTTTTCTGAACTACATCATAAAAAGGAAATTTTATGAACTTAAATGCCTTGAAAGAAATAGTCGACAACCAAGTAGAAATCTTAGAGTCATCTGCGCGAGATAATGGCGCTGATGAGAATACGATTGTTGGTATTGCCAAATACGCTATCGGTAATGGATACGATAAGCTATCCAGTAATCAAAAGTACCATTTTGATAATTCTATCCGTCATTTAATTGAGAACGTTCAATGCTCAGGTTATAACCACGAGTTTGTAGAAGTTCCAAGAGAGTGCCCCAATATCTTAGATGACGATGATCTAGTAGAGTACTATCAAGATGACGGAAAATACTGTGAAAGCTGTGAAGGGCAAGCTTCCGCAGATGCTCACTCCAAAGAGTCATTTTTTCGTGACTAAGGCTGCCACCAAAAAACAAAGGCAGTGGACGCCAAAAAGTGGCGCGCTGCTTTGGGCGATATTTTCGGAGATTCTGTGAAATTAGTTGATAGTGCAGGTATAGCAGCCCTGCTCACAGCTTATTTGTATTGCGTAAGTACAGCGTTTACCCATGGCTACTTCCATACGTTGGGCTTAGATAGCGACCTTCTTGATCGAAATTTTCATCAGATCATTTATTCAGGCTTGATACAAAGCTTAAACAGCTTTATATGGTTTGCTTTAGTAGTTTTCATCTTAGTGACAATTTATACCACATGGAGAGTCTCAATTAGCTACAACGTACGCAAGGGGTATAAAACTGCACGTAAAATAGTTAGACTTAAGAAACTGTGTAGAATTCCCACAAAGAAACCAACGAAACTAGAAGTTCGTTATCAACTTCACTTTAATTCCGCAGTTGGCCTTTTCATGGCGACACTAGGGTTTGTAGCTCTACTTCTTATACATGAGAGTGAAGGGGTCAAAAGAGCAAACTTAATAATTCAGTCAGTCCAAAATGAACCCGAAACAACCTTCAAAGCTGGGAACTATGAGAATGAGTTGGTGTTTTTGTATTGTGGTGTGCGAAATTGTGCGGGCTACGATCCCAAATTAGATCGGATTGTATATGTACCACAGCAGCAGTTATCAATTCAAAGTAAAAAATATAACAAATAAGAATAAGTGTCGCGCAGCCGACACTTTATTTGGGTGTTGAACAAGCCCGTTGCTTTATTAAGTAAATAGCTCGAATGCGCCTAGGTAGACGCTGTGTCTGGCATTTTTTTCAGCGCGAGCGCAGCCTAGAAACAAGTGGATACAAAGTGGTGCTTGGCGAATATTAACGCCACACTCAAGGCTGTTAGATCCTCAAGAGGGGAATCCATGTCATTCGTTATTTTTTCAACCATAATAAAAGGAGATGTTTAATGAATAGAAGAACCAAAGGAGTCTTATTGGGAGTGGCAGGAGTTATTTTTTGGTTCATGCCTTGGGTATATGTCAATATGAGTAATTTTATGGGCGGGAAGTTTTTGGGGATGGAGATGTACCAAGCAGGCCATCATGTTGGAGGGATTGCTTACTTATTACTCCTGAGCTCTGCAGCATATGCGTATAGTTCAAGCATCTCAAATAGACAGTTTTCAATTATTTCGTCATCAATTTCATCTGCAATTTCCATATTATTTTTGTTACAAGCCGGATCAAGTGTAGCATGGGGGCTTTTGTGTTTGATCGTCATTTCAGTTATCAGCCTCGCTATGGCATTAAAAATGGAAAAAGCGACTGAGGTATCAGGATAAAACGAAGTTAGTAGATTCTGGTTTTGGTGCGTGATGGAATCGAAAAACCACTATTGGAATAAGGTTAAAAGTAGTTAATTAAAAGGGAGTGATAAGATGTTTTGGGTGATTTTAATAATTATATTAATTTGTGTTGTTGCATCGACTGCAAATAACTCAAAGCGAGCTTTGGTTGAAGTAGAGCAGCGAAAGGTGAAAAAATTACGGTCGTGTCCAGTCTGCGCCGAAAAAGTACAAATAGAAGCTATTATATGTCGTTTTTGTCGAGAGGATCTGCCATTGCTGACCGATGCTGAAAGAGAGGAGGTTGAAGAAAATTATCTCGCTGAAATAGAGGCTTTAGATCCAGACAGAATAAGCCGGGGCTCGAGTTTTGCCAGAAAAGCAAAAAATAAAAGTGATTGGAGAAAGATCTAGTAATTTAAATGGGCGCTAACTGGAGTTGTACCGCTCTATTTGACGAGTGTTTAACTGTTTAGGCAGTGAGCGTTTTCTCAACTTACTGAAGTGTTCAAAAAATAAACTATATGTCAAAAGTCATTCTAGAAGGTTTTATTCTCGTGCCAGACGCTGATCTTCAGGCTGTGACGCGAGAGCTTGTTAATCATGAAAAGTTGACGTTGGAAGAGCCGGGCTGTTTGGTCTTTAAGGTTCAGCAACATTCGGACAACCCGCTGCGATTTGATGTTTATGAAGAGTTTACTGATCGCTCAGCTTTTGATAAGCACCAAGAGAGAGTTAAATCATCCTATTGGGGAGCGGTTACGCAAAATGTCACGCGTCACTACCAGATCAGCGAATAGAGCCTGGGCTGAATACCAGCGTTGTTTATCGCGTATAGCCGCTAAAGCGTAAGGGCACACCCATGCACCTGACTTTCCGTCCCATCAATCTTGAAAAAGATTTTGCTAATTGCGTGGCTGCACGTCGGGATGCTTTTGTCTGTAGCTTTGGCTCCGATGAGGGGATTGAAGACTTTCTAACGGGCTATTATGAACGGGTGAGTGAACGCATGAATCAGCCCGAGTGGTTTTATCGGCATATTTTTGTCGATGGAGAATGGGCTGGGCAGCTTGAATTTCGCAGCACGTCGCCCGAGCCTGAGACTGGTTATGTGCATCTCATCTACCTTGCACCTGCTTTTCGTGGTCGAGGGCTGGCCCCTTTACTGCAGCGCTATATCGAAACCACCTTAACAAATGCGGGGTGCCGCCGAGCGTTGCTATCTGTAAGCCGTGATAACCATCGTGCGTTAGCCTTTTATCGCCAGCACGGCTGGGAATTTGTTCGCGCCAATCCCAAACATGCGAAGACCGATTTTTATCAGTGTTGGTTGCCAGCGTAAATACTTATTCGCGTCAATATGCGATTATGGCGCGATAGAGTGTTTCAGTAGGCGAGTGGTTTATGACACTGATATGCCAATCAAAAAGGCTCAATATCCGACAGTTTCATCTCGACGATGCGCCGTTTATTGTGGAGCTGCTTAATGATGCGTCTTTTATACGCTATATCGCGGATAAAAAGGTGCGTACTGAGCAAGACGCGATCGAGTATCTCCGTCACGGACCGCTTGCGAGCTATCAAGCATATGGCTTTGGTTTAAATCTGGTAGAACGGCGGGAAGATGGTGAGCCCATCGGTATGTGCGGTGTGCTCAAGCGCGATGAATTGGCATATCCAGATTTAGGCTACGCGTTTTTATCGCGTTATACCGGGCAGGGATATGCCACAGAAGCCGCCGAGGCGGTGCTTGAAGCAACCCTGTTAGCGAGCGGACTGACTACGGTTCAGGCGGTGACCTTACCGGACAACCAACCCTCAAACCGCTTGCTTGAAAAGCTAGGGTTTCGGCTACAACACCCAATCATGCTTTATGGGCATAGCAACAATCTGTATGAATATACTCGCGCCTGAATGCCGTTAGGTGTTACTGACACGCTCACCCTGAACGGTAACGCGGTGCAACCGTCTCGGTGTGTCGCCATAATCGGTTACTGCGTAGTGTTGGGTGGCGCGATTGTCCCATATTGCCACCGAGTGTTTTTGCCAGCGAAAACGAACGTGATATTTCGATTGGCGTGCTTGACTAAACAGTGTCGCCAGCCGTTGTTGGCTATCAGCCTCTGGCCACTCGGCAATCGCGCGAGTAAATTGCTCGTTAATAAATAGCACTTCTTGGCCGGTTTCAGGGTGGGTCTGTACCATGGCACGGCGAATGGGTGGGTAGTCTTGAGCGCGCTTCGTTACCACACTCTGGCCGTCGGCGTCTTGATGATCGTAACGGCTACCTTCAAAGGCGTGCAGTGCGTGAATGGTGTCGAGCTGGCGTAGCTCGGTTTTTTCTTCCTCGGTTAGATCGGCCCATACTGCTGCCATGTCACACCAAATCGTATCCCCGCCATGTTCTGGTACATACTGCGCGTGTAAAACCGAGCACTTGGGCGGCACCGCTTGCCATGTCATGTCGGTGTGCCAATAGCTTTGGCTGGGTGGATTACCGCGGCTGGTTTCAATCACGACCACTTGGTCGTTGTCGGGTAGGTGCGGAAAAAACGGGTGAGGTGGCTCAAGCTCGCCGAAGCGTTTTGCCAGTGCGACATGGTCGTCGGTAGATAGAGGCTGCTCGCGAAAGAAAAGCACTTTGTAGCGTAAAAATGCTTGGTACAGCGCCGCAAACTCAGCCTCGGAAAGCTGGGATAAATCGACATTATCGACTTGTGCCCCTAATGTATCGCCTAAAGGGGTTATCTTCATTTGAACCATACCTTACCGCCAATAAATTTATAGGCTGGTGTGCCTCGCACCAGGGTGTCACGCGCAAAGGGCTGTTCGCACTGAGGGCAGTGACACGGCGTGGTGGTGGCATCCTCAACAATCCTTTCTTTAAAGCACTTCACCAAAGCACCTTTGCCGCCTTTGCGGTATTTAAACAGTGGCGCATTACAGCGTTTACAGAAAATATCGATGGTTTTGGTGGGGCCTTTTTTATTCGGTTTTGCCATTTTTACTGCTCGATCTTCACCACATGCCGAAAGCTTGATAGTGACGAGTCGAGCGTAGGCTGTCAATGTCATCACATGTTTGAGACTATTATGAAAAAACGCGCCTTGATGTTTTAAGCCATACCATCAGGCGCGTCAATAAGGAGTGATTGGTCGATTAGTTTTTAGACGCGAGATCTTCGAAATACTTGTCGATTAATTGATCGTAGGCGCCACTCTCTTTCATTTTCGCTACGGTATCGTTAACCCGTTTGACGTCTTGTTCACTCATTTGTCCTTTCTTAGAAAAGGCAATATAGCTTGGGGTCGACTCCAGCGGCGGAGTTTGAATGGATATATCAGATTGCACACCCATTTGAGCTGCCACATAGCGGGCACCAAATTCATTATTGACCCAAAAATCGACGCGATTGGCCTGCAGTAACTGGACACATTGTTCAGGCTCGCTAACACGCCTCACCCCTTTAAATCGATTCTGCTCCACCATACTGTCAAGCCAGCGGCCGTAACTGACGTTATTGATCAAACAAATTTTAAATTGACCAATGTTCTCTTTATTCCATGTAGCGTCGTTGCCTTGACTACCGATAGCAACGATATTTTGGTCAAACAAGACCTCGTCGATATAGTGAGCAAATGTCTCGCGCTCTTCGGTTTTGAAGGCGGTAAAGATGCCATCAGCCTCGCCAGTTTCAACGTATTTTATCGCGCGGCCCCAAGGCAATACTTGAATTGTGATGGGCTGTTCTATTTCCTCAAAAACGCGCTCTACCAATTCGACAGCGACGCCACCGACAACCTTGTCCTCATGCGTAATATACGGTGGATACTCTAAGGTCACTAACTTGACCTGAGCGGTAGCTGCGAATGATAGGGAGAGTAAAAAAGCGGTAATAAGTGATCTCATAGGCACCCCTTTATGAGTGTTGGGTTTAACAATGACAATGACGTTTCAGCATCACTTTGCAGTATAGGCAAGGTGTTGAGGTGCTGATGGGATTTTCAGCAATGATGAGACTTGGAGTCCGAGGTTAACTTTCGTATCGGTATTGGCTTAGGAGGGGGAGCATTCCCATACAGCGCATGGGAATGTGAAAAAGACCGTTTGGTGATTGTATCTATGCTTAGTTCGCCACTTTCACGCGGATTTTGCTTTTTGCAACGCTGGAGAGGTTTAAAGCGGCCATCGCGGCTTTGGCTTGTGTCTCGTCAGGCATGGTCACAAAAGCAAAGCCTTTGGATTCGCCAGTTTCTTGGTCCAGCACCAGATTGCATTCGGTGACGTCGCCGTGTTCAGAAAACAGCTGACGGAGTTGGTGTTCGGTGGTGGTGCGTGCAAGGTTGCGAGCTAATAGTTTCATTGTTGTCCGTTAATATCGAGGTAACAGCGCCGATTGTGTCAGTAAAGAGGGCCACGACCAAGCAATAGTTTGCCTTTGTTGCCGATGCGCCTTGCGCAGGTGCCGTTTTCCGGACGGTTATGCGTCACTTTCTCCTAAGTCGTGATTAATCATATCCAGCAGCGCAATCAGGTGCTGGGCTTGCTCATCATCAATGCTGGGAAACTTGCAGCGGATTTTCTCCGGAATAGCAGCGGCTTGGTGCTGCAGCTCAATGCCTTTGCCCGTCAATGTTACCCATCGCTTTCGCTTATCGTCTTCGTCTTTCACGATGGTGAGCAAGCCTTTATCGCTCATCTTTTTCAAAATCTGCGTCATCGCACCACCATCGATCCCCGTCTTCTCGACTAACGTGGCGATCGATAGTTTATTTTCTTCCCACAGCGCCATCATCACCACATATTGCGGATAGGTGAGATCAAGCTCGCTCAACCAGGTTCGGTAGGCGCGCGAAATCCCATTAGAGGCTTTATACAAGCGGTGGCAAATTTGGCTATTGAGCTGTAATTGGGGATAGGTCATGGCTTGTCATTGTCTGTGTGTCTAATGAGTATTTTATTTTGTGCGCAAAGTATTTGCAATGCTGGGTCATGCGATCTAGTATTTTGCATGCAAAATAAATAAACCTGATGTAAGCGGCTTGATCGCATCTGTTGAGTGCGAAGCAGTGAGCCGCAAGCGGATTGAAAAACAGGAGAGTGAAATGAAAGAGCTACAAAGTGTTGCCTATACAGCAAAAGCCACCGCGACAGGAGGCCGCGAAGGGTCTGCAAAATCCGATGATGGGCGTTTAGATGTGGCGCTTTCCACGCCTAAAGGCTTGGGCGGAAACGATGGTGAAGGCACCAACCCTGAGCAGCTTTTTGCTGCCGGCTATGCGGCGTGTTTTATTGGCGCGCTTCGTTTAGTGGCGGGTAAAGCAGGCGTCACCTTGCCCGAAGACACCCACATCAACTCAGAAGTGTCGATTGGCCCCATTGATGGCGGCTTTGGCATTGCCGTGAAGTTGGCAGTGTCTGTTGGCGATCTGGATAAAGAGACTGCGCAGTCATTGGTCGAGCAAGCCCACCAAGTATGCCCGTATTCCAATGCCACGCGTGGCAATATTAAGGTCGAATTGTCAGTGACTTAACCTAACTGGCACGCTATGATAGGGAGCGCTGTGTAGCAGGGCTCCCTTTTTTATGCCTGTCTTTTAACGGAGCAGCGCGTTGTTCGGTGCTCCCTGACCTCGGGTGCACAGCATTGACCACTAAGACTAGCGCACAAGCCCTATACCAATAACAAGGATGATGAGAACTGGTATGTCAGAAACCACCACTAGTCAGCTCACCAAGATAAGCGTCGCTCCACTGACTGATGCGGACATCGACGGTGTTCGTCACGTATCCCTACACGACCAACAAGTGAAATTTGCGGGCACCGCAGACGAATTTCTTACCGAGACCAGTGAGACCATTCACCGCCATGTGATCAAGCGAGCGGGCAAGATAGTAGGCTTTTTTAAACTCGATACCGACTATGCGTCTCAGTACGACTTTTGTCCGCCAAAGATGCTGGGTCTGCGCATGTTTGTAGTGGATGCGCGGTATCAAGGGCAGGGCCTAGGCACTGGTGCGGTTAAAGCCTTGCTTAAGTATTTGCCCGTGGATTATCGTGATTTCGACTGGGTGTATTTAACGGTGAACTGTCGAAACCCGGCTGCTAAAGCCTGTTATCAAAAAGGCGGCTTTACTGATACAGGCGAGCTGTATTGGGGCGGCGCGGCAGGGCCACAGCATATTATGTATGCTGCGATTGACGCCGATAATAAGGGTAAAGCGCAATGAGGAAGAGCAGAACCACAACGTTTGGTCATACGCGACAATGGCGTAGGGCAGGCTTAGACTTGCACACGATGTGCCAACAGACAGCTCGAATCATGAGTGTGTTGTTTGTCGGGGGGCTATCAACGGGAGCTTATGCGCAAGGGTTGGATTTTCGCGTTGAAACCGGCGGGGTGACGTTTAGCAAAAATGATGTCAGCATCCCCGGAGATACTGGCACTCGCTTTGATATGACCGATTTAACCGGCCGATCCGCTACGCCCTACTTGCGTTTGTATGGCACGTATCAGTTCAACCCCCAGCACGCGGTACGCCTAACTTTTGCGCCTCTATCTGTCGATGGTCGTGGCACGCTGTCAAAAAGCATCCAGTTTCAGGATCAGCGCTTTGCCGATGGGCAAGCGATTGACGCGGATTATCAATTCAATACCTATCGTGCGACATACCGCTGGACGTTTTACGATCATGGCCCTTGGCAGTGGGGCGTTGGTGCCGCCGCCTTGGTGAGAGATGCTGAAATCACCCTCGCGCAAGGTGAAACAAAAGCAACGAAATCCAACGTTGGTGTAGTGCCCTTGCTGCATGGCTATGGGCAATATCGCCTGTCCGATCGCGCGGCGTTGATCTTGGATGTGGAAGGCGCGTGGTCACCCATGGGACGTGCGGTTGATGCGGCGCTGATGTTGGAGTATCACCTTGGTGATGGCTGGTATGGCGCTCTGGGTTATCGCACCCTAGAAGGCGGGGCGGACAACGATGAAGTTTATAACTTTTCTTGGCTTCACTATGGCCTAGCCAGCCTCCGGTACCGGTTTTAAAGGTTCAAGCCTGATTGTGGGCACGAGTGGGCTATGTCTGGTAGTTTAATGATCATGATACTGACTGAAAAGTAAGCGTGAAGGTCAGCCCGCCTTGAGAGTTAGGGGCAACCCGTATTTTACCATTTATATCCCGCACGTTATTGGCGGTGATTGCTAACCCTAACCCAAGTCCCTCACCGATTTTCTTCGAGGTGACAAACGGCTCGAACATGGTCTCTAAAGCCTCTTCTGACGCCCCGCAGCCGTTGTCACTCACCGTTAGCTCGACTGCCTTTTTGGTGGGCGTGACCACAAACACCAAAGTCGGCGCCGCGGTATTTGCCATCGCATCGCACGCGTTGGACACCAAGTTTCCCAGGATTTGTAATAGCCTTTGTCCTTCACCGAGTATCATGGGGGTGTCGTGAGGCATACGCACCCGCACATCAATATCTGCCAGCTGAGCTTGATACACACGCAAGGTTTCGTTGAGGGCATCCGGTAAAGAAACGGCATGCAGGTGGTGCGGTTTGTTGTAGGCGAAGGTTTTGAGTTGGCTGGTCATATTAGTCATACGATCAATCAGCTTTTGCACCAGCTGGTTATTGGCTTTAACTTTTTCCGTCTCGCCACGTTCAGCGAGCAAGGTATTGGTGGTAAGTAAGGTGCGAAGGCCGGTGAGTGGCTGATTAAGCTCATGAGTAATAGCACTCGACATTCTCCCTAAGGCGGCCATTTTGCTGGTCTCAATCAGTTGCGCTTGTGCTTGTTGCAGCGCTTGGGTGCGTTCTTCCACGCGCTCGGTGAGTGCTTGGTTCATCTGCTGCAGTGACTGTTCGGCTTTTTTACGTTTGCTAATGTCAATCAACGTCGCCAGGTAGTATTGCTCATCATGCCAAGGGAAACGGGTGAGTGAGAAAAGCGCAGGAAAGACGCTACCGTCGCTGCGACGGGCTATGGTTTCAACCGCATTGAGCTCGGCCAGTTCATTGTGCTTATCGAGATTTTTCAGCAAGGTGAGTGTGGTAGAGTGTGGATTGCCGGTATCAAACAACTCCCAAGCAAAAATGCGGTAATGATCGTTTTCTGGCAAACCAAATAACCGCTTGGCCATCGGGTTAAGATCATACAGCGAGCCTTGTTCGTCAATGAGCAATAAACCGACTTGGGTTTTATCAATCATTTGTTTAAGTCGGCGCTGCGACTCTTGCAATAGGCTTTGAATTCGCTGCTGGTGACGGTGTTTCTGCTGCCGTTGTTGGCCGATGATCAACAATAGAATGACGACAAGTAAGACGGCTGCCACTCCCCATGCGAACAGGTTTGCGGTGTCTTTTATCGGTTTATAGGGGGTCAGGTAACTCACTGACCATTTAAGATCGTCCAATTTTACCGTGTGGCCCAAAAACGGGGTGGCATTGAAGCGCCATTGGCTGATGGCGGTGCTGTCGTAGAGGTAGCGTGTTTGTCTCTCCACTGTTTGTTTATTGTCTGGCGTTGGTGCTTGTGACCCGTTCAGTCGGGTTGCGTTCAGTCGGGCTGCGTTCAGCTGGGCTGCATTCAGCCAGTCTGCACTGTATTGGCTGCTGCTTGAGAGGAAAAACCGCTGTTGCCGATTTTGCAGCAGAATGAGGTCATCACTGGCGATGGGTTGTTCGGTAAGGAAGCTAAGGTCAATTTGTACCACCACAATGCCAGCGATGTTGAGGTCATCAAAAACAGGGGCAGAGAGGTAATAAAGCGGCCCATAGCCTTTGGTTTTATTCACCAATGACACGCCTTCACCTTGGCGCAGCACTTGCTCGACGATTGCCAACCGGTCGGGACGGCTAAAGCGTTCATCAATCAAGCTCGACGCCAGCACATCGCCTGATGTTGAGAGCAGTGTCCAGCCTTCGGTATTGGCCGCTTTATCGAGCTGTGTCAGTTTCACTTGAAATGCGGCGGTCTCGTGGCGCTCTCCTTTCACAATTGCCAGGGTATCAGGGTGGTTGGTCAGCAAATAAGGCAGATGATAAAAGCGCCTTAAGGCACGGCGAACGTCACCGATATAGTTTAAAAGCTTGTTCTGTACCTCGGCGTGTGTTTGCACACTTAATCCCTGATAGGCTGCTTCGCGGCTGATCCCATAAAAGAAAAGCACCAACACCCCAGCGAGCAACAGCATTGCCCAGGTTCTCTTGCTGTCTTGGTGGATGCGGTGATGATTCTGCATAGTGTGCTCTGCTCTGACTTCCGCTTTAGACTGCGGTGAATAGCAAAAATGTTAAAGCAGTGTGATGAGAAAGTGAGAGCTAGCTCCTTTTCTGCTGCGTGGCTTTTGCTACCGTAATGAGTCACTTATCACGGATGGTTTCCTCATGACGGTACAAACACTCCCGCGCATTGCCTTGATTGAAGATGACGATATTGTTCGTCACACCACCTGCCAGTGGTTAGAGTTGGCAGGCTTTGAGGTTGAGTCATTCAGCACGGGCCAAACAGGGCTACAAGCTGTATTACAGTATCCGTTTGATGCCGTGGTCAGTGACGTCAAGTTACCGGATGTTGACGGCTTGTCTATTCTTACCGAGCTAGACCAGCATCAGGTCGCGACACCTGTGCTGTTTATTACAGGACACGGCGACGTGGATATGGCCGTGGGGGCGCTGCAAAACGGGGCGTTTGATTTTATTGAAAAGCCTTTTGAGCCCGAACGTTTGTCTCAGCGCGTGACCGAGGCCGTCGACAGCTATCGCCAGCATGCCTCGACACAAGAGCGCCAAGCCTATTTATCGCGTATTAGCGGATTGGAGAAGGTGCTGATTGGCCAAAGCCGAGTGATGCAACAACTTCGTGAACAGGTGGCAAAGCTCGCGCGTATCGACACCAATGTGATCATCTATGGGGAAACGGGATGCGGCAAAGAGCTGGTGGCAACCAGTTTACACAATGAAAGTGCGCGACAAGGCCAGCGTTTTGTGCCGATAAACTGCGGTGCTATCCCGGAAAACTTATTCGAAAGTGAGTTGTTTGGTCATGAGTCAGGGGCGTTTACCGGTGCCAATCAGCGTCGTATTGGTAAGTTCGAATACGCACACAAAGGCACCTTGTTTTTTGACGAAGTCGAGAGCATGCCGGCAAGTATGCAGGTGAAAGTGTTGCGCGCGCTTCAAGAGCACACCATTGAAAGAGTGGGAGGGAACCAGTCGATAGCGATCGATACGCGGGTCATTGCGGCCGCTAAAGCCGATCTCAATGACCATGAAACCTTCCGACAAGATTTGTACTACCGTTTAAATGTGGCACAAATCCACCTTCCACCCTTAAGAGAGCGTGAAGATGATGCGTTGATCTTGTTTGAGCACTTTACCCGTCAGACCAATCCGGAGACACGCCTTGCCAGTGAGGCGGATCGGCACGCCATTTTGTCTTACTCATGGCCGGGTAATATTCGTGAGCTGCGTAACGTCGCAGTGCGGTTTGCCTTGGATGATGGTATTTCAGTGATGGAAATACTGTCCAATCGCCCTTCATCGACCATGGAAGCCGTTCAATCGGACGTTCCGCTTTTAATTCAGCTACATAACTTTGAGCGCAAGGTGCTACACGAATGCTTGGTGGCGCATCAAGGGCGTATTCATGAAGTGATGTTGGCGCTCGATTTACCTCGCCGTACCTTGAACCAAAAAATGAAGAAGTTTGGGCTCAATCGCGCAGATTACACTTAGTGCGTCGGCAAAAAATTGCTCAGTACTATTTCGCCAGCAAGCGTTCCGTGATCACACTTTGTTTACGTTTTGTGACGGTCAACTGCTTATTGAAGCGGCATCATGAGCAAGATTTTGCTTACTAGCTGAGCGGGAAATAAGAAAAATCTTGCTCATTATCGATGAACTCTCCTAACAATTCCATTATTAACAATAATTTAACTATTGGCACTCTCTTTGCTTTTCATGTGTTTCTGTTAACGAACCGTTTAATTTGTGTAAACCAATAACGCAGCCCTACATGGAGAGTAACAATGAAAATCAATAAGCTATTTAAAGCACTGACGTTTGCCGTGGCCTCATTTAGCGTCGTCTCGACCGCTGTCGCAGAAGACAGAAGCTACATCCTCGCAACGGCCTCTACCGGTGGCACCTACTATCCCGTTGGTGTCGCGCTGGCGACCCTGAGTAAGGTCAAGCTTGCGCCTAAGCACCATTTTTCGCTATCGGCAATCAGCTCTGCTGGCTCCGGTGAGAATGTGAAACTGCTCAATGAAGACGAAGCGCAATTTGCGATCTTGCAGGGCTTATACGGCGCATGGGCCTGGTCCGGCGAGGGACCGTATGCAGAAAGTGGCCGCCAAGATCAACTGCGCTCTGTGTCTATGCTTTGGCAGAATGTTGAGCACTTTATTGTGCGCAGCGAGCTGGCAGAAACCGGCACCGTGAGTGATTTAAACAACCTTGCGGGTGAGAAGTTTTCTATCGGCAAGAAAAACTCAGGTACCGAAAACTCAGGTCGTCAGATAATGAAGGGACTCGGCGTGGATCCGGAATCCTTTAATTTGGCTTACATGGGTTATGGCGGCAGTGCCAGTGCACTACAAAATGGCACCATTGATGGTATGAATACGCCAGCCGGTGTACCAGTTGGCGCGGTTACCCAAGCGTTCGCGGCGCTGGGAAATGACATTTCCATCTTGTCTTTTACTGACGAGCAAATCAAAGCGGCTAACGGTAAATATAACCTTTGGACCAAGTACGAAATTCCTGCCAACACGTACCCTGAGCTAGATAAGCCGGTCACCACTATTGCGCAACCTAACTTCTTGGCCGTGCGCAAAGATCTCTCCGATGAGGATGTGTATCAGCTCACCAAGGCTATTTATGAGAATCTGTCTTTCCTTCAGGGCATTCATAAAGCCACCAAAGCCATGGCGATTGAGAAAGCCATCGCCGGTTTGCCTGTGCCGCTCCATCCAGGTGCAGCACGCTATTACCAAGAAGTGGGTATCGATATCCCGTCTGAACTGGTAATGGAATAAGGCGATAGGCGCTCCGAGATAGCTCGGAGCGCCTATCGAGATCAAATACTGCATGGAAACGCGGATACTGCTTGGAGTAAAGGGATGAGCGAGCCAAGAGAGCACGAGCCTGTTGAGCAAGGGCCTGATGAAACAGCGCTGGAGAAATTTGAATTACCCACGCGCGATGATTTTCCGTGGGTGACCACCACCATCACTGTGCTGGGCGTGGTGTTGTCTGTATTGCATATTTGGTTTAACACCTTATCAACGCTTCCGGAGTTGTGGATTTCGGCGACCCACTTTGCGGGGTTTGCGGTGATTTGTGCACTTTGGTATCCAGCCCATATCTCTTTGAAGCGGAATAAAATAGCGCTGGCGGTCGATATTTTTATCGCGTTAGGTGCAGTGGCTTGTCTGTTGTATATCCCTTATGCCGAGGACGCGTTGTACGCGCGTGGGGTAAAATTTGTCACTGCCGATTGGGTGTTCGCCAGCTTAGCGATCATCATCGTGGTGGAGCTGATTCGTCGTACCATGGGATGGTTTATTCCCATTCTGATTATGGTGTGTTTGAGCTATGTCGTCCTGTGGGGCGAGTGGGCGTCAGGGATCTTTCACTTTCCCGGCTTGAGCCTAGAAACCCTGTTATATCGCAGTTACTACTCCTCGGAGGGGATGTTTGGCGCGATCACCCGAATTAGCTGGACGTTCGTGTTTATGTTCATCTTATTTGGCGCCTTTCTTGTTCGCTCTGGGGTTGGGGATTACATCATCAATGTGGCGCGTGCGGCCGCGGGTAAGATTATTGGTGGACCGGGCTTTATTGCGGTGATTGGCTCTGGGTTAATGGGGTCGGTGTCAGGCTCGAGCGTGGCGAATACCGTATCCACCGGGGTGATCAGTATTCCTTTAATGCAAAAAGCCGGTTTTCCGTCGCGCTTTGCTGCTGGGGTCGAGGCATCAGCTTCAACTGGGGGGCAATTAATGCCACCCGTAATGGGGGCGGGGGCGTTTATTATGGCCTCGTACACCCAAATTCCTTACGTGGATATTATTGCCGTATCACTAGTACCGGCATTGATTTACTTTCTTTCAGTGGGCTTTTTTGTGCGCATTGAAGCAAAGCGCAGTGGCGTGCAAAAGATTGTCACCACCGAAGACTCCTTATTGATGGTGCTTCTCCGCGGTTGGCATAATCTAATCCCGCTTGCGGTGCTTGTCACTTTACTGATTAAAGGTTTCACACCCACCTATGCCGCCGGCATTTCGATTATTTCTGTGATTTTCGCTTCTTGGTTTTCCAAAGAGCACCGGATGGGGCCGAAAGCGATCATCGAGGCCTTGGCGCAAGGGGCAAAAAATATGGCCACCACCGCCATCTTGCTCGTGGGCATTGGTTTGGTGGTGAATGTGATCAGCACCACGGGTATCGGTAATACTTTCTCGCTGATGATTGATGGTTGGGCGAACGGTGATCTGTTTATGATGCTGGTGCTAATTGCTATCGCCTCGTTAGTGTTAGGGATGGGATTACCGGTGACTGCGGCCTATATTGTACTGGGCACCTTGTCAGCTCCCGCACTGTATAAGCTTATCGCTGAAAACCAATTGTTGGAGCTTTTAGTATCAGGCCAGCTCCCTGAGCAAGCCAAGGCGATATTTATGTTAGCTGCCCCAGACAAACTCGATCTTTTAAATGCGCCCATGACCATGGAAACCGCCAAGCAAATGGTCGCCTTAGTGCCAGCTGACTTTATGGAAACCTTGTTAGAGCAAAGCTTAGGGTTGGAGGCCGTCAGTTTGGCCCTGCTCGCCGCCCACTTGATTATTTTTTGGTTATCGCAAGACAGTAACGTGACCCCGCCGTTTTGTTTGACGGCATTCGCGGCGGCCACTATTGCCAAAACGCCACCGATGCGCACCGGGCTGATGGCGTGGAAAATTGCCAAAGGCTTGTATCTCGTGCCTTTGCTGATTGCTTATACCAGCCTGGTTAGCTGGGATATCGCCTCGGTGTTAGAGGTTGGCTTTTTTGCCATTATTGGCACGTATGCCTTAATTGGCGCGATTGAAGGATATCTTGAAGGGCCGATTAACTGGCTAAGCCGCCTTTGCTTATTAATGATTGGTGTCTTGTTAGTGTGGCACGATATTCCGTTGTGGCTTCGCTTAGTGAGCGTCGTTGGGTTTGTGGGCTTATTTATATACAGTGGGCGCAAGTATCAGTTGCAACAATCTCAGCTGCCAGTGTCATGAGGCGTGTATGAAATCTGTTTATGATTATGTAGTTGTCGGTGGTGGTATTGTTGGCGCGTCCACGGCTTGGCAGTTAAAACAGCGTCGTCCCGATTGTTCTGTGCTGCTGGTGGAAAAAGAGGTAAGTGTTGCCCAGCACCAAACCGGGCATAACAGTGGCGTGATCCACGCGGGTGTCTATTATCCACCAGGCAGTTTAAAAGCCGACTTCTGTAAACGAGGGGCGGCACTGACCATTGAGTTTTGCGCCAAACATGATATTGCGGTCGAAAACTGCGGCAAGCTATTGGTCGCCACCAACGAGCAAGAGATGGCTCGGATGCAGGCGCTCTATGAACGTTGCTTAACTAATGATATCGACGTGCGCTGGCTGGATGCGGCGGAGCTTCATTCGCAAGAGCCGAATGTTAAAGGCTTAGGTGCCATAGCGGTTCGCGCGACCAGCATTGTTGACTATCGGCGGGTGACTGAGCAAATGGTGTGTGAGTTTGAAGCGCTCGGCGGTGTCACCCAACTCAGTACAGAAGTGATTGGAGCCAGCGAAGCGGCTGAACAAGTCACTCTTCATTGCCAAGCAAGCGGGGAGCGACTGACGATTCAATGTCAATTTGTGGTGACATGCAGTGGGTTGATGGCGGATAGAATGACCCAAATGATGGGGATCCCAACCGCGTTTCAAATTATCCCTTACCGCGGTGAATACTATCAACTTTCGAGCCAGTACCAAGGCTTTGTGAATCACCTTATCTATCCGATTCCCGATCCCGACTTACCTTTTTTAGGCGTCCATCTCACGCGGATGATAGACGGCTCCATTACGGTGGGACCTAACGCAGTGCAAGGCTGGAAGCGAGAAGGCTATGGCAAGGTCAATCTCAGTCTAAAAGATACCTGGCAAATGCTAACGTTTGCGGGTTTTTGGAAAGTGACCATCAATAACTTAAAGACTGGCTTGGTCGAGCTGAAAAATTCCTGGTGGAAACCAGGCTACGTCAAACAAGTAAATAAATACTGCCCGACAATCAAAGCTAAGGATTTGAAGCCTTATCCTGCGGGGATCCGTGCTCAAGCCGTGCTAAATGACGGCACCTTGGTCCATGACTTTCTGTTTGCCGAGAGTGCGCGGAGTTTACACGTGTGTAATGCGCCATCGCCAGCCGCGACCTCTGCGATGCCGATTGGTGAATACATTTGTGACAAGGTGAGGGAAAAACAGCAGTGGCTCAGTGATGATGCTGATTAGCGTTACATATTGGAAAGCAAAAGCCAGCGCCTATTCGTGGCCGCTGGCTCTTACTTTGATTATTGGTAACCCACGGTAAATGCTTGCTGCAGATGCTTAGGTGTTTCGGCTTCATCAAGCATAGCGACCGCGAAGTCTTCCATTGAAATGCGAGACTGTCCGTCACTATCTGTCACTAAGGTGTCTGTCCCCAATGTGTACTGACCGGTTCGAGTACCAGGTGCAATCATGGCGGCAGGTGAGAGGTAGCTCCAAATCACATCTTGGCTGGCTAAACATTGCTCATATTGCACTTGGCACGCGCGTGCTATCTCAACGGCTGAGGCGGGGAGAAAGCCCTCTGCGTTTAACACGGTTTCACCGTCAGTGCCGGGAATTATCAGTCGAGCGGCACCGCCAACAATCAGAACGCGCATTTGATGGTGCGCTGCGCCTTGGACGACGGCTTGGGTTAACACGGGTAGTTGTGCTTCTTCGCCTGTCGGTGGGCGTAACGCCGTAATGGCAAGATCATGACCAGCCATTACCGATGCCACCTTGTCCGCATCGTTCAAATTGACGGCGACAGGCGTTACGCCGTCGGGTAACTTCGCAAAAGCGGCCTCGTTACGTGTGACTGCCGTGACCTTATGCCCGCGTTGCAACGCTTCTGCCACAATTCGACTGCCAATATCGCCTGTGGCACCAAATACGATTATATTCATTGTGTTAGTTTCCATGTCATGACTCCTGTGTGTCCTTGTGCCGCGCGATAACCAGTAAAAGGATGC
Source organism: Salinivibrio sp. KP-1 (assembly GCF_000968645.1). Classification (NCBI taxonomy): domain Bacteria; kingdom Pseudomonadati; phylum Pseudomonadota; class Gammaproteobacteria; order Vibrionales; family Vibrionaceae; genus Salinivibrio; species Salinivibrio sp. KP-1. Next base: position 409,116 of record NZ_LAQR01000001.1, on the reverse strand, counting down.
GGCTGTCATACGGTTGTGGTTAAACCATGCTGAACTGATTAAGTTATTATTAATTATCTATCTTGATATAAAGATAAACACCATTAATCTTTACGTCAAGATAAATGTGTGGCTTTTTTAATCTAGGAAAAAACTGGGGGATCCAATGGATATAGCGATCCAGCAAGGATGGCCGCTTGAGCAAGCACAAAACGTCGCTGAGCTCTATGAGCAGGCGTTTGGGATGAAGTTCGCACGGGCAATCCCTAATCAGGCAGCGCGCGTGGCGATACTATCCCGATATTTCGTCCCAGACTTTTCGTTTGCTGCTATGCAAAACGGCAAGGTGGTGGGGTTGGCCGGGTTTCAAACCCAAGCCGGCGCTTTGACACAGGGTATGGGCGCAAAACAACTGATCGATAGCTTGGGGCTCATCAAGGGTACTTGGGCCTGTGCAGTATTGGCGCTGTTTGAGCGTAAAGCGGCACCCAATGAATTGGTGATGGATGGCATTGCTGTTGATAGCGCGGTACGCGGGCAAGGGATTGGCTCCCAATTGTTGGATACCATTATGGATTATGCCCAATCGCATGGATTTGAAAGCGTTCGGTTGGATGTGATTGATAGTAACCCCAGAGCCCGCAAGCTTTATGAAACCAAAGGCTTTGTCGCCACTAAAGAAGAGCGCTTTCCGCACCTAAAATGGTTAGTCGGCTTTTCAGGCGCCACCACCATGGTCAAGGCGCTGAGCTAAAACAACAAGAGAGACAAGGATGTTTATGATTGAAACACGTCGACTAGTGCTGCGTGACATGCAGCCAAGCGATGAAGAGGCGTTTGTTCACTTAACGCAACACCAGAAGTACCAGCGTTTTTATAGCGAAACGGACTGCCAGCCAGAGACATACCGAGACTTACACGCGCGCTTTATCGAACAAGCCAACGCAAATCCACGCGTGGCTTATCAGTTGGCGGTTATCTGCAAGCAATCAGAAAAATGTATTGGCACTGTTGGTTTAAGGCTTGAGGACAACCATCAAGCATCCATCGGGTGCGGCTTAGCTGTGGAAGCGCAAGGCGCGGGGCTAATGAGGGAGGCGGCTGTCGCGCTGGCCAATTTCGGTTTTGAGTGTCTGGGCGTGCATCGGTTATACGCTGAGACCATTTACGATAATCTCGCTGCAACCAAGCTTTGTCGTTCACTTGGCATGCGACAAGAGGCCCATTTTCATCAGCATCGTTTCTTTAAAGAACGGTGGTGGGATACGGTGGTTTACGCCATATTACGACACGAATGGGAGCAAGGATGATGAAAAAAGCACTGCTTGGCGAACTGATCGTTACACTGCAAGCGTGTACCAGTACGCCCGTTGGTAATGAAACGACCGACGCGGCAGAATGTGTCGGTAGCACGGCGTTGCCAAGCGCATGGGCAGATAAGTTTGTAGCCGTGGACGATCCAGCGCTACTGGCGGCGTCGCTGGGTCAGCCATTGGAAGGGAAGCTTTGCCAAGGCAAGGTATATCAGGCGACTGAAGGGGTAACAGTGTATCGTGCGTGGAATAGCACCAACCCGCATAGTCAGTTTGGTCACTGGTGGGCGTTATCACAACCGTCTGGCTTGGTGGCGGATTATCGCCAAGACTATGAGATTTGTTATCAATGGTCGCCGCTCGATAAATTGGTACAGTGCACCTTGCAACCAGGCGCCAAGATTGTGGTGGGTAATGGTCAAAGCGCGAAATGTTCCGAGTATTTAACCTATCCAACCTCAAGTGCCCAGCAAGTTTATCTGCAAGAGGCGGAGCAAGCGGTTCAACATTGTCAAACGTTTGATGCGGTGATGCGTTGGCAGTGATGCGCGGCAATCAACCATTCAATCACTCCTGTGTGGCGAGCAGGGCGCGCTAAGGCGGCGGATGATAGGCGGCCAATAAGTGTTTATTTTTCAATATCAATGAGATAGCCTAGTTCTATTATAGGACTTGGAACAAGCACATGGAATTAGTCGTCCCCGCACTCAATCACCAAGCAGCCTTTACACGTTTTTATGATGATTTTGTTCAGTTTGACCCCGACAATGCCGATTACTATCGGTCGGGGAAAGACGATTTCCCCACTTACGTGACGCGGTTAACGGATGAGTCATTGGGTAAAAACCTTCGTAAAGGGTATGTGCCGTGTAGTCATTTTTGGCTGCTTGATGCTGAGCAACAAATCATTGGCGCGATTCGGATCCGTCATCACATCAATACGCCATTTCTAACCCAAGAAGCTGGACACATTGGCTACGACATTGCGCCATCATATCGTGGACGCGGATGTGGCAAGCAAATGTTAGCCTTAGCACTGCCCAAGGCGAGAGAGCTGGGGATCACTCGCGCTCTAATTACCGCGAATGAAGACAATATGGCATCGCGCCAAGTAATTGAAGCCAATGGCGGCACGTTGGAAAACATCATCAATGGTGAAGTGTTCAATGAATCATTGGCTCGGTACTGGGTGGATATTAATGGATGATTCCCCGCGCGTAGACCAACTGGATAGCGATCGTCTGTTGCTGGTGGCACCCAATATGACCCATCAGCCTTTCATTTTAGAAGCCGTGTTGGAAAGTCAGCACACCCTTGCGCCTTTTATGGATTGGCTTCCGCACGCGTTGACCGAATCGAGCTCGATTGAAAACACCCAACAAGCGATTGATGACTTCGACTTGTTTATCAATGAACTACGCTACTCGATTTTTGAAAAATCGACGGGGCAATTGGTGGGTGTGATCAGCTTAATCATCCGCAACATCGCGATTCCTTATTTTGAAATAGGCTATTGGCTGCGGAGCTCCAAAGAAGGCCTTGGCTATATGAGTGAAGCGGTGCGAACGCTAGAGCAATACGCGTTTAATGACCTTAATGCCAAGCGTGTCGAAATCAAAACTGCCTACGAAAATACACGTAGCCGTGCGGTAGCCGAGCGCTGTGGTTATCATCAAGAAGCGATACTTATCAATGACCGTATCCTGCCGAGCGGTGCGATTTCTAGCACTGTGGTTTATGCAAAAGTGGCGGCATTTGAAACAGAGGAGAAATAATGATCCCTGTGAATACTTCCGTGGTCTCGGGCGTAGCGCTCTCTCGTATTGACGGGGAGACAAAAATGCTACTGATGAAGCGAGTGAAAGGTGGCTTCTGGTGCCATGTTGCGGGCTCGATTGAAGCGGGTGAGACCGGAGTGGACGCCATCGTCCGTGAGTTTAGCGAAGAAACCCAGATTGCGGTGGCTGATTTATATAACGCGCAATTTTTGGAGCAGTTTTACGAAGCATCGGTGAATGTGATCGAGCTTATCCCTGTATTTGTGGTGATGTGTGATGATAATCAAGCCATCATGCTTAATGAGGAACACACCGAGTTTCGCTGGTGCTCACTTGATGAGGCAAAAGCCTTGGCGCCGTATCCAAATCAGCATGCCGTATATGATCATGTTTGGGCTTACTTTGTTGATCAGCCCGTTAACCCGTTATATCGCGTCAACTTGCCTAACCATCAGGAATGAACCATGAGAATGGAACGCTTTTTTACTCAAGATGACATCATATTGCACGGTGACACGGTTTCCTTGATACCAGCTAAACCTTGATTATAAGCTGGCGCGCTACCGTGGTTAAATTCGCGTTTTGCAATATCGTCACGTAAAGTAGCGCTTTTATTGACGAGCGCGTGCTCGAGTTGCTGAGAACCGTTATGGATACACAACCCAATAACCCGCTGCACGGGTTAACCCTACAAACCATTTTGACCCGTTTGGTTGAACACTATGGTTGGTCAGGCCTCTACCAACATATCAATGTGAACTGTTTTTCTAATGATCCTTCGATGAAATCATCGTTGAAATTTTTGCGTAAAACGCAGTGGGCGCGCGATAAAGTCGAAGCCTTGTATATTGATACCTTTTGCTAAGGGTAAAATACGCGGATTGGCTATCGGGCGGTGTTTATTTGTAAGTTATTGATTTTAAATAGCTGTCGTTAACATGTCGGGGTGCTGTCGTGGTAATGTCGCCCCCATTTTGCATAGTGTCGATAGGGAAGAGCACAAAGGAGCAAGGATGAACGTGAAAGCACTCAGAGTTCAAAAAGGGTGGTCGCAAGACCAATTAGCACAATTTAGTGGGCTAAGTGTTCGAACGATTCAACGTATCGAACGCGGCCACAAACCCGGATTGGAGTCGCTGAAATCGTTGGCTGCTGTGTTTGATATCGACATTAGTGATTTGCAAAAGGAGACAGACATGCAGGCAGATACTTCAATGAGTCCAGAAGAAAGAGCGATTGCCAATCGCGTCCGTGCCCTCGGCGGGTTTTATTCTCATTTGACGCGCTATGTGGTCGTGATGGCGATTTTGTTTATTATCAACTGGCAAACTAGCCCAGGCTATTATTGGGCTTGGTGGGCAGCAATGGGATGGGGGATTGCAGTGGTCAGCCACGGCGTCAGTGCTCTGGGCATTGTCGATCTCTTTGGTGATAAGTGGGAAAAACGTCAGATAGAGAAGCGACTGAATGCGCGGTCAAAGCGTTAGTCGCTACCTGATAACGCCGAGCGAATGTGCCTCGGCGTTTTTGTTTTTCACCAACTAACAGACATCTTTACTGAGATGCCGCTTGTCGCTGCTGGAAGCGCGTTGCGTGCTCGACTAGGCCCTTAAACAGCGCACGCTGACAGCGAAGATAAAGCAAGAATTCTGGATGCCACTGTACTCCCAGTGTATAAGGGCGGTTGGGCGACTCAATGGCTTGTACAATGCCATCTAAATCACGTGCGCTTACCGTCAAATCCTCGCCTAACGCGTTAATCGCTTGGTTGTGTAGGCTGTTTATTTTGCGTCTGCCTTGCCCCAACCGTTGCTGTATATGGCCGTTGACATCACGCAATATACACAAGGTTTTCATCGGGAACACTGTCCAGCGATGAGAGGTTTTTTTGCGTTGCTCGCGCAAGCTTTGGTGCAAGGTGCCGCCCAAACAGATGTTGAGAAGTTGCGCACCACGGCAAATGCCCAGCAAGGGCTTTTGGCTCGCCAATGCGCTTTTGATAACTTTGCTCTCTAGCGCATCGCGTTCAGAGTCGTAGTTGGGTTTCACTTCGGGCTCGGCGGCGTACAGCACAGGCTCGACATCGTGCCCGCCAGTAATCACCACGCCTTGATAGGCGTTTGGATCCAGCGCGGTGCCGGGGTGTAACTGTAACGGTTTGCCACCATAAAGTTTGACTGCCGCGGCGACAAAAAAACGTGGCAGCCTTGCGCCTTTGCTCGGGCCGGTTATTGCGATGACGGGTTTATCCATAAATTGTGCACCTTTTCCGCCCAATTATTAACGATACGCGCCAATGGGTCGTTGAGATAGCCCAAATAGGCTTTGCAGCATGTTTCCAGTCGTGCAGGATCGGCGGCGAGTTTTTCGACTTCCACCCAATCGTTCCATGCTTCGTGAATGCCCCAATGGGGTCGGCTGACTTTACTGTCCGGCAACCGATAATGAAACGTTGGCCGCGCTTGTGTGAGCCCATCATCAATCACTTTATTCACTCGCTCAGCATCAAGGTGAGTGAACAAGGGCAGTATATCTAGCGCACGGTTGCGTGTAGGATTATCAATCAGATAGTCGTCGATTAGGGTATTGAGATCCGGCCAATAATCAGCGGCTAGCACGCGTTCAATATATGCTTTCGGGAAAGGGTCGACATAGTTGGTTAGACGCCGCGATAAATCAATATCAGCACGCTTTAAAAGCCAGTCATACAAACATAAGAATGCTTTTAAATGAGCACAAATCGTTTTGGCGGTTAAATCAGGCAGCTCTGGGTTGAGCTGCATGCCAAACGCATAAACTGGGCTGTCCTCGGTTCCTTCGGCACCTTGTTGACGCAGATGAGCAATGAGTTGGTCAACCTCTTGCAGGCGGTCAAGTGGCAGAGGCGGGCCGACAATTTCCACGGGGACAAAGGCTTTTGCCGCCCATGCCAATAGATCTTCGGCGGATTGATCCAGTCGATTGGTCACGGTGTTTTCACTACGATCGCTTTGTCCCAAGCGCTTGAGCTTGGCATAGTCGAGTTCCACTACCCAGTCTCCGGCTTTGTCTCCGCTCAAGCGGCGATCATATCGACCCCCTCGCTTGATGTGTAGGGAGAAAAAATCCGCCACTAAACGCGTAATGGTATCCAGCTCTAAGCCACTGAGCTCTATCTCAACGCCTACGCGACGCGTTTTCCCCTCAGCGTTGGTGATCTGAGGCGGTGTTTTCAGTGATGAATCTGGCGCATCCATGGTTTTTTAAGCCTCATTTTTTATCAACGATAGATAAGAGGTGGGGATAAACCTTTGACACTTAAAGGCCTGAGGGAATAAATAATAAACACCTGTTCAGTGGTGTCGAGACCACTGAACAGGTTGATGCTTAGCCATTAACAACGGCATCTGTGCTGTTTTCTATGCGTTCTTGTGCCCAGCTTTCAAACGCCATGCGCTTGATTTCATTGAGAGCTTCGCTGGGTAGAGGACTCTTTATACCAACTTGAATCGTGTCATCATGGTACAGATATAGTCGAGATAAAAATTGCTCAAAGGGTAAGGAAGCTTCCCCGTATTGCTCTCCTTTCCCTTGCGTTGACACCACCACATCGTGTCCCCAATCTTGACCACTATCGTTATTGGGGTTGTAAAAATAAACCCGCATCACGCTGTCTTGGTCAAGGGCGATACGTATCAAGGTGATCGCGTGCCAGCCGACAAATCGGCCCTGGCTGCTGGTGACTGCGATCCCAACCGGCTGGGGATGTATAACGGGAATATTGCCGTTATAAAGCGGATGATAACTGCGATAGAAGCGCTCGATAAAACTATCAAACTCTTTCAGTTGTCCTGTTTTAACGTCAACGGCAATCATGAACTCACGCCCCACGTACCAACCATGAAATTCTGGATTGATCCACTTATGGGGGTCTTCCTCTCGGTTGACACAAAGCCGGCCCATTTCGATGTAAAGTTTATCCAAATGCGGCACCAGAACGACTGACACAGGGTCAGTATCGAATGGCAGTGCGGTACTCAGCCCCTGTAAGAGGGTGTGAGAGTCTAACGACTGTCCTTCAAAATGCATGCGTAGGCTCTGATTGCAAGCAATTTGAACGATACAGTTAAGTAAGTAATCAGGGTCATTATACGCCCACATGGATATTGCACGTGCCGATTGGCAAGTCGGGTTGTTGCCTTGAGCCACACCTAGCGGCTGGCCAAGCACTGACATGACACCCGCTAACAGATGAACGCGAGCGGGGAGTTGCTCACCAAAGGCCAAGGTCAGTGTATGGGCGACGTCTGGGTGTAGGTTGAGATGAATCTGACGCCACAGACTCGGGGCGACAGGCGCATCGAACAGAACACCCCTTTCAAGCATCATTGCCAAACCATACACAGCTTGCGCGGTTTGCGGATAAATGGCTTCCTGGATCAGTGTGTGCACCAGCTGACGATAGGTCACTAGGCAGTCTAAGCCAGTATTACTTAAACCTAGCGCGGTGGGGAGTGTGTCGCTTCCCTCATTGTCCAGTAACCATCGTAAAAATATGGCGTGGTAATCAGATGCTAAACCGACATCATGCATCGCACGTGCAAATCCCAACGCCTCTTGTTGTAAAGCATTGCTGTCCATTGCATTCAGACGCTCACAGTACGCGTCCACCCCCGGATCGTCATAGCAGCCCTGGGTTGGGCCGTATAACGCACTGACAAGACGATCGATGCCGAGCTTAGCTTCACCGAGGTTAATCTGCTCCTGCGACACCAAAATAGAGATCTGATTGATCATCGCCTTAATTGGATTGACCTGAATGGGGCGCTGCGCGAGTACACGCCAAACTTCATCAACCAGTTCACTGAGAATGGTTTCATAGCCCAAGTGGCTGAGAATAAAACGATATAAAGTACTAATAGCGGGCGCCGTTGCACCGAGTCGAATACGGCTCGACTCATCGGTAAGACCCATTAAGAGTGATAAATTGAGGCTTAATACTCTGGCAAGAAATTGATGTGCTTCTTGTTGGGAAAAAGGCGGGGAAGAGAGCTTCCCCTCGACGATAGCCAGCATTCGAAGCTGGCTGAGACAATCTAGCACCACGGTGGCTTTGTCGGCATGCGCGAGTGTATCTGGCACGAGATTCGGTACGAGATACTCGGGCTGCCCCCAATCTGTTCCCTCAAAAAGGCCTGCCTCAGTGAGAGTGACAATCCGTGAGTACAGTTGATTAATGCCGTCATCCTGTGCCAATACACGCCCACAAATATCAATCACGTGAAATTGGTGGCGTGCCTTGGCGATGGAGCTTACTTGACCAAGTTGTTCAACGGCATGATCAAGCTTATTGAGTAAGCTAGACATAGAAATCAAGGTCTTCCTGTGCTTTTAATAAGTCACGCATAACATGCGGGTCGTCACCATAAAAGTGTAGCAAACCCCAGTGTGTGCCAAATGCACTTCGTTTAGGCACTTTCCCCTCCATAGGCGACTGCAGCTCATGAAACTCAAAGTACTCGTGATTCTCGGTCTCTTCAGGTATGGCTAGCTGGCTTACCACTCGGCGTCTTGGATATACCCCAAAGGTACCGGCGACGCCTTTGGCATCTTTGATAGGCGTTGGGAAGAAAGCGTTGAGTTCTTCGTCAGTTGTTTTAGGGTCAAACGCTACCACCATCGCTTGATAGCAGTTAAAGTCATAAACACGTTCAATAATTTCAAAGCCTTGGAATCCGGGTGGGCGGTAGGCTACTTCACCGAAGTACATCTGGCCATCGTTAGTAACAAAGTACTCTGGATGGATAAAGCCGAAATCAATATCAAACGCTTCGATCAGCTTCTCGATTTCCTGGGTTACTTTTTCCCGATATTTTTCCAACTCGGGGGAGGCCGGGACGAAAACAGAGTAGCCGAGGGTGACGTACTCGGAGATGTTTAAAAACTGGATTTTACGGTTTTTAATAAATGCTTCGACAGCAAACTCCCAACCATCGAGGTGGCTTTCCATCAATAGCGGGAACTCTTCATCGGAAACACGATCGAGATCATCAGGCTCACGCACCATCCAGTGGCCTTCGCAGCCTGCTTTGTCAAAGGCTTTGAGATGGATCGGGTCATTTGGGTCGCCGTCAAGTTTCAGCAAGGCTTGGTTAACCCGGCGCAGGAAACGTACCACGTCGGATTTATCTTGCGCTTCTTCAAAGATCCCAACCCGAATACCGCCGATTTGTGCACGGCGTTTCATTAAGGATTTATCGCGGAACAGAAGAGACTGTCCCATCAGCTTAGGGTTTTTGAGCAGCACGGCGTTAATGGCGCCGGCCCACTCTACGGTTTCTTCGAACAGAGGAATCGCCACATCGACCCCCATTTCTTGCAGGGTGGTGGCAATTTCAAAGGAACGGTCATTGAGGCGCTCAAAGTCCCAAGGAAGGTAGGGGATATCATGCTCTTTGGCATACTCTTCTGCCCATGTTGGGGCAACAACGACATATTTACGATCGAAACGGCTAATCGCATCAATTGCATTGAGGCTCCATCCTAGAATGGCGACGAAGCCTTTGTTTGGATCATAGTCAGCCATATTGCTTCCTTTTACGTCGAATGTGTTTTGTCACTCTCACATAGCTAGGTCTAAATAGTAACCACTTGCCCCTGTTTCTCTGCTGGAAGTGTGCGCTAGCTAGCTGGAATCAGTAAGAACAATGAATTGTTTCATTGACAAAGACTTACTTGCTTGAGCTTGTCTGACAGGGGCGGGGATGGTCGAAAAAGTGTGAGATTGATTGTTAAATACCTCTACCTGCATTGGTTAAAAGCTTGTAACTTATGTGCAAAAAGCACACAACGGCATAATGACAAGCAAAGTACACTAAAAACATAATTTCAAGTTATTCAGGGAGTGAAGTATGGCAAAGCGGGTAGTGGTATTAGGTGCAGGCATGGTAGGTGTCTCTGTGGCATGGCACCTTTTAAAGCGCGGGTATGAGGTCATCGTGGTCGATAGGGTAAGCCCCGGACAAGAAACCTCATTTGGTAATGCCGGGATTATTCAGCGCGAGGCGGTTAGACCCTACGCATTTCCCCGCGACCTTGCCACCTTATTGCGCGTATTGCCGAATCGCTCGGTCGATATTCGTTACCGTCCTACGAGCGTTATCCGAGCCGCCCATCCGTTATTACAATACTGGCATTATTCCAGTGAGAGTAAATACAAACAATTGGTGCCAGAGTACGCGGCGTTAATTATGCAGTCGTTAGACACTCATGAGGAAATGATTGCCTCCGCGAACGCAGCGTCCTTGATTCGTAAGGAAGGTTACCTCAAGCTTTTCCGCACGCAAAAAGCCTTAGATGATGAATGCACGCGTGCCGCCGCAGATCGTGCCAACTATGGCGTTGACTATGAGGTGCTAAACGCAGCACAGATCGCGGTGATGGAGCCAAATTTAACGGCTTCACTGGCGGGCGCGATCCACTGGAAACAACCTTGGACAGTCACCGACCCAGGCGCTTTGGTCAAGGCCTATGCTGACGATGTGATTGATAAAGGCGGCGAGATTAAACGCGCGAACTTGCAGGCATTGAAACAAGCAGGCGAGCAGTGGGTTATCGAAACCGATGACGGTCAGTTACATGCTGACCAAGTCGTAATGGCAATGGGTCCTTGGTCCTCTTACTGGTTGCGTCAACAAGGTCTAGAGGTCCCTTTGTTTACCAAGCGTGGTTATCACATGCATTACCAATGCGATGAGAAAAAGCCACTTAATCACTGGATTATGGATGCGGAAGTGGGGTATTTGCTGGCACCTATGCGTGCAGGTATCCGCTTGACCACGGGCGCAGAGTTAACCGCCTTGGACGCCCCCACGGATCAAAGCCAGCTGCAAGCAGCAGAGCATGAAGCGAAGGCTTTATATCCTATTGGCGCGCGTATTGATGAAACGCCGTGGAAAGGCGGACGTCCGTGTATGCCGGACATGAAACCGGTGATAGGTGAGGCGCCGCAACGTAAAGGGTTATGGCTTGCCTTTGGTCACGGCCACCAAGGGTTTACGTTAGGGCCGGTCACCGGGAAATTATTAGGGCAAATGATGGATGGGGAGGCCACGGATGTGGATATGCAACCCTATCGTGTCACCCGATTCGGCGGGTAACCCTATGATGAGGCATGAGTCGCGCGCGATGAAAACGAGTCACCGCGCGACTCATGATGCACTCAGAGGCATAATAGCGACACCGCTAAGCAGAGCGTGCAACGCGCCATTGGCGTGGGTGAGGGAGGCGTGGCAGCAACAGCCCTGCGATCACAATGACAATGCCCACCACCTGAAGTTGGCTCACGGCTTGTCCCATCAAAAATGCGGTGAGTACCGCGAACACAGGCACAAAGTTAAAAAAGAGTGCTGCATTGGCAGAGCCGAGATGGCGCACGCCGTTGAGCCAGAGTAAGTAACCAGCGACGGTACCCAGCACACCGATATAAAGGAGTTCGGAGACGGCTAATGGGGTGGCTGCGAGCACTTCGCCAAACGGATGAACGTTTGGGGTAAGTGCACACATGATGCCAATCACAGTCGCACCACTGAGCATGCCTAAAAACGTGTAGGGGATCACCGGCATCCAGCGGCCAATGCCTTGGCTGAAGAAGGTGTACGCACTCCATGCAAACATGCCAGTGAAAATCATTTGATCACCTTGGTTAAAGTTTAATTGGCTGAGCATCTGCCACTGCCCATTGGTGATCACCACGAGCACGCCCGATAAACTCACCACCAAGCTGAAAACTTGTCCCTTACGCGGCAATGCGCGAATCGCGATACAGGCGATAAGTGAAGTCACCAACGGGCTGAGCGCCATGATTAATGACCCATTGGTCGCTTGGGTATACTCGAGTCCGGTGAACAAACAGAGGTTAAGGCCGCCAATCCCCACAGCGCTGACGGTGGTTGCCCACAGCCACTGCTTGGCGCTGAGTGTGGGAACGCGGGTACGGGTGAGCTTGAGATAAAAGCCTAGACAAATCGCGGCGACGGCAAAGCGCCAAAAGACCAAGGTGAGCGCATTCACTTCATTCAGCGCATCTTTACCAATAGGAAACGTGCTGCCCCAAAAAAAGGCACATAAAATGAGAAGGGCAACGGCTTTCCACAGTGAAGCAGTAGTTGTCATAGCAAGACCTGACTTGTTGAGTGATGGGCGCTAGTGTATAAGTTTCAAAATATGAATAAACCGACAATATCAGAACGGTAGATTCCAAATATGAAACCTAGCTATTCGTTAGACGATTTGCGCTGTTTTTGTACCGTGGCGCAGTTGGGGAGTTTTAAAGCCGCGGCGCAGCAGCTTGCTATGCCGCAATCCACCCTAAGCCGTCGAATTCGCCAGCTTGAGCAGGATCTTGCCCTGCGCTTACTCAATCGCGATGCACATCGTATCTCTCTGACCCAAATTGGCCATCGCTATTTTGAACGTGCCGCAGGGTTGTTCGATGAGTTGCAGACACTGAGCGATGATTTGGTGAGCGAGAAACATCACCCCCAAGGCAAAATTCGTATCAGCGCACCCATCAATGCTGGTAAGCAGTTTTTACGCCGCGTCTTTTTCGACTTTATGCGTGAGTACCCCGAGATTCAACTGGATCTTAACTTTTCCAATAGCTTGATAGATATTGAAGCGGAAGGCATGGATGTGGTGTTTCGAGTCGGGAACCCCGTGGTCGAAAATTGGATTGCACGGCCGCTCACCGATATTCACTTCATTTTGTGCGCCAGCCCTGACAGTGACTATCACGATGTTCGCTCTCCTAATGATCTGAGTGGTAAACCGGTGGTGATTTGTCATCCAATGACGGTTTGGGAACTCACACACCATCAAACGGGGGAGGCGTTTGATTATCAAGCCACCACGGGTATACGTGCAGAAGTGGATGAAATTCAGATGTTAACCCATGCGGTGGAGGCTGGATTTGGCATCGGCTATATTCCTGATTATTCCGCGCTACCTTTGATAGAAAAGGGTGAATTACAGCGCGTGTTACCGCAATGGTGCAGTCGAGCGCGCACGCTATTTTTACTCTATCGAGACCGAGAACAAGTGCCTTTGCGTGTTCGATTGCTGGTGGAATTTGTTCTCGCGCGTTTTATGTCCTCTTAGCGCGTAACCGGATATAAAAGGCTGTTGCCCGAGACAATAGGGGCCACGTTGCAGTGGCCCCAATGGGTGCGATTTTTCGATTAGTCGCTATGATGCGTCTGCGCTGGCGATAACTCGGTGGATGCCGGCGTGATGGTTTTGGCTAAGAACAGATACATCGCAGGCACCACGAACAGGGTGAACAAGGTGCCCAGTGTCATCCCACTAGCAATCACTAGCCCCATGGCAAAACGGGCGCCAGCACCGGCTCCTGAGGCAATCAAAAGCGGGATCATGGCGAGCACTGTCGCTGCCGTGGTCATCAAGATAGGGCGTAAACGGATGGCGGTCGCTTCTTCAATCGCCTCACGTTTGGTCCGTCCTTCTTGCTGGAGCTGATTGGCGAACTCGACGATCAATATCCCGTGTTTAGCAATCAGGCCAACGAGGGTGAGCAAGCCGACTTGGGTGTAAATGTTCAAGGTAGTCAACCCTAGGCTGATAAATATCAGCGCGCCACAGACACTCATTGGCACGGTGACCAAAATAATGATCGCGTTTTTAAACGACTCAAACTGCGCCGCTAAGATCAAGAAAATCACAATCAAAGCAAAGAAGAAGGTCACGACCAGTTGCTGGCCCTCGCTCATAAACTGGCGTGACTGTCCGGCATAATCAACACTAAAGCCTGCTGGCAATTCTGTTGCCGCAATCTCTTCGAGTACACCCAGCGCTTCCCCCAAAGGCACGCCAGGGCGGGGTACACCGGAAATTTTCACCGCATTCAGCTGCTGAAAACCGCGCAATGCTTGGGGCTGCACACTCTCTTCTAAGGTCACTAACGTTGACAGCTGAATCAATTCGCCGTCTTGGTTGCGAGTGTAAAACTGGCGCAATTGTTCTGGTGTGAGGCGTTCATTACGCGCCACTTGTGGGATCACTCGGTAAGAGCGGTTTTCCAGTGAAAAGCGCCCCGCATCCGCCCCAGATAACAGTGAGCCCATATCCGCGGCGAGCTGTTGCATGCTCACGCCCATCAAAGCGGCCTTTTCACGGTCGATGTTGACCGTTTGTTTGGGGCGGTCAATGCTCAGATCGGTATCGACAAAGATAAACCGCCCCGTTTGCATCGCTTTGCCCACGATATTGTTCGCCACTTCATTAATCGCCTCAAAGGGTTGTGTTGAGCCGATAATAAATTCAACCGGCGTCCCGCCGCCCGGAGACGGCAGTGAAGGGGGCACCAAGGCAAAGCTGCTTAAGCTCGGTTGGCTGTCCATAAAGGGCTGAATTTCGTTTTCCAAGATCGCTTGAGTGCTGCGCTCTCGCTCATCCCATGGCGCGAGTACAATACCGGCTATTGCGTTATTGGTGCCGCCAGAGCCATTGATAATAAAGACGTTGTCGATTTCTGGTACATCGTCAATCAGTCGATTTAATTCGTCGGTACTGGCAGACAACGCATCCAGCGTGGTTTGACTGTCGGCTTCGAGTATGGAGAACACAAACCCTTGGTCTTCGGCGGGCTCAAGCTCAGAAGGACTGGTGATAAACAAGAAATAGCAAGACACTAAAACAATCGCGCCAAACGTGAGGATCACCGCATTGGTATTCAACAAGCTATGGAGTGTGCGTTGGTAGCGATGATGCAATCGGTCAAACTGCTTATCCAGCCAATGCTCAAGGGAGCGCTCTTGGGTCGCTTTATCCGCGTGATAGGGCTTGAGCACATAGGCACACATCATGGGCGAGAGCGTAAGCGCCACCACGCCGGACAAGATCACCGACGCAGCGAGGGTAAAGGCAAATTCAACAAACAACACCCCGGTTAAGCCACCGACAAAGCCGATGGGCAGGAACACCGCGACCAAGGTGGTCGACATGGTGATAATCGGCCACGCCAGTTCGCGCGCGCCTTCCAGCGCGGCTTGTGTTCGGCTTTTACCTTCTTCGATATGGCGGTGCACGTTTTCAAGCATGATAATCGCATCATCAACCACCACACCAATCGCCAGCACCATGGCAAGCAGTGTCAGTAGGTTGATGGAAAATCCTAACAGCCACATTAAAAAGAAGGTGCCGATGAGCGATACGGGGATCGCGACCGCAGGAATGACCACCGAGCGTAACGACCCCAAAAAGCCATAAATCACAAAGACTACGATGGCTAAGGCGAGAATAATCGATATCACTACTTCATCAATGGCATTATCAATATACTCGGTTGAGTCATAGGCGATATACGCTGACAAGCCTTGAGGCAATTGGGTGGTAATGTCGGCATCCCACACCTGATTCACCGCCTCAATCACATCCAGCGCATTGGCATCTGGCGAGACTTCGATGCCGATAAAGGTGGCATCGAGCCCGTTAAAGTTGACCGATGTTTGGTAACTTTCCGCGCCGAGCTCAACGGTCGCCACATCACTCAAACGCACAACAGATTGGCCATCACTGCTGATCACCAGATCTTCAAATTGTTTCACGTCATGAATGTCGGTGGCGGCGTTTAAATCAATCGCTACGTCTTGGCCTTTGGTGCGCCCTAGCGTCGCAAGCACATTATTGCTGCGCAGGGCGGCAATCACATCCGTACCGGTGAGATCGTACGCGGCCATTTTGACCGAGTCGAGCCAGATTCGCATGGCAAAACTACTGGCACCCAACACATCAGCACGCTGCACGCCGGGAATCGTCGACAGCTGTGGCTCGACCACCCGGACCAAGTAATCGGTAATTTGATTATCAGTGAGGACGTCAGAATAAAACGCGAGGTACATCGCTGCGACCGTTTCCCCCACCTGCAGGGTGACGACGGGCTCACGGGCATCATCAGGGAGCTCTGAGCGCACCTTATTCACCTGTGCGGCAATCTGCGTGAGTGCTTCATTCGGATCGTAATCAAGGCGTAAATAGGCTTCGATGGTGCTCACACCGGCGGTTGATGTGGAGACTAAGTAATCAATCCCTTCTGAGGCAGCGATTTCACGCTCCAGCGGCGTGGTGATAAAGCCTTGGATCAGGTCGGCATCTGCACCGATATAAGTGGTAGAGACACTGACCACTGCATTTTTGATCTCGGGGAATTGACGCACATTCATGTCGGTGATGGCGCGTAAGCCGAGTAAGATAATGAATAGGCTCACCACGGAGGCCAAGACGGGTTTCTTGATAAAGACGTCGGTAAATCGCATCGAATCGCTCCTATTGATTCACAACGTTGGGATCAAGATCTTCGCTCGGCTGAACACGCTCATTGTCACTGATCTTGATGTTGCTGCCGTTACGGAGCTTGAGGAGGCCGGAGGTAACGATACGGTCACCGGATTGAAGGCCGTCTTTAATCACAATCATGTCACCGCGGCGCGCGCCCGTTTGCACAAAGCGCTGTTGTACCGTCAATGCATCGTCTTGCTCTTGGATCACGAAGACTGCGTTGCCATACGGGTTAAATTGAATCGCGCTTTGTGGTGCTAGCAAGACATTTTGCGTTTCTTCACCTTGATCAAGGCTCACGCGTGCGAACATACCTGACCGTAAAACGGCATCTGGGTTATCAAAGGTGGCTTGAATGTCGACACTGCGACTCGATGGCGTCACAACCGGTGAAATTGCCGTCACTGTGCCGGTAAAGACCTCGTCAGGCTGTGCGCTAATCGTGGCAGAAACGGTTTGACCATTTTTCAACGTGCTGAGTTGCTGTTCCGGCAAGGTAAAGTTGAGGTGAATCGGGGTCACTGACGTGAGTGTCGCAACCGCTGTCCCCGGGGACATTAATTGGCCAAGACTGACTTCTCGGATGCCAATGATGCCGTCGAAAGGCGCGGTTAACGACTTTTGCTCAATGCGCGCTTTTTGGCTGTCGACAGCGGCAATTGCTTGTTTGGCTTCGCTTTCTTTGCGCTTTAGCTCTGACTCGGAGATGTTTTTATCTCTAAATAGCCGCTGATAACGACGCAGTTCAAGTTGTGCCAGTTCTGCCACGGACTCGAGCCGACGTAATTCTGCCTCATCAACGCTGGCATCTAGCGTGAGGAGCAATTGTCCCTTTTTCACCGATGTCGCGTTATCGAACATAATATCGTTGACAATGCCGCTTGCCTCGGTGGTTAGCTGGGTTTCATTAATGGCCGCAAAACTGCCAATAGTGGTCTGTTGTTCACGCCAAGGGTGGGTTGAGACTGTGGTGGCCGTCACGGTGACCGTAGGGGCAGGCATGTTGTCAAAGAATTGGTTCATAAAATGGTTGCCTACCGCTTTGTAAGCAAAAATTCCCCCAAAAAGGAGACCACATGCGACTAACATAATAATCAAACGTTTTATCATAAAAATCCCTGAACAGAGTTGCTATCACCACCCTTGGCTAACAAGTACAGACGAAGGCGCAAAAGGTCGATTAAACCAATAACAAATATCGAATTGACCAATACAAACCTTATCACTGTTTGGTTCATTAATTGCGAGTAAATTGATGATCTTGTGGTATGACGCAGCTTAACGTTATCTGTCAGATGGAATAAGGAGAGAGCGGATGCTATTAAATGCAAACAGTACGGTGAACGAAGCGGCGCTGCGTGCCATGGCGCATATGCCAACGCGCAGTTTGCCGGTGCTGGTGGATAACAGCTTCAGCCAAAAACTAACGGATGCGGACTTGATGCGCATTGCGGTGCTGCTAGCCCAAAAAAGCGCTGAGGAAGGAGGATGCCCCATCGGCGCGGTGATTATTGACAATGAAACACGTCATATAGTGGGCAAAGGACACAACACCTTGGTGCAAGAAAACCATCCCTACAACCACGGTGAAACGGCCGCGATACGTGATGCCGGGCGAATCGACTTCAGCCAAACAACTTTGTTTACCAGTTTAAGCCCATGCGATGTGTGCGCGGCATTGATCGCCATACGCGGTTTCTCTCGAGTGGTGGTAGGGGATATCACCAGTGCGAGCGGTAACGAGACGGTGCTGCAAGAGAAAGGGGTGATGGTTGATGTGCTGGAAGATCCACAGGGCATTGCGCTGTATCAGCAATTTAGAGCCGAGCACCCCGAACAAGAGTTGGAAGATTGGCAAGGTGTGAGTGCCGTAAACGCTCGACAAGGATGAAGCGCCGCGCAAAGGCGGCGCTAGTTACTCGACAAAATAAGATTTAGCTATTGATCACGTGAAGAAAGTGCAGATGCTTTTCGTAGTGATCCAGCATATCTTCAATCACTTGCGCTTGATTGTAGCCCGCAATATTGTATTGCTGCCCGCCTTCCCGTAAGAATACCTCTGCACGATAATGGTGTGGCGTATCCAATGTCTCATTATCCGCTAAGGTTTTTAGGTTAAACGTGTGGCTGGCATAGGCGCGGGCTCGTACTCCGTAAATAAAATCAGGGTCATTGCCGTGGTGAACTCGCAGATAGCAGCGATCGTGTTCGCGGTTGATACTGACATCCAGCGCCTGCTTCTCAAGCTCTTCGGCGACCGCACGCATCGCGGGCTCAATGGTTTTATCCAACATTACAGCGATTTCCTGCCACTCAGGTGAAGCCACCAAGGTTTGTAGGCGATTTTGCCAGTTTTCTGCGTAATGTGGACTATGGCGCGTCACATTGCCCGGTATCGTCGCCAGATGTTGGAGACTATCGCGTTTGAGAGCCTCCATTTTTAACGCTTTAAGCAAACCAAAGCCAACCGCGAGTAAAATGACCGCAAAAGGCAGTGCCGAAGTCAGAGAGGCTGCTTGCAGTGCAGATAGTACATTGCTACCGCCAGCCACGACCAACGCTGAGGCGACTAAACCTTCGGCAAGCGCCCAGAAAATACGCAATTTTACCGGCGACTCGCCATCATCCTTGGACGTTAAGGTATCGATCACTAATGAGCCCGAATCGGATGAGGTGACAAAAAAGGTGATCACCAATAAAGTTGCAATCACGGAGGAGACACCTGCCAACGGGAAACTATCCAAAAAGTGGAATAACGATGTTGAACTGTTGGCAAATACTTGGTCTACCAAGTTTGGCATGGTGTTGGTAAGAATACCGTGTAGCGCGGTATCGCCAAACACAGTGAGCCAAATAAAGGTGACACCGACAGGGACAAAAATGACGCCAAGAATGAACTCGCGGATCGTCCGGCCGCGAGATATCCTTGCGATAAACATCCCTACAAACGGTGACCAAGCGATAAACCACGCCCAGTAAAAGAGTGTCCATCCCCCTAAAAAACCATCTGTACTTTCATCACCCGTATAGGCGTAGGCATTAAATGTCATATCAACCATTGATGACAAATAGGTGCCAATATTTTGTCCTAATGTTTCGAAAATAAAGAGGGTAGGACCTACCGCCACGACAAAGAGCAGTAAGGCAATCGCTAGCCAGAGATTTAAATCAGACAATCGACGGATGCCTCCATCGAGCCCTAGTACGACTGAGATGGTGGCGAGTCCCGTCACACAAGCAATCAGTATTAACTGCACGCTGGTTGTTGTCGGAATATCAAATAAATAGTTCAAGCCTGCGTTTATCTGCATCACGCCCAAGCCCAAAGAGGTAGCAATACCAAACATGGTGCCAAAAACAGCAAATACGTCGACGGTATAACCAATTGGGCCATGAATACGTTTACCAATTAGAGGATAAAGCGCTGAGCTAATGCGGAGTGGTAAACGATGGCGAAAACTAAAATAGGCGAGGGCAAGGGCGACAATGGCATAAACGCCCCATGCGTGTAACCCCCAATGGAAAAAGGTCATGCGCATTGCTGCTTTAGCCGCTTCTGCGGTATTGCCTTCGCCAACTACTGGGGTCGCATAGTGAAATACTGGTTCGGCGACCCCGTAAAAAATTAACCCGATCCCCATGCCAGCAGAAAAAAGCATCGCAAACCATGAGTGGTAGCTGAACTCGGGCTCACTGTGATCCGGGCCCAGCTTAAATTGGCCATAGCGGCTCAGTGCAAAAATCAAGGCCAGGCCAAGGTATAGCCCCATCGCGAGTAAGTAAAACCAGCCAAAGGTGTCGATGATCCAAGCTTGCGCGCTACCAAATAGCGCGCCGGCGGTATCTGGCACGCTAATGGTAAAAATAACAAAAGCCGCGATTAAAGCGGCGGCAGGATAAAATACCGGCGGGTTAATGCCCGCGCTTATTGATGAGTGTTCGTGACGCATAATGAGTTTATTTGCCTGTGAGTGAGAAATTATCGGGTTAACGTGTTCTTTTTTTCGAGCGACCGTTAATCCAAGCCATTGGTGGCATCGCAGGCATATACAGTGCGGGAAACGAATCTCGAGATGACTGATATTGAGGCGATTTTTTCTGATTCATCGCGTCTCTCCTTATCTCTGTTTTCAGTGAATGTGTTGGTGTACTTTGGCGAAAACGCTACAATCATGAAAACGAATTTTTATAATAGGGTCATCACAAATCATGATGCGTGAGTCAGGCGCCGTGCGAGAGCTCGATCTCGTGGTTCTTAAAACCTTTGTCGCCGTGGTAGAAAAGGGTAGCTTTACCCGAGCTGGAGAGAGCTTATACCTTGCGCAATCTACCGTGAGTGCACATATGAAACGACTCGAGGCACTATTTGAAAAACCGTTGCTGCAACGAGGGCAGACTGCTGTACTGCCTACTCCTGCAGGTGAGCGGTTATTGGCGCATGCCAGACAGCTACTTAGGCAAAATGCACTCGCTTGGCAAGAGATGACCGACCAACGGCTAGACGGCGTCGTTCGTTTAGGGATCCCTGATGATTACTTAATCTATCTTCCTGAGGCGCTCTCTATGTTTGAGGCTCGTTACCCAGGAGTAGAACTTGAGGTGAGCTGTGGTTTGAGTGTCGAACTGGTACAAGAAGTAAAAGCCGGTGCGCTAGATATCGCGATAACAACACGTCAGCCTAACAGCCCGGGTGGCGAAGTATTGCGCGCCGAGCCGATGACGTGGGTCACGGGTGTGGGGCACGATACGCATCAGCGCCAACCTCTACCTTTGGCGCTGTCTAAGCAAGGGGTGTGTATTTTCCGAGAGCGTGCACTGGCGGCCTTAACATCAGCCGGTATTACCCATCGAATTGCGTATTCGAGTGCAAGTTTGTCAGGGCTTTCGTCAGCCGTTCGTGCAGGGCTGGCGATTACGGTGTTAACGCCATCGATGATGGGGGAAGGGCTTAGAGTACTTGGTGAAGAGGAAGGGTTACCGAAACTCCCCAATACTGAAATTACGTTGCATCAGCGTCAAGGTGACTTATCGGGGGCTGCGATTGCACTCATACAACAGTTGCGTGACAGTGTCATTTTCAAACCACATCAAGATGCGCTCGTCAATAAATAGAAGAGCGTGTCTCGGTTTGATGGTTGAGGGTATGACGTATCGCAAACATGGACGCTTTACTGCGCTGACATGACAATACATTCGGTTATACTGATTACGAAGTAACCAACGTGAAATGCTGCTTAATGACCAACTGGGTACGAAGGCTAACCATCGTTTGGCTGACCATGCTTTCTTTTCAAGTTTGGTCGGCAACCTCTGAGCCGCTCAATGTTTGTGTGGGGGATGGGAGTCCTTGGCCACCTTACACTTATTGGCAGGGTGAGACGCGGCAGCAAAAAGCGGACACCTTGACGGGTTATGCGACCGATCTAGTGCTTTCCGCACTAGAGCGTAACGACATTACTTATCAACTGGTATTTATGCCTTGGGCGCGCGTGCAGCATGAACTGGCAAGAGAGTCTGGCCGTTGTGACCTTACTTGGGATGCGAGTTATAAACCTGAGCGTGCGCAGTACAGTCGACTGACAACGCCCTTGTATTCTATCTCTCTCGGATATCTATATATCGGTGATCCAGCGGCCAATGTGCGGCCAAGATTGCCCGTATCGGACTCAGTGTGTGGTGTGAATGGCTACAACTACGCCGGCTTTGGCGACAACCCTAAGCCGAGGTTTGAAGCCAATACTTTGCAGCAGGCTTTGCGTATGTTGGAAGCGGGGCGGTGCCGCTTTCTTGCCAGTGAAATAGAGCCTGTATTGGGTGGCATTCGCTTGGGGCTTTATCAATTTTCACGCGATCTTGCCTATATCTCTCTACCTAACCCTAAAGCCTTTCATGCTCAGGTCAGCCGCTATGCGCCGCAAGCGAATGACTTAGTGGCGCTAATAAACACGTATATAGCGTCCGCTGCGGAACGCGGCGAGATCGAAAAACTTCGTCAACATTATTTTCAAACAGGAGCGTTATGACGGGTAATCCTCCGCTATCTAGTCAACAGGCTGCGCTGTTTCAAAGCCTCAATGCGCACGGTATTTCAGTAAATATATACCGCCATCAGCCTGTCTATACGTGTGAACAAGCAGACGCGCTCGGTTTGCATACTGATGCAAATCCGACCAAGAATTTGCTGTTGAAAGACAGAAAAGGAAAACAGTTTTTCTTGGTGGTGTTACCGGGCAAAGCCACCGTCAATTTAGCCGGATTGAGTGAAGCCTTGGGCACGTCTCGCCTATCGTTTGCGTCGTCGCAGCAACTTGAAACCTATTTACAGGCACAATCAGGCGCCGTATCGGTATTTGATGTAATGAACGATCCTGAGCATCGGGTCAGTTTGGTGATCGCGAATGCGATATGGCAAGTCCAAGCGGTGGAATGCCAGCCTTTTTGTCACGATCAAACTTGGGTTATTGCCACCCACGATCTCGCCCGCTGGTTAAGCGCTATAGGCCGAGACTATCAAACGGTGGAGCATGTCGCTTAAACGATAGCGATGGCTGTTGGCAGCCATCGCTAACTAACTGCTACAGCAGGGCGAGAATCGCCTCGGCACTGGAGACTTCAAAGCTTTTTGGCGCTTCAACGTTCAAATGCGTGACGATGCCATTATCAATCACCATCGCATAACGCTGTGAGCGAATACCCCCAAACTTCCCTGAGTCCATTTCCAGGCCCAGCGCTTGGGTAAAGCTGCCATCGCCGTCGGCCAGCATATGAATCTGATTGGCGTTTTGTGCTTCGCCCCACGCCTGCATCACAAAGGCATCGTTGACGGAGACGCAAGCAATCATATCGACGCCTTTTGCTTTAATCTCATCCGCCTTCACCACAAAACCCGGTAAGTGGGACTCGGAACAGGTTGGGGTAAAGGCACCCGGCACTGCGAACAGCACAACCTTCTTGTTGGCGAAAAGGGCAGGAATGTCGTGGGTTTGCATGCCATCTTCGGTGAGTTCACTGAGCGTCGCGCTAGGTAAAGGTTGTCCTTGCTGAATCATGATGACTCCTTTAATCGTTGTATGATTGTTCATTCTCAGCATAACATGCGTATTCATAAGCAAACATATTCGTCCCCATCCGAGTCTCTTTATCGGTATCGTCTGTTTATCATTGTGTGCTTAGAGTAAACTATCGTTCACTTCATTCTGTTAATTTACATTGCGTTTATGTCATCTTCTTACTCTTTTCCCAATGTCCATCAGGCTTACCACGCCCATGTCTACTATGAGGCTGACACCGAAGCGCAGGCGGATATTATCTATCAAGCAGCCGCTGCATCGTCACTGCCTATCGACCTTGGCCGCTTTCATCGCAAATGCGTTGGCCCACACCCAAAGTGGAGTTTTCAGATCGCTTTTGACAAAGCCGCGTTCGATGAGGTGATGACATGGCTTGAGGCGCACCGGAGCGATTTAACCGTGTTCTTGCATGGCGTGACGGGCGACGACTACATAGATCATACTGACCATGTCGGTTGGATGGGTTCGCCTGTTGAACTCAATCTGGCCATGTTTAAGCCCAAGCAATGAATACGTTTCTTGAGTATCCGGCGCTCCTGATTTGGCATGGCGATGACGAACTCTCGTTTGCATCCGATCCGGCGTCGCTTAAGGCGCTGTGCGAAAACGTGATCACAGAAGACGACCGGCTGGTGGATAGCCAAGGCGTATGCTGGTTGAGCCAAGACGGCGGTCAGCACTGGCAGCCGAGTGGGCAAATCATGCCACTTGAGCAGCTCGTGGCACATGTCCAAGCGCATTATGCGCAATTGGGTCAGTGCTGTGTGGGAAAAATTCAATTCAAAGATAGGGCCGCCGCCATCAAGAGTGTGGCGACGGTCCCTGAGAATTAACGGCTGTCAGCAATGCGACGTGACACTTTTAACGAAAAGTGCGGACCAATACGCTTGATGTTCAAGCGCTGCTTGTGGCGCAATCGAATGTGGCAAAGCTCAAGTATCAAACCAAATGCCATCGCAACATACACATAGCCTTTGTTGATATGAATGCCAGCACCTTCGGCCATCAGCAGCACGCCGAGTAGCACTAAGAACAGCAAGGTCAAGGTTTTAAACCCAGGATAACGGCTGACCAGATTATTTACGGGTTCTGCCGCGATCATCATAATGATGGCGGCGGTAATAATGGCGGCGACCATCACGGGCACATCTTGGGTAAGACCCACCGCAGTGATCACTGAGTCCATTGAAAATACCGCATCTACCGCAACGATTTGCAGCAAAATCACTGCCATACCGGTGCGCACTTGTGTCGAGTGGGTAATGGGTTCGCCATGGCCCAACCATGCCCACAGCTCTTTGGTACTTTTTAGCAGCAAAAAGCCACCACCAAACAGCATGATAAGGTCTTTACCGGTAACCGGTTCCGTACCAATCGTAAACAGTGGCGCGGTCAACGACATGACCCAAGCGATGGAGAACAACAAGCCAATCCGGCTGATCACGGCAAGACCAATACCCAAGGTACGCGCGAAGCGGCGTTTCCCTTTGGGAAGACGCTCACACAATACGGAGATAAAGACTAAGTTATCGACACCCAACACCACTTCAAGGGTCAGAAGAGTAAAAAAGACCACCCAAGTTTGGGGTTCCATAAAGAGTGTTAACATACCATTGCCTCCTCATTAAAGGAAGCGGGGGAGGGCATAACACGACATCGGTCGCTGTCCATGGATTTTTGATTACCTCTGTGACTAAAGAGCGCTTATAAAAGCACTCACTTGACACCTTGGCAAGCAGACAAATAGCGAGTTGACCAAAAATTGACAAAGCATGTAAACGATCAAACCTGTTGCTGAGTAAAACTCATCGTGTTGGATTTAAAGAGGGAATAACAATGAAAAGAGGCTGGATGATTGGGTTATTGTCCTTAATATTGTCCGGATGCTTAGGCATGCCGAAACAAGTCACTCCCGTCAACGACTTTGAGCTTAACCGCTATTTAGGCACTTGGTATGAAGTCGCGCGACTGGATCACTCTTTTGAGCGGGGTTTATCGGATGTCACCGCAACATACAGCTTACGTGAAGACGGCGGCGTCAAAGTGATTAATCGTGGCTACAGCCGTGAAGAGGGTCAATGGCAAGAGGCAGAAGGCAAGGCGTACTTCGTTGAAAACGATAAGACGGGGTACCTAAAGGTATCGTTCTTTGGTCCTTTCTATGGCTCCTATGTGGTGTTTGATTTGGATGATGATTACCAATATGCCTTTATTTCGGGTCCTGACCACGATTACCTATGGCTGTTATCGCGCACGCCAACTGTCTCGGAGTCCGTGAAGGAGCAGTTTATTGCAGCGGCGAAACAGCGAGGCTTTGCCACCGAAGAGCTGATTTTTGTCGAGCACAGCCGCACGGACCCCAAACACAAGAAAACCCAGCAGTAGAAGAGAAGCATCATGCGAAAAACAGACAAGAAGTATGACAAAGCGATTCGAGAAGCACTGACTGACGTCTGTGAGTTGACAATGGAAAAGGTCGAGGGGTTTGAATGGCTCACGCATGAGGTGAATTATCAACGCTTTCCACAAAGCTTAACCGTGCGGCTGATGTTTAAAGACAGGCAAACGCTAGCTAGCTTTGAGCAGAGTGATGACTACCAGCCCGCACTGGATGATATGCAATCTCGCCTTGCAGCTGCAGGGGTCACACTGAAAAACATTACGCGCCATGTCCAGTTAGGCACTCTGTAAGGCTGTGATTGTTCGCACACTTAGCGGTTGGCTGACACGCTACAGTGTAAAGTCGGTCATTAGGAGAGTGCTGTGTATCAACTCGATACGTCAATTTGGATAGCTGATGGCGAGGCTGTTCCCTTTTTCACGCTGCCCTACACCACACGTATGGTGGTGGTGAGGCTTGCCGATCAGTCCCTATGGATTCACAGCCCGATAAAGCTCACTGGCGCACTGCGCAGTGAACTGGCGTCGTTAGGGGCCGTTCGCTATTTAATCGCCCCTAACCAGTTGCACCACCTCTACTTAGCCGAATGGGTTGAGGCCTTTCCCGAGGCGCAACTTATTGGCACCCAACAAGTGGCGAAAAAGCGAAAAGATTTACGATTTGATTATCATTTTGAAGATCTGCTTGAGCCCGCTTGGCAAGATGACATTGCCCAGTGTTTGGTTACAGGGTCTCCAGTGATGACAGAATGCGTGTTTTTTCATCGGCAAAGCCAAACGCTGATTGTCACTGATCTTATCGAAAATTTTCGTCCAGAGGCATTTCCACCTTTTAAACGCAAAATTGCCGAGTGGTCAGGTGTGACAGCCCCCAATGGTAAGACACCACTTGATTGGCGATTAAGCTTTTGGTTTCACAAAGACGAATTAGCAACACACATTCGCACCTTGATTCATTGGGCACCACAGCGTCTTGTCATGGCACATGGCGAAATCATTGATGAGGCGGTGCCCCATTTATTGCGCGCTTTTTCATGGTTAGGGAAAGACAAACTGACCGCCCCAACGGATTAAACCAAGGAGCAATGGTATGGAAGCACGAATTAGTATCATCACATTGGGGGTTGCAGATCTCTCTCACTCTTATGATTTCTATCGCCAGTTGGGATTCCCCACGCATAGTCATCCCGAAGAGGGGATTGTGTTTTTTAGTACGGCAGGCACACGCTTGGCGCTGTACCCCATTGATGCCTTGGCTGATGACATTAAACCTGGCACAGCTGTGGCGGAGACGGGTTTTGGTGGCATTACGTTGGCGCATAATACGCGGTCCAAAGAGGAAGTGGATGAGGTGTTGGCGTTGGCAGAGCGATGTGGCGGTCGTATTGTTAAACCCGCACAAGACGTTTTTTGGGGAGGCTACAGCGGCTACTTTGCCGATCCGGATAACTACCTTTGGGAAGTCGCTTATGGCGATTGTTGGCAGTTTGATGATAACGGCAGCCTTGTCTTGGACTAGTGACAGTCATAAAGGTGAACGCGTCGCCTACTTACATGATGACTTTCGATAAAGACATGGAGAGCGCAACAAGCTATGGAAAGCAAGAACCGTCAAACGGATACACATGTTGTTTTTAATCAACCAAAGCCGTTGGAAAATTATAATGCCTTCACTGCGGACCGTATTTTACAGTATTGGGTTACACAATTTGGCGGGCAATGGGGAAAAGACCGTTTAACGTCCTTTGGTGAACGTATTGGCGGCGACCTGTTAGAGGCGGGTATGGATGCGAATCAGTTTCTGCCCACTTTCCGGCCTGTTGACCGCTTTGGCTATCGAATTGATCAGGTTGATTATCATCCTGCGTATCATCAGCTCATGGCACATGCTATCGAGCATGGCCATTGCGCCATGCCTTGGTGTGAAAAAGCCTCGGGGCGTCATGTGGTTCGTGCTGCCATGGCATTTCTTCACACCCATGCGGATCCGGGCTCTGGCTGTCCGCTCACCATGACATTTGCCAGCGTACCCGCATTACAAGCTCAAGCAGATATCGCAGAAAAATGGCTGCCTAAAATCGTGAGTGGTCGCTACGATGGACGTAACATTCCTTGGTTTGAGAAAGCGGGTGTCACTATCGGAATGGCAATGACCGAAAAGCAAGGAGGATCGGATGTACGGGCTAATACAACCTATGCAACGCCTTGTGAAGCGCCCGGAGGAGGTAAACGTTATTCACTGGTGGGGCATAAATGGTTTTGTTCCGCCCCCATGAGTGATGCCTTTCTTGTTCTCGCACAAACTGACCACGGTTTGTCCTGCTTCCTGGTTCCACGTTGGCGAGAAGACGGGAGTAAAAACCCGATTCACATTCAGCGTCTGAAAGACAAGCTAGGAAACCAATCAAATGCCAGTTCGGAAATTGAGTTTCGTGATGCGCAGGGGTGGCTGTTAGGTGAGCCAGGAAAGGGTATTAAAACCATTATTCAAATGGTGGCATTAACGCGCTATGACTGCATGATAGGCTCTAGCGCTCTTATGGCACAAGCCACCAAAGAGGCCATTTGGCATACTGCAGATCGTGAGGTATTTGGTAAACCTTTGCACCATCAGCCATTAATGCAAAATGTTTTGGCTGATCTGGCCTTAGAGTCAGAAGCCGCGCTCGCGATCTCCATGCGATTGGCTCGGGCGCTTGAACAACTGGATAACCCACATGAAGCCGCCTTGGTTAGGATTGGCACGGCTATTGGTAAATATTGGATTTGTAAGCGTGCAGTACAACATACCTATGAAGCGATGGAGTGCTTGGGTGGGGTGGGTTATGTAAACGAAAATGTCGCCAGTCGGCTTTATCGTGAGGCACCTGTTAACGCCATTTGGGAAGGATCGGGTAATGTGCAATGTTTGGATTTAATCCGAGTGCTGACTCGAGAGCCGGATACTGTATCGGTCTTCATTGCAGAATTACGCTGTGCGACAGGGGCGAATGACGCTTTTGATAGAGCGGTAGATCTGCTGGAAGGACACCTAGGTAATGCTGAGATGTTAGCTTATCGTGCTCGCCAAGTGATAGAGAAAATGGCGATACTGTGGCAAGCTGCGACACTGTTGCGTTATGGAGAACCAGACATTGCCGAGTCCTTCGTGCAAGCGCGTGTCGAAACGTCAGAATATCATCAATATGGTACGCTCCCTTCGCAAATTGATATGACCGCGATCATCTCTCGCGCGATGCCGCAGTCCAGCGGATAAGCAAGAGGCCACTTAAAGGCGTCTGGAAAGACGCCTTTTTAGTCTCTAAACCCCGTTGCCTTACGCGGCTGCTAGCGTTTGAGCTTGACGGTTTGCATGCCAGACCAAGCCAAAGCCAATAATGACCACCGCGCAGGTTGATAGCATGACCGTGGTGACGGCGATCAAGCCGGAGGCTGCAAACGCAGACACCACCGCGCTCGCCACGAAGCAGACCATCATTTGCAAGAAGTTCAATAACCCCGCAGCGGTCGCGCTACAGGATTTGAAATCTTCCAAGGCGCGATTGACGACCAGTGGGTAGATGGCACCGTTCGCCGCTGCAAGGAAACAAAACGGACCTAAAATTGCCCAGATGTTGGTGACGTCGGTGCGCCAGCTGATCAAAAAGATAACCACGACACTGATGACAAACAGCTTAAGCAGCCAAGGCAAGATACTGTGATCTTTAAGCTTGTTGAGGGCATGACGACAGGCATAACCACCGACGACAAAAGCAATGGTTTGTGGAATATAGCTCAGACCAATATCCGCTTCGGTATAACCCATGGCGGACATCACGAACGGTGACCCTGTCAGATAGGCAAAAAATGCTGCGGAACAACCCGCGAAAATGAGCATATTACCGATGAATTTTTTTGATTTAAAAACTTGTTGGTAGTCACTTTTAAGTTTATCAATAATTTTAGTGTCTTGTACTGGCTTAGCTAAGCTTTCTTTTTCACGTAGAGTAAGTGCAACGAAAACAAGTCCTAGTGCAAATAAAACCACAAAAATACTGCGCCAATCAAAATGCTGGAGTAAGTAGGCACCTAATAATGGTGCTAGAGCTGGAGATAAGGCAACTAAAGGCATGATAGTGGCGAACACTTTCTGACCCAGTTTACCCTCATAGCGATCAATGACCACCGCTTGCCAAATCACAATCGCGCTACATGCGCCCAATGCTTGAACAAGACGTGCACCGAGTAGCAGATAAATATTACTCGCGAAAAGGCATACGACAGTCGCGACAATATAAAGAAGCAAGCCGATCAATAGCGCAGGCTTACGGCCAACGCGGTCGGACAGCGGACCATAAACCAGTTGACCGCAAGCCATACCAAGCAAAAATATACTTAAGGTCAACCCAATATTTGCGGACGATGTAGCAAAATCGACTTGCATGGCTTCAAAAGCGGGCAGATACATATCAGTGGCTAAAAAGCCCAGCATACTTAGCCCTGCTAGCCAGAACAGAGTGATAAACGGCACTTGTTTGTTCATTTTTTATCTCTTGATGTAAAGAATAGTGTAACAAGCAGTTTATGACTAACAATCTATGCTGTGAAACGCTATGATTTGAACATTGCTTTCAAAAAAATTGATTTGAATGTTTTCTTACCAAGATTTTCAAGTGATTGACGTGGTCGCACGGCGAGGAAGCTTTTCCGCGGCGGCCGACGAGTTGCACAAAGTGCCGAGTGCGGTGAGCTACACGGTGCGCCAGATTGAAGACAAACTGGCGGTTACCCTGTTTGAGCGGCTTCATCGTCAGGTTCGGTTGACGGCGGCGGGGGAGTTTTTTGTCTCTCAATCGCGTGAGATGATTAAGAACATGGAAACTATTCGCCAGCAAACACAACGTGTGGCCAATGGTTGGACACAAAGTGTCGCGTTAGCGCTGGACAACGTCGTGCGCGAAGATAGCGTCAATACGCTGGTGCGGGATTTCTACGATGCGTTTCCTGATGTCGAGCTGTTACTAACCATGGAAGTGTTTAACGGCGTATGGGATGCGTTGGCGGATGATAGAGCCGATATTGCGATTGGTGCCACGGCTGCCGTGCCAGTGAGCGGCGCGTTTCGCTATCGGGAAATGGGCACCCTGCGTTGGCGGTTTGTGGTGAGCCCCTCGCATCCACTCGTCCAGTGTGCCCAGCCACTGGCTAATGATCAGCTCGCGCCGTATCCGGCGATCTGTTTGGAAGACACCTCGCGCCGCTTACCGCGCCGTACCACTTGGCTATTGGATAATCAGCGCCGCCTCACGGTACCGAATTGGCACAGTGCCATGCAATGTTTTAAGGCAGGGTTAGGCATTGGTGTGATGCCTTCACACATGGCAGAAGATGCGATTGCGAGAGGAGAGCTGGTGGAGCTTGCGCTTGAAGAGCCGCTATTAAGCAGTCCGTGCTGCATTGCATGGCGCTCGGATAAAGAATCACCACCGGTGCGCTGGCTGCTCGATTACTTAGGCGATAAAGAGCAGCTGCAGCACCAGTGGCTATAAGCTAGGAGGAGGGCGTATCGAGCGTACGCAACGTTTGGTACCCCGCCCAGACTCGTGTTGCTGCGGTAATTAAACAGGCTGCGCCAAAGATGCCGGCAATCCACGCCATGTATGTTGGGAAAAGGCACATTAACACAAAACTCGCGATGGTCTCCGTTCCTTCGGTGATCCCGCCGATGTAATACATCGACTTATTGGCGTAAACCGGGTTATCAATCTGGTGTTTGCTGGCCATAATTGCAAACGCTAAAAAACTTGCGCCAGTCCCCATAAAGCAAAACAGCAAAAAACTGGCGGCGATGGCGTTATTGGCCGGATCGGCCAGCGCAAAGCCAAAAGGAATGGCAGCGTAGAAGATAAAATCGAGGGTAATATCTAAAAAGCCCCCCGCGTCCGTGAGCCCTTGCTCGCGGGCGAGGGCACCATCAAGGCCATCGAAAAGTCGGTTGATGATAATAAACACAAGCGCCAGCCAATAGATTTGTAGCGCGAGAGCGGGCACGGCCAGCAAGCCAATCAAAAAGCCTGAGAGCGTGACGGTATCGGGTTTTACCCTCCATTTTGTAAGCTGCACCGCTGCCTGCTTCAATGGCCAGCGGATTATCGCGATGGCGTAACGATCAAGCATTCTGCATCTCCTCGTGCGGTGCGGGGTCAGTCGGGCGAGCCGGCCAATTTAAACAGCGGCTCTGATCCGCAATATCCTCGGCATCATGCGTCACAATCAACGCAGGAATGTTTCGCTGCGCAATTTGCTCAAACACAAAGGCCCGAAAATCCCGTCGCAGCGGCTTATCCAGCTTACTAAAGGGTTCATCAAGCAAGATGGTATCGGGCGCGGCGAGTAATGCACGCAACACACTGATTCGCGCACGCTGTCCGCCCGAAAGCTGGCTGGGGGCATAATCC
This sequence comes from Salinivibrio sp. KP-1, assembly GCF_000968645.1. NCBI lineage: Bacteria > Pseudomonadati > Pseudomonadota > Gammaproteobacteria > Vibrionales > Vibrionaceae > Salinivibrio > Salinivibrio sp. KP-1. The sequence goes on along the minus strand of NZ_LAQR01000001.1, from coordinate 376,807 downwards.
GCAAACTCCGCTAAATTGACAGACCCTAATGTTGCGATGGCCTGATCACGTTTTTGCGCTTTGCTCATCGATGAAGGCAGGGCAAAGGCTAAGTTTTGCCAGACGTTGAGATGCGGAAAGAGCAAATCATCTTGAAACAAAATCCCAATACGGCGCTGCTCCGGCGGTAAGTGATCAAAGGGCTCACCATTTAACGTCAGTTGACCGCTGTAATGCATCGGCGGTTGGATGTGCCCCGCCAATACACTCAGCAGACTCGATTTTCCGCAGCCACTGGGTCCCATCACGGTGAGTATTTCTCCCGGAGCGACCGAAAATGACAGCTCACGCACCAAACAGTGATCAGGCGCGTTTATGGTGAGTTGGTTGACACACAGTGTCATGGTGTTGAGCTCCTGAATAAGTTGGTGTTGATTTAGGTAAAAGGCGACGTTCAGCGAGGCGGCTCAGCACAGTGGCTAAGGCGAAAACGACAAGTGGAAGCATCGCTTGCATCAGCCCATACAGGCCACTGATACGGCGATCGAGGCCGCTCGATAAGCTAACTGCCTCTGTGGTCAGGGTATTAATGCGTCCCGCGCCCAGCAATTGTGTGGGGAGGTATTGCGCTAAGCTAACGCTTGCGCCGACCGCCCATGCCAAGATAATGGCGGGCAAAAGGAGTGGCAGTTTCACTCGCCACCATGCAAGCGTGGCGCTGACACCGAGGCTTCTGGCGGTTTGCATAAGACGCATATCAAATTGCTGCCACGGCCCATCGAGTGCGAGGTACACGTAAGGAAACGCGAAAAAAATGTGAGCCCAAAGGGTTGCCGGCACGTGCCACTGGCCGGGAAGGCTATACACCGCCACCTGAATACCGAACAAGATAGAGAGTTGAGGAACCAATAACGGAATGGCGATGATCGCTCTCGGCACTGAGCGTTGCTGATTGACTGACCGTTCCAGACATCCGATGGCAAATAGCAAGGCGACACTGGCGCTGATCACCGCCAGAACAATACTGTTCCCCGCCAATGACCACACATAGCTAAGCTCTTGCTCCCAAAACCGTAAGCTATATCGGCTGGGTAGCCAATCGGGAAATGACCAGCGCAGCGCGAATGACCACATCAGCAACACAGGCATAATTGCAAGGGGAGTGATAAACACCGGCCACCAGAGTGATTTGCCGGGTAACCATGCGTGGCGGCGGCCCGTGTATTGCCAGCGATTGAGACATTGGCAACCAAGCCACGCCAAAAAGCGAAATAGCAATAAGGCCAAGCCACACAGAGCAAACAACAGCAAGGCACCGGCTGAGGCTCTAGGCAATAGCGCTAAATCAGGGTCATTAAACCACTGCCATACCAATACCGCATAGGTGGGCGGCGTATTCGGCCCAAGGATCATCGCCACATCAACCACTGAAAGGCTGTAGGCGATGACGGCAAAAATCGGGAAACGCATTTTGGTCAGCCAAAGCGGAAGAATGACTTTTAACCAGGTTGCGGTGCGGTTGTACCCGAGGCTGGTTGATACCATCGTCAGCCGAGACACATCAATTTGACGCAGCACCGACAGACTCATCAATAGTAAAAACGGGGTTTCTTTTAGCGTCAGCGCCAAGGTGAGCCCAATAACATAAGGGTCTTGTACCAGCGCCCAAGTCACGGGTTGATCGCCGAGAAGGGGACTTAACAGGCGAAACAGCCAACCCGACGGGGATAGCAGCAAAACCAGACCAATCGCAAACGCGACGTGTGGTAATGCCAGTAACGCAGGCAAGCGTGCACTGATCTTTTGCCAAATAGGCGTGTGCCAAGTAGCCTGTAAAATCATAAAGCTAAGTGCCACCGCGAGCAGGCTACTGCCTAACCCCGAGATGAGCGTTAGCTGAATAGATTGTGATAGCCCCGGCCATGCCATGACAGCTTGCCAGCCGCTAAAGTTAGCCTCCGTCAGCCCTAGTGTGGGTAAGAATGCAAAGGCGGTCGCGAATAAGCCGCCCACCCCTGGCAACAAGGGTAGGCAGCACACCGTTAGGGTAATGGCAAACAGCAAACGTGCCATATCAACCTCTTTCTATTGGCCGTAGCGTTTCAGCCAAGCGCGCTCAAGCGCGGTTTGCCAGCTTGGGTGTGGCTCGGGTTGGGTGTTAAAGCGGCTGACTTCGGCGGTGTCAGGCAGCTTCACCACGGGTGGATCGCCCCATACTTGGGTATCGGCTTTGCGCAGCTGTGCCTTTTCGCTCATTAAGAAGTTGATGGCGACCATGGCGCCGGCTTTGGCATTGGCGTTGTATGGAATCGCCATAAAGTGAATGTTAGACAGCGCGCCTTGGTCAAAGGCAAACGCACGCGCTGATGGGGCAAGTTTTCCAGAGGCCACCGCCGCTTTTGCTGCATTGGGGTTAAACGCTATCGCGACGAGAAGCTCCCCATCGTCCAACAGTTGGATAGTTTCAGCACTACCCGATGGGAACTGCGCGCCTTCGCGCCAAGCGACTTGGTGCAGTTGGTCGAGATAGCGCCACAATGGGGCGGTCACGGTGTCAAAATCCACCTCATCAACCGGCAGGTACAGGGCTTCGGGCGAACCTGTCAGCTCAAGCAGCGCCGCTTTCAGAAAACTGGTGCCGTGGAACTCAGGGGGTTTGGGATAGCTGATACGGCCAGGGAAGGCTTTAGCTAGATCTAGCAGCTCGGCAAATGATCGAGGCGGATTAGCCAAGGTTTTCTGATCATGGATAAACACCAGCTGTCCCACCCCCCAAGGCGCTTCGAGGCCATCTGTTGGTTCAGTGAAGTCTTCTTCAACCGGTAAGCTTTTATCGACAATTTCCCAATTGGGGAGCGTGCTGACAAAAGGGCCGTACAGCAAATCATTTTCCTTCATCGATTTGAAGTTTTCGCCGTTAATCCAAACCATATCGACACTGCCGCCGCTATCCTTACCGGCGGTCTTTTCGGCAAGCAGGCGATTGACGGTTTCAGCGATATCCGCCACTTTGACATGTTTCAGGGTGACACCGTAATCGCGTTGTAACTCGCGGCTTGCCCAGCGCAGGTAAGCATTGATCTCTTGATTGCCGCCCCATGCGTTAAAGTAAACAGTTTGACCTTTGGCTTGTTGCTCAATTCTTTCCCAACTGTTGTTTTCCGCGCTTGCAGAGGCAGTAAAACTGGCAGTACTCGCAATTGCCAATGTTAACGCCGCTATCCAGTGTTTCATTGTCATCTTCCTTTTCAATTAGTGACGCATCCAACGATGATATTTTTCGACCCAGTTAAGCAGCTTCTCGGGTGCATGGGCTTGTTTCCACATCCCAGCGGTATACTTCACCGCTTCACTCATGGTCGGATACGGATGGACGGTGCCCAAAATTTTATTTAGTCCTAACCCATGCCGCATGGCGAGAGTAAATTCTGCGAGCAAGTCGCCCGCATGCTCGCCAACAATAGTCACACCCAGAATGGTATCTTTTCCTTTCGGTGTCAGCACCTTAATAAAACCGTGATCATTGCCATCAGCAATCGCGCGATCCAGATCATCAATGCCGTAATAGGTCACTTCCACTTCTTGCTGATTGGCTTTGGCTTCTTTTTCATTGATACCTACGCGTGCGACTTCTGGCGAGGTGTAAGTCGCCGCCGGCATCACTGAATAATCGGCTCGGAAGCGTTTGAATTGACCGAATAGTGCATTCACGGCGGCATACCACGCTTGGTGGGCACTGGCGTGGGTGAGCTGAAACGGCCCCGCTACGTCACCCACCGCATAAATATTGGGATAGGCGGTTTGCAGATACTCGTTGACTTGAATGGTGCCACGCTCGGTCACTGGAATATCGAGCTTTTCGAGACCAAATCCTTTGGTGTTGGCACTGCGCCCTAACGCGACCAGCACCGCATCAAATGCGACGGTTTTCTCACCGTCAGGCCCATCGAGTAAGGCGATTTGCTCATTATCACTGTGTTCAAATGCTTTGACTTTGTGCTGTGTTAAAATCGCGACACCGTCACCTTCTAACGCCTGTTCAATCAGTTTGGCGGCATCTTTATCCTCACGGCTGAGAAGTTGGTCAGCCATTTCTGCGAGCGTCACTTGGCTGCCTAAGCACGAAAAGCTTTGCGCCAATTCCGCGCCAATGGGACCACCGCCTAAAACCAACAACCGTGATGGCAGCTCAGTCAGAGACCAAATCGTATCTGAGGTGTAATGCGTGACCTCTGCCAAACCAGGAATGGGGGGCAGCATGGGGCGTGCGCCGGTCGCAATCACGATGTTGCGAGTGGTCAGTCGCTCGCCGTTCACCTCAACTTCCCATGGCGAAACGATGTGCGCTTCGCCTTGCACACACTCCACGCCGAGCTTGGTGTACCGCTCGACCGAATCGTGAGGCTCAATGTGGGTAATCACTTGTTTAACCCGTGCCATCACGGCCGAAAAATCAACAGCTGGCGTTTGGGTATGAATGCCAAACGTTTTGGCCTTGCCAATCTCTCGCATGGTTTTCGCCGCGCGTATTAGCGCTTTTGAGGGAACACATCCGGTGTTTAGGCAGTCACCTCCCATCGAACCTTTTTCAACCAGTGTGACTTTTGCTTTTACCACTGCAGCGATATAACTCGATACCAAGCCGCCTGCACCGGCACCGATCACCACCATATTGCGGTCAAACTGTTGAGGCTTGTTCCAACCTTGATAGCGTTTACGACGCGTGATCCAAGCCATGACCCACTTTGCCAGCAGTGGGAAGATACCCAGTAAGGCGAGTGAACCAAGCACCGACGGAGACACCACATCGCCGAGTGCGTCGATTTGGGCCAGTTGGGTCCCTGCATTCACGTAGACTGCGGTACCCGGCAACATACCGAGCTGACTGACCCAATAGAAGGTGCGGGTTTTGAACGAGGTTAGCCCCATCACCAAGTTAATCAGAAAAAACGGGAAAATAGGGATCAGGCGGAGGGTCAACAAATACAAGCTGCCGTCTTTCTCAATGCCACGATTAATGGTATCGAGCTTATTGCCAAATTTGGCTTGGACCCAGTCGCGTAACATAAAGCGACTCACCAAGAAGGCGAGGGTGGCGCCAATCGAGCTGGCAAAGGAGACCAACACCAATGCCCACCAAAAGCCAAAGAGTGCCGCGCCCAATAGACTGGCTACCGCCGCTCCCGGCAACGACAGGGCGGTCATCACCACATAGCCGGCGAAAAACACCAAGCTCGCGGTGGTCGCGTTTTCGATAATGTAATCGTTCAATGCCGCTTGTTGCGCCTTGGCGTTTTCCAGTGTCAGCCACTGGCTGAGATCAAAACTAAACCAGAGGGTAATAAGTGCAGCAATCGCAAAGCCAAGTAAGATCTTTTTTATTGGCATACGGTATCTCGTCAGGTAGCAAATAGGATCCAGTTATAACATTAGGTGCTGTAGATTAATTAACTGGCTGATTTTTCTGTTGCATTAAGAAACTGTGCTCTTAATCGTACCTAGAATCAGACCTGATCGATCGCAGGAGACTTTCACATGGAGTGTAAAAAAAGTGTGGTTGACGCTTTTTTGAGCGAAAAGAGAGAGGCGACACCGCCCTAAGGCGGTGTTGGACGCGAACATTGCTCACAGAATAAGTAGAGTCAGAGTAGAGAGTGTTATTGTGAGGTGTTATTTCTCTAGGTGTTGTAATAACTCTTGGCGGCGTTGGGGTGGGACAACTGACCAGTGCTTGCCAGTAATCGCGCCTTCTAGTGACCATAATAGCTCCAAGCTTAGGTCTTTATCATGTGCAGAGACGAGTGCTTTGTAGGCGTTGACTGCTCCCTGTTGATGAAGGGATTCAGGCGAGTCGATCCCTGCCTTTTTCAGCATTCTTTCGGTGGCTAGTCGAAGGTTTGGGAGATCTTTCAATCGCGACGGACTGGTTTCGGTTTTTAGCGAACGATCGCGAATGGCAACATCGAGTGCACTTTTAGCTTCACTGATGAGTTTTTGGTGATTGTCCCACCAAGCATCAGGAATGGCAAAGTACTTGGTGACCACCGGGAAACCACGTTTCTTGTATACATAGGGAGCGAGGCCCTGTTGTTTAAGTAAAGCTTCGTTTTCTTTGCCGGCGCGTAGGTGAAGGGTGTTATTGACGACAAGGGCGAACATGGTGTCTTCACAAAATAAGCCAAATCCGCCGAACATGGATCGGGATTTGATATTGCCAAAATCGGCAAATAAACGCATCGCGTCTTTTAAAGCTGGTTTATCCATTAATAACAATCTCGATGAATGCAAATGCCTAAAAATGATGTGTCAGTGTAACAAGGCAAACAGGCAGGATTGTCAAGAAGTTATCAAAATATCAATAATGATACCTCATATCGCATTGACGCCGTCTTCAGCTTTATAACAACGATGCTGGCAACCCCGCTACCGTGACTGACTGATACGATTGTTCAGCGTCCGTAGGCCGGTGGCTTTGCGTCCCATGCTTTCGCCATGGTTTGCCTTGTTCAAACAGAGATAAGCATATAATAATTAGACAGTGATGTCGCCCTCACTAACCACACAAAGTGTGATTTTGGTTCAAAAAGTTTGTAATTGACAAGTTAGAGTAAAGGTTCTTTTTGGCTCAAGAGAGGGGAAGAAGCCACCATGCCCAATGACATAGCAGCTTAAAAAGTTATTATAAAACACTAATTTATCGTTTTTACAGATTCCCGACTAATGAGCTCGAGATCCATTTCAAATACTTGCTGTTGCGTATCATTATCGTTAATGCGTGCAAGCAAGAGTTTAACAGCGGTCTTACCGAGTCGCCGCTTAGGTTGGTGGACGGTCGTCAGTGGTGGTGAGTAATACTCGGTCAGATCAATATTGTCATAACCAATCACAGAAATATCTTCAGGTACCTGCAACCCCGCTTGGTTAAAGGTGCTAATTGCGGCGAGCGCCATAATATCGTTGAAGCAAAACACGCCCGTGGGACGATGAGTCATATCAATGAACTGTTGCGCAGCGACTTTGGCCTGATCTGCCTCGAAATCAGCCTCTACGATCCAGTCAGGGTTCGCTGTTATATTGGCTTCATCCAGTGCACGGTAAAATCCTGCTAGTCGTTGTTTACAGGTATTTTTATCCATTTGACCGGAAATACAGCCTATTTGGGTATGGCCATTGTCAATAAAGTGTTTGGTTGCCAGGTATCCGCCTAACTCGGCATTGTCTTCGATGCGATCGGTGTTGATATGATGACTCCCCCAATCCATTACCACCATCGGGAGATCGCGTTTCTTCTCTAACAGCAGCATGAGATCTTCATTGAGATCCGAGCACACCACAATCAAACCATCGACACGTTTTTCTGACAACATGCGTAAATAGTCACGCTGTTTTTCTAGGTTACCCTCGGTATTACATAAGATCAGGGTATAACCTTGCTCATAGCAATAATCTTCTACACCGTGAACCAGTTCAGCGAAAAAAGGGTTGGTTGATTTGGTCACCAACATACCAAGCGTGCGCGTCGTATTACACTTTAAACTACGCGCGACCGCACTTGGCGCATAATTAAGGTCTTCAACGGCTTGCCAAACCTTCTCGGTTGTTTTCTCTGCGACAAAGCGGGTCTTATTGATAACGTGTGAAACCGTGGTGGTTGAAACGCCCGCGAGACGCGCGACATCTTTAATCGTTGCCATCTTAATTCTTCTATATTGTGAAGCCTTGGGATCGTTACTCGCGACCTTACAGAAAAACGCCGCTGTAACGCAGCGGCGTTGTCTTTCACAATCCCGGCTCATCAGAGGGTTGCGAAGGTAACGAATCCGATTTCATCCATTCTCATAGTTAATCGGTTGCGGTCTCAGTTTACTTAGGTTGCTGCTCAGTCGCAATTGGTCTGATGAGCAAGCCATCACCAACAGGTGGTTTTGTGACCCAGCTATGCTCTTGCAGCGTGATCTCATTTTCTTCACAGTCGGCAAAATTGTCATTACGTCACTATCAGTGGGCAAGCATGCGTTGGGTGTGTCATTACTGTCAGTGGGTGTTGATAAATCTCAGTCATCTGGTGGTGCGTAAAGCATTGCCAAGGCGTTCCCGAGAGAACCATTTCGCCTTGTTTCATAAAATAAAGATAATCAGCGTAGCGACTGGCAAGGTTAAGATCGTGCAGTACGATGATCACTGTCATTCCTTGATCAACCAGTGCCCGGCATTGCATGAGCGTTTGGTGTTGGTGACTAATATCAAGGGCAGATGTCGGCTCATCAAGCATCATCATTGCACGAGTCGGTTCAGTGTTCGCTAATTGCATGGAAATACGCGCCATATGCACACGCTGTTTTTCACCGCCCGACAGAGTGGGGTAGGCACGATGTGCAAGATGAGATACATGCCATTGATGTAGCTGCTCTTCGGCTAACGCTCGGATTTGTTTACGGTTTGCTTTTAATGGTGTGCCGCCCATTTCGACGACGTCTTTAACCGTAAACGCAAAGGTTAACCCGCTGGTTTGCGGCAAAAAGGCAACCTGTCTCGCGAATGTATCACGAGGCCATGTCGCTCTTGACGCTGACCAAAACAATACGTCGCCTTGTTGGTGTTGCTCACTCATCAGCTGTTTGAGCAAGGTACTTTTACCCGCTCCGTTCGGACCGAGTAAGACATGTAACTGTCCACTTTGAAACGCGACATTGATGTCGCGAAGCAGTGGGCGTTGGCCAAGGGTGTAATGAAGGTGTTGAACATGAAGCGCCGTACGAGACATTAGTGCACCATCGTTTGTCGTTGCTGAATAAGAAGCCAGATAAAAAAAGGTGCGCCCATCAAAGCGGTAATAATGCCTACGGGCAACTCCGCAGGTGCGACAATCACTCGAGCAATAATATCGGCAAGCGTGAGTAAAAGTGCCCCCAATACTGCAGATAAAGGGATGAGCATACGGTGGTCGGGCCCAACGATCAGGCGGCCAATATGCGGTACCACTAAGCCAATAAACCCAATCAATCCCGCAGCACTAACGGATACGCCCATCCCGGCAGCGGTTGCAATGATCAGCAAACGTTTTAGGCGGTGAATATCTATCCCTAAATACGCGGCTTCGTTTTCACCGAGCAATAAAGCATTCACCTGATGAGCACGACAACAAGCAAACACCGTGAGAGCGACAGCCGCCACCCCAGTTAAAACGATTTGCCCCCAACTGGCACCGGTCAGTGATCCCATAGACCACAATGCGATATCGCGTAGGGTTTGATTGTCGGCCACATAGTTGATCATTCCCAGCGCCGCGCCTGATAGCGCGCTGATAGCAATACCGGCCAATAGCATGACGGTAACGGACGTGCCCATCGCGGTGGTGCCGATTCGGTATACAAATAACGTTGCGAAAAGTGCACCAAAAAAAGCAAATAGAGGCACTGATAAGTGAAACGCCATGTTTGTACTGCCAAATGACAATAACAACAGCCCCAGTGCACCGCCTAGAGACGCCCCCCCTGAGACACCAATAATCCCAGGATCCGCGAGAGGGTTACGAAATAGTCCTTGCATTAATGCACCGGAAACGGCGAGTAAAGCGCCCACAAATAAGCAAAGCAGCGTTCGGGGCAGTCTGACTTGCTGCACGATGGCTAATACATGAGGCTCAAGCTGGTCTTGCCAAGGCGTTAGACTTTGTAGACTGACGAGCCAACCTAACTGCCATTGACCGACTGCAATCGAGGTCACCGATACGGCAAGCAACAAAATGATCAGCGCGGGAAAGAGTCGCTGATAAGGATGCTGTATCTGTAATGGCATCACTGGCTAAGCTCTATTAACTGTGATTGCACACGAAGCGCCTCATCTAAGCTTTTCAGGCTCAAACCGCCAACCAACACACTGCCATCGATCGCGAGGATCTTGTTTTGCTGAAAGGCTTGGGTGTTTTCTAGCAAGGGGACGGCATTGGCAAGTCCTGTCAAGCCACCCAATTGGTCCAAAGAACGTTGCATCACCAAAATAAAATCGGGATTAAAACCGAGCAGCGCCTCGGGTGAGAGGGGTTTATAGCTGGTAACCGTATTGGCAGCCGGATTAGTCGCGCCGATAAGCTCAATGAGCGTATTGGGTGTCGTGCTCGCGCCGGCAATACTCGCGGGACGACCTTGGTGAACAAGTAAGAAAACCCCCTGCTGTGTCGACGCTAGGGCGCGACGTTTCAGTTGCGTGAGTTTTCCATCGACCGCACGAAGCAGGGGTGCCGCTTTACTTTGCTTGTCTGTGAGGTTGGCAACTTGGGTTATGCGCTGTTTCAGTGCCGCCACCGTCGGTGCACTGGGTAGCGCAACCACCTTAACCCCGGCATTGTCGAGCTTTGTTAATACAGGTTTGGGACCCATTTCCTCAGAGCCTAACAAAAGCGTGGGTGACAATGAGAGTACCCCCTCTACTGATAACTGACGGTGATAACCGATATTGGGGACATCTTTATTATTAAGCTGGCTCGTGGCATCAATCCCCACAATTTGTTTTTCTGCCCCTAGATCAATCAGTAGGTCAGTAACACTTGCCCCCGCACTCACTATGCGTGGCGATGCGTGAATTGAAAATGAAACGAGTGTCATCATGAGGGCAATCAGTCGAACAGCAGCGGTTGCCATGCTTTATCCTTATTTTTCAGTGTCAGTAGTGTCGAGTGGTTTATATGCTGGTTAGGTCGCCACACCGTGCGACATGAACGCAGACAATATATTACCCAATACAAACAAGATCAATTATCGTTTGCATTCCTGTTCTCGATCAATAGAATCACCTTCAAATGATGATAAGTCGCATTTGCAGTAAGGCATAGAGAACCGTTATGAAAACCAGAAAGGATATTTGGACAGTAAAGCATAGCCACCGTGTCGCCTTGGCAGTCGGGGCCGTGCTGAGTACGATGACTGTTGCGCCTCAGGCCGTCGCTGAGAGCGCGAGTGCCGCCAGCCAGTCTAACGAGGCTAGCCCTGTAGAGACGCTCTCTGTCTACGGAAGTCGTATGGACACGCAAAAAGCGAACGCTGGCGTGGCGGTGAGTACAGTGTCATTGGAAGAGATAGAGAAACGCCAGGGAAGTAATGTCACGGATTTGATTCGTCATTTACCCAATGTCTCCGTACTCGGAGGAGGGCGTGATGCCGCTCAGTCTGTTAGCATTCGAGGCCTTAGCAGTGACAACGGCCGCGTCATCCAGCTTGTTGATGGTGCCCGTCAGAATTTCTCGGTCGGCCATCGTTCCAGTCTATTCATCGATCCTGAATTGCTCAGTTCAGTCGAAGTGGTCCGTGGCCCTTCCAGTACGCTGTGGGGGTCTGGTGCATTAGGCGGTGTATTCGCACAAAACACCAAATCAGCCAGTGACTTTCTCTCTGGCACAGAAACCTTGGGTGGCTATGTCAAACAAGGCTTCCACAGCAACGACAACGCCTCACGTACAAGCGGTGCGGTGTTTGGTCGCACGGAGACGGTTGATTGGCTAGTACAAAGCTACTATCACGATAGCGACGATAGCCAATTAGGCAATGGCAAGACCTTGTCGTATTCTGCGGATCGAGAAAAAGGCGGGTTTGCTAAACTGGTGTTTACGCCTTCTTTGGATCACCAGTGGTCATTCATCGCGCGTCAAGGTAAACGTGACGCCATGGTTCCCTCTAATCCGACGACAGAAGAGCCGTCAACCTCGTCGCCCCTCGTGTATCGCCAAGTCGAAGACCAAAGCCTGTCGCTCACGTACAACTATAACCCTAGCCAGTCATGGGTGGATTTAGACACTCGCCTGTATTGGAACGACACCGAGGTCAATGAGTATCGGGTTGATAAAGGTGAGTTTGATAATAATCAGATGCAAACGCTGGGTTTGTCTTTATCGAACCGCTCGACGTTTAAAGCACTCACATTAACCACTGGTCTGGATGCTTATCAAGATCGCTTTGAAACCGTCCGAGATAAAAGCAATACCTCTCGCCCAGACAACCAAGATGCCGAAGCACAAAGCGTCGGCGTATTTTCCCAAGTTGATGTACCGCTGGGACAAGCATGGCACTGGCAAGCGGGTGTCCGTTTTGATGCTTATGATGCGAAAGATAAGCGACCCGAATCGACTATTGGTAACCATGATAATACGGCGTGGTCGCCTTCAACTGCATTGACTTGGAATGCGACTGAACAGTTAGCATTGACTGCCAGCTATCGCGAAGCATTTCGAGCCCCGAGTTTAGAAGAAATGTATGCCAGTGGCACACATTTTGGGATGAACCAGTTTGTGCCCAACCCAGATTTGAAACCTGAGGAAAGTGCCAACAAAGAACTCAATATTACTTATACGTTTTCATCGAGTCAGTATATTGATCAAGGTTATATTGATGCCCGAGTCTTTCGCAATGACGTCGATAATTTTATAAATCAATCGGTTAAAGACGGCTCTTGGGGGGCGTATAATGGCACCACGGTGAAGACGAACCTTCCCGAAGCTAAACTTGAAGGCATCGAGATTAGCTTGCATCACCAACTTGGTGGGTTTACCAATAATCTGAGCTACAGCCAAACCGAAGGCAAGAATAAGCATGATGGCAGCTATTTAGATAATATTCCCGCTCATAAATGGGTTGCGGAAACCGACTACGCGCTGGCGACGTTACCAGTGAGTGTTGGTGGTCGCGTCTCTCATTATGCCGATCAAGACGACACGAATAATGCCAACACCTACGACGGCTATACCCTGTGGGATCTGTATGCAAGTTATAGCCCGAATGGCGCCTGGGATGGGGTGAAGTTTGATCTCGCGATCGATAATTTAACCGATGAACAATACACCCAAGCGTGGGCGCAAACCGCGTCACCCGGGCGTGATATTAAGTTTAATGTTCGGTACCAGTTTTAACCCAAAGATAAAGGGCAGGTGAACGCCTGCCCACTCAGAGACGACACACCACAATAAGAATAGGCTGGAGTGATCAATGACAACCACTTTGAACGAGCAGGTAAACGCACTATTGGCAGATAATGCCTCTATATTGCCTGCTGATATAGCGAAAACCCTAGGCGTGAGTGAAGGCGAGGCAGTACGTGCCATGCCGGCTGAGTATCAAACGTGGGTGGACGGGCAGCATGCGGAAACCGTTTTCACCCAGGTGGCCGAATGGGGTGGCCCAGTCACAGCGATTGTGCATTCCGGTGGCTCAATTTTTGAAGTAAAAGCCCCGTTTCCGAAAGGAAAGATCGCTTATGGCTACTACAACTTAATGGGAAAGCCGGGTGAAATGCATGGCCACCTAAAATTAGAGCGCATGACCGGCATTGCCTTCGTCAGCAAGCCTTTTCGCGGTAAAACAACCCACTATATCGGCTTTTTCACCGAACAGGGGGATTCAATCTTTAAGATTTACGTGGGAAGAGACGACAAACGTCAGCTTCTTGAACATCAGGTTGAAGCCTTTAATCAACTAAAAACGCAGTTAGCGACCTCAACACCAACAGACCCGGAGCAATAATCATGGATCAAGCGACAAAACAACAACGCCTACAAAACCGCCTTGGCCCAGAAATCGAAGCCTTTCGTGCTAACTGTCGGACTTTGCAGCTAGCAACCGTCGATGCCCAGGGAAAACCCAACGTGAGTTATGCGCCATTTGCACAGTTGGAAGACGGTTTTTATATTTTAATCAGTGAAATTGCTCGTCATGCTCGGAACCTACAACAAAACCCCCAGGTTTCGCTGATGATGATCGAAGACGAAAGCGGGGCAAAACAGATTTATGCGCGCCAGCGCCTTAGTTTTGATGCCAATGCTGAATTGGTGATGCGTGATACCACTGAGTGGCAAACGGGGATTTCGGCGCTGACCCATCGCTTTGGCGATATTATCGACAGCTTAAGCGGGTTAGCTGACTTCCATTTATTCCGTCTAAAGCCGGAAAATGGTCTGTATGTCAAAGGGTTTGGTCAGGCCTTTCAGGTTGGCAGTGATGATTTTGTCGATATGGTACACCTTGACCAAGGTCATCGAAAACTTGGCGACAGCCAAGATGTTCAATCGACCGATGAGATAGCGGTTAACGACTAACCGAGTTTGCTTTCCTCAAACGGCGATGTGTGAAGCATCGCCACTCTTGTGTCGCTTCAGTCCGGGTTTACTTAGTAACAACCCAGTGATGATTATGATAAAGTTGTCGGCATCATAGAGCGTATAACCTGATTAGCATGAATTATCTCCCGTTGTCTGAATATAAAAGAAAGTGGATCTTCACCCACCAGTCTTTGCCTATTCCCGAACAGGATCTCGCTGATATTAAACCCATGGCTGAGGCACGCGCGGCGCAGTTATGGCAAGAATTTATCAGTAAAGACAGCCCAACACCGGATCATTTTGGCAAGCAAGATTGGCCGACGCATCAAAGCGTTTGGACCCAGCGACTGGTTTGGCAACAAGCCTGGGACGACGATGATGATCTTCCCGTAGAGTTTCTCGCTAACTTTCCTTGGGAAGACAATATTACGGTCTATTTTTGCTACGACAAACATAATATTGTCGAAACCCAATGGGGCGTGTTTAAACGGTATTGGAAAAACTTTCTATTCTACGATGATAAGCCTATTTTGCTTGGGCGTCGCCGCAAGGAAGTCGCTATGTTTGAGCAATCAGGCGAAGTGGTGATTGGCAAGCGTGACTGACCTCAAGTTATGAGCGGTAGTGCCGTTACCAATGGTAGCCATGCGCTAATGTGACAGCCGGGCGTGGTGACGGCGCGATGCGTCTTGATAAGTGACCAGCCATAGAGAGACGCGTTGTATTCGGTGCACAGTGTAGGAAGAAGTGATGATTAAGATAATGGCCGCAGTGTGCTTGTCGATGTTATTGGTCGGATGCTCACTGCCAAAAATGTCGGACTTATGGCGCAATTACAGCACCATTGGTCTCAATGAAGCACTGCGTGGCGCGCAACAAGATCTTGTCCATTGCCGCTATGACAAAACACTTGATACGGCTCAGCGCTACACCGTGATTGGTACGGCGCGAGAGAAAACACGTGCGTTTGAGCTAATGGGCATTGTCTACAGCGAACAAGAGAACAGTGCAGAGTTTGATCACACGCTGCAGCGGTTTTTGTTTTCAGAACCGGGACGAACGATGACGGCATCTCAGGTACAGATGCAGTGGCGTCAAGCCCAAATTGATATCGAACATCAACGCGAGGCAGTACTGAGCCAAACACATTGCTTGCAATCAACGACGTCACCAAAAGCAGGGCCGCTGAAGTAGCCCGTTTGCTGCGCAGGTCATCATTTTTTAGCGCAATAGGGCAGCCACCGTAACGGGGCTGCCTTTTTATTGCTCGAACCGCACCGACTTAGGCTTTGAGAATACTGTCAGCCAGTGTCATCAGGCGTGGGTAGGCAAACTCACTTTCTTTGGCGATTTCACCCTGCTCCGCCAACACTTCTTGCAAAATATCAGCGGTGGTGAGGGGATTGGCCAGCACGACACGGAAAACCGTGGTGGTGCGACGTTGCCATTGCTCAGGCGTGAGACGTGTACGGGAGACAAAGGTTTTGCCCGATTCGCGCTGGCGCTTTTGAATGAACTTGGTTAGGTCGTTAAGCAAATCATGCATCAACTCAATTTGCTCCTCACTTGCCACAGCCAGCGCGGTTTGTACTTTTGCGGGCACAAAGCGATAGGTGAGTAGGCACAACTCGGGTTCCGATATCAGCTCAAAATCTGGATCTGTGGTTATCATGTCGGCAAACGTCGCCGCTTTATCAATACTTTGATCGATCAATAACTCATAACCGCGGCGAGAAATGATGTTCATACAAGCAAACACCAACATTGCCATACCGCTGCGAGAGCCTTCGAGTGTGTGACTCCCCAGATCTTTTGCTCCTTTACGCAGGATGTACTCCGCATGATGTTCGATCGACGCCACGAGCGACGGATCTTTAAATAACACCATACCAGCCCCCATAGGGACATAAAGCTGTTTGTGCGCATCAATCGTGACAGAATCGGCACGTTCAATCCCAGCCAGTTTGTGGCGCTGATTATTTGACATCAAGGTCGCGCCGCCCCACGCGGCATCAACGTGGAAGTGAATGCCCTCACGTTCCGCAATATCAGCCAGTGCATTGAGAGGATCAATGCTGCCTGTCTCTGTGGTGCCCGCCACCCCCACGATAGCTATCGGTTTAATATTGTCCCGGTTAAGTGTGGCAATGGTTTCTTCGAGTGCATCAATGCAAATACGATTTTGGCTATCTGCAGGAACCGAGATCAGTTGGTCGCGGCCAATGCCGAGTACATCAGCCGCCTTACCCAATGAATAGTGGCCTCGTTCTGACACCAAGATCGCGAGGTCGCGATAGCCATAGTGACGCATCGCGCCAAACAAGCCAGCCTTGTTGATGCCAGGAAACTCTCCGTCAGGTTTGAGCACGTTATTTCGCGCGACCCACAACGCGGTGATATTCGCCACCGTCCCACCTGAGCAGAAGGCCCCTAATGAATGGTTCGCGCTGTGCATCCAACTTTGATAGAAGGCGTCGTCTTGCTGATAAATCAGGTTGTGCAACATGCCAAGCACTTGCCGCTCAAGCGGTGTAAACGCCTTAGATGTTTCAATTTTGACCGTATTTTGGTTGAGGCCAATCATGATTTTAGAGAGCGGCATCAAAAAATAAGGCAGTGCAGAGGTCATGTGGCCGATAAATCGCGGTGAAGCGGTATGTACCGATTGAGCGACGAGCTTATCGAGCAGAAACTGCGTGTGATCAGAGACAAAAGTCGGGTCTTCAGGGATGGCCGGATCGCTAAAATCGCGCTCAATATCAGCGAGCGACCGTTCGGTGGCCGTAATATGGTTTTGTAAAAACCGGTTTAGATTCTGAGAGATCGCTTGCTCAATTTGACTGAGCGTTGAATCTGGGGCTTCGGGGACAGTGAAAATCCGGTGCAAGGTTTCCGGTGTGGCGTCCGCGGCTTTATTTTGTGTTGCCATGACGTTCTTCTTATATCTGCTTGGCTGTCCAAATAGTGACTCTCTCATGCGCATTGAGAGTAGGGTCACGATCACTGACTAAAATTAGGCCTCAACATAGCAAAAAAAAGCGAGAGCATCAGGCTTTTTTTACTGATAGATGACAGCTGAAACAGCACACGCGAAAGAGAGTCGATAAAAGAGCCAGCGGTTGCCGGCTCTCAAACAGCGGCCTGTTTACTGACACTGACGTTGGTTAATGCTGTTCATTTGGTCATTGTACTGGTTAAGTGCCTTATCAATCTCTTTTGGATGACTTAGCAGATCGGCAAGTGCACTGCGAAGGGCGTAGTTCCCGTCCATGGCTTCGCCTTGGCGGAAGTTAAACACTTTTTCGGCCAGCGCAGAGGGGGGCAACGAGCTTTGTGCGAGTGTTTTTACGTCTTCTTGGCCTAGTTTTAACCAAGATTCCACAGGCGCTTCCAAATTGAGCTTGGCGCTGTCATTTTCTAAATAATAATCAAACGCTTTTGCATTGAGGTTAAAGTGATTTTTACGGCCTTGCAAAAACCACTGTGCAACCTCATCGAGCGATGCGTCTTTTTTCACCGTCATATCGACCAACGCTTGGTACCAATTGATCGATGCATCTACATAATCATGATACTTGGCCGAATAGCAGTCTGCATTTTTGACAGGCGCAGCGTTTGACATTATCGGCAATAGTGCCGCGACCAGTGCAAGGGCATAGCGTTTCATAACATTATCCTAATCGTTATCGTGTTTGCGCTTTATGATTATACGCACCAACCATGTGCGGGGCGCAAACGTTGAGGTTTGGGCATCTTTGTGAATGATAAAACGAGGATATTGTAGAACGAGCCAGCGACAAAGTTAAATAACACATTGATATAAAAAGCCCTGTAGCAGAAAAGCTGTGACGCCACACTCAGTTAGCGCGTTGACATAGCTTATGGGTTCGACAGTACCGACAGCCAGTGGTGGGTAAATTCGGCAAAACCAAACCCTCCCGGCGCATCCGTGATCCAAGTTGGCGCGGTGGCCAATGCTGGAAGGTGAGGAGCAATATTCGCGACGCCGACGCTCAGAGGAAAGTGGGCAAACATTTCGCTGTCGTTCGGTGAATCGCCAATAAACGCTGCGCGTTGCTGAGTTTGCTTTCCTGTGACACTGTAATGATCTAACCATTCTTGCGCCGCGTGTCTTTTACTGTGGTTACCTAACCAGGCGTTAATATGAATCGAACTGGCCGTTGCATTGACGCCCTGCCCATGAAGCTCGTCGAGTAATGCATTGATCTCGTCTGCGGATGCGCGTGGCGTATGCTGGCCAATATCAATCGCCACTTCACAGAGACGATAAGACTGATCGGCAGCAAGTGCGCGAGCTGGATAGCGCTGAAGTAAGCGGTTTACCCAGTCAAGTAGCGCAGCTTGCTGTTGATGGGCGGCGTGATTGATTTTCGTGAAGCGCTGACCGTTTTCTTGCCATAGGATCACGCCACCGTTTTCGCTTATCACCGTATCGACAGGCCAGGCGTTAATCATATGATCGCCCCAGCCAGCGCACGCGCCAGTAACAGGGACAACGTGAATGCCGGCTTCACGGAGATCGGCCATTGCCTTCAGTGTTTGCCAAGGGAGCTCACCTTTCCATGTCAAGGTGTCATCTACGTCGGTAAACAGCCATTGCACGTTACGCCAGCGTATGGCGTGGTCATGCATTGACGATATGGGCAAACACTGATTCGGCATAGGTATTGCGATCCTCACTAATTAAATAGCTGCCACGTGGCGATGATTCATTTGACGCAGAGTGAGCGCCAGCCGTTTTCCCTGCTCATGGTCAAACACGTGGAGGTTCTCAGGAGCAATCGCCAAGGGTAGGTTATCTCCTTCTACGACCTTACTGTGCCCCTCTAAACGCAGTGTGATGAAACTGTCAGTATCGCTTATATGGCCATAGACCAGCAAATCAGCTCCCAAAGACTCGGTTAAGGTAACTGACAGTGTGAAACAGGCCTGATCGGCCGGTACCACTTTTAAGTGCTCGGGACGTAATCCGAAGGACACGGATTGTGTGTCAATGCCCTGACACTCAGCCAATACGTGTTGACCTATCGAGAGGACGTCATTGTCGATACGACCTTCAACGATATTCATCGCTGGTGAGCCGATAAAAGTGGCCACAAACAAGCTAGCCGGGGCATCGTAGACGTCTAAAGGCGTACCAATTTGTTCAACGTTACCACCATTTAATACCACGAGGCGATCCGCCAGGGTCATTGCTTCAACTTGATCGTGGGTGACATACACAGCAGTGGTATTCAGCTTTCTCTGCAAACTTTTGATTTCCAAGCGCATTTGCACACGCAGTTTGGCATCAAGGTTGGATAACGGCTCATCGAAGAGAAACACCTTGGGACGACGCACAATGGCTCGCCCCATGGCTACGCGTTGTCGCTGTCCGCCGGACAATTGATTGGGCCGTCTGTCGAGTAGATGCTCTAGCTCGAGCATGGTCGCGACCTCGGTGACAAGCTGTTGAATGGTCGCTTTTGGTGTCCCGCGATTTTTAAGGCCATAGGCCATGTTGTCGAATACACTCATGTGTGGGTAAAGCGCATAGTTTTGAAATACCATGGCAATATCGCGCTCGCCAGGTTCAAGATCATTCACTTTTTTATCGTCAATGACTAATTGTCCGCTGGAAATCGCCTCTAGGCCGGCAATCATGCGCAGTAAGGTTGATTTGCCACAACCACTGGGGCCCACCAATACAATCATTTCGCCATCTTTCACTGATAAGTCGACGCCGTGAATGGCTTTGAACCCATTAGGGTAGGTCTTTGCCATCTGTTCTAGGGTTACCGTTGCCATTTACTTCTCCGTTTCCACTAAGCCTTTTACAAAGAGTTTTTGCATGCCGAGCACCACGATCACCGGGGGTAGCATCGCCATTAGAGTTGTTGCCATTACGCGGTTCCATTGCACCTCACCATCACCAACAGAGAGCATGCGCTGAATACTCATCACAATGGTGTAGTACTCATCATCGGTGGTGATCAAAATCGGCCAAAGGTACTGGTTCCAACCATATATAAAGGTGATCACAAACAGTGCGGCGATATTGGTGCGCGAAAGAGGCAGCAGAATGTCTTTGAAAAACTTGAACGGGCCCGCGCCATCAATTCGCGCGGCTTCAAGCATTTCACCTGGGACCGTCATAAAAAACTGACGGAATAGAAAGGTCGCCGTAGCGCTGGCGATGAGTGGAATGGTCAATCCCGACATCGAGTTGAGCATGTTCAGGTCGGCAATGACCTGGAATGTTGGCATGATGCGCACCTCCACCGGTAGCATTAGGGTCATGAAAATCACCCAAAATGCCAACATTCGACCGGGAAAGCGAAAATACACCACGGCATAGGCTGAAAGAATGGAAATCGCGAGCTTGCCAATGGCGATGCCCATTGCCATTAAAAATGAATTCCACAGCATGCCGGCCACGGAAATGTTTAACTCGCGTGATGTGCCTTCGGTTAATACCTCCTCGAACACAGATAATCCTTTGTCACCAAACCATAACGGCGTGACACCACTTACAAAGGCGCTGCTGTCATGGGTGGCGGCGGTCAACGCAAGCCACACAGGGAGCGCCACCGAGGCGACGCCTAAAATCAACACCAAATGCGAGAACACAGTAAGCCAAGGGCGACGTTCAACCATTAGTAAGCCACCTTCTTTTCAACATATTTAAACTGAATCACGGTTAATGCGCCCACGAGGATCATCAACACGACGGATTGCGCGGCGGACGATCCCATATTGAGGCCGACAAAACCGTCTGCATACACTTTATAAACCAGCGTTGTGGTGGATTGACCGGGCCCACCTTGCGTCATGGCATGAATCACCCCAAAGGTTTCGAAAAAGGCGTAGACCAAGTTCACAACCAGCAGGAAAAAAGAGGTCGGAGAGAGCAGTGGAAAAATGATGGTCAAAAAGCGTTTTACTGGGCCTGCGCCGTCAATAGCTGCCGCTTCAACCAATGAACGTGGGATAGATTGCAGCCCGGCGAGGAAGAACAGAAAGTTGTAGCTAATCTGCTTCCATGTAGCGGCAATGATCACCATGGTCATGGCATCGCCAGAATGGATAAACGGATTCCAGTCTAAACCAATGGCTTTTAGCGCGTGGGCCAATACACCGACAGTGGGATTGAACATGAATAACCACAACACCCCTGCGACAGCGGGAGCGACCGCGTAGGGCCACACCAAGAGTGTTTTATAGCCTGTCGCCCCTTTAATGACACGGTCAGCCATCACCGCGAGCACAAGCGCCGATAGAAGCGCGATGCCTGCAACAGAAAAACTAAAGAATAAGGTGGTCAAAAAAGAGCGATAATAGCTGGTGTCTCCCAATAACTCGGTGAAGTTTTCGCCACCGACAAACTCGGTACTAAGACCGAAAGGGTCTTCCAACAAGGTGGATTGCCATACAGCCTGCGCCGCGGGCCAGATAAAAAAGATAAAGGTGATCAGCAATTGAGGCGCGAGCAATAAAATGGGAAACGCACAATGATTAAATGTGGGTTTATTGGACATAGGCTTTCTCAAAAAGTGGAGCGGCAGTCTATACCGCTCCGTCATACAACATGGTTTTTACTGAATGGAACTAAATCGCTTATTGATTGGCTTTAGCAAACTTTGAAAGCAAGCCATTGGCGCGCTCAACTGCTTCATCCAGCGCTTCTTGAGCCGATTGATCGCCGGACCATACGGTCTCAAGCTCTTCGTTAATCACATCACGGATTTGAACGAAATTACCTAAGCGGATCCCTTTAGAGGCAGGCGTTGGCTCGACCTCGGTCATTTGTTTAATCGCGACGTCTGTGCCTGGGTTTTGAGCATAAAAGCCTTGCTTCTTGCTTAGCTCATAGGCTTCGTGGGTAATGGGCAAGTAACCGGTGAACTGGTGCCAGTCCGCTTGGATTTCAGGTTGAGACAAGAAGGAGAAGAACTGGGCGACGCCCTTGTACTCTTCTGACTCGTGGCCTTGTAGAACCCAAAGCGTGGCCCCGCCGATGATGGTATTTCTTGGCTGCTCAACGGCTTTATCCCAGTAAGGCAGCTTGGCAACGCCAAACTCGAAATCTTTTACGCTTTCGCGCACACCAGCGTAAGACGCTGAAGAGTTCATGTACATGGCACATTCACCACTGTAAAACAGCGGCGCACTGTCAGAGCGGCGGCCTCCATATTCAAAAATGCCAGCCTGTTGCCAATCCGCCATTTTGGCAATGTGATCCACAAATGGAGACTGGTTAATTAGCATCTTGTTATCGACACTGCCAAAGCCATTGTCATTGGTGGCAATGGGCGCATTGTGGCGAGCACCGAGGTTTTCAATTTGTACCCAAGACTGCCAGCCAGTCGTGAAGCCGCACTGAGCGCCATTGGCAAGCAGTTTCTCAGACACTTGCTCAACTTCTTCCCAGGTTTTGGGAGGGTTAACGCCAGCTTTAGCAAACAGATCTTTGTTGTAATACAGCACGGGCGTTGAGCTATTAAATGGCATCGACAGCATATTCCCGTCTTCGTCTGAATAATAACCCGTCACAGAAGAGAGGTAGTCAGATTGGTCAAACGGGACGTTCGCGTTTTCCATTAGCTCATAAACCGGGTATACCGCCCCTTTTGCTGACATCATTGTCGCGGTGCCTACTTCAAACACCTGGACGATATGAGGTTGCTTGTTGGCGCGGAATGCCGACACAGCGCCTGTCATGGTTTCGGTGTAGTTACCCTTGTAGACGGGTTTGACGGAATAGTCATCCTGACTGGCATTAAACTTCTCAGCAATTTCATTCACTTTTTCGCCAAGGTTTCCGCCCATTGCGTGCCACCATTCAATTTCGGTTGTCGCGTTGGCAGAAAAAGAGGCCAGCAACAGGGCCGAAGAAAGCGCGGTTAAGCGTTGGGTTTTCATGCGTCACTCCTTTTGAGGATGGGGTAATGTTCATTCGGCAACTTAATGAACAAAAATGAACATAATATGAACCCAAACGAAAAGGGAGATGACAATTGTATGACTTTTGACCGCGGTCGCATGGTATGTGAAAAAATTGTTAATTAGAGCGTGTTTTGATGATGAAAATCCTGCAAGCGCAAAGATTTACTCGTAAACACTCTGTCATATTTACACGAGACAATGCGGCTCGCGCTGTCCTACAATACCCAAATAACTGATTGAGATGAGACTGTTCAAATGAAAATCGCGCCACAGCAATTATGTGGGCATCGAGGTGTCGCTGCTCATGCTCCTGAGAACACGTTAACGTCTATTGCAAAGGTGCGAGAGATGGGGTTAAGTTGGGTCGAGGTCGATGTGCAACTGACCCAAGACGGTGTTCCCGTGGTGTTTCATGACCATAGCTTACAACGGTGCACCAATGGTGCAGGGGCGTTAAAAGACACCGCCTTGGCCGATTTACAGCAGCTCGATGCAGGTGGGCACTTTTCGCCAAAGTTTGGGTATGAAAGGGTACCCACGCTCATGGCCGTTTTAGCCCAAGCGCACCGCGATGCGCTTCATATCAACCTTGAGATCAAAACTTACCCGGATAGCGATATACCTGCCTTGTGCCGCGCGATATTTGCTTGCTTGTCGGCAAGCCCTATCAGCACCGAGAAGGTATTAGTCTCATCTTTTTCTCTTGAGGCACTCGCGATTGTTCGTGATGAAATGCCTGAGTTAGCGCGGGCGATTCTATGGGAAACGATCCCTGATAATTGGCGTGATTTCCGGGACTTAGCCACGTTTAGCATTCACTGCAACTATCGCCACCTCACCCAAGAGAAAGCCAAAGCCGTTAAAGATTCAGGTTTAGCGCTTAAGTGTTATACCCCTAATAAGCCTGTTGAGGTCGAAGCCTTGTGGGGTTGGGGCGTAGACATGATGATCACCGACGACCCAAGTAAATACTTAGCACACCCTTACTGACACGGAGTCAACCGAATCGTTAGGTGAGCGGTCGATAATGTCATACAACAAGGAGCTTATGTGTCACAAGAGGCAGAGTTAAATTGGCGCCAGCGCGAAATATTAGCGCAATTAGCAAAAACAGAGCACCTAGAAACGGATGATTTGGCCACGCAGTTTTCGGTCACGACGCAGACTATTCGTCGTGATATTAATCAGCTTTGTGCGCTTGGCTTAGCTCGGCGTCACCATGGCGGCATTAATATGCCCTCTGCGCATGTCAATAGCGATTACCAACGTCGTTTGCAAAGGCACAGTGGCGTTAAAACGGCGATTGCACGCGCGGTGGCCGAGCACATTCCTGAGGGGGCGACCGTGATGCTCGGGATAGGGACCACGGTTTCTGCGATTGCTGAGCAGCTATTAACAAGACGCGACCTTCGCGTAATCACCAATAACGTTCAGATCGCGCATATTCTGGGGGCTAATCCCGACCTCGATATTTGGCTGGCAGGAGGGAAGCTGCGCGCCAATGACCAAGATATGGTTGGACACTCGGTGCTTCAGTTCCTGTCGCGTTTCCAACCGGATATCGCCATTATCGGCTGTGCGGCAGTCAATGAAGAGGGATGGGTGTGTGAGTTTTCCCCCGACGAAGCGGATGTCAGTGACACCATGCTTAGTGCAGCGAGTGCAAGATGGTTGGTGGCAGATGGGTCAAAGTGGCAGCGCAGTGCGCCGGTGAAAGTGACAACGTTAAGTCAGTTTGATTATGTGTTCACCAACGATGTATTGAGCAACTACTCGACGCTGCCGGCAGATATTGCTTTTATTCCTTGTGACTCGCGCGATCTCGGCTCCACGCAAGCGCCAACTGCCAACTGAGAAGGGTTGGCTAAGTTTGTGTGATGAAAAAGCCTGCATGACGACCGTCAAGCTTGCGCGGATAAAATAGCGCGATACAGTGCCTCGGTGGCTTCACGCGGCGTTTGCTCAGGGTTGTAGAAGAACTCATTAATCACGTCGAACACCGCGCTTTGTACATAACGTGTGGTGGAAAGGCCGTGTGACATGCTGGGGCTTAAGGTGCCATTCTCTTGCGCGTAGGTAAACGCATCACGTGATTGTTGTGCGCACCGGTCTCCCTTGGGGAGGGGCACATCAAATCGGATAGGTAACGAGCCTTTGTAACGGTTAAAGTCACGCTGGAACTGTGGTGTGAGGAGGTACGAGGCCATGTCTGTTTGGCTTTGTCGCTCACTTTGGCTATTGGGCTTGAAAAATACAAAGCTGTCGACATTGTAACTAAAGGCTTTTTTCGTCCCAGGGAAGGCGACACAGGTAAAGGCTTTGCCTTCTTGCTGGTTGGCGGCAAAAAACTCCCCTTTGGCCCAATCACCCATCACTTGCATCCCCGCCTGATTATCAATGAGTAGACGAGTGGTATCGCTCCAGTTGCGTCCTTGACCCGAGTCATCCACATATTGGCGCATCTTCGCCAGCAGGGTAAAGGCTTTGACCACATCGTCACTAAGGAGTGCTTGGCGATCAAAGTCTAAAAAGGCACGTTGGTAATCTTGTGGCCCCAGTACTGATAGCGCCAGACTGTCGAAAAGCGTCGCGACTTGCCATGGCTCTCCTCCCAACGCGAGTGGGATATAGCCTGCTTGCTGCAATTTATCGGCGGCAGCAAAAAAGCTATCAAAGTCGGTAGGGATGTCGGCATTGGCTGCTTCAAAGGCGCGTAAGTTGACCCACAGCCAATTTACGCGGTGAATATTGATGGGCGCCGCCACATAGTTACCTTGGTACTGCATGACATCACGTAACGGGGCGGGGATTTTATCTTCCCAGTTTTCCGCTTCAGCAATCTCATTGAGGTTGCGTAAAAAGCCTAAACGGGCCCATTCGGTGATCTCCGGCCCTTTGATTTGTGCCGCAAGGGGCGGGTTACCACTGATGGCACGGATCCTCAAGGTGTTCATCGCGCTTATCCCTGCGCGGCCACCGACCGCGAAGTCTTGCCATTGATGGCCTTGTTGCTCAATGCCTTCTCGCAAGACAGAGGCGGCTTTGGCTTCACCTGCTGATGTCCACCAGTGTAAAACTTCAACATCACTTGCGGACACTGCAAGGCTATAGGTGGCGAGCATGCCACCGATGATCCATTGAGAGAGGTATCTATTTAAGCGTGTTAAACGTGCCATTATTCTTCTACCCGAGGAAAACTGATATCAACTTGCAGGCCGCCTTCACTGCGGTTACTGAGCACCATATCCCCGCCATGCGCGTGGATGATATCGCGCGCAATCCCTAAACCGAGCCCCGAACCGTCGTTATCATCATGTAAGCGTACATAAGGGTCAAACACCGAGTCGAGCTCTTGCTCAGGAATACCTGGCCCCTCGTCAATCAGGGTAATATCTAACGTGTGTTTTGCGTCCATCACATAAATCGTCACTTTATCGCCGTATTTCACACCATTATCAATTAAATTGGATAAGCAGCGTTTGAAGGCGAGTGGCTTACACGTAAACGGAGGTACTGCGTCGCTTTCAATACTGACTCGAATACGGTTTTGGTTGTGTGGTTCGACAATCATCGCTAAGAAATCAATGACATCAATAGCCGCCATGTTCTCATGGATATCGGTGTCTCTGACCGTTTGTACGGCACCTTTAACCATAATTTCAAGATCATCTAAATCTTTATTGAGCTTCGCGGCTTGCAGGTCGTCATCAATTAATTCGGCCCGTAAACGTAAGCGGGTGATAGGCGTTTTTAAATCATGCGACATGGAGCGGAATAAGGTTTCGCGCTCACGTAGGTGACGTTGTAGGCGACGCTGCATACGGTTAAACGCCCGTGTCACAATGGCGATTTCTGCCGCGCCTTCCTCCTTCAGGGGAGGTTGCTCAATGTCGGTGCTAAACAAGTTCGCTGCTTTGGCCAGACGTTTTAAGGGGCGTGCTTGCTGACGAATCAAGGTGTAAGTAAAGAACAGTAATAGCGCAGTGATCACCACGATAAAGACCACTTGATCGGCGGTAATCAAGGTATCATCGAGCGTGACATAGGGCGCGGGTAACAATGCAGCGATATAGA
The DNA here is from genome assembly GCF_000968645.1 of Salinivibrio sp. KP-1. NCBI lineage: Bacteria > Pseudomonadati > Pseudomonadota > Gammaproteobacteria > Vibrionales > Vibrionaceae > Salinivibrio > Salinivibrio sp. KP-1. The sequence continues at coordinate 349,725 of NZ_LAQR01000001.1, read as the reverse complement.
TCCACTCATCTTTTTTCAGCTCCATTTGTACCACCAAAATGGGGGGATTTAATGGCTCTAAACTTAACGTGTGATGTGCCCAAGATTTGGGCAAGTCTTGCAATAAAATGTCGTTGTTGAGCACGCGTAAGGTTTCAGGGCGCGAAAAGTCAACATCAATGGTATTCAATGACGGGAGCTGCTCGTGGAGAATGCCCGATACGGTACGGGTGGCGACCTTTTTCGCCTGTGTCTCTTCAATAGGCGTGATTTGGATTTTTTCTTTGTTAAAGGAGACAAAAAACCGTGTCCCGCCCATGTTACGTAATTGATTAAGCGCCACATGCCGATAAGCAACGGGCAACGATTGAAAGAAGGTGGTGGTTGAGGCAAACATGTTAGCTAAACTCGCCGACGCCGCCTCTAGCCCCGCAAGTTGGGTTCGTTTTGATTGGGTATACCAAATTGAGGTGGCAATGCCCTGCGCCAATACCACGGATAACAAGGTCAGCAGCAAGGTGCGTGATAGCAAAGAGCGAGGGATCAGCTTTTCTAGCCATTCATGATTCATATTGGATCTCAGCGACAAACATATAACCCGCACCTCGCACAGTTTTAATCAAGTTCGCTTTGCCTGTGTCACGTAAGCGCTGGCGCAAGCGGCTGACTTGTACATCGATGCCACGTTCTTGTGCCTGTGCATCGCGGCCGCGCGTCGCTTGGCTAATCGCATTACGATCGAGCAACTGGTGTGGGTGATCGATAAACAGCATCAGCAGGGCATAATCAGACGCCGACAACTCTATCTCCATGCCGGTGACAACCTGGTGCAATTGCTGGGTGGCAGGCTCTAGACGCCACTGGCCAAACCGAATCGCTTTGGGTCGGGACAGCGTGGTCTCCTGCAATTGCTGGGTGCGACGTAATAATGCACGAATACGGGCGATCAATTGGCGCGGACTAAAGGGCTTGGCGATATAATCATCGGCGCCTAGCTCTAGCCCAACAATTTGATCCGTTTCGTCTGATACAGCGGTGAGCATGATGATAGGCACGCTCGAATCTTTACGAATACTTTTGCATAGCGTAAAGCCATCATCCCCTGGGAGCATCACGTCGAGTAAAATTAAATCCGGGTATTGGACAGCCAGCTTAGTTTGCATCTCATGACCGTTTTGCGCGGTCATCACTTCGTAACCGGCTTTGGTGAGATAAGCTTGGAGAAGCTCACGGATTTCGACATCGTCGTCGACCACTAAGATGCGTTTGGCTGAAGCCATATCGCCATTGTCCTCGTTGCTAAAGTCAGTTCCTCCATTATCGGTGCTTTATCGTTGAGATGCTACAAACAAAGCCGCACTTTGTGTAATTAATCAGCGACTTGTTGATAACCGTTTTGGTGATGATGTCAGAGCAGACACCCAGGAGGGGGAAAGGTATAAAAAGGCAGATAGTTCATCGCTTGACGACGCGAGATCGTGAAAAAGACAAAGCCCTCCATTAAGAGGGCTTTGGTTGACATCACAGTGTGTTATGAACCGTGACGAGCTATTCGCTATTCGCTATTCGCTATTGCTGTGCATCGCTTTGCGAATACACAAGGCCGCGCCACCCCAAGTGACGGCAAAGCCGATAAGCATCATGATGATTGCGCCTGTTGTCATGCGTCTGTCTCCATATCGCGAGCAGGGGTCGTGGTGCTATTAACGATAATACCAACCACCAGCATGGCAGCGACCAAGCCCCAACCCAGGGTCAGTAATTCGAATTGTGCGTAACCGCCGTAGCCTTCGTTGAAGGTGTCAATCAGGTTTTTCACCAAGATCACCGCCAGCATAATGGGGCTGATAAAGCGGATACAAATTTCCATCCACTGACCCACGCTGAATTCAGAGACACGGTTAACATACTGACGGATGTCTGACAGTTTAACTAGCCAGCCGACCAGCAGCAGCTCAAGCAAACAGCTTGTGAGCAGTGCAACGTTGTTAACAAAGTAATCAACCAAGTCAAGCAGCAATAGACCGCCGTTGGTAGCGAACGCCATTGATACGACAAAGCCCACACCACATACGGCTGTCGCCGCTTTTTGACGAGTCACATTGAGCTTATCCATAATTGACGACGTCACGGCTTCAATGATGGAAATGTGCGAACTCAAGCCAGCAACAACCAATGCGAGGAAGAACAATGGACCAAGAATATAAGGGATAGGGAGCAAATTAATCGCGGCAGGTAGCGTGACGAACGCTAGGCCAACGCCCCCGCTGACGACATCGGTGATCCCCTTGCTTTGTTCCGCCGCCATATAGCCAAGAATCGAGAAGATCAGCACGCCGGCAACAATTGAGAAGCCACAGTTGATCAATACCGTCATCAAAGCATTGTTGTTGACGTCGGACTTTTCTGGCAAGTAGCTAGAATAAGCAAGCATGATGGCGAAGCCTACCGACAGCGTGAAGAAGATCTGCCCATAAGCGGCGGACCACACACTGGCATCGGCCAATTTGCTAAAGTCAGGCGAGAACAGATAGTTCAAACCATCCAGTGCCCCTGGCAACATCACCACACGGCCAATGAGTAACAACACCATGATAAACAGCAAAGGCATCATGATTTTGCTGGCTTTTTCGATGCCGCCTTTTACGCCACGGAAAACGGCTGCATAGGTGATGGCCCAAGCAATGATCATTGGAATCGCGATGTGCCACTGCCAATCACCCAAGCTGGTGGGAGAGTTTTCCCCCAATTTTAGGTAATCGGAGAAGAAGAAGGCGTTGGTGTCTGTGCCCCAATCTTGGCCAAACGAAAAGCCAAAGTATGAAATGGCCCAGCCAATAACGGCGACGTAATAAATCCCGATGGTTGCCGCGATTAAAACTTGAAACCACCCCAGCCATTCAAATTTGGTATTGAGCTTAGAAAACACCACGGGCGATGAGCCGCGCAGTTTTTTCCCTAGCCCAAATTCCATAATCATAAATGGAATACCCGCGGTGAGCATGGCGAAAAGGTATGGAATAAAAAAGGCACCGCCACCGTTCTCATAGGCCATGTAAGGGAAGCGCCAAATATTCCCTAGGCCGACTGCTGACCCCACGGCAGCCAGGATAAACCCAGCGCGTGAGCCCCATTGTTCTCTTTTCATATCTACTTACTCCTTTGCGAATCGCCTTTCTTTACGCCCATCCAAATATGCAGTGTTGTGAGGCTGCGTTTTTTGGCCGATATGAAAGAAATAGCACATTCCCGCAATATTGATTTTTAACTTCCTGTTGCCCGAATGTTGAATTTTTTATCTAAAGCGGGCAGTCATTGCACATTAAGCACAGCGTGAGGCTAAATCAATAGCCTTAAAACCAACAAGTTAGCAAAAAAATGGGGGTTAACCTGCTATTGGTAGAGTGAGGTAGATATAAATCATGTTTTGTTAACCTTATATAGTGATAAAAACTATCATAATTATCAATAAGTGGTGATTAATGGTTATTTTTGTTCGCTCGTCAATTGATGAAAAAAACAACGCCAAGACGTGTTGAGCGCGTGCCACAGCGCCAGAAAACATGATCTCATTAGCAGAATTTTAGACAACAAAGACGCACACTAAATGTGGTTTATACTTGTTATAGCAGCGTTATCACCTAGGAGGACATCATGAATACGACACTCACTTATGCACTGGTCACGACAGCCTGCGCACTCGGCCTTATTTTTACGTTTGCCGCCGTGGCGGTAATGGCATAGACAACACTTGGTTCGGTGGCTTCCGGTTTGATGACGATGCCACGGCACGGTAGCGCTAGCACAGTGTCACACGACGCGTTAAACTGTGGGACTTAGCTAATTAAAAATAGTCAATAAAACATAAGCATAACGCTAAATGTGATGGTAAGGGGCGAACGTGGTAGAAACCAATCAAGCCGTGCAGCCCACGGTGTTGACCGACAACGCGCTGACCGCTGGCGCACAGAGCGGGACTCACGCGCGGCCGCAGCGCATAGCCCTTGTGCTTCAAGGGGGCGGACAACGAGGTATTTTTACTGCAGGTGTGCTGGATGCGTTTTTAACCCACCGATTTGACCCCTTTGAGCTTTATTTTGGTACATCGGCGGGGGCGCTCAATATGAGTGCCTATGTCTGCCAACAGTACCAATATGGTTACCGCTTTATTACCCAACTCACCACGCAGGAGCGCTTCTTCCATTTAATGAAGTATGTTCGCCGGCAGCATTACATGGACTTGGATTGGGCGTTAGACACGGCGTTACCAGGTAAAGAAACGGCTCTGGATATGGAAGCGGCGCGGCACCATCTGCAAAACCGTTATGCTTATGCATGCGCGACTGACATAGATACGCTGCAACCAGCCTTCTTCTCACTGACAGAAGACACCTGGCCAGATGCCCTGAAAGCGACCTGTGCGATTCCGCTACTTTATCCGCATCCGGTGAACATCGGTGAGCACCGTTATGTGGACGGTGGGGTAACAGCGGCGATCCCGGCAAAAGAAGCGTTTGCGCGCGGGGCGGATATTATCGTCGTGGTTCGCACTGAGCCAGTGGTTGAACAAGATAAACGTGATGATGAGAACCGGCGCTTTCTTGAAACACTACGCGAACGCTTTGAGGCGAAGAGGCCGCAATTTAAGCTCTCCGATTATTTATCAAACTTTGAGTCCAAATATCGACTTGCACGCTTTGAAACCTTCCAGAAAGAGCTCAGTAAGCAAATCGGTGAACTGTCAGATCGCTATAAGTCCAGCCGCGAGCAATTGGTTAATCGTGTGCGCGACAGTATGAAAGAGAAAGCGATGCAAAATGGTGGTCGTTGGCTTTTTGGTGGCGACACGATTTATCGGCTCCAGTCTTTATCCGGCAAGCCGCTAAACACCGAAATGCTTAAGATGCTGACGACGCATTATCAAAGCTACCAAAGTGAACTGCAGTTTTTGGCGTCACCGCCTGCGCGTGCTCAGATAGTGCAAATTGCGCCGAGCGCTCCGTTGCAAAGTAGTGCCTTACTGAGTAAGCCGGAGGCATTGGAAGCCGATTATCAGCTAGGGGTCTCGCTGGGGAACCAATTCTTACGTGAATACGGTGACTCGCTGGTTTCTATGTCGACTGTAGATAACCCTAGCTTTGAGTCAACGTCAGTAAGAATGCCGCATCAAGGGTAGAGCTGATGACAGAATTTGAAAAAATGCAACGTGGCTTGCCTTATTGTCCCGCGGATGAAGAGCTGACTTTGTTTCGATATGCCGCGCGCCGACTTTGCCAACAGTTTAACCGGCTCGATCCTGAAGATGCGGCCAGTTTAGCGGTGGTAACCACCAAGCTATTCGCCCGTATTGGCGATAACGTTGAAATCGACGCGCCTTTCTTTTGCCATTATGGGATGAATATTCATCTTGGCAACAATGTTAGCGTCGGTCCAAATTGCACCATTTTAGACGGGGCGCATGTCAGTATTGGCGATAACGTGAGTATTGGCCCCAACGTTGGGATCTATACCACGCGTCATCGCGTATTACCGCTAGACATTGCCCGCGGTGAATGTGAGTCCTCTCAGGATGTCATCATCGGTAATAACGTTATCATCGAGGGAAATACCGTGATAAAAGCAGGCACGGCAATCGGTGAAGGGGTAGTGATTGAAGCCGGATCAGTGGTTGATACGGATATCGAACCTTTTTCTATTGTGGCTGGCAATCCGGCTGCGGTGGTACGGCGTTTGCAGTGATGAGGATAGAGACAAGGTGACAGATACCTCCCAATACGATTTTATCGCATCCTCCCGATAAATGTTATATTATAACATTTTTGAATTGGCATACTGATGTGGGTGTAGTAATGTTAGCGCCCTCAATCGGGTATCAGCAGTAAGAGATAGACGCAGAATGGTTAAAGTTAGGGCCCGAGTGCCGTTGAAAGTCGGGGTGGGAAGCCAGATCCCAGCAGAGATCCTTTCCTTCCATGGTTTAGAGTCTGAGCAAGAGCACGTCGCGCTAATTTTCCAACAAGCCGATAAGAAAGCCGATCCGCCTTTGGTTCGCATGCATTCCGAGTGTTTAACCGGTGATGTTTTCCATTCCTCTCGATGCGATTGTGGCGAGCAGCTTGAAGAGACCATCCAAAAGATGGGTGAAGATGGCGGTATTATTCTTTATTTGCGCCAAGAAGGGCGCGGGATAGGGCTGTATAACAAGCTGGATGCCTACAAGTTACAAAGCGAAGGGATGACGACGTATGAAGCGAACAACCATTTGGGATTTGCGGATGATTTGCGTGATTTTGCCGAAGCGGCGCAGATGCTAAAAGCGTTAGACGCTCACTGTATTCGCTTGATCACCAATAACCCCAAAAAGATTGAAGAGCTCCAAGCGGCAGGGGTTACCCTCAAAGAAGTGATTGGCACCAAAGCCCACCTTAAAGACGGCAACCGTAACTATCTTAAGGCAAAGATTGAGCATGGTAAGCACCGTCTCAATATTGAGCAAGATTAAACATTCGTCGCTAAAAATTGGCTAATTTGCCAGCTAGGCAGTGACAATCACTGTCTATATTCGCTACATTATTGCCATTATATCAGTCATTGCTCAAGGACGAGTCATGCGTGTGCAAACATGGCATTATCTCTTTCCCCCATTGCCTCCCGTGGCGATGCTCATTGCGATTGCAATTGGCTTATCACTGAGCCATTTCTTTCCTTTTTCGCTGGTGCTGGGTGCCCCGATGTGGGCTGCCTTGCCTCTGGGGTTAGCCGTGGGGTTATTAGCCGCCGCTAAATGGGCGTTTCATCGCCATCACACCACGCTTGATCCGCTGCAAATGCCCTCAGCGCTGGTGACGACTGGGATCTATCGCTATACCCGCAACCCTATGTATCTGGCGTTGGTACTCATTATCGCCGCAGCTGGGCTTTATTTTAATGCGCTATGGTGCTGGGGGATGATTCCCGCTTTTATGGCCTACCTATCCGCCACATTTATTCCTGCTGAAGAAGCCCGTTTATCACGCCAATGGCCAGATGATTTTGACGCTTATGTAGCTCGTGTCCGACGCTGGCTTTAGGATTAGAAAAACTAATCTTTAATATAATAAAGAATCGGGATCGTTATTCTCAACTCTGATTGCGACACTCTCTCTTAAAGCCTATCATTCGCCTGTCTATCATTAGGTGGCTAGGTGGGCTAGGCCTTTACCCTCAACCTCGATACCTATTTCTTACTTATTTTCGCATAATTATTTTTAGGAGTGCTGGTATGTCCTCGGCAATGCCTATGGGCAAGCTATTGCTATTGATCGTTCTATTGGCGGCGGTTGGGCAAATGACCCAAACCATGTATGTACCATCCATCGGTGTAATGGCAGACGACTTCGCTGTATCACCCGCTTGGTTACAAGCGGTGATGGCTTGTTATCTTATTCCTTATGGTTTATCGCAGTTTTTTTATGGCCCTGTCTCCGATCGCATCGGTCGTAAGCCGGTTATTTTGTTTGGGTTGGCATTGTTTTTAGTCGGGACGGCTATCACCTTGTTGGCCACCTCCTTTGCGATATTTTTACTGGGCAGTATGGTTCAAGGCGCGGGCATTGGCTGCGGCGGCGCCATGGCGCGCACCTTAACCCGAGATTGTTTTTCCGGGGCCAAACTGCACCGCGCCAATAGCCTAGTTAGTATGGGACTGATCTTTTCTCCCTTAGTGGCTCCGCTTCTAGGAGGAGGGTTAACCGAGGCCCTACATTGGCGTGCCAGCTACTTCTTTTTATTGTTACTCGGTGTCTTGGTTTATACAGTCATGGCTTGGCGGTTTAGCGAGACTTTGCCTGCCGATTTACGCCAACCTGGTCATTTTGGTGCGCGCTATCGTCATGTTATGCGATCACATCAATTTAAAGGGTATTTGCTGTGCCTAATTACCGTTTTTTCCGGTGTATCTTTATTCGAGGCGGCGGCAGGTGTGATCATGTCAGATGCGTTAGCGTTGTCTCCGAGTGTGATCAGTTTGCTGTTTGTTGTCCCTCTGCCGGCATACTTAGTCGGGTCAGGGTTGTCGAGCCGGCTTTCCGAAAGTATGGGGTATTATCCCACCCTGACATTGGGCAGTGTCTTAGCGTTGTTGGGGGCAGGCATCATAGGATTGCCCGGTATGCTCGGTGATGTTTCACTCTATGCGTTAGTGGGTGGCGGCTGTGTCTATTTTGCTGGTGCAGGTATTCTCTTTCCGGCAGCCAGTACAGGAGCGATTAGTCCTTTTCCTTACCATGCTGGCACGGCAGGGGCAATTCTTGGCGGCGCGCAAAATCTATTGGCAGGGCTGGTAACACTCGTTGCCAGTAGTTTCGGTGTGGCTAGCCAATTATCATTAGGGGTAATCATGCTGACATTGGCGACGCTGGCAAGCTTGGGACTGGTCATCAGTTATCGCGCTCACGCCCATGATGACGCGGACTCAGTGACCGTACTGTAATCATTCAACCGGTATTATCCTATGAAGTCAGCGCCAGTTCGCATCCACAACGGCAGCACCTATCGCTGCCGTTATTCTGTGGGGCAGGGCTAGTGGATCTGTGTTGGGCTGCGCTTCCACAATAAATGACAGAATTTATTATCTGGGTCTCGGCTGATGAGCATACGAACAAAGACTTCATCTAACACCTCAGCGCCAGCTATACCCATTTGCACCTCGGCACACTGAGATAAGTCAACATCTGCTCCCACATGCTCTGGCCAATCATTGTTTACTTCAACCACCACAGCGCCCCCTTCTTCTTCAAAGCGTGACTCATAGAGCATTAAATCGTCAAACTCCAAGTTGTCTGGGGCCGTTTCGGCAAAAATCTCGAACGCGATCTCTAGCACGGTCTCCAAGCTGAGTTGATTCTCTTGCGTCATGGTAAGCTCTCGTTGTCTGTATGTATGCGCACTATACCATGCTGTAAGGGGTATCTCAGCCGCACCGTATCGGTTGACCTGCACAAAGAGGTATCTAAAGTGTATCCGCGTTTGTCCTCTCAACCGACGGCTCTCATGGTCAAATAGACAACCTCTGGCTAAAATAAAAGCAGACCCACAGTTAGAGCGTTGATTTGTTTATGCAGATGACCAACAATAGCGCGCGTACTCAAACCTGTGTGAAAGTCGTGACTCAGTTGCAATCCAGAAACGCTTATTTACCGGAGCCCGACCGGCGTACCCCGTTTCAATCTGAATTTATCCCCGTGATGATTAAAGCGGTGAAGCAACTACGTGGCTTGCTCGGCAAGCGGCTTCACAGCGTTTACGTGAGTGGAGATATTGTTTGGCGGCGAGCCGTGGTGAGAGACAGCGTGCTATCGCTGACTGTGGTGTGCCAACACGCCCTGACGCTTGATCAATCGAACGCATTAAACACCTTGCTATGGCGATTAAAAACCAGTCATAGCAAGGTGATCAGTGATTGCCATATCGATATCGTGACCGTGTCACATGTTAGAGATCTCTCACAAGTCTTTCACTGGGGATTCTTTTTTAAACACAGAGCCATTTGCCTCTATGGCCAAGACTTATCGGTCAGTTTTGGTTTGTTTGAAGCCAGCTGGGAAGTGGCGAAGGCGATGAATCCAGATATCCCTGACAAACTCGCGCGTGCCAAACAAAAAATCACCGCCGCTACCACATGGAACACTCAGCTAAATACCGCACAAGCGATTGCAGACACACTGATACGCGGTGCGTTTGGTTTGGTACTTCATAAAGAAGCGCAGTGGAGTGAATCACTCAACGAGTGTGCGGATGCTTTTATTAAACACTACCCGGATAAAAAAATGGCGATTGAGCGACTTTTTATCCTGCTAGAGCGCAAACCGGTAAAAAAACGTGCTGTCATGACCCTCCTCAATGACTTTGGCGATTGGTTGATCAAAGAATATGCGCGCATTGACTTTAAAATTGGTTAACTAGCGTTTGGCAACGATGCTGGCGTTGGGCGCTTGAACATTAAGCGTATTCTGTGAGCTAACCCGCCTCATTCCCTACAAGTGAGTAACAGAATCTGATCTTGGTCAATAAAACGGTGTAACAAACTTTTCACAAAAGATGGTTTGTTGAACTATAAAACCACCAGTAGGCATGTGTAATCTGCTTTTAGGGTGTATTTATTCAGTATTTATGACTAAATAGTTATTTACATCCTGTGTATGATTCGATAATCTGCATGCCAGTTAGTCACAGTGAGTGAATAATTAATCAGCAAAGGCGTTGATGCTCGCGGTGAGATAAATAAAAATTCAGGATTCAGACGTATGCAAAAAACTGACACTCTCTCTACGAAGTCACCTTCGATGAGAAATATTCTGATGTTCGCAATCCCATCATTATTGGGGTTGTTCCTTTTTATGACGCCAGTCAGTTTCGGTGACAGCGTCACCATCCCGATTGCGGTAATGGCGAGCAGTGTCTTGGACTTACTAGGTAACAGTGCAACAGCGGTCGTCACTGCCTTAGTGGTGTTGAGTGCCGTCGTTTCAGTGTTGGTTACGCTGACCAAGCCTGCCGTTATCATGCGAAATGGCTTTCTTAATGGTTTGTTTAATGTCTCTCCGGTGTGGCTTGTCACCCGTGTTTTCGGTGCCGCCTTCATCGTAATGGCGTTTTATGGTTTTGGCTCGCCAGTCATCATGGGTGAAACAACGGGGGCCTTTGTGCTCAATGAGCTATTGCCTACCTTGTTATCCGTGTTTATTTTCGCTGGTCTATTACTGCCGCTACTGACAAGTTTCGGCTTGCTCGAGCTGCTTGGTGCTATTTTCACCAAGGTAATGCGTCCGTTATTCGGTCTGCCGGGGCGCTCTGCGGTCGACTGTGCCGCCTCTTGGTTGGGCGATGGCAGCGTCGGTATCTTGATGACCAGTAAACAATATGAGCAAGGTTTTTATACCCAGCGTGAAGCGGCAGTGGTTGGCACGACGTTCTCTGCGGTTTCAATCAGCTTTAGTTTGGTGGTGATAGCGCAAGTCGACTTGATGCACATGTTTGCTTGGTTCTATCTCACCGTCTGTTTAGCTGGGATTGCGGCGGCGATCATCGTTCCTCGTCTTCCTCCTCTGAGCTGGAAAAAAGATGCGCTTATCGATAACTCTGAGCGTGAAACCAATGATGAAGTCCTACCGGCTGGCCACAATACGCTGAGCTATGGACTGCACTGTGCACTGACACGTGCCGAGAAAATTCGCTCGGTAAGCAGTGTGCTAAAAGAAGGCGTACAAAACGCCGTCGATATGGTGTTAGGTGTGTTGCCAGTTGTGATGGCAATTGGTACGGCGGCGTTGATGGTCGCTGAGTACACCGATGTGTTTAGCATCCTAGGGGCGCCCTTTGTGCCACTGCTTGAACTATTGCATATCCCTGATGCGGTGAAAGCCTCTGAGACCATGGTGATTGGTTTTGCAGACATGTTTATTCCTGCCATTTTAGCCGCAGAAATCGACAGTGAAATGACCCGTTTTGTGATTGCTACGGTATCGGTGACCCAGCTGATTTATATCTCGGAAGTGGGTGCCTTATTACTGGGAAGCAAAATCCCAGTCAAGCTGTGGGAGCTGTTCGTGATCTTTATTTTACGTACGCTAGTCACTCTGCCTGTTATCGCAGGGATTGCTCACCTGATTTTCTAATTAGGCGCTACGCATAAGCCGCTATGCGCGTCCTCCTTACATCATCAACGCCTCACTTTTTGTGGGGCGTTTTTTTGTTAACGCGTCCTCGTTGTTGTGATGCAAGCCCTCGGTTGTATCAACCACCTATGGGCAGAAAGGGACATATATTGGTATGCTGAACGCAGCGGCTAATGGGAGGCGGGATGAAAATAGTCACTCTTCATGGGTTATACATGCACGGTGTTTTTTTGATTCCGCTGTGCGAGCGCTTAGAAAAACATGGGCACCAGGTGCTGAATGTTTCGTATAATACGCTCAATCCGGACCTAGAGGGTATCACCGCCAAAATCGATGCGTTTGTTGGCGACCAGCCAGCGATCTTGATTGGCCATTCGATGGGCGGACTCATTATTCGCCGTTACTTGGAACAGAGCACAAAGCGGTGTGATAGACCGCCTCTCGATGTTCGCGCGGTGATCACTTTGGGCACGCCGCATCAAGGCGCTAAGTTAGCAAGTATTTTTGGCGATCTGGGGTGGGGCGGCTGGTTGTTTCAACGTAGCGAAGGCATGCTTATCCCTGACAAGGTCAGGCCTTGGAAGAATCTTCCGCCGTTACATAGCCTTGCCGGCGATTGCCCCTGGGGACCCGCGGCGCTGTTGTTAAAAAACCAAGTCTGCGATGGCACCGTGCTGGTCGAAGAAACCAAAATCGAGGGCATGACCAGTCACGATCTGTACTCGGTGACCCACATTGCATTACTGTTTTCAAGGCGGGTCAGTGAGCGTGTGATTCAGTTAGTCGCTCAATATGAGCCGACGGCTGTGCCAGCCGCCGAGGGCTAAAGTGATGGTTTGATAAGGTCACTTTAGTTCGGATGATTCGTGTGTTCCCACCCAAGTATTAACAAACGTCCCATCGGGGTCATATTGCGCGGCTTGTTTGTCGAGGTTAAACCGGCGGCTGCCGCGCGGATCGGCACCAACGCCTGCTAAGTATTGCCAATTGCCATAATTAGCCGCTACATCAAAATCAATCAGTTGCTGCTCAAAGTATGCTGCGCCATAGCGCCAATCAACACCTAACTCATGGACTAAGCAGCTGGCCACCAATTGACGACTGCGATTCGAGAGCCATCCGGTTTGTTTAAGCTGGCGCATCGCCGCATTGACAATAGGAAAGGACGTCGTGCCTTCACGCCATGCCATAAAGGCTTCGGCATAAAAAGTGGTGAGTGGCCGTTTGTTGGCAATGCCTTTGAATGCAAAAAAGCGGGCACCATAGTGATACAGCATCCATTGGAAATATTCGCGCCACAACAGCTCAAAGTATAGCCAATAGGTTGACTCGTTTTTTTCAACATTGCGCTCATATCGATCGAGCTCTGCGGCGACCCAGCGTACGGACAAACTGCCGTTTGCGAGCCAAGCCGATAAGCGTGACGAGAAATCCCAACCATCAAGGCCGTTGCGCGTTTCTTTATAGCGCTGAATACGATGGGTATCCCATAAGTAATGATTCAGTTGCGCACGCCCGGCGATTTCACCGCCTTGATAAGGGGCTATTCGGCGATCAGATAGGGGCGCTGGGTCGGACTTAATCGCTGTGATGGGGGCTGGCAATGACTCAGGTACTGGTAACGGCAAGCGTGGTTTGATCCCGCGCTTTTCCACCGCTTTACGGAATTGAGTAAAGGTCGTCGGGATCTCAGGTAAGTCAAACGGCAGCTGATGCTGGGTAAACAAGGTGTGAGCATCCGAGACAACCACCCGCTGCGGAAAGCGCTCAACCAGCGTATCAACCTGGTGACGCTCACGTGTCCCTGGGTGGTCGGTGACGCCAATAAGGTCAAACTCATGATCCATACACAGATTTGCCACCACCTCTAGCGGCTTGCCGGTGCGAATAATCAATTTTTGCCCCATCGCATCCAGGGCGCGATGCAGTTCGGTTAGGCTTTGCCACAAAAACGCTTCCCGCGGGGCACCGAGGTGCTTACTTTGAAAGTGATCCGCACGATACCAGCTCGGGTCAATCACAAACACGCAGGTCAGCTGATCGCAGCTCGAGGCTAAATTGGCGAGTGCAGGGTTATCATGTATTCGAAGATCGTGGCGAAACCACATTAATCCGCGTTGCATACCTATCTCCTTTTTCCCTCCAATACGCTCACAGGCTGCGGGTGGATTGCTTGATTGGATCAACTGGGTGACTATTCGCCAACCACGAGCATGAATGCGGGCTCTCACATCCGCCTAAGTGCGCGCTGGGGGTGTGAATGAGTGTTATGGACGAAGACTAGATCTGTCGCTGGCGTTGCGCCCACATTCCAATAAAAACAAAGGTTGCGACCAAACCGGCAAAGAGCCAATGATCTGGCCATCCGCGCATTTGTCGCGCCAGCCACGGAGAGACGGTAATGATAAAAGCGCCGTAACCAAAGGCATTGATCGCCACAAATACCAGAGTGCGAACGATAAAATGATGACCGGTCAATAAACGGCGTAGCGTCCGATTAATATCATTGCCAAATACCACCAACAGTGACGCCACAATTGCCACTGCAATATCACTGAGCCATGGCGTTAACCACGCACCCGCCTGAGAAAACCAAGAGATTAAAATATTCATAACGATTTACACTGTGTAGAATGCGGCTAGAGTACTGATTTCTGCTGGCGACTTCCAGCGCGGACTTAGCCCGCGGGAGCGCACGATGTAAGGAGAAGGCATGAAAATCGCATCGATCGGGTTAGGGGACATTGCGCAAAAAGCCTACTTGCCATTGATGGTCAATTGGCCAGGGCTCGAATGGGTATTGTGCAGCCGTGATGACGCTAAGCTGGCGACGCTCGCCACGCAATACCGAGTGAGTGAGACCGCAAGTGATATTCAACAATGCTTAGCATTAGGGGTGGATGGAGTGATGATCCACAGCGCCACCGACTCGCATGCGGCCTTGATTCGTACCTGCTTGCAAGCAGGTGTGCCGGTGTTTGTCGATAAACCTGTCGCCCCATCAGGCGCGGAGGTTGAAGCCTTATTCAACTTGGCAGAACAACAGCAAACCCCCTTGTTTGCAGGCTTTAACCGGCGTTATTTGCCTTTGCTCAACACCCATCTCAATGGCCAGCGCCCCGAAGACGAACTGGGCACACCCCTTTTATCGCTGCGTTGGGAAAAACACCGTCATGCGCTGCCCGATGCACCGCGTCGTTTTATTTTTGATGATTTCATTCATCCACTCGACAGTATAAACGTTCATGGTGACATCAATATTGATGATTTGGACGTGTTTGCTCAATTTAGCGAAGGCTTGCTAGGCCGCTTAGACGTGCGTTGGCACCGCGACAATAGCTTGTTTGAGGCCAGCATGAACCGCCAGTATGGGGTCACCAAAGAAACCATTGCGGCGGCCTATCGTAACGAGTGCTATTTCTTTGATGGCTTTACCCGCGGTGCGCGCATGCAAGACAACGTCACCACACAGCTTACCTTGCCAGATTGGACGGGTATGCAAGCGAGCAAAGGTTTTGCGGCTATGCTCAGCCATTGGTTTGAGGTGGTCAGCGAAGGGCGGGTTGATGCTGCTCTCACCGCTCGTAATGTGGCGAGCCACTGGGCCGCGGAAGATTTGGTCGCCTATTGTGAAGCGCTGCGCGATAGCCCCTAGTCCCACGCGCAGCACGCTGTGGCTGTTTACGCTTCGACCGGATTATCCGTATGCGAGTGGATTAAATAGGGCAATAACAACTGGCGGACATTAAAGCTCACGTTTAACTTGGCCGCCAGCAAATATAACCCCGCAATTTTACGATGTAAAAACAGTGCATCCGCCGGTGGCGTGTGCCAATAGCCTTGTTCCATACTCAGCGCCATCCCACGGTTACGTAAACGCGTTGCCAAATCGGCGTCGCCAAAGTTAAATGGCGCATCCGTCGCAATCGGTTCACAAGCCGTGTTCACAAGCTCCAGCACACTGGCTTTTTGCTCTGGCAAGATGTGCTCGGCAAAAAAGCCAATTTGGGTTAGTGCCACCTCAATCCCTGCGTTGTCTTTTTCAATCGCCGCTAAAAATAGTTTGCGATAGCCATCGGTAAACGTCGGGGCATACTGACGGGTGGCGCCAAAATCGAGCAACACGACGCGTCCGGTATCGGGCTGATACAAATAGTTGGCAAAGTTAGGATCGGTTTGGACCTCGCCAAACACAAAGACTTCCTCAAACAGCAACTGGAATAAACGACTGATCACGCGGTGACGAATCGTCTCTGAAGCCTTGTTGAGTTGCTCAATCGGCTCTCCTGCCATATAGCTCATGGTGAGAATGCGATCTGAGGTAAGGGCTGAGTGAACCCTTGGCACCACCAAACCGTTGGCATTTTTCAAATGGTCGCCAAACCGAGTCAATGCTTGTGCCTCTTTGCCGTAATCGGCTTCATCATGTAGTTGTTGCTTGGCTTCATCGAGTAAGGCTTGGTAATTCGCTTCTTTGGGGATCAGGCCACTTAAGCGCAGTAGGGTGATCACATTATCCACATCGCTATCAATGCTGTCTTTGATGCGCGGGTATTGCACCTTTACCGCTACTTTTTCACCGGCATCGGTATAGGCCTCGTGCACTTGGCCTATCGACGCTGACGCGATGGGCGAAAAACGAAAGTGGGTGAACTCAGCCTGCCAATTGTCGCCCAGCTCTTCATTAAGCACCGCTTTGAGCTGCGCCGGTGGCATGGGAGTGGCATTATTACGCAAACGGGCGAGCAGATCGCTGAGCTCTGGCGGAATCAAATCCCCCGCATCCATTGACAACAATTGACCGACCTTCATCGCCGCTCCACGTAAGTCCGCCAGTTTGTCCGCCACGTGGGCAATATTGGCCGGCGACATCACCAAATCCTTACGACTCGGCCGATTGCCCTGGGCAAACTGTTTGGTACCTTCCCACGCCACATTCGACGCCACACGCCCCGCCAACGAAGCCAGTGCACCAAAGCGAGAAAACTTACCATGCGGCACTTTACGATTTTTCATAGCCACCTCCTGAATCCTCCTAAGAATACGCGACGAACAGCGGAATGGTTTGGTGGGACGAGTTGCTCGCGCTCACAAAGATGCGAGTTAACGAGCCAAATCCACACCACGATATGGCAAAGACCTTTCCATTTACATGACATTCCAACCCGGGTCACAGCCTCGGGGGTGAAATCGCGTTTAGATCAAATAAAACAGCAGTTTATATTTTTGACTGTCTAGTTAAGTAGTAGCATTTGCTTACAAAGTTAGTCTGTAGGGTAATTGCCAATGAAGCTGATGTTTAAAACGAAAATACTGCTACTTGCCATCGTGCCACTGATCGCCTCAATGCTGATTATGAGTGCGGTCACGGCCTATAACGAACAGGCGTTAATAGAAGAAAACATTGCCACGTTTCGGGAGAAGTTGGTCAACGAGCGTAAAAAACAACTCAAAGAAGTGACTCAGGTAGCGGAGAACATCGTTAAGCGTCTTAACCCAGGCACCAGTGAGGCTCGCTTGGCTGAGGTGAAAACGGCGCTTACTGATGTGCAGTTTGGCGAGACGGGTTACTTTTTTATTTACAACAAACAGGGGATCAATGTGTTTCACCCTGTTAAACCGGCGCTTGAAGGAAAAAACCTGATTGATTTTACCGATCCTAAAGGCAATAAGGTGATTCAAGGGTTACTCGAGGCGGCACAACGTGGCGATGGCTACTTTAATTTTATGTTTGATAAGCCGGGTACCGATGCGCTGATTGATAAAATCGGCTATGCGGTAATGGTGAATAATGGTCAATGGCTATTAGGCACTGGCGCCTACACCGATGACATTGAGCAAGAGGTTGCTGCCTATCGCACCGACGCAGAGCAAACCCTGGATGCACAAATTTTCCGTTTAACCCTGTTGGGGATAAGCACAGTGATTATCACGGTGTTGCTGGTGAGCTGGTTTGCGCAGCGTATTGGTGAGCCGGTGAAAAACATGCTTGATAAGCTTAATGATATTGCTAGCGGTGAGGGCGATCTCACTCAGCGTTTGCACGTACATGGCTATGATGAAATCGCCCAACTCGGTCATGCCTTTAATCGCTTTGTAGAGAAGCTGCAGCACACCATTCAGCGCGTCGCGCAAGTCACGGCGCAAGTAAACAGCACCGCCTGTGATATGGCTCAGCAAACATCCGCAGTGGCTGAAAAACTACAAACCCATGATAACGAGACCGAGCAAGTGGTCACCGCGGTGACAGAGATGAGCTCTGCTGCGCAAGAAGTGGCACAAAACACGACACAGGTGGCTGATGCCGCCACCTCTGCCACCCAAGATGCGCAAAATGCTCAGGCGCAAGTGCGTGAATCAGAGGCATCGGTCGAGAAGTTGGTAGCGAAAATGAGCGAGTCGAGCGGGCAGGTGGATCAACTTAAAGCTCAGTCGGATAAAATTACCTCGGTACTGTCCGTGATTGGTGAGATTGCTGAGCAAACCAATCTATTGGCGCTGAACGCGGCGATTGAAGCCGCTCGCGCGGGTGAGCAGGGGAGAGGCTTTGCGGTGGTGGCCGATGAAGTGCGCACCTTGGCCAGTCGCACTCAAACCAGTACCCATGAGATCCGTGACATGCTTGATGGTCTACACGTGCATGTGGATAGTGCCGTGAAAACCATTGCCGACAGCGATCAAGAGTGCCAAAGCATGGCAACGATTTCAGCGCAAATTGGCGAGCGAATCACCTCGGTGAGTGCGGCGTTTTCGCAAGTGAACGATATGACCTCGCAAATTGCCAGTGCGGCGTCAGAGCAAACCACGGTCACGGAAGATATTCATCGTAATCTGGTATCGATTCGTGACATTGTCGCTAGCTTATTGAACTCGAGTGAGGCATCGTCACACGCGGCGGAAGAGCTGAGCTCACTGGGTCAAGATCTCGATACCTTGGTGGGGCAATTTAAAGTCGCCTAAGCCAATAGCATGATCACTATTCTCGGCACATGGGATAAAAAGTCATAAAGGACGCTTACCGCAAGCGTCCTTTCGCTTTACAATAGCAATTTTAGCGGTATTATGCTGACGCAAACGTTTGCCTAGAACATATTGTGCGCTATTGAGAGGGTTTCATGCTGCCTGATGTCGAGATCTGTCGTAACACCACACTCGCCCCCATTTCCACCATAGCCAAGCAAGTTGGCCTCCTTGACTCAGAGTTTAAAACGCAAGGTAGCCATAAAGCCAAAATCTCTCTCGATTGCTTAAAGCGTCTTGCGCCCAACCCAACCGGAAAGTTAGTACTGGTCACCGCCATTACTCCCACGCCCTTGGGTGAAGGCAAAACCGTCACCACCATTGGTCTGGCGCAAGGCTTGGCCAAGCTGAATCATTCTGTAACGGCGTGTATTCGTCAGCCTTCGATGGGGCCCGTATTTGGTGTGAAAGGTGGCGCAGCTGGCGGTGGTTATTCGCAAGTGGCTCCGATGGAGGAGCTAAACCTCCACCTGACGGGAGATATTCATGCGGTGACCGCGGCGCACAACTTGGCTGCTGCGGCCATTGATGCGCGAATTTATCACGAGCAACGTCGAGGCTATGACGATTTTGAAGCGCGGAGTGGCTTAAAAGCGTTAAAAATTGACCCAAGTCGCGTGGTGTGGAAGCGGGTGATGGATCACAACGATCGCGCCTTGCGTATGGTGACTGTGGGTAAAAACGAGCCGGGTAAAACCATCAACGGCTACGAGCGTGAGGGCGGGTTTGATATCTCGGCGGCCTCTGAGCTAATGGCGATTCTGGCGTTGGCGAGCGATCTTCGCGATTTGCGTCAGCGCATCGGCCGCATAGTGTTGGCTTATAGCCATACCGGTGAGCCGATCACCACCGAAGATTTGCAAGTGGCCGGCGCGATGACGGTCAGTATGAAAGAAGCGATTGAACCCACCTTGATGCAAACCCTAGAAGGCGTGCCTACACTGATTCACGCTGGTCCGTTTGCCAATATTGCTCATGGCAATTCGTCGATTATCGCCGATAACATTGCGCTTAAGCTAGGCGATTATACCGTCACGGAAGGCGGTTTTGGCTCGGACATGGGGTTTGAAAAAGCCTGCAATATCAAAGCGCAAGCATCCGGTAAAACGCCAGACTGTGCGGTGATTGTGGCGACATTGCGCGGCTTAAAAGCCAACTCGGGTCACTACAACTTACAGCCCGGTCAGTCTATGCCCGACGCGCTCTTTGCGGATGATGATGAAGCATTGGTAGCAGGGTTTGAAAACCTCAAGTGGCATATCAATAACGTGACTC
The DNA here is from genome assembly GCF_000968645.1 of Salinivibrio sp. KP-1. Taxonomy (NCBI): domain Bacteria; kingdom Pseudomonadati; phylum Pseudomonadota; class Gammaproteobacteria; order Vibrionales; family Vibrionaceae; genus Salinivibrio; species Salinivibrio sp. KP-1. Next base: position 329,797 of record NZ_LAQR01000001.1, on the reverse strand, counting down.
AATATGGTGTGCCGGCGGTAGTGGCGATTAACCGCTTTCCACAAGACAGTGATGCTGAGCTAGCGACACTCAAGGCGATGATTGAAGCGCTGCCCAACAAAGTAAGAGTAGCGATCAGTGAAGGCTTTGCCCAAGGTGGCGAGGGTACGCGTAAACTGGCGGAACAAGTGGTCGCGCAATGTGAAACCAATGCATCATTCTCGCCCTTGTATCATGCCCAGCAAAGCTTGGAAGAAAAACTGATGGCGGTTACAGAAGTTGGTTATGGCGCGGGAAGTGTGACGTTAAGTGAAACCGCGAAACAGCAGCTACAACAATTTAAAGCGCAAGGGTATGACGGTTTGGCGGTCTGTTTGGCGAAAACGCCGCTGTCTATTTCAACCGATGGTGCGATAAAAGGTGCTCCCAAAGGCTTTGATGTACCGATCCGCGAGTTAAAACTGTGCGCGGGTGCTGGGTTTATCTATGCCTTATGCGGCAACGTGATGACTATGCCCGGGCTACCGGAAAAACCGGCGTTTATGAACCTCGACCTCGATGGTGAGGGCAATATTGTTGGATTGAGTTAATGATACTAATCCTCGAGAGAGCCGCTGTTGTCAGTGGCTTTTTTGTTTGTGCTAGATGCGGCCACGCTCGTCATTGTCTTCACGGTCGCGTGATGTGGTATCCTCTTTGGCTTCAACTCTCCCACCGACTGTGAGCCTGACTTGAAAAAAATCGCGGTTTTTGTCGACGTTCAAAATATCTACTACACCACACGCCAAGCTTACGGGCGTCAGTTTAACTATCGCCAGTTGTGGCAAACCCTCAATGATATGGGTGAGGTGGTAACCGCGTATGCCTATGCCATTCGCCGCGATGACGATCAGCAAATCAAATTTCAAGATGCCCTGCGCCACATTGGCTTTACCGTCAAGCTAAAACCCTATATTCAACGCGCTGATGGTAGCACCAAAGGCGATTGGGATGTGGGGATTGCCATTGATGTGATGGAAACAGCCCCCGAGGTTGATACCGTGGTGCTGTTATCCGGTGACGGGGATTTTGACTTGCTGATGAACAAAATCCGCGCGCGCTATCACACTGAAGCGATAGTGCTTGGTGTGCCTTCCCTAACGGCTAATTCCTTGGTGAACAGTGTCGATCGCTTTATTGCGATTGAAGACGATATGTTGTTGTAGGCACGGCGTTTATTTTGCAGTTCTGGGACAGTTTCTGATTTTATTTTGATGTTGAAGTGAGTAAACGATGTACAAATTAATCGCCCTAGATATGGACGGCACCTTGTTAAACAGCGAGAAAGCAATATCTGCTGAGAATAAACAAGCCATTACCCGCGCGCGTGAGAAAGGCGTGACTGTGGTATTGGCGTCTGGTCGGCCGCTTGAGGGCATGCAGCCTAAGCTAGACGAACTGGGAATCGGCTCGGATAAAGACTTTGTGCTGTATTACAACGGCTCAATGGTAAAAAACCTAGGTACTGATGAAGTTATCTTGCAAAAAGGGCTTGACGGAAAAGCCGCCAAAGCGCTGGCTCAGCATGCCGAGGCACTGGGTGCTTATGTGCATGCATTTAGTACTGAGCACGGTTTGATTACACCAGCACAGAATCCGTATACCGAGATTGAAGGCAAGATCAACGGGCTGGATATTACCGTGATGGATTTCGAGACCCTAAGCGATGATCATCCGATTATCAAAGTGTTGATGGTGGCAGAGCCAAGCAAATTAAACGAAGTGATCAGTGCGTTACCATCCGCGCTACGCGAGGAATTTACGGTAGTGCAAAGTGCGCCTTTCTTCCTCGAGTTTTTAAACCCTGCGAGTAATAAAGGGGCGGGGGTAGCTGCCATTGCAGCGCATCTAGGCATTCAACCTGATGAAGTGATTTGCATGGGCGATGCTGAAAACGATCACGCAATGTTGGAATACGCAGGCCTTGGCATTGCGATGGCGAATGCGATGGAAGCAACCAAGCAAATCGCGGATTACACTACCGAGAGCAATGATGAGCACGGTGTGGCCAAAGCGATTGAAAAGTTTGTGTTAGCAGCGGATAGCGCCGTAGCCTAAAACGAACAAGCATGAACAAATGGGGTGGGTGTTTGTGCCTGCCTCGCTTTAAGGAACGAGTAGCGGTCTTTCTTTGCGTAAAACAAAAAAGCCTGCTTTTAAGCAGGCCCTCTGGAAATGGTGCGTCCGGGCAGACTCGAACTGCCGACCCCCGCCATGTCAAGGCGGTACTCTAACCAACTGAGCTACGGACGCAAATTTCAAAATGTGGTGCGTCTGAGTGGACTCGAACCACCGACTTCCACCATGTCAAGGTGACACTCTAACCAACTGAGTTACAGACGCATAATTTAGTGTTTCAAGCAAAGTGGTGCGTCCGAGTGGACTCGAACCACCGACCCCCGCCATGTCAAGGCGATACTCTAACCAGCTGAGCTACGGACGCACAGTGCTTGAAAGCGGGATGAATAGTAGCGAGTTCATCTTTGTCACGCAAGCGCTTAAGCGCATATTTTTGCGCAGAAACGACTGTTTGGCGATTTGATCGTCAATATGGCGGTATTTTCACTATTCATCTTGCTTATATCGCTAAGCGATTGCACTGACTTACTGATTTTTGGTGCTTTATTGCCCAAGCTTAACCTCACAGCGCTGGAACAATTGCTGCCAGACATCAGCATGATGCTTAATCGCCGCTTTATACGCCTGATACGCTTCTCCCTTCCAGTAGGCTTTTTTGTAATCGTTAAACGTATCAGGAGTGTTTAAGCTCGCGAGGCGCGAAAGCGCGGGGGCGAGATCACGATAAAGTCCGTCTACCCGAGCAAGGTATGGCTGCACATCACCCACATAAAACTTGTAAAAGACAGTCTGCAGGCGTTTTAAACGTGTGGTATCGAAATTACCGCCGCAACGCACTGTCTGTTGATGATTAGCGATCAGTTCACTGGTTTGGTTAAGCCACGCGGTGTGATAGCTCAAGCTCACAAACAAATCGCCTAAGATGGGTTGTTTCTCGATACTTTCTTGCCAAGTCGTAACAGGCTCGGTGGGCGCTTGGGTTGAGGGTATCAATTGGCTAAACTGCTCAATAGTGTTAACCGCATTACTGTGTGCCGGCAGTTCGATGGGAAGTGTAAAGGCGGGTAAGCTGAGTTGTTTGCGCCAGGCGTCACTATCAATCAACGTATTCCAGATCACTTTCTCCCGTTGCTGGCGTTTAAGTGTTAGTGCCTGTTTCAACTCAGCTTGAATGCTCGGATCCTTCACTTGCGGCAAACACTGCGCCGCGGTGTCGATGAATTTGAGCTCGTAGTCAAGTTGGCGAAAGCGATCCGCGACTTTACCCAAGGATGAGTTACGTTCTGCAATAAGGTTGAATAAGCCACACTGGCGAAGCTCATAGGCATCGAGCACCCCCATTCGCAGTTCATCAAGCGGCTGAACCAGATCGCGTTTACGTGGCAATGCTGGCAGTTCGGGGGAAGTGAAATCGGGGGTGGGTGCATCCAATACATTGCCAAGTCGCTGGTAATAGTCGGCCATCATATCCTTGGCCGGATCATCTGATTGGCAACCTGTTAATGCTGCTAACGATATCACGAGTATTGCGGTTTGTATTCGGCGCATGATGTCGTTTTTATCCTTTGGCTTTCGATACTCACTTTCTGATGTTACGCGAGCGATCTAACCCGCGATCGCTCTGCGTAATGTTAGTTTATCCGTATTGCTGGGGCTATGTGAGACGCTTACCGCTCTGCCATAGCCAGTTGGAACTCAGGAGATTGCTGGCGCATCCAGCGTAAGCGTAGGCCCAACAATACCGCGGCACTGGATAGACCGATAATAATGCCAACCCAAAAACCGTGCGCGCCCATGGCCGGTACCAGCCAGTCTGTCATGCCAAGCACATAGCCGAGAGGCAAGCCCAGCCCCCAGTAGGCGATCAGGGTGCGTTGGAAAATGGCGCGCATGTCTTTGTAGCCACGCAGAGCACCGGCAGCAACCACTTGAATCGCATCGGTGATCTGATAGACAGCTGCTAATAACATCAATGATGATGCCAGCGTGGCGACATCGGGATTATCAGAATACAGGGCGATAATTGGGTCGCGTAGCCACACGGTGAGTAAGGCGGTTACCACGGCGGTGCTGACACCCAGCCAAATACCGATTTTGGCGGAATTAGCCGCCCCTTCGGTGGTGCGTTTGCCCAATAGGTGGCCGACACGAATGCTGACCGCTACGCCAAGGCTCATCGGCAACATAAAGATCATGGTGGAGAAGTTGATCGCCACTTGGTGCGCGGCCACGGTGATCGGCCCAAGTGGGGCGATTAAAATAGCAATGGCCGCAAACAGCGTTACCTCGAAGAACAGTGAGGCCGCCACGGGGAAGCCGAGTTTAAATAAGCGGATTTGCTCTTTAATAATCGGCGTGTAGAGCGTTGCAAATAGGTGTAGGCCACTGAGCTTTTTGCTGATCATGACATACACGCCCATCAGTCCCGCCATTAACCAGTAAACCAGCGCGGTGGCAACGCCACATCCCACGCCGCCAAGTTCTGGCGCCCCTAGCTTACCGTAGACAAACATCCAGTTAAGCGGCACATTGGCGGCTAGGCCGATAAAGCCAATCACCATCGCTGGGACGGTCAACGACATCCCCTCGCATAGGTTGCGAATCGCCTGAAAAAGCAAAAAGGCTGGCACTGCCCAAATCACCGCATGCAAGTAACCAATGGTTTTAAGTGTGAGTGCCGCTTCGACATCCATCAAGTCAATAATAAAGCCGGCTTTATACAAGATGAGCCCAATCGGCACGCTTAATAGCAGTGCCATGTATACACCTTGCTGAAATTGAAAGGGGATCTGGTTTTCTTTGCCAGCCCCGTTGAGCTGGGCAATCACCGGGACCATCGCCATTAACAAGCCGATGCCAAATAAAATGGCGGGCATCCATATGCTTGAGGCAACCGCCACGGCAGCCATATCAGTGGCACTGTAGCCACCTGCCATTACGGTATCGACAAACCCCATTGAGGTTTGAGCTATTTGGGCAATAAAAACAGGCACACTGAGCCGAATAATGGCTCTTGCTTCATCATGGTATTGCTGCACGTCGGCCTCAATAGTTTGTGATTGAACGGAAGGGGAATGGAATCGCGCGCAATTATACGTGCTAGGGGAAGAGAAAGGAAAGCGAAAGCACTATCAATTTCGCACCCTCGGCGATGCAAAGTCCTTAGAACAGGCGCGTTGCGGCGGCATCGCGCTTAACGGTTAGAAAATTTGCTCATCATCCGCATCAATAAACAAATGAATGGTTCGATGAGATTCATCGATCTGCATATCGTAATGAATGGCATTGCAACAGTTTGGGCAGTCTTCATAAAACTCCTGGTTGCCACCACTTAGATCCAATGTGATATCAAAGCGATGACCACAGTGCGGGCAATTTACGATCCGGTCAGTCATATCATCCATGGTTACACACCTCTTTTTGATTCTCTGTACTCAAAATCAGTATAGATGAGGATGCTGAGGGGATAAACGTAGGGGATAATATGATCGATAAACTGGGCTATGCGTCGCGACAAATGGCATATCACCTTGATGCCGGTGAATGCCATTTATATTGCTATCATGATGTCGACGGCTAGAGCGATTCGAGATTATCTGCGCTAAATGCACGAAGGCTCGCAAGCTTTTGGTCGGCTATCACAAAGCGAGGATCCTCCCACTCATGGGCTGCTGGCACGACGATGGTTTTCATCGAGGCCGCTTTGGCAGCAAGTAGGCCAGTAAATGAATCTTCAAAAGCTACACAGTGATCGGGCTCCACACCCAAGGCATTGGCGGCGTTAAGATAGACCTCTGGGTGAGGTTTGCCGTGTTTAAGTGCACCGGCTGACTCCACGATGGCAAATTGATCACTGAGTCCCAATGCATCCAAAGTGGGATGGATAAGCGTGAGTGGCGATGACGATGCCAAGCCCACTTTTAGTCCTGCTTGATGGCAAATTGCTAACGCGTCTTTAACGCCTGGCATCATCGGCTTTTCGTCTTTCACTAACTCAACCACGCGGTCGACGATTCGCGCCTGCACATCCGCATTGGAGGGACCTTGCCAGGGCTGAGTGCGTGCGTAGTATTTGACTATCTCGTCAATTCGAACGCCTGTGGTGTCACGCGTATCTTGTAAACTGATGGAAACACCCAGCTCGCTTAAGACGTCAATTTGTGCACGTTGCCAAAACGGCTCTGAGTCAACCAACAGGCCGTCCATATCAAATATTGCGGCAGATAACATCGCCAACCTCATTCTCAGTTTGTGTGCACCGCATCCTACACCGTGAGTGTGAGTTTTGTCAGCAATTGTTCTGCTTGTGTGAGGTATGGCCCGCCGAATAAGTTGACATGGTTAAGCACGTGATAAAGGTTGTAAATGTCTTTTCGATTTTGATAACCCTCATCTAACGGCCACTCGGCTTGATAGCCGTTGTAAAAGCTTGATGGAAAACCACCAAAGAGCTCTGTCATCGCGATATCGGCTTCTCGATCGCCCCAATAACAGGCAGGGTCAAACACCACCGGACCATTGACCGACAGGCCCATATTGCCAGACCAAAGATCCCCATGCAGTAACGAAGGTTTGGGCGTGTGGCCGACAAGTTGGGCTTTAACATTCTCGATAATGGTATCGATGTCGCCAAAATGCAGCGAGCGCTCAGCCGCCAATTGCAATTGCCAACCAATGCGTTGTTCGGCAAAAAAACGACACCATTTGCGGTGCCAACAGTTTCTCTGCTCCGTGGTGCCGATGAAATTATCGTCATCGAAGCCGTACTCTGCTTGCTCTCCCCAGCGATGATGACGCGCTAAATGTTGCCCCAACAAATAAGCCTGCGTGTCATCTATCGGTTTGATGGGCAGGTAGTTGAGCACCAAGACAGCACTGTCTTTCACGGGGCCAATAAAATACACCCGAGGAACATGAATATGGCCGCTCATCGCGAGTTGACGCAACCCTTCCGCCTCGGCTTCAAAGGCGGGGAGTAGTGCACGCTCGTTTACCTTGACGAAAAAGCGCTGATCACCGCCATCGCTAATGCAATAGGCATCATGGATATCGCCACCACTGATAGCGTGTTTTTCGGTGATCTCGAAATCAATCCCGAGTTGTTCGGATAGGTGTACAGACAGGGCATGCCACATAAGCGACTCCGTTACATCGAGGTAAAGAGGGAAGTAACAGCAACTGGTTATATATTAGCCTATGATGTCGCCCAATATCTGTGGATATGACGACAGTTTAGATAAAAAACGGCTCATAAAGAGCCGTTTAACTGTCAAGTTTGGAACGCGTTACCGATGTTAGGAGACGGATGTCAAACTTGGCAAGATACCGTTTGGCATTAAGCGGTTATAGGTCCCGGTTTTGAGTAGTGCGTTGGCCTTTTCAATATCAGGGGCAAAGTAGCGGTCTTTATCATAAAACGGCACCACGCCACGCAATTCTGCTTTGGCTTGCTCCAGTCGTTCCGAGGTTTTATCGGGCGCGCGAAAGTCAATGCCTTGACTGGCCGACAGCAGTTCGACGGCTAAGATACCGCGTGTATTGCTGCTCATATCATGCAAGCGACGAGCGGCAAAGGTGGCCATGGAGACATGATCCTCTTGGTTTGCTGAGGTGGGTAGGCTGTCAATTGACGCTGGGTGAGCCAGGGTTTTGTTTTCACTTGCCAACGCGGCAGCAGTGACCTGTGCGATCATAAACCCAGAGTTAACGCCACCGTTGTTAACCAAAAACGCCGGGAGTTTGCTGAGGTTGCTATCGATGAGCAGTGCCATGCGGCGTTCCGATAAGCTGCCAATTTCTGCAATCGCCAATGCCAGGTTATCCGCGGCCATGGCAACGGGCTCGGCGTGGAAATTCCCCCCAGATATGATGTCGCCATCTTCTGGGAACACCAAGGGGTTATCCGACACTGCATTGGCTTCAGTGGTAAGCACGTCGGCTGCTTGGCGAATTTGCTGTAAGCAGGCGCCCATCACCTGTGGCTGGCAGCGCAGTGAGTAAGGGTCTTGCACTTTTTCACAGTTTTGGTGGCTGTCACCAATTTCACTGGATTCATTCAACAGATGCCGATAAGCGGCAGCGGCATCCATTTGGGTTTGGTGGCCGCGCACTGCGTGAATGCGTGGATCGAAGGGGCGGCGACTGCCGAGTGCCGCTTCCACTGATAATGCACCACAAACCGTGGCGGCGGCATACAAGTCTTCGGCCTCAAATAAGCCTTCGAGCGCAAAGGCCGTTGACGCCTGGGTGCCGTTAAGAAGCGCAAGCCCTTCTTTTGGCCCCAGCGTGATAGGAGACAGCCCCGCGATTTTTAACGCGGCTTCACCGGAGATCACTTCGCCTTTATAACGCGCTTGGCCTTCTCCCAGTAAAACCGTGCTCATATGAGCCAGCGGGGCAAGATCGCCTGAAGCGCCAACGGAGCCTTTTTTAGGAATACAGGGATACACCTCGCGGTTGACCAATTCTGCCAGTGCTTTGACAACCTCAAAGCGGATCCCTGAATAGCCTCGCGCTAAGCTCGCAATTTTGAGCACCATCATCAAGCGCACGGTGGCATCGTCCATAAACTCACCAATGCCCGCCGCGTGAGACAGTACAATCGAGCGCTGGAGCGTTTCGAGATCGTCAAGCTCAATGCGGGTATTGGCTAATAAGCCAAAGCCAGTATTGATTCCATACACCACCCGTCCTTGTTCAAGGATATCGGTGACGGTGTCGGTGCTGGTTTTCATGGTGGCTTCAATGCCGTCAGCAAACGCCAGTTGAACGGGCTCTCGGCTAACTTGTCGCAGTTGATCCAGGGTGAGCTCACCAGGTTGTAGCGTTAATGTGTACATCTTGCTCTCCTTAGCGCAGCGGTTGGTTAGGTAAGTCCAACAGCGGCAGATCGAGTTGTTCTTCTTTGGCACAATCAATGGCAATGTCATAGCCGGCATCGGCGTGGCGCATGACGCCGGTCGCGGGGTCGTTGCGCAGCACGCGTGCCACACGTTGGTGTGCATCGTCGGTACCGTCACACACTATGACAACGCCAGAGTGTTGTGAAAAGCCCATACCAACACCGCCACCGTGGTGCAAAGATACCCAGGTGGCCCCTGATGCTGTGTTTAGCATCGCGTTGAGCAATGGCCAATCTGACACCGCATCTGAGCCATCAAGCATGCCTTCGGTTTCACGGTTCGGGCTCGCCACTGAGCCTGAGTCTAAGTGGTCACGGCCAATCACAACGGGCGCTTTGAGTTCGCCATTCTTCACCATTTCGTTAAAGGCAAGGGCCAAGCGGGCACGGTCTTTGACACCCACCCAACAAATACGTGCCGGTAAGCCTTGGAATTGAATGCGCTCTTTGGCCATATCAAGCCAGTTGTGCAGGTGTGGGTCGTCCGGGATCAGCTCTTTGACTTTTTGGTCGGTTTTATAGATATCTTCCGGATCGCCCGACAGGGCCGCCCAGCGGAACGGACCAATTCCTTGGCAGAATAACGGACGAATATAGGCAGGGACAAATCCTGGGAAATCAAAGGCATTGTTAACCCCCACTTCGAGTGCCATTTGGCGAATGTTATTGCCGTAATCCAAGGTCGCCGCGCCGCGCGTTTGCAAATCAAGCATCGCTTTTACTTGTACGGCCATTGACGCTTTCGCCGCTTTCACGACCTCTGCTTCGCTTTCTTTGCGCTGAGCAGCGGCTTGTTCCATGGTCCAGCCCTGCGGTAGGTAACCGTTAAGGGGATCGTGGGCTGAGGTTTGGTCGGTGACCACATCAGGGGTGATATTGCGCTTCACCAGCTCTGGGAAAATATCAGCCGCATTGGCCAGTAACCCAATGGAAACGGGCTTACCAGCTTGATTAGCTTGCTCAATCATCTCCAGGGCTTCGTCAAGCGAGGTGGCTTTACGATCGACATAGCCGGTGCGCAAGCGATAATCGATGCGGCTTTCATCACACTCAACCGCAATCATTGAAAAGCCAGCCATGGTGGCTGCTAGCGGCTGTGCGCCACCCATGCCACCTAGACCACCGGTCAAGATCCAACGTCCCTTGGCTTCACCATCGAAATGCTTCTTAGCGACGGCAACAAAGGTTTCGTAAGTGCCTTGAACAATGCCCTGTGAGCCGATATAAATCCAGCTCCCCGCGGTCATTTGGCCATACATCATTAACCCTTGCTTATCGAGCTCATTGAAATGTTCCCAGTTTGCCCAGTGCGGCACCAAGTTTGAGTTGGCAATAAGCACACGGGGCGCATCTTTGTGGGTCGGGAATACCCCGACAGGCTTACCGGATTGCACCAACAAGGTTTGGTCGTCATCAAGACGTTTAAGCACCTCGACAATTTTATCGAAACATTGCCAATTACGGGCGGCCCGACCAATACCTCCATAGACAACTAAGCCATTAGGGTGTTCGGCCACGTCTGGATGTAGGTTATTCATTAGCATGCGAAGGGGGGCTTCGGTTAGCCAGCTTTTAGTATTTAGCTCTGGCCCGGTTGGGGCTTTAACCGTGCGTGAATCAAAACGTGGATCCGTCATGGTTACTCTCCTTGTTGGTGAATATGGTGCGACGCCGCGTGTAGCATGGTCCAAGCCATGCGAGCCGCTAATCGACTGGTTTGCTGGTCGCGATCGTAGTGAGGATTAACTTCAGTGATGTCGCACACGGGAACACGAACGCGCTGCCGGTCGGCTTCACTAAAAATGGATTGAATCAGTGGTTCAATGACTTGCACTGGGACGCCGATTGCCGCTGGTGCGCTCACACCTGGCGCGGCACTGGCGGGAAAAACATCCATATCGAGCGTGAGGTATAAGTAATCACATCCTTGGATGAATTCGCTTAATTTCGCTTTGAGTGCCGGTAGCGCAGCCACCTGCATGTCGATATCTTCTTCTACCCAGCACCCAAGTTGTGCGGCTTTATCAAAGAGTGCCTGGGTGTTGCTGGTTCGGCTTACGCCTAGGCAGGCATAGTGAAATGGCCAGCCTTTTTGCTGACAAAGCTGGGCGATCTGCGCAAAGGGTGTCCCTGAGCTACCGGCTTCGCTGATCCCTTGTGGCGTGCGCAAGTCAAAGTGCGCATCAAAATTAATGATACCGATTGTTGGTGCGTGTGTTGGTGACGTGTGGCGAGAAACATAACTGGATAAGCCTTGAAAGCTTGCCCACGCCGTTTCGTGCCCGCCCCCCAGCACCAAGACATTATGCTGTGATAGTGTTTGGTGAATGTGTTGACTTAGCCCTTGCTGTGCAAGGATGAGGTCGGTGTCATCACAGACAATGTTGCCGCCATCATAGAGGGCAGGGGCGTTGTGCCAAGCTAAATTCGCCAATGCCTGCCGGATTGTATTCGGTGCCAGAGCTGCCCCCTGACGACCTTTGTTACGAGCGACACCTTCATCACAAGCAAAGCCGTAGATCACCACGCCGCCTTGTTCACACGATGGCGTGTACGAGGTAACCGTTTGGTGCAAGCGCAGTCCGCGCTCGCCGTCCTCTGGGTCAACGCGCCCTTGCCACACACTCATGTCTGCAGGTAGATGTTTCATCCTCGTACCCCTTGATTGTCGTACCATGTTCCGCCAACGATGCGCCCGGCAAGTGGTGCGGTGCCCACCATGTAGCTAAGCTCAGCCGGTGAGTCGCAGTGCCAAACAGCAAAGTCCGCGTCAAAGCCAGGTGCTATTTGGCCTTTTTGGGTCAACCCCATCGCTTGCGCGGCATGGCGGGTTACGCCGTAAAGGTTCTCTTTGGGCGTCAAGCTAAAAAAGGTGGAGGCCATATTCATCATCAGGGTTAAAGACGCAAACGGTGATGTGCCCGGATTAAAATCGGTGGCGATCGCCATTGGCACATGATGATCACGAAGTGCTTGAATCGGTGGTTTCTGGGTTTCTCTCAAAAAGTAAAACGCGCCAGGAAGCAAGGTTGCAACCGTGCTGAACGCGGCCAAAAGCTGAGCATCAGCTTCTGACAAGTATTCAATATGATCAACGGACAAGGCGCCTGCCTTTGCGGCTGCCACACTGCCGCCAAGGTCACTGAGCTGCTCGGTGTGGGCTTTAATGTTTAAGCCATAGGCATTGGCCGCGGCATACACCTTTTCTGCTTGGTCGACGCTAAAGGCTATTTTTTCACAAAAGACGTCTACGGCGTCAGCCAGTTGCTGTTCTGCCGCGGCGGGGATCACCGAGTGACAAACATAATCAATATAATGGTCGGCATCGTGTTGATACTCAGGCGGTAATGCATGCGCCGCTAACAAAGTCGTTGAGATATTGATAGGCAAGTGCTGTTCAATGGCTCTTGCTACACGCAACATTTTGAGCTCGTCTTCGAGGGTAAGCCCATAGCCTGATTTGATTTCGATTGTTGTGACACCGTCACGCATTAACGCCTCTGCCCGAGGGAGAGCAAGCGCCAGTAATGTCTCTTCGCTGGCCGCACGGGTAGCATTCACGGTCGATAAAATCCCCCCACCTTGTTTTGCAATGGTTTGATAGGGCACACCGTTGAGGCGCTGCTCGAATTCACCGGCGCGGTTACCTGCAAACACGAGGTGGGTATGACTGTCGATCAGTCCCGGGGTGACGAGACACCCTTTTAACGACTGCGTAGGCCAATCGAGCTGCTTGGCTTGCTGTCCTACCGCAACAATTTTGCTGTTCTCGACGGCAATCGCTGTATTGGGTTGGCATTGGTAGCCAGTACTCTCACGAATATCGCTCGCCATACTGACCACATTTGCGTCGGTAAATACCTTCTTCATGGCGAATCCCTTGCTGCTTCATAAATGTCTATACAAATGTATATACAAATAAGGGCGCGAGCACAAGAGGGGTTGTAAAGGTTTTGTGATCGGCTCGATCGTTTTGGCGAGATTAGAGAGATTAATGGCGCGGAAAGCGAACCGCTAGTCGTAAGCGCCGTTTTCAAAATCCGTGATCAGTTCATCGTAGCGTCCGGATTGATGCAAGCGCTCTAGCCCTTGATTGAACGCGGAGATGTACTCATCCGTCTGTTCGATTTCTCGACTGATCAGTACATGCAATGAGGTGACACGAAAAGGGCGTGAATGACGAACGATGTTACCACGCGCTTGTTCGTCGAAATGCTTTCTGAGTATTCGCTCGGCAATGAGGCGGTTACTGATGACAATATCGACCCGGCCTCCAATGAGGGCACGAAAGTTTTGTAGTTCGGTGGTCGTGGCTTGATAGTTAATTTGCAATCCGCGTTTTTGCATTTGCTGCAGCATGTATTCGTCAAGGTAACCACGGTTAACACCAAGCTTTATACCTTCCAGATCCGCTTCTTCTTGCCAGTCAAATGCATAGTGCTTTCGGTGATAAAGGTAAACATGCTCAGGAAAGATGGGCGCCGAGTAGGCAAAGTATTTCTCACGTTCCTCTGTGTAGCCCCAAGCCACAGAGCCATCCCAGTAGCCACTTTTTGCCATCACATAGGCGCGTTTCCACGGGAAAAAACCATAGTGAACGCGATAACCACTTAGCGCCGCCGCTTCTTCAACAATATGACTGATAAGGCCTCTGTGTTTGATTTTCACTGACATTAGCGGGGCGAATTCACCGCTAGTAAGGCGGATGATTTTGTCTGTGGCGCCAGCGGTGGGAGTGATCAGCGTCAAAACGATCACGATGAATAGACAATGGCGGCTGAATAGCGTTAACACACGCGCAAACATCTCTTTACCCCGATACACGACCTTTCAACAAGCATAGCCTACCGACGCAGGTCGGCTATCTGTCTGTACGTGATGTTAGCTTATAACGTGAACCAGGATGGTAGAGTAATGCGGCGCTGACCAGCGTTTGCTGACTCCAGGTGCGGCGGTGGAGTAAAAGGCAGGGCTCATCAGACTTCATCGCCAATGCCTCTTTGACTGCTGCTGATGGATTAATCGCTTCGACACTATGCTCAATGGTGTTAACTGGGCACACTGAAGACAAGTACTCATTGGGGGTGGTCTGGTTGAAGTCTTGTTCCAGATAGGCAGGCGCAAGCGCCGGGTTCACCCAGCGCTGCTCGAGCTGGAGCGGTATCTCATCACCGTAGTGGACAATTTCGCTGTAGTAGACGTCGGTGCCTAACATCACACCCAAGCGCATTGCCACATCAACGGGCGCAGAGAGGCGTTTCAATGCATGGATGACGCTGTGATAGTGCTGACCGCGTGCAGTGACTTCATCGGCAATATTGCGAATGTCCATCAACGGTGATTCCGCTTTGGGTTCAGTAACAAACGTGCCTAGCCGCGGCGTGCGTTCGAGTAGCCCATCAGTCACCAAGTCACGAACCGCCTTATTGACCGTCATCCGGCTAACGTTGAATAGATCGCACAGCTCGTATTCGGTGGGGATACGCGTACCAACCGGCCAAACCCGTGTCTCAATTTTTTCTTCAATGTAGGCTTTGATTTGTTGATAACGAGGCGCGTTGGCCATACGGTTTCCTTGTCAAAATTGTGTATACAAATCAGGATTGATGAAGTCTCGCGTAAAATCAAGTGAATGATAGAAAACTTGATTGTTTATCACGCTGATTCTCGCGCAGAAATTATTGTTGGGATGACTTGCATCACAAATGCGGGATCTTCATAATCGTCATTCTACTCGCACTGTGCGGTTACTTACTAATCGCCAAAATACACTTCATGTGCCACTTGGTGTGTGGCACCACTGAGAAGGATTGTTATCAATGCCTCTAATTACTCTCCCTGACGGCAGTCAGCGTGCTTTTGACCATCCGGTTTCTACTTACGATGTCGCCAACGATATTGGTCCAGGCCTTGCTAAAGCTTGCATTGCCGGCCGTGTAAATGGTGAACGTGTTGACGCGTGTGATCTTATCGAGCAAGACGCCCAACTGGAAATCATCACTGCGAAAGACGAAGACGGGTTAGAAATCATTCGCCACTCATGTGCGCATCTTTTAGGTCATGCGATTAAGCAGCTTTTCCCTGACACTAAGATGGCGATTGGCCCAACCATCGACAACGGTTTCTATTACGACATAGACATGGATCGCTCGCTCACCCAGGATGACCTGGACGCCATTGAAAAGCGTATGAAAGAGTTGGCGAAAACTAAATATCAAGTCGTGAAGAAAAACGTGAGCTGGCAAGAGGCGCGCGACACGTTTGAAGCGCGTGGTGAGTCATACAAGATAGAAATCTTGGATGAGAATGTATCACGTGACGACCGTCCGGGCTTGTACCACCACGAAGAATACATTGATATGTGTCGTGGCCCACACGTGCCAAACATGAGCTTTTGTCAGAACTTCAAAGTCCTGAATGTGGCTGGCGCTTACTGGCGTGGGAATAGCGACAACAAAATGCTACAGCGTATCTACGGCACAGCATTTGCTGATAAAAAACAACTTAAAGCACACCTGGTGCGCTTGGAAGAGGCTGCCAAACGTGACCATCGTAAACTGGGTAAGCAACTTGACCTGTATCATATGCAGCAAGAAGCGCCGGGTATGGTCTTCTGGCATCACAACGGCTGGACGATTTTCCGTGAGCTAGAGCAGTTTATTCGTGACAAACTGGCTGAGTATGATTACCAGGAAGTCAAAGGGCCGCTCATTATGGATCGCGTGCTTTGGGAGCGCTCAGGCCATTGGGACAAGTATGCGGATTACATGTTCACGACGAATTCTGAGAACCGTGAATACGCACTCAAGCCAATGAACTGCCCCGGTCATGTCCAGATCTTTAACCAAGGCCTTAAGTCGTACCGTGACCTGCCGTTACGTATGGCTGAGTTCGGCAGTTGTCACCGTAACGAACCATCAGGCGCATTGCATGGTCTGATGCGTGTTCGTGGCTTTACCCAAGATGACGCGCACATTTTCTGTACCCCAGAACAGGTGCAGCAAGAAGTCAGTGCGTGTATCGAGATGGTCTATGAGACCTATCAGACCTTTGGCTTTAACAACATTGAAGTCAAGCTGTCGACACGCCCTGAAACACGTGTTGGCTCCGATGAAATGTGGGATAAAGCCGAGCAAGCCTTGAATGAAGCGTTAACGGCAATGGACATTCCGTTTGAAATTCAAGAAGGTGAGGGCGCATTCTACGGACCTAAGATTGAATTTACCTTGCATGATTGTCTCGATCGTGCATGGCAATGTGGTACAGTGCAGCTTGACTTTGCGTTGCCCGAGCGCCTAAGCGCGACCTATGTAGGGGAAGATAATGAGCGGCACACACCGGTCATGATCCACCGTGCTATCTTGGGCTCACTAGAACGTTTCATCGGTATTCTTATCGAAGAATACGCAGGACATTTCCCCGCGTGGTTATCACCACAACAAGCCGTTGTGATGAATATCACGGATAAACAAGCAGATTACGCGCAAGAGATTGCGAAAAAACTGCAAAAAGCTGGATTTAGAGCCTCTGCGGACTTGAGAAACGAGAAGATTGGCTTTAAAATCCGCGAACACACTTTGAAGCGTGTTCCGTATATGTTGGTTTGTGGTGACCAGGAAATGGAAGCTGGCGAAGTCGCAATACGGACCCGTAAAGGTAAAGATTTGGGTAAAATGAAGATTGATGACTTCTTAGCGCAGTTGCAGCAAGAAGTGCAAGATCGAACACTCAATATTGTGGAGGAATAAGGTATTAAAGGCGCAAGAAAAGCCCCGGCAAAGAAGAACGCTCATCGTCTAAACAACGAAATTCGTGGTGTTAAGGAAGTACGTCTGACTGACGCCGACGGTGAACAAGTGGGTATTGTCCCATTTGATGAAGCACTCGCCAAAGCAGAAGAGGCGACTCTTGACTTGGTAGAGATCAGTCCGAACGCTGAGCCGCCGGTTTGTCGTATTATGGATTACGGCAAATTCCTTTACGAGAAGAGTAAAGCTGCGAAAGAGCAGAAGAAAAAACAAAAGACTATTCAGGTTAAGGAAGTCAAATTCCGTCCTGGCACAGATGTAGGCGACTACCAGGTAAAACTACGCAACCTGGTTCGCTTCATTGAAGAGGGCAATAAGGTCAAGGTCACTATCCGATTCCGCGGTCGCGAAATGGCGCACCAAAGCATCGGTGTTGACGTGCTGAACCGCTTGAAAGAAGACACTGCTGAAATTGCTTCAGTAGAAAGCTTCCCTTCACGCATCGAAGGCCGTCAGATGATCATGGTTCTGGCCCCAAAGAAGAAGTAATTCTGGCTTCCAAGTAACATGCGGCTGCGCCCGTTGGGTGCAGCCGCTTTGTTCGCCAAATTGCTATGTTATTAATACAATGCGGAGTTATTCATCATGTCTAAGATGAAATCCAACAAAGGTGCTGCTAAGCGTTTCAAAAAAACAGCTGGTGGCTTCAAGTACAAGCGTGCAACCAAGCGTCATATCCTGACTAAACGTACTACTAAGAACAAGCGTCAGCTTCGTCCAAATGCGGTTCTTCCTGCGTGCGAAAACGCGCAAGTAGCTCGCATGCTGCCATACGCATAAGTTTTTAGTTTTATTATTTAGTTTAGGAGAGAGACAATGGCTCGCGTAAAACGTGGTGTACAAGCTCGTGCACGTCACAAGAGTGTAATGAAGCAAGCGAAAGGTTACTATGGTGCGCGTTCACGCGTATACCGCGTAGCTTTTCAGGCGGTAACGAAAGCTGGTCAATATGCTTACCGTGACCGTCGCAACAAGAAACGCCAATTCCGTCAACTGTGGATCGCACGTATCAACGCTGCGGCTCGCCAAAACGGTATGTCATACAGCCGTCTGATTAACGGTCTTAAAAAGGCATCTATCGAAATCGATCGTAAGATCCTTGCCGATATCGCGGTATATGACAAAGCAGCATTCTCTGTGCTGGTAGAAAAAGCGAAAGCTTCACTGTAATTTTTACAGTAAAGAATTGCTGAGAAAGGAGAGCTTCGGCTCTCCTTTTTTATTATTTATCACTGCCTAAGTAATTTAACTCTGAGCATGCAAAAGTATTCACTGCTAACGCCTACCCATTACTCGTATCATGATATAGTGTCTGAAAATACCATTAGGGGCATAACGATGAACCAATACGTCTTCTTTTGTCAGCCTAACCACTGTGACCAGTTTACTTACTTGGTCAAGGAAGCCCCCAGCTACCTTGTTGAAAAAGGCACATTGTTAGAGCAGGGAATGATCATTGAAGGGGATGTGATTGTTGCTGATTGTGCGGAGACCGCGATTGAAAAATTTCGCCAGATTAATCTCAATGCGATTGAAGATTACATTCAGCACGATCCTACCGTTGGCTTTACGACCTTTATTATGGAAATGTATCATTCGCTGCGTCGTCGTCTTGGAGCTAAATGATGATTGTCGATATCTATCAAGTTGATGCCTTTAGCGCGTCATTGTTTCAGGGAAACCCGGCAGGGGTGTGTATCTCGGCGTCCATGTTGGATGAAGCAACCATGTTGGCCATTGCCGAGGAAATGGCGGTCTCTGAAAACGCATTTCTTGCTTTAGATACCATGTCCTTACGCTGGTTTACACCGAAAGTTGAAGTCGCACTCTGCGGTCATGGCACACTCGCCACAGCTCATATTTTAGCTGAGCGTGGTGACGTCAAGATAGGTGACAATGTCACTTTTCATACGCAGTCTGGGCCTCTTGATGTGACGATTCAACGCGAGGGTATAGCCATGGCCTTTCCTGTTCCTGAGCTGACAGAAATAACGCCAAATCCACCGCGGCTAGAAGGTTTAGGTTTACGTGGCTCTGATATCCGCACGAGTTATTCTTTTGGCGAAAAAGAGCTATTGGTGGTTGATTCTGAAGACGATGTAAAAGCGCTGTCTCCGGATTTTGCCGCGTTAAATACGCACCCTGGACGTGGCGTGGTGGTGACTGCGGCAAGCTCTGATAATACGGTCGATATTGTCTCTCGCTACTTCGCTCCTTGGGTGGGGGTGAATGAAGATCCCGTGACGGGTTCGGCGCATTGCGCGCTGGCAGTGTATTGGTCACAAGCGTTGAGTAAAAAGCAGCTTATCGGTTATCAAGCATCCGCACGCGGTGGGTGTATCAAGATGACGCTTAGCGAAGACCATGTGTTGCTACAAGGCCAAGCAGTAACCGTATTTAGCGGAACGCTGGATTTAAGTAAGACCTAGCAATAATCAGCGCAACTAAAAAAAGAGGCCAAACGGCCTCTTTTTCAGTGGTGAAGTGGGCGTGTTAAGCCACTTGCACTTGTTGTTGTTCGATTTCTTCACTTGGTGTGGCGCCGGACTCAGCGCCATGCATCCAACGAATCAGCGTGCCGGATAGCGCGAGTAAGATCACACCGGAAATCGCAGCGGTTGCCGCGATACCGCCGAAGATGGCCATAGCGCCATAATCACCCACATGCGAGCCTATGATACCCGCCACATAGTTGGCAATCGCGTTAAAGCCGAACCAAGCACCCATCATCAATGAAGCCAAGCGTAGCGGCGCGAGCTTAGTGACCAAGGATAAACCGATAGGCGAGAGACAAAGTTCGCCTAACGTGTGGAAGAAGAACGCGCCCACCAGCCAAAACATTGACGTTTTCACTGTGGTATCGCCACCTTGCTCTAACACCGCGCCAATCATGCACACAAACCCCAGTGCCAACATAAATAGCGCCATCGCGAACTTCACGGGCGAACTGGGCTCTTTAGGGCCTAGGCGTACCCACAGTGAGGCTGCGATGGGTGCACAGACAATGATGAAGAAAGGATTAAGTGATTGGAACCAAGCCGCCGGTATCTCAAACCCACCAACCATACGGTCCGTATACTCTTGGGTATAAATATTCATCAAGCCACCGGCTTGTTCAAAGCCAGCCCAGAAAATAATGACAAACAAACCCATTAATAAGATGACTTTAAGGCGATCGATTTCTTGCTTCGTCAATGGAGCGTTGGTCTTGGAGTGATTGGCGTCTCGCGCTTGCTGTGCGGCTGGGACTCGACCTATTTCACCTAACCAAGAGTTGGCCATGGTTAGCTGGATCAGCAGGCTGATCACCATACCTACACCGGCGGCGAAAAAGCCATATTGCCAGCCGTAAGCGCTGGTCACAGAGCCCGAGACGAAGCCTGCTAACAATGAGCCAATGTTGATGCCCATATAAAAGATGGTAAACGCACCATCACGACGATGATCGCCTTCATCATAAAGGTCACCAACCATCGTCGAAATGTTGGGTTTTAGCAGGCCACAACCGGTGATGAGCAACGCGAGACCGGCGTATAACGTATGAACAATGTCCAAACCGTATTGTTGAGCAGGAAAAGCTAAGGTGAATTGTCCAATCGCCATCAGTGCACCACCAACGACGACAGCGCGACGTTGGCCAATGAAGTTATCGGCAATCCACCCACCAATCAGCGGCGTGATATAGACGAGGCCAGTGTAGTAGCCATAAAGTTCGAGTGCGTCTTTGGTTGACCAGCCTAAACCACCGTTGATGGTTTGATCGGTCAAATAAAGGACGAGGATGGCACGCATTGCGTAGTAGGAAAAGCGCTCCCAAAGCTCAGTGCCAAAAAGTAAGAACAGTCCCCGAGGGTGACCAAGTATTGTTTTTTGGTTTTCCATAACTATCTAATTATTCGTTGAATGATTGTTGGGTCTGCATGGGGCTAGCCGGGTGCAGGGTGTTGGCGTTAACGCCTTTGTAAAATGGCCTCCTGTATTTTGTAACAAAATATGTAAAACTAGCGTAATGGTTTTTTACCAAAATTAAAAACTATTATTCAAGCCAAATTAGCGTGGATAATAACAGTCTGTCTATTACATGTGGGATATATGACCAGAGCATGCCTGTCACCTATAGTGACGTGACAGGCGTTTGCGTCTTTGCGTGGGATCAAAGGAGAGGGGATTATGTGATAAAGGTCACTCTAGCCGTGTTCAGCGATCAGGCGATGGCTTGACGTAACCACAGGGCAATATCTTCGTACATCACTTGATGACTTTGGTCTGCGTCGGCCCAGCTCATCACAAAGTGGTAAAGTTTTTCCGGGTGGTAGGCTTGTCCGACCAATTGATTAGCCAGGGTTTCTAGCGGGCCTGGCGTTAAACTATCAGTGAATAACTGGCAATCGATGATTTCTCCATGTTTCACATCCAAGTGCAGCTCAACGCCTCCCCATTCAAAACGCTCATCAAAGGTATGCATGAACTGCGGGCTGTTACCGAAATTCCACGCCCAACTGCACTGTTTTTCATAAATCGCGTCAAACCCCTCGACATCGGGCTTGGCGTCGGGAGAAATATACTCAATCTCAGTGGTATGGCCATAATGGCGGAAAAAGGCGGTTTTAATCGCGTCACACACGCGTTGGTGATCAACGTCTGGGACAAAGTCAGCGATATTGGCCACGCGGGCACGTACAGATGAAATCCCCTTGGCTTGTAGCTTTTTAGGATCAGGGTTGAGGTAGTCACCCAGTCGCGACAAGTTGGCATTAATCAAGAGCGTACCATGGTGAAAGCCGCGATCTTTGGCCTCTTTGTAGGCTGAGCCCGATACTTTTCTTGGGCCGTCGGGTGTATCCATGGTGAGGTCATTTCGGCCACTGGCTGAGGCACTGATCCCGAGCGTTTTCAGGGCATCGAGTACAATTTGCGTTGATACTGATTTATCATAACCTGGTTTACCCGCCATAAAGGTAAAATTGGTGTTGCCCAAATCGTGAAACACCGCGCCACCGCCGCTTTGTCTCCTCGCCAACACTACGGCATCTTGTTCCATTTTGCGCGTATTACACTCGCGCCATGGGTTCTGTCCGCGTCCAATGACCACCGTATTGTCATTACGCCAGAGGAACAGGACGTTCTGCTGCGAGGACATGGTTCGAAATATGGTGTCCTCCACGGCGAGGTTGAACCAAGGGTGAGTCGACGTCGAAACAAACACACGTAAGGGACGACTGGTGTCTTGCATACTGGCTCCAATTGTTCGGGAAACAAGTTATTAGGGAAACGCGGTCGGAGGCCAAGTAGAGAGTGGCCACACAAGCTTGTTTGGCAATATAGGCGCTAGAATACCAAACAATGCTTAGCGAGTTATTCGATCAACGCCCATATGCTCGATTTTTACTGGATTGAAGCGCTGAATGACCAATCTACCACCAAAATGACGCCCCTTGTGACCGGATGGCAAGGAAAAATCGCGTAAATGCTGTTTAGCGTTTGGCATTAGTCGTGGCATTAATTAGTATGTAAGGTCAATTTATTACCTGTTCTCTCAGTCAATTGGCATTGAGGCGTATTATTGAGGCGACTCTGTCAGTTTGCTTAGACAATGGGTGAAACCATGATGTCAGCAGGTATTGTCACGCACCTACCTGATTTGGACTGCCCAACGGGTCGACGAGGAAACAATGCAACAATTAGAAGAAATTCTTGCGAATGCAACCAGTGCGGTGGCCGATGCCGCCTCTGTGGCTGCATTGGATGAAGTCCGGGTTAAATTCCTAGGAAAGAAAGGCGAGCTAACCGCACAATTACAGGCGTTGGGCAAACTGCCACCGGAAGAGCGCCGCGAAGCGGGTCAAAAGATTAACCAAGCGAAGCAAACCGTACAACAAGCGATTGCTGAGCGTAAAAATGCGCTTGAGCGCGCCGAGTTGGAAGCGAAGCTTGCCGCAGAAACCATTGATGTAAGCTTGCCGGGCCGTCGTATTGAAAACGGTGGTATTCACCCCGTGACGCGTACCATTGAACGTATTGAGCAATTTTTCGGTGAATTGGGCTTCTCTGTCGCTTCTGGGCCAGAGGTTGAAGACGGTTTTCATAACTTTGATGCGCTGAATATCGCCCCAGATCATCCTGCACGTACCGATCACGATACTTTCTTCTTTAACCCTGATTTGATGTTGCGTACGCATACCTCTGGCGTACAAATTCGTACCATGGAAGCGGGTAAACCTCCATTCCGTATTATTGCCCCCGGTCGCGTTTATCGTAATGACTACGACCAAACGCATACCCCGATGTTCCACCAAGTGGAAGGGTTATTGGTCGATAAAGACATCACCTTCGCTGATCTCAAAGGGATCCTCAACGACTTCTTACGTAACTTTTTCGAGGAAGATCTGGAAGTGCGTTTCCGCCCCTCTTACTTCCCGTTCACAGAGCCCTCTGCTGAAGTTGATGTACGCCGCAAAGGCGGAAAATGGCTCGAGATCTTAGGCTGCGGCATGGTTCACCCGAATGTACTACGTGCGGTGAATATCGATCCAGAGGAATATCAAGGCTTTGCCTTTGGTATTGGCGTAGAGCGCCTAACCATGCTGCGTTATGGCGTGAATGATCTCCGTGCGTTCTTTGAGAACGATTTGCGCTTTTTGAAACAATTTAAGTAATCAGTGGGGCAAGGTAATAATGAAATTCAGTGAATCTTGGTTGAGAGAGTGGGTAAACCCAGCAAACGACACCGACGCGCTTGCCCATCAGATCACCATGGCCGGCCTCGAAGTCGATGAAATTGCACCCGTTGCTGGCGACTTTAGTGGTGTGGTTGTGGGCGAAGTGGTTGAGTGTGGCCAGCATCCAGATGCAGACAAGCTGCGTGTCACCAAAATCAATGTCGGCGAAGATGAATTGCTTGATATCGTTTGTGGTGCACCAAACTGTCGTCAAGGCCTGAAAGTCGCGGTCGCAATGGTTGGTGCGGTATTGCCAGGTGACTTCAAAATAAAAAAAGCGAAGCTGCGTGGTCAACCGTCTTTCGGCATGCTGTGCTCATTTACTGAGCTAGGGATTGATGTCGAATCTGACGGCATTATCGAGCTGCCTGCCGATGCACCGATTGGTGCTGATATCCGTGACTACCTCGCACTAAACGATGTAACCATCGATGTCGACTTAACCCCGAACCGTGCTGATTGCTTGAGCCTGCGTGGTTTGGCGCGTGAAGTCGGCGTATTGAACCGCACTGATGTCACCGAGCCGACCATCACTCCGGTCGCTGCCAGCATTGAAGATAAGGTATCCGTGCGTATTGATGCACCACAAGCGTGCCCACGTTATTTAGGGCGTGTGGTAAAAAATGTGGATCTTAATGCCCAGACCCCGCTGTGGATGCAAGAGAAACTGCGCCGCAGTGGCATTCGCGCTATCGACCCTGTGGTGGATGTCACTAACTATGTGATGCTTGAGCAAGGTCAGCCGATGCATGCCTTTGATCTTAGCAAGCTTGAGGGTGGCATTGTGGTGCGTATGGCAAAAGAGGGCGAAACGCTCACATTGCTCGATGGCAACGAAGCAACACTCAATGCGCAAACCTTGGTCATTGCCGATGAGAAAAAAGCCTTGGCGATGGCCGGAATTTTTGGCGGGCAAGACTCTGGCGTCACCACAGACACGCAAGATATCTTACTCGAATCGGCGTTTTTTGCCCCTGATGTGATCCGCGGCCGTGCACGTAGCTATGGGCTACACACAGACTCCTCTCACCGTTTTGAGCGTGGTGTCGACCCAGCTTTACAAGCAGCGGCGATGGAGCGGGCGACTGAACTGCTATTGGCGATTTGTGGTGGTGAAGCGGGAGATATTGTTACCGCTGAGTCGGCAGAAACACTCCCCACTCGTGACACCGTCACTCTCCGTCGAGAGAAGTTAGATGGCCTATTGGGTCATTCTATCGATAACAGTGATGTACAAGCCATTTTGTCTCGCCTTGGCTGTGCGGTAACGGAAACCGAGAAAGGGTGGCAAGCAACGGCACCTAGCTGGCGTTTTGATATTGCCATTGAGCAGGATTTGATTGAGGAAGTCGGGCGTATTTACGGCTACGACAACATTCCAACCCGTGCGCCTAAAGCGGCACTGACGATGCGCGAATACAAAGAAGCAGCGATGCCACTGAAACGTGTCCGCGATTTGTTGGTTGACCGTGGCTTCCACGAGGCGATTACCTACAGCTTTGTTGAACCTAAACAGCAAGCGCTGATTGTTCCGGATGTTGAGCCGCTGATCCTGCCAAGCCCAATCTCTGCAGATATGTCAGCCATGCGCCTGAGCTTGCTTCCTGGGCTTTTAAACACGGTTGCCTATAACCAAAAGCGTCAGCAGCCTCGGGTGCGTCTGTTTGAATTTGGTTTACGCTTTACCCCGGAAAGCGAGGTCGGTGGTGCCGTTCGTCAATCGAGCATTCGCCAAGAAAGCATGCTTGCGGGGGTGATTGCAGGTCCTGGCAGTGAAGAGCATTGGGATCTGGCGAGCGCGACCGTTGACTTTTTTGATTTGAAAGGCGACCTAGAAGCGGTACTGGAACTCACAGGCAAGTTGAAAGACTTCCGTTTCGTGTCAGCCTCTCATCCTGCCATGCACCCAGGTCAAACCGCCGCGATAGCGTTTGACGGCAAAGTGGTGGGTCACATTGGTACCCTGCACCCTGAACTTGAGCGTGAGTTTGGCTTAAATGGCCGAACGGTGGTGTTTGAGCTAGAGTGGCAGGCCATTGACGAACGCTTTATTCCCGAAGCGGCAGGACTGTCTAAATTCCCTGCTAACCGCCGGGATATCGCGGTGATTGCTGATCAATCGCTTGCTTCTGGCGATGTGGTGGACGCATGTTTGCAAAGCGGCAACCCCTTGCTTAAGGACGCACAGCTTTTCGACCTTTACACCGGCAAAGGTGTGGAAGAGGGCAAGAAGAGCTTGGCGATCGCACTGACCTTGCAATCTGATTCGCGCACGCTTGAGGAAGCCGATATCAGTGAAGCCGTGTCTGGTGTTGTCAGCTATTTATCAGAGAAATTAGGCGTTACCTTGCGTGACTAACCTAACGTCATCCCAAAAAGCAGCGGAAACGCTGCTTTTTTTATGCCTAAATGGCCTAACATCTATCCATTTGAAAAACTGAATAAATTCACTATATTTGATGAGAAAGCGTTCAGATATTGATAAAAAAGCCTAATATTAAGCAGCTTAGCCGTCTATTGACTATGCTGGTTGAGAAAACCCTTGTAACATCTTGGTTTGAAAGGTCAATTTTTTGGACATTGTTCGTGCTTTTTTAATGTAAAAAAGTTGGCGCAAATCAGCCAGTTGGCATACACTTGTTTTGAGCTGGCCTTCAAATATCCCTAAAATACAAGGGCTAAAGGCGTATGGGCCAAGTGTAGAATGGTGGTGTCGATACTGCGGTATTGCATATGTGTTCAACAATTCTTGAGGGAAAAACCTATGGCGCTCACTAAGGCCGATTTGGCTGAGAACCTGTTTGAAAATATCGGGATTAGCAAACGGGACGCCAAGGAGACAGTCGAAGCGTTTTTCGAAGAGGTTCGGAAGGCGCTCGAAAGTGGCGAACAGGTCAAGTTATCAGGGTTTGGTAACTTCGACTTGCGAGACAAGAATGAACGTCCCGGTCGAAATCCTAAAACAGGGGAAGATATTCCGATCACGGCGCGCCGCGTGGTGACATTTAGACCGGGCCAAAAACTCAAAGCGCGAGTTGAAAACGCAGACGTTGAAGAATAACGCTGTGTGACCCCGATAGTGGTGACGACACCACACTAGAAAGCCGTGTGCCGATGCGCCACGGCTTTTTAATTTGTCTATACATGATCACATTGTGAGGGGAAAATCCTGGGTTTATTGGTTATCTCGCTGTAACGTTTTGTTGTCTAGTTGTAATAAAAGGAAGCATTATGCTGACAGCACGCCCAGGTGCCTTTATTGATGCCGCATTGACTGCACCTCATGCTTTTACCCCAGACTCATGGCGAGTAGGCTCGCTTACCTTCAATCACAGTGCCCCCGGTATTATTTCGATACAGCCCGATGTCGCCAAGGTTTCGCGTTGCGTCGTATTGTCTTCAGGTATTCACGGTGACGAAACCGCGCCCATTGAGCTCATTGACAGTCTTCTTGCCGATATAATGTCAGAGACATTTACCCCCAATGTGCCGCTATTACTGATTATTGGCCATGCCGAAGCGATTAAAGCGCACACTCGTTTTATTGAAGATAACCTCAACCGCTTATTCGGAGGCTGGAATGAGGAAAAAAACGAAGAGCACTACCTAGCCAATCAGTTGCAACAAGCGGTAAACGATTTCTTTTCTGCTCAACCGGACAGTATGACTCGTTGGCATCTTGACTTACACAGTGCCATTCGCGAGTCCTATCATTATATGTTTGGCGTGATCCCAACGACGCCAACCCAAAAGGATGTACGTTCATTGGCGGCATTACTCAATGACGCCAAAATGGATGCGACTATTCTGTCTCAATCACCATCACCGACTTTCAGTTGGTATAGTGCCAACCACCATGATGCACTGGCTGCAACCTTAGAAATGGGCCGTGTCGCGCCTTTGTTTGAAAATGATATGCGAGAGTACGAGCCACTTGATCGCACCTTACGAGGCTTACTCAAAGCCGCTACGTTGCCGACTGAATTAGCGCCGATGCGCTTTTATCGTGTGACCCGAACCTTGACCAAGCACACGGAGCAATTTGCCCTCACGTTCCCTTCATCAGCTAAAAACTTCACACCGTTCGAGAAGGGGGCATTATTGGCCACCGACAAGGGACAAGAAATCTATGCCGAGCATGAGGGGGAAGTGGTGATCTTTCCCAATGCCAATGTCCACCTAGGTCATCGGGCTGGATTACTCGCCACGCCCTTTGACCCTAATGTCAATCAGCCACTCTTTGTGCACGCACCACAAAAAGCCTCGGCGTAGCGCTTTTCAAGCTGGCAATCAGTCGGTAAAGTGCGTCACAGTATTGGTTTAATGGATGACGCATGCGAGTGTCAGAACTCACCGCCCGCCAACAGAGCCGTTGGCGGCGCGCGTTACTTACTTTCTCGGCTTTACTGCTGTTGGTGTGTGGGCTTGCGCTGAGTGTGGGCGAGATATGGATCAATCCGTTCGCGCCTGACTCAATATTAGAGCAGCAGTTACTCTTACAGCTTCGCCTCCCTCGTGTACTGGTCAGTGTGATGATAGGGGCCTCACTGGCAATGGCCGGGGCAAGCCTACAAGTGCTATTGGGTAACCCACTCGCGGAGCCCGGTGTCTTAGGCATTTCCGGTGGCGCAAGCATTGCTGTGGTCTTACTGTTATTACTCGCACCAGCTTGGGCGTCGAGTGGCAGTATGGCGGTCACTGCCATGCTGGGCGCGAGCTTGTTTACCTTTATATTAGTGATATTAGCCCGTCGCGCTCTAGCGACGGCACGCATTTTATTGGTCGGTGTTGCTCTGAGCATTTTGGCGGGGGCAGGCGTTACCTTGGCCTTTTATTTCAGTACTGACTTTAATTTGCGCCAGTTAATGGTCTGGTTAATGGGATCACTGTCCGGCATGCGATTGGAGCATGTGGGTATACTGACAATGACCTTACCTTGCATTGCGGTATTGTGGCGATACGGACATAAGCTTGACCAGCTTATGCTAGGAGAGTCTCAGGCGCAGCAGTTAGGGCTAGATACACATCAACTACGTTGGCAATTGATCGCCTTAATTAGCGTTTTGGTCGGGGTATCTGTGGCTGTTGCGGGTGTTATTGGCTTTATTGGCCTCATTGTTCCGCATTACTTACGCCTGTGGCTTGGTAGCCGCAACCGTACCTTGTTGCCCATGTCTGCGTTGGCAGGGGCGCTATTATTGGTCAGCGCCGACACCGTTGGTCGACTTATCCTTCCCTCAGCGGAACTTCCGGTGGGGGTGGTCACCAGTGTGCTTGGTGCCCCATTATTTATTTGGATGTTGGTGAGGGCGGGATGATCGTTCACGCTAAAGATTTGAGCTTATCGCCACGTTTACTACCGATGTCCTTATCGGTTGATGCCGGGCAAGTGGTACACCTTATCGGTCCCAACGGAAGTGGCAAAAGCACCTTACTGGAACTCTTGTCGGGCTTGGAAGTGCCGCAATCGGGGAGTGTTTGGCTGCAAGGCCAACCCGTATCAGGACAAACCCGATACGATTTGGCGCAAGTGCGGGGATACCTAATGCAACAACAGCGCCCTGCGTTTGTCATGGCGGTATTTGAATACCTCAATCTCGTGCTCGATAGTGTGCAATTGGCAACCGGTGAGATTCGAGACAAGACGGTCGCGGACGTGGTGTCTCGTTTGGCCATCAGCGACAAGCTCCACCGAAGAATAGACAGCTTATCGGGCGGAGAGTGGCAACGGGTGCGATTGGCGGGCGTCATGTTGCAAGTTTCAAAGGCGTTAAATCCACATGCGCGTTTGCTTTTGCTTGACGAGCCGTCAACCGGACTTGATGTCGCGCAACAGGAAGTGATTTACCAAGAAATGACCGCCTTGGCGCGAGAGCAGGAAATCGCAGTTATCATGGCGAATCACGACTTAAACCGCACCCTAGAGCACGCGGATACGGTTGTGGTGCTTAAACAAGGTCGTGTTGTGTCACTAGGCCCACCGAAAGCGGTATTGACGGATCAGCTGCTCTCAGATGTTTTTGCCACGCCACTGGAACAGGTATCAACCGCCAATGGCCCAGTGATCATGCGCGCGTCCTCGGCATGAGTTTGAACGTTTTGACCTAACTTTCGCTGTCGTCGTTCTCAATCACGTTAAGCTTGGCGCGAATAAACTCGGCATGATCGACATAAAGCAGCTCGGCGGTTTTACGGATCACCGCTTCCTCGAGCGGATCAATGTTCTCATCGGCATACGCGACTGACCACATCGCCTCGATTAACGCTATCCGGGCTTTTGGGTCAAGGTCGCGTAATTTATCCGTATATTCATACAGCGAGGTCGCATGCTCGCTGTGTTGTCTCGCCTCCTCAAGTAATTGCTCGGCTTGTGTCACGTCGAGTGATAGCAACTGGCAAATACGGTTGCGTTTGGTTGTTCTCTCTCGCTCATCAATATCGTGATCGGCCATCGCCACTTCACTTAATAGCCCCGCCATCGCTTGGTGAAGGGATAGCCCGGATTGCTTACCGTGTTGACCGGTTTCAGCGGCGAGGGCGGATTCGAGTTTTTTAAAAAGCTGTTTTAGCATGGCTGCTCTCCCAAACTGCGGGGTTTGTTGGCCGTCATTATGCGTTTATACGCGACGAACGGCCAATGCGTTTACTTTACGCTGCCACGTTGGTGGTGAGCGCGTGGCTGGCGCGACTTTGATTCTTTTTACTTTGTGATAGGATGCGACACCAATCAACCTTATTTATCGGCTGTGACACTGATAAACGCCTTAAAAGATTAAGCAGTAAGCAGGAATCGCCTTGAGTTCACGTCATCACAACACGCCAGAGACACTGTTTGCAGCGCTAAACGATTGTATGCTGCAAGACCGTTTTCGTTTTAAAAAGCGCATCCATGGCGCGCAAAAAATCAAAAAAGACGACGCCAAACAGGCAGTGTACGATCAAATTGCCGCTGAAATGGCGCAGAGTATGCAGCGTTTGTTATCGCGGCAAGCCAGTACGCCAACCGTTCGCTATCCAGAAGAATTGCCAGTTAGTCAGAAGAAAGATGACATTGCCGAGGCAATCGCGAATAACCAAGTCGTGATCATTGCGGGGGAAACAGGCTCAGGCAAAACCACTCAGCTGCCCAAAATCTGTATGGAGCTTGGGCTAGGCGTCGCCGGTACCATAGGCCACACTCAGCCACGTCGCTTGGCTGCGCGCTCGGTCGCCTCACGGATTGCTGAAGAGCTTGACGTCGAGTTAGGCAGTAGCGTCGGCTATAAAGTACGTTTTAATGACAAAGTCTCAGAGGCGACGCAAGTCAAACTGATGACGGACGGGATCTTGTTGGCCGAAATCCAGCACGATCGGTATCTGAATCAGTACGATTGCATCATTATCGATGAAGCGCACGAGCGCAGCTTGAATATCGACTTTATTCTCGGCTATTTGCGCGAGTTATTGCCCAAGCGCCCCGATCTCAAAGTCATCATTACCTCGGCAACCATCGATCCTGAACGTTTTTCTAAGCATTTCAATAATGCCCCCATGATTGAGGTGTCTGGCCGTACTTATCCGGTGGAAGTGCGCTACCGCCCCTTGGTGGAAGAGGACGATAGCGATCGTGACCAGCTGGAAGCGATCAGCGATGCGGTCGATGAGCTGTGCCTTGAAGGGCCGGGTGATATCCTGATTTTCATGAACGGTGAGCGTGAAATCCGCGACACCGCCGATTACCTTCAGCGCCGTCAACTGCGCGATACCGAAATTTTACCCTTATACGCGCGGCTTTCTGCAGGCGAGCAAAATCGTGTATTTCAATCTCACTCGGGGCGCCGGATTGTACTGGCCACCAACGTCGCCGAGACCTCGCTAACCGTTCCGGGTATTAAGTATGTGATTGACCCTGGTACGGCGCGGATTTCTCGCTATAGCTACCGGACCAAGGTGCAGCGACTGCCGATTGAGCCTATTTCACAGGCGAGTGCTAACCAGCGTAAAGGGCGCTGTGGCCGTGTGTCGGAAGGCATTTGTGTGCGTCTGTATAGCGAAGAGGACTTTTTAGGCCGTCCTGAATTTACCGATCCAGAAATTCTGCGGACAAATCTGGCCTCAGTGATCCTGCAAATGACGGCATTAGGGCTCGGAGATATTCAAGCTTTCCCGTTCGTTCAGCCGCCTGATAGCCGTCATATCAAAGATGGTGTCCGTTTGCTCGAAGAGCTGGGGGCGATCAAGCCCGGCCAAGCCACCGATAAACGCAAGCTGACCGCGATTGGTAAAACCTTGGCCAAACTGCCGATTGACCCGCGTTTGGCTCGTATGGTGATTGAGGCGCCCAAGCATGGTGCCTTAAATGAGGTGATGGTAATTGCCGCGGCCTTGGCAATCCAAGATCCGCGTGAGCGTCCAGCGGATAAGCAGCAACAAGCGGATGAAAAACATCGTCGTTTTGCCGATAAAGAATCGGACTTTTTGGCCTATGTAAACCTTTGGGATTACGTCAAAGAGCAGCAAAAAGCGCTATCGAATAACCAGTTCCGTAAACAGTGTAAAAAAGACTATCTCAATTACTTGCGCGTGCGAGAGTGGCAAGATGTTCACTATCAAATCACCCAAGTGATGAAAGAGCAGAATGCGCAATTCAATCAAGAGCCTGCCAGTTATCAGGCGATTCACATGGCGCTGCTCGCCGGGCTATTAAGTCACATTGGGCTGAAAGACCAAGAAAAAAATGAATACCAAGGCGCACGAAATGCACGGTTCCATATTTTCCCTGGATCTGGTCTTTTCAAAAAGCAGCCTAAATGGGTGATGGTTGCCGAACTGGTTGAAACCTCGAAACTCTGGGGGCGAATTGTCGCGCGTATCCAGCCTGAATGGGTGGAGCCACTGGCGCAGCATTTGATTAAGCGCAGCTACAGTGAGCCACATTGGTCACGCAAGCAAGCGGCTGTCATGGCCAGTGAGAAGGTCACGCTATACGGGATCCCGATTGTCGCGAGTCGTAAAGTCAATTATAGCACCATCGATCCGGTGCTTAGCCGTGAGCTGTTTATCCGTTCGGCATTGGTTGAAGGGGATTGGCAAACCAAGCATGCCTTTTTCCGCCAAAACCAAAAGCTGTTGGCGGAAGTGGAGGAGCTTGAGCTCAAATCTCGCCGGCGCGATATTTTGGCAGACGACGATACCTTGTTCGACTTTTACGATCAGCGCCTCGATCACAGTGTGGTCAGTGGGCGTCACTTCGATACCTGGTGGAAAAAGGCACGTCAAGACAATCCCGACCTGCTCAACTTTGAAAAAGCCATGCTATTGCAAGGGGACGCCAGCCATGTCACAGAACTGGATTACCCTAACTTTTGGTATCAAGGCAACTTGAAGCTCAAGCTGAGCTACCAATTCGAACCGGGCCAAGACCATGATGGGGTAACGGTGCACATCCCGTTGCCGATCCTTAATCAGGTGTCAGAAGAAGGCTTTGATTGGCACGTCCCCGGGCTACGTCACGAGCTAATTGTCGCGCTGATTAAATCGCTGCCTAAACCGTTACGACGTAACTTTGTTCCAGCGCCAAACTATGCCGATGCAATTTTACAGCGGGTCACGCCCATGGAAGCGCCCTTGCTCGATAGCATGGAGAAAGCCCTAAAGCAGATGTCCGGTGTCACCATTGATCGTGATAGTTGGAACTTCAGTCAGCTTCCCGAGCATTTGCGTATCCAGTTCCGTGTAGTCGATGATAAAAATCGCATTTTGGCCGAAAGCGAAGACTTAAATGCGCTTAAAGTCTCACTGAAAGACAAAGTACAAGCGACCTTATCGGATGTAGCAGATGATGACATTGAGCAGCAAGGGCTTACCCAATGGAGCTTTGGGGCATTGCCTCAGCGTTATCAGCAGAAAAAGCATGGCTTTGAAGTCAAAGCCTATCCTGCCTTGGTGGATGAAAAAGACAGTGTTGCCATTCGTCTGTTCGAAACCGAAGATCAACAACATAAAGCCATGCAAGCGGGGCAGCGTCGGCTTATCTTGCTCAATGTGCCATCACCGATTAAATATCTGCATGCACACTTGCCCAACAAGTCCAAATTGGGACTCTATTTCAATCCGTATGGTCGCGTGTTGGATTTAATTGATGATTGCATCGCTTGCGGGATCGATAAGCTTATCGAGCAACACGGTGGCTTAACCTGGGAGGCGCAGGCATTCGAATCGCTTAAAGAGACGGTGCGTGCTGAGCTAGGCGATACCGTGGTGGAGATAGCGCAACAGGTCGAGCAAATATTGACGCACGCGTTCAATATCAACAAAAAGCTCAAAGGCAAAGTGGATCTTTCCATGGCGTTTGCGATGTCGGATATCAAAGCCCAACTAGAAGGGCTTATCTACAAAGGCTTTGCCACCGAATCAGGTTGGCAGCGGCTGCCTGATATTCTTCGCTACATGAAAGCGATCGAGCGACGATTGGAAAAGCTGCCTGTGGATCCAACCCGCGATCGCAACCACATGCTCAAAATTGAATCTGTGATGAATGAGTACAAGGCGTTGCTGAACAAGCTGCCTAAAGGAAAGCCTGTGCCTGATGAGGTGAAAGCGATTCGTTGGATGATTGAAGAGCTTCGAGTGAGCTACTTTGCGCAACAACTCGGCACGCCTTACCCTGTTTCGGATAAGCGGATTAAAAACGCCATTGCGGCGGTTTAAATGCGGCAAGCTTATGCCGCTACGGATTAGATGAAGACGGGTAAAACGTCGATGTGAGATAATTTATATAAATATCAATAAATAATCAAAACCGTGTCACATGGCACGGTTTTTGTTTTTGTCAATACGAACGACAGACAGCTCGGTGGTGCGTGTTGCCGTGGCAAGAAAGGAGCAAAAAATGAAACAAGCAGATGTGGCCCCTTGGTATCGGGTGGTTTTGTATGTATTGGCGGTAAGCATGCCAACCTCGGTTTGGGCCAGTTTTAAAGATGAGGTCAGTGGATTATATCAATCACTCAATCTCGCTGGGGAGGTGTCGTACCAAGCCTTTTCTGATGCGTATCGCCATTTTAAGCACAACCCAAGTAGCAAGCCGGTGATGACACTGATTGATTACGGAAAACCGTCGTCAGAAAAGCGGTTTTGGGTGATCAATGTGAAAAAACGCCAAATGCTATTTCGCTCTTATGTCTCTCATGGCAAAAATAGCGGCGCTTTATATGCAAAGCAGTTTTCTAACAGAATCAACTCGCTAAAAACATCATTGGGGGTCTATCGCGCGGCTGAAACCTACCATGGCAAACATGGCTATTCATTACGCCTCGATGGTTTGTCAAAGGGGCTAAATGACAATGCACGTGAAAGAGCGATTGTTATTCACGGTGCCGATTATGCCCATCCGAACGTGATCAAACAAAGTGGCCAACTCGGTCGAAGTTGGGGCTGCCCAGCGTTACCTAGCTATTTATCGGCCCGGGTGATTGATGCGATAAAAAACGGCACTTTTATCTATGCGTTTGCCAGCCAAGCTTGATGATCAAAGATTTCATAGCGGACGGGCTTTCACGAGTCATTTCACGGTGGACGATGTAACACCTGCCCATTGTTCACCGTGAACACGCGTTCTCTACCAATAAAAAATAAAGGCATGTTGATACGCCTTCTATCGCGCTAGCGTATGCTCCTTACCACTAAGGAGGAATGCCATGGCACGCCTAAATCCTTTTACTCTATGCTTACTCTCCGCCTTTACCCTGTTTCCTACCAGTGATGCTGATGCTGCACCGTCGGCGCCAGCGTTGATGCATGGTATTGACGGACAGATTGCCGAACAAGACTATCGTGGTTATTGGGCCAGTGAAAAGCTCGATGGGATCCGTGCTTACTGGACAGGATCTCGATTATTGACGCGGCAAGGCAATCCTATTCATGCCCCTGAAGCGTTTATCCAATCGCTTCCCCAGACACCTTTAGATGGCGAGTTATGGGCAGGACGAGGAGAGTTTCAAGCCGTACTACGCACTGTGCTTGATGATACGCCGAATGAAGATGCGTGGCAGCGTATTCGCTTTTATGCGTTTGATATGCCCGATCATCCAGGCCAATTCTCAACACGCTATACAGCGTTAAAACAGATCGTATCTAAGACAGCATCGCCGCACTTAGCGTATGTCCCACAGAAGCCTGTGACGAGCAATGAAGCACTTAAGGAGAGGTTGGCTACCATCGATGAAGCAGGCGGTGAGGGCTTGATGCTGCATCACCCTGATAGTGTGTATGTGGGTCAGCGGGTAGAAAGCGTCGTTAAGTTGAAAACCTACCAAGAAAAAGACGTGACTGTGGTAGGGATGAACCCTGGCAAAGGGCGGTTACAAGGTTTGATGGGCTCTCTGGTGGTACGCCTGGCTGACGGCACCGAGTTTAGCGTGGGATCTGGCTTTAGTGATGCGCAGCGGGCTGATCCGCCACAGGTTGGTAGTACTATCTTGGTGCGCCATAACGGTGTCACCCAAAAAGGCATTCCACGTTTTGCGCGTTTTATTCGCGAGAAGCCGTCCCTGTAATGAAACCTCCGCCAACGGAGAGTGATACCTCACCGTTGGCGGTGTTGCCGCTCCCCGTTAACGATTAGCGCTCACGAATGCGCCTGAGTGACGGAAGAGGAGGAAGCACCTGTCTGTTGGCGCAATTGATGGTCCAGGCACTGGCAATCAGCGCTGTATTTTTGTTTCCCCGTTTTACCGATCCCTGGGTTAAAACTATTGGTAGGATCTAACTGGTGATAAAAGTTAGCTAAGTCCGGCTCCGCCGCATAGAGGTGACCTACGTTATGCTCGGCAGGATACTTAGCGCCTCGTTCATTGAGCAGCGCCAGCATTTTCGCCTTAATCGCACTCACATCCGCACCTTTTCTCACCACATAGTCTTGATGGAAGACGTGGCAGAAAAAGTGCCCGTAATAAAGCTTGGCGACCATCTCTTGTTCTATCTCGATGGGCAGGTGCTCTTCCCACTCGGTCTCGTTGCGCTTAAGCGCGATATCTAACGCGAGAATGTCTTCCACATCACGGCTGTGCATGGTGTGGTAGCGAATCGCCGCACCGGCTGCCGCAAAGCGGTGAAGCATGGCTTTTTTCGCTTCATCCTCACTACAGGCAAAATAATCACTGTCTGCGTGTTCGGTGAAAAAGCGGCTCAGAAACGCCGAGGCTTCTTCTATCCCTTCATCTGAGGCTTTGAATATTAGATGGTGTTCAAACTTATCGCGAAATGCGAGCATTCGTTTGGGCAAGTGCTGTGGAAAAAGCTGACTGGCGTATTGCATCACTTTATCGGGTAATGCTTTAGGCAGTAGGGGAACACTGTCTAGCCAGGCGGTTATTTTTGCTTTCAAGGCAAACATTTTCGGGATTGCATCTGTTCCCAGTCGACCAATCGCTAAAAACACATCTTTTCCGTAACGCTCGGCGATATCAAAGGCATCACGATGCATATACTCAGCCACCTCTGGCAGGTGAGAGAGTTCGCTCAGAACACGGCGGCGCAGGGTATTAAGCACATCTGGGTTGTTGGTGCCAATGTAAAAAACTTGCTCGCGCTCAGGGATCGGGTAAGTATCAAGACGCACGGCAAATACGGCAAGTTTCCCCGCACAGCCGCTCACTTCATGTAAGCGGTGTTTGTCGGCGTTATAGCGCGCGGGGCTGTCAGCATCGACATCACGCAAGATCTGCTCGTAGTCATCAGCAGACGCCTTGCGCTCGTCATAGGTAATATCATCGGCGGTGTAATCACCATGCTCAACGCGCGAGAGAATAGCTTCTGGGTCATCACCTAGGGCTATGCCCAAATGATTAACCAGCGTCAGTTCACCATTTTGGTTCAACTGTGCGAACAAAGAATACTCGGTATAAGCTGGGCCGCGTTTGACCAATGCACCACCGGAATTATTGGCCACACCACCGACAATCGATGCGCCAATGCACGACGAACCGATGACCGAATGCGGCGCGCGCTTAAGAAGCCTGAGCGTCTGCTCTAACTGGTGCAATGTTGTTCCGGGAAAACTCAGTACCTGCTTGCCGTTATCGAGAAGCTGTAATCCGTCTAGGCGTGTAGTGTTGATAATTACCACATCACGGTCGTAGTCGCTGCCTTTGGGGGTTGAGCCTTCGGTTAAGCCCGTATTCGCGGCTTGCATGATCATCACCACATCCGCGTCGACACATGCTTGGAGCACTCGCCATTGCATCACCAAAGAGGTGGGGAAAATAACCGCCAGCGCAGGGCCGCCTCCCGAGCGAAAGCCTGTACGATAATGCTGGGTCTGGCTTGTCTCAGTGAGTACGTTGTTTTCGCCCACGATGTCGGTCAAGGTCGAAATAAATGCTTGTTGCTGTGATGACGACAAACGTGATGGGGTATTCATAAGCGTTCCTTTCCTTTACGTTACGACAAAGGCTGGGGTCAGCCTAGCTGGCCCGCTTGTGGAGAGAAAGGCCGAGAGGTAGCTCGGCCAATAACATGTAAGATTACGCCCCGGAGAGGACATCGGCAAATTGCAATACATTGATTAACACCAAGCCAATAACCGCCGCTGCAATCAGATAGTAAATGGTGGGTAAGACGGTTTTCCGTAGCGTCACGCCCTCACGGCCGAGTAAGCCTACCGTCGCGGATGCTGCGACCACATTATGGATGGCGATCATGTTGCCAGCTGCGGCACCAACGGCTTGCAGGGCAATTACCACCACGGTCGATGCGCCTAACGTTTGTGCCACTTCAAACTGAAACTGGCTAAACATCATATTGGACACCGTATTGGAGCCAGCAATAAAAGCGCCCAACGCCCCAATGGTGGCGCTTAACGCTGGGAAGCCATTCCCCACTAAATCGGCCGCAAAGCGTGCGGTCATGACTGGCATACTCACCAAATCAGCACCATTAACGCCTGAGTTAATAAAAATCCGTACCATGGGAATGGTAAACACCAAGACAAATCCTGCGCCAATCAGTGTTTTACTCGATTCACGCGCAGCCGTTACCAGCGGTGACAATTGACGCGCTTGCAGCAACACGGCTAATAAAGCCACGAACGCAAGGATACCGCCCGGTAGATAAAGTGGCTGAATGGCGGCGTTGACCCCTGTTTCACCAAACAAAGAGGAGAAACCGAGGCTGACATCGGTCAGTGCCGTCTTGACCGTCGGGCTAACGCGGCTGATCACCAAGAAAACCGCCAACAAAATATAAGGGGTCCAGGCCATGGCCATGCTCATCGGCTTTTCTTGAACCTTAAGATCCATCTTCAGCGAGCCCAGCCAATGGGTCGGCCACGTCGACTCATCATCAAAGTCCCACTGGTTTTTCGGCACTAAAAAGCCTTTACGTGCCGCGGTGGTGACAAGCACAATCCCTGCTAGACCTCCGAGTAATGAAGGGAATTCAGGTCCTAACAACCAGCCGGTGAGGGCATAAGGAACGGTGAATGCTAACCCGGCGAAAATCGCAAATGGCGCCACCTCTAAGCCTTCTTTCCAGCTCTTGTTCTTACCGAAAAATCGGGTCAACATCATTGCCATTAGCAAAGGCATCAGTGTGCCAATCACCGCGTGAATAAATGACACTTGCGTGGTAATAGACTGCAGGTAGGTTGCCCAATCACTGCCATTGACGGTGAGTGTTTGTCCAATTGCATGGCTGTCTAACCCTTTGTTTACGCCCACGATAATAGGTGTGCCCACTGCGCCGAAGGAGACAGGCGTAGATTGAATCATCATCCCCACCACAACCGCGGCGAGAGCAGGGAAGCCAATGGCGACCAATAACGGCGCCGCAATGGCAGCGGGGGTGCCGAAGCCTGATGCCCCTTCAATGAACGAGCCAAAGCACCATGCAATGATGATGGCCTGAATACGTCTATCATCGGAGATGGTGGTAAAGCCGTTGCGAATTACGGTAATCGCGCCAGTGTGCTTTAAGGTGTTGAGCAAAAGGATGGCACCAAACACGATCCAAAGTACGGCTGCTGTAATGATTAAACCTTGTGCGATGGAGGCCGATACGCGTGCCGCACTCATCTGCCACTGGAAGAGTGCGATTAAGACTGTCATGATAAAGGCAACGGGCATCGCCTTCTTGGCTGGCCAATTTAAGCCGACCAGTAAGATAGCCGCGACCACGATGGGTGAGAACGCGACGAGGGCGTATAGGGTATCTGTCATAAGGGTTCCTT
The DNA here is from genome assembly GCF_000968645.1 of Salinivibrio sp. KP-1. NCBI lineage: Bacteria > Pseudomonadati > Pseudomonadota > Gammaproteobacteria > Vibrionales > Vibrionaceae > Salinivibrio > Salinivibrio sp. KP-1. The sequence continues at coordinate 290,065 of NZ_LAQR01000001.1, read as the reverse complement.
ATTAGGTGTCTCTTCCGTTGAATCACGTTGAATAAACAAGTCACCAATGTGTTGTTATTTTGCTGACAGCTCGGTGACTCGATGTTAACCGTATGTGACATTACGCGTTTGCATTTTTCTGATATATGGAAATAATGAAAATAATTACTTCCATAATTGACATAATATGCCGAAAACAGATGATCTTGTCCTCTTTGCTCAAGTCGCCGAATTAGGCTCTTTTAGCAAGGTAGCGGAAATAAATTCCCTGACAAATTCCGTAGTTAGCAAGCGGATTAAAAAGCTCGAAGAGGGGTTGGGAGTGCAGCTTTTGTATCGCACCACGCGTAAGCTGACACTGACTGATGCCGGACGTACCTTGTATCAAGGTGCAAAAAATGTGAAGCAGGCCGCTGATGAAGCCTTTGATGCGGTCGCAGGGTTTGGGGAGGCGATAACGGGCCAAATAAAAATTTCAGTGCCGACCATTTCTGGGGAACTGTTGTTGGCCGAAGCGGTGGCGGCGTTTTGTGGGCAATACCCTGGTCTCAATATCGATATGTCGTTGGACAATCGCTTTGTTGATTTAATTGATGAGGGGTTTGATCTGGTTATCCGCACCGGCTACCTCGAGGACTCTAGCTTAATTGCTCGCCATATTATCGACTCACAATGGGTGGTATGTGCGGCGCCCAGCTATATTGCGCGTCATGGGCGGCCGCAACATCCTATCGAGTTAAAACAGCATAATTGTCTGCAATATGCCTACCAAACCACGGGAGCCAGTGACTGGGAGTTTAAAGGCGAGCATAAAAACCAAGTGATTAAAGTGGCCGGCAACTTTTCGACCGATAACCCCATCGCCCTGCGACAAGGTGCGCTAAGTGGCCATGGCATCGCGTATGTACCGCGTTGTTTGGTGTATGACGATTTGATGCAGGGCGTATTGGTTGATCTTTTTCCTGACCAAGTGGGCAAAAAACTCGGGATTTATGCGGTGTATCCATTCACTCGCCAGCCACCTAAAAAAGTACGTTTGCTGATAGAGCACATCCGCAATAAATACCTTGCGATTCAGCATTGCTTTTAGAAAGCACCACGTGGTTCATATACTGCGCCCACGTGGTGATAGAGACGCCATTGTTATTTAAGCATTCTGGCCATTTCACGCCCTGATCCAATGACATCGTCGATATTAGCGACCACGGTTTTAGGCAAACCGAGAATGTTGTACTCGAGCTGCTGGTCGAGCCAATCAAGCTTAGAGTCGGTGGTAACAAACTCGCCCCAAGCGGCGTCAATTTTGTTGGCTAAGCGAAGTATGCCCGCCAATGGCGAAAACTGCTCATCGTGTACGGGCGAAAACTGATAACGAATTGCATCGCTTAAGCGCTGGGGAAAGTTCCAAGTTTGTGCGAGCTCTCCACCTAACTCGGCGCTGGTGATCCCCAAAATAAGCTGCTGGGCTTCTTGCTTGGGCTTACCCGCCTCCATGTGCAGATTGATACGGTCCAGCTTGTCGTAAGCGGTGGTCATGATCAGCAGCTCACCGAGATTATGGAGCATGCCGGCGGTAAATGCTTCGTTACCGTCCATTCTTAATGCGTTTGCTAAGGCTTTACTCAAGGTTGCAATTTCGAAAGTGTGTTGCCAAAACGCATCCATATCCACTTCGTCATCGACGTCAAAGGCACTCATCAGTGCACTAGACACCACCAGAGTTCTCACAGGGCCTAGACCTAGCCGGATAACGGCCTCGTTGACAGAGCCTACGTTTCGGGCGCGGCCAAAATAGGCTGAATTAGACAAGCGAAGCACTCGCGCGGAAATGACCTGGTCGTAGGCGATTTTTTCGGCGATTTGATTAAGCTCAGCGTCATGGCTGTTGACCAACTCAATCAACTCTTGCACGACTTTGGGGATTTTCGGGAGACGATCGATAAGCTCGACCAAGCTATTGGATTCCATAACAACTTCCTTCAGCGTTGGCTCTGATTTAACTATAGATCAGAGCCAAAGGCTTCTGGGAAGAAAATTACTCCGTGGCGGGCGTAGCGCAGTAGGCCTGTTTTCTGGCATTAAAACGCTCTACTAGGTTTTGAATGGCCTCTTCGCAGTAGGGGCGCAAACCACTGGCAACCATCGTTTTGCATCCGTGTCCCACACGCCGCCCATCGACAATAAAATCAAAAGCAAGATCGACTTTTCCGCGTTTGCCGCTCACTTGCATCACCGAATCCGATAAAGCGACATCGGCAGAGTTGATTGAGAGATCATCAAACGCCAAGCTCATTTTCTCGTACATGACGAGTGGACGTTCAGTGTTAATCATCATTTGTTGCTCCCGCATTAGCGGCACCATGATATGCGGGAAGTTCTTACCGGAAAACTGCACGTAGTGCTCGGCGATCTCTGTTGCTAATGCTTTATCGTGACGTGTTTGTCCATGGCGTGTCATGGTGAGATAAAGCTTTTGATTATCGTCGACGACGGTAACGCCATCGTCTGTTTCGATAATCGACAAGGGCGTATTGGCACTGATCATGCCATTGAACTGAATCTCGATTTGCTCGCTGATCCCTGTTTTGGCCAATAAGATAGAAAGCAGCAAATCCCCGGGCACACAGAACCGTGAAGCGTCTGTGTCATGAATCGGGTTAAAGTCGCCAGCGATACGTTTAGCAAAGTCACTTGCTTGCTGGCGAGTAAAAATCAGTTTGCCATCTTGTTCAGTGTAATAATGTTCTAATTTCATAATGGATAACAGATGCGAGAAGTAAGCCGACATTGTAACCCAAGCGAAGCGCGGCATTGGTCTAGCCAGTCGTTGCATTATCTTTTTGTGATTAGAGTCAACGACTAAGGTCTAAACCCTTACTACTTCAATGGTAAGCGTGAGAGTGTTATAAAATAAATAAACAGGTCACTTGCATAGGAACGGCGTATGGCATTCCCTTATCGACACATCGTAGTTTTGACAGGCGCGGGAATATCTGCAGAGTCAGGGATTAGAACCTTTCGAGATCAAGATGGCCTTTGGGAAGAGCATCATATTGAAGACGTTGCAACGCCTGAGGGCTTTGAGAGAAACCCGACCCTTGTTCAACAGTTTTATAATGATCGTCGGCGGCAGTTACAAGGAGAGATCATACCCAATCCGGCCCATGAGGCACTGGCACGCCTAGAGCAGGAAACCGAGGCCAGTGTGCTCGTTGTGACCCAAAACATTGATAATCTCCACGAGCGCGCCGGCACGCACAATATCATTCATATGCATGGTGAGCTGTTAAAGGCGCGTTGTAGCCACTCGCAGCAAACCATCGATTGGACGGGTGATATCCAGGTGTCCGATCACTGCCATTGTTGCCAGATGCCCGCACCGTTGAGGCCACACGTGGTGTGGTTCGGAGAGATGCCTCTGGGAATGGGGCAAATTCATGATGCACTCAATCAAGCGGATCTGTTTGTTTCTATTGGCACCTCTGGGGCGGTGTATCCAGCGGCGGGGTTTGTGCACGAAGCGGCGATGCATGGTGCGCACACTATTGAAATAAACTTGGAGCCCAGCGCTGTGGAAAGTGAATTTAATGAACGGCGTTACGGGAAGGCGAGCACGCTCGTGCCGAAGCTGGTGGAGGAGATTCTGGCTCTGGAGCAGTAACGCAAGAGGATACAGATAGAAAAAAGGGCTGCTGGTGGAATAGCAGCCCTAGCGCAAGGGTTACTTTAACCTGTCTTTCGCGAGCCATTGCGAGCACATGACCAACACTAACGACACCAATAACATGATAGTGGCAAGTGCATTCACTTCGGGTGATACGCCCACTTTAACCATCGAATAAATCTTTAAGGGCAAAATTTCATAGCTTGGCCCGGTCACAAATGAGCTAACGATAACGTCGTCCAGCGAGAGGGTAAAACTCAGTAGCCAACCTGCACCGACCGCAGGAGCCGCCAGTGGCAAAATAATCTTGGTGAGGATCACCCATTCGCTCGCGCCTAAATCACGCGCGGCTTCAAGCATTTTAACGTCAAAGCCATTTAAGCGACTGTATACCGTGACGACCACGAATGGTAGGCAGAAAGTAATATGAGAGAGCAGTAGGGTTAAAAATCCCAGTTGCGCGCCCATCAACACAAATAGCGCCAATAACGAAATAGCCATCACAATGTCCGGGGACATCATCACTACAAAAAGCATGCCATTGACAAACTGTTTACCGCGAAAGCGGTAGCGAAAGAGGGCAACGGCAGTCAAGCTACCAATAATGGCGGCAGCACTAGCAGAAAAGACCGCAATGGTTAATGAGTTACCCGCCGCTTGCATCAGGCTATGATTATTGACCAGCTGCCCATACCACTCCCAAGTAAAGCCTTTCCAACTCATGCCAAATTTGCTGGCATTGAACGAGTTAACGATCAACACCAGAATTGGGATGTAAAGGAAGGCGTAAACCAAGGAGAGAAAACTATTCCTTAGCCACCGGATCATGATAAGGCCTCCTTGCGATTCATCCACTTACCCACACGCCAATATGCAAACAGCAACAGGCCCATTAACACCGTCAGAGAGATACTGGCGGCTGAGCCAAATGGCCAATCACGAACGTTCAAAATCTGGCTCTTAATCACATTGCCGATCAGTAGGTTTTTCGCTCCCCCCAGCAAATCCGAGACGTAGAACATGCCTAGAGCGGGAAGAATGACCAGCAAACTGCCAGCAATAATACCGGGTGTGGTCAATGGCAGGATCACACGCATAAAACACTGGAATTTGTTGGCGCCTAAATCACGCGCCGCTTCAAGGTAGCTGCGATCGAGTTTCTCGATGCTCGAGTACAAAGGCAGGATCATAAATGGCAGCAAAATATAGACAAGGCCAACCATAACCGCATACTCGGTGTACATGATGCGAACGGGGCGTTCTATCAAGCCAAGCCACATCATGCTTTCATTGAGTAGCCCACGGGTACCAAGAAATATTTTTAGCCCGTACGTACGGATCAAAGAATTGGTCCAAAACGGAACAATCACTAAAAACAGCATCAAAGGACGTGTATTTTTAGGCATTTTGGCAATGATAAACGCAAATGGATAGCCAATGAGTAGGCAGATCAGGGTTGCCAAGGCCGCCATGTAGAAAGAGTGCCAGACTACTTTCGCATAAAGAGGATCGAGCAGTTTCGCATAATTGCTCAGCGTGAAGGTCATCTCGACAAGATCGGCGTCATCGCGCGTTAAAAAACTGGTCGCGATAATCATTAGGTTGGGTAAAAAAACAAAGATCAGCAACCAACCTACGACCAAACCCACGATGGCGGTTTGCAGATTAAGCTTTTTCATCGGCCAGCACCACCTCCCAGCTTTCTACCCACGTCAGAGCCACTTTCTGATCGATGGAGTGATCGACGTCAGGGTCATCTTCATTGAAGAACTCGCTCACCATCACGGTTTGCCCTGATGGCAACTCGAGGACCGAGTCGAGGGTCATGCCTTTGTAATTTCGCTCGCGTACATAGCCCACAATACCATTGGGCTTAGCATTACCATGAATTTCTTCCAAGCGGATGTCTTCAGGGCGAAGCAATACCTTGATAGCGTCACCTGGATGGACATCGAGCTTGCAATAGACCTCACACTCACGTGATTCGACTCGGGCCCAAATACGTTTGTCATCGATGCGTTTAATCACATTGGCATCAAAGACATTGATTTCACCAATAAAGCGTGCCACGAACAAATTCTTAGGCTCTTCATATATCTCACGCGGTGAGCCGTCTTGCTCGATTTCGCCATCACGCATAACGATAATGCGATCGGACATCGACAGGGCTTCTTCTTGGTCGTGGGTAACGAAGATAAACGTAATCCCCAGTTTGCGTTGCAGCTGTTTCAGCTCCATCTGCATTTGTTTACGCAGTTTGTAATCGAGTGCAGAGAGGGATTCATCCAGCAAGAGCACGCTCGGTTTATTGACCACGGCGCGTGCAATCGCGATACGTTGCTGCTGTCCGCCAGACAATTGATGAGGTTTACGAGAGGCATAATGGTCAAGCTGTACCATTCGCAGCGCTTCCATCACCCGAGGTTCAATATGGTGATGATTCACGCCCTGCATGCGCAGGCCAAATGCGACGTTTTCAAACACTGTCATATGTGGGAAAAGCGCATAGCTTTGAAAGACAGTGTTTACATTGCGTTTTTCTGCTGGGAGGGTCGTGACATCTTTGCCATCAATAACGACAGCACCACTGTCGGCATCTTCCAGCCCCGCAATCAAACGCAGTACGGTTGTTTTGCCACAGCCTGAAGGGCCAAGGATCGTTAGGAATTCTCCGTTATTGACCGTTAGGTTGAAACGGGAGATGATTTCTTTGCCGTCGAAACTTTTGGTTAGTGACGCGAGCTCGACAACCGGTTTGTGAGATACATTTGCGTGCTTCAATGGTTCGTTCTCTCTCTACCTGGCAAATTGTCTTGTACATTCGTACCCATAAAACAGACGGCGCATAATAGACGCGTGTCAGTCGAAGTTAAAGCAGTTTTTCGCTCGTTTTGGCACTTTGGTGTCTGTTGTTCGATAAGGTGTCCAGCCTAAACCAGACCATTGTCAACGCAAAGCTGATCTGGTTATTTTTCCTTATTTGTCAGAATGATTTTTGGCTATGGGTTACAGTCAGATATACTGGGTGCATTAGTCATGATAGATAACGATTATGAGTCAACAAGAATACAACAATGCTTTACATATCGGTGGGTCGGTAGAAACAGCGCTAAACGGTCGCTACCGGCTCGATCCTTTTGAGATAATCAAAGAAGCCTTCTCTCAGACCTTCAAGCACTTTTGGTCGTTTTTGCCCGCCACCTTGTGCCTATTCGCGACTCAAATAGGTATCTTAATGCTGATGCTGACGTTGTTGTTGGGGGCGCCGTCGCATTTATTTGAGGCATTGGTCGGTCAACGTGAGCTCACCACAGATATGATTTCATCCGTGTGGTTAGCGAATTTTACTTCCGAGGTTCTGATTGCGCCATTATATGCGGGGGCGAGCTTAATGGGCTTGAGTCACGCTATAGGCTTTCGCTCTAAACCACGCCATCTACTAAAAGGGCTCGTGTTTGCTTTACCCGTGACGGTCGTGATCTGCCTGTCGGCGACATTGCAAAGTGTGGCGAGCATGATTTTTCCATTACTGAGCCTTTATGTTGCGATGGCGTTTTCCATGTCGCCGTTATTGATTTGTGAAAAACGCCTCACGCCGGTTAAAGCTCTCACCGTATCCTTCCGGGCGGTAAACAAGAAATTGTTCCAAATGGCAACCATTTATGCCGTTGTCGGCGTGCTATTTCTCATTTCTTTTGCCACCGCTGGCTTTGCCTTGGTTTGGGCGTTACCCTTTCTCTTCAATGTTAAAGGTGTGATTTACCGAGAAATGTTTGGCGTTGGTGTGGAGGTGACAGTGTCACAAAATGAGAATGAAGAAAGAGCGTCGAATAGTACGACTCCGTCGTCATCTGACCAAGACACCTTTGACGCTTGATACGCTTTGAGCCTGCAACTGGAGTTCTGATGAAAAAACTAGCCAGTGTACTGGTTTTGCTGGGAATGGTGAGTGTCCCGGCCAGTGCCGATACATACCGTTTTAGCTATAGCAAGCTATTTACTCAGCTTAAACATAACGTGGAAGAAGGGCACCCTGATATTGGTGTGGCGTATTTTATGGTCTCGGCCGAGTCGGGAGAGGTTTGCCCGATTTCTCGCGCATGGATGAGCAAGGAAGAGCATTATGAAGCCTTTGATATTCCAGCCTCTCAAGCGCTGCCGCTTCCTCTCGATAACCAGCTCCGCAAAGTGAATCCGGATATCTTTGTTGAAACGCCCGCCGATCGTAACTGCGATATTTCGTTCCAGGTATTGGTTGATCAGCCAGTAGGAAAGAAATTAACCAGCCAGCAGATTCAGGGCTGGTTGCCTCAGATGGATACGATGATGGAAAATTTAGGCGGGATGTTTGCTTCTTGGTTTATGCCGAAGACACAGGGAGTCGTCTTGCATTTTGCGCCCTCGGTGACTGGTGCGGTGACTAGCAGTGAGGGAACAAAATACCCAATCGATGCTCACCAAGCCATTATAGATGTCAATCATCTTGGCGATAGCGCCACGTTAACGCTGCCAGACGCTCCCATCAAGGTGTCGCCTTGGTTGCCGAAAAACGGATAAACGGATAAAGACTTTAAGTCTGCACTGAGCTTCAAAGACATAATGCGCATGATGTGAAGGCTGAAACGGCAAAAAACGCCCACTGTTTAAAGTGGGCGTTTTTATTAGCAGGCCATTTAGGGCCAACGACAATTCTGTCATGCTTCAAACACTATGTGCCGACATTGACCACGTCGAGTGATAAGTTGGGGTCAACCTCGACAGGGCTCTCTGAAACGGGCGCCGGATCGGTAAAGTTTTCCTTATCGAATGCGGTATCACCATCCCCCTCAAACGCCATACCCGCTGCGACGGATTTAAAATCAAACAGCTCGGTATCGGCCATATGCGAGGGGACGATATTTTGCATTGCTCGGAACATCGTCTCAATGCGGCCTGGGTAGCGCTTGTCCCAATCTCGGAGCATATCTTTGATCACTTGGCGTTGTAGGTTGGGCTGTGAGCCACAAAGGTTACACGGAATGATCGGGAAGGCTTTTTGCTCTGAATAACGCTCAATGTCTTTTTCTCGGCAATAGGCCAGTGGACGGATCACCACATGTTCGCCGTTATCAGAGACGAGCTTCGGTGGCATGCCTTTCATCTTGCCGCCATAGAACATGTTCAAGAACAAGGTCTCTAGTATGTCATCTCGGTGATGGCCCAATGCAATTTTGGTGGCACCCAGCTCTTTTGCTGTGCGATATAAGATACCGCGGCGAAGTCGCGAGCATAGTGAACAGGTTGTCTTGCCCTCAGGCACTTTCTCTTTGACGATAGAGTAAGTGTCTTCTTCAACAATTTTGTACTCGACGCCCAAGCCCTCTAAATACTCTGGCAAAATGTGCTCAGGAAACCCAGGTTGCTTTTGATCTAAGTTGACCGCAATGAGTTGGAATGAAACTGGCGCGCTCTTTTGCAGGCTTTGCAACATATCAAGCAAGGTATAGCTATCTTTGCCGCCTGATAAGCAAACCATGATGCGGTCGCCATCTTCGATCATATTAAAGTCGGCAATCGCTTGTCCGGTGTTGCGACGAATGCGCTTTTGTAGTTTATTAAATCCGTATTTTTGTGCTTTGCTCAGCTCTTCGGTGCTCATAAGTACTATCGCGTTGTCAGGCAAGGTAAACGCATTACACTGCCAGTGTGCATGAATGGCGGGTATGATACGGATTTTGACCACAAATGCCAGTCACCCGCAGGCAGTGAATGCCACTGCCTGCTGTATGATGGAATGAGAAAGGTTAATCGTTAGCGCGAGGGTCGAGTGGGCTAATGTAACCATCAGGTTTGATGGCAAGTAAGTCACAGTCGAGTTGATCAATCATATGCTCTGCGGTATTCCCAATGAACACCGCGGATAAGCCAGTGCGCCCTGTGGTCCCGAGAATGACAAGCTCTGCATCCAGCTCCCGGGCAATGTTAGGGATAACATCTTCCGGCAATCCTTCTTGGACATGCGTGCGTGTTTCTTCGATGTGATGGCGCTGACGCAGGGCTTTCATTGCGGTGAGGTGATGGCCTCGTACCGCATCGGTATACGATGTTGGATCAAAGTCAGGCAGCTCGATAGTAATATTCACCGGCGTAGCAGGGTAGGCGTTAGCCAGGTGCAACTCAGCCCCTAGCATGGCACTCATGATATTCCCTTCATCGACCAATTTGTCGTTGAGCTCAGCGTGAGTTTCGGTTTCAGATGCCACATGAACAGAGGCGACTATCTTGCCTTTATCTGGCCAACCATGATCTTTAACTAATAACACTGAACTTGGGCATTTGCGTAACAAGTGCCAATCGGTGGGCGTAAAGATGACAGAGCCTAGTGTGTCGTGCTGGTGTGTCGCTTTAACCACCAAATCGTGGTGGTGGCTCAGCACGCGTTCGACAATCGCTTCGTAAGGGCGGTTATGCCATACCACGACTTTTTCGATCTCACATTCTTGAGCTTGGTGCGTTTGAATAACCTCATTCATCCATTCTTCACGCTGGTGCATCACACCTTGGCGCATTGCTTGCCGCTCATCTGATGAGAGCATAGATGTCATTTCGTATGAAAAGTCATAAATGGCAAGAAAGAGGGTGAGCTTAACCTTTGCATCACTTCGCTGGCTAAGCGTGACCGCACGTGAAAGTGCAGGTTGTTGTTCTTGGGAAGGATCAATGACGACGAGCAGGTTCGTGTACCTAGACATATCTGCCTCCTTTGCACAGATGCATCGGTTAATTTCACTTTAACCTACTTAGTCCGTTCACGCGAAAGAAATTGTTCACCATTGAGCAAAAAAGAGAAATGGCGCATAAAGCGCCATTTATTAACAACTTATTTACTTTTATTCGCTAAACGAAGCACTCTTCATCCGCAAGACGTGCAAGCTCTTCTAAGTCTAGAACCGTGATGTATTTACCTTTGACGGCCAATATTTCTGACTTTTGGAAGCGGCCTAATAAGCGACTGATAGTTTCAACGGTGAGACCCAGGTAGTTACCAATATCACCTCGTGTCATGGTAAGGCGGAACTCTCGAGGAGAGAATCCACGCTGAGCAAAGCGCTTCGAGAGGCTATAAAGGAAAGCGGCCAGACGTTCTTCAGCTGTTTTCTTCGATAACAGCAAAATCATATCCTGATCACCTTTTATCTCATTGCTCATTAGTCGCATGATTTGTTGGCGAAGCTTGGGCATTTTCCCAGAGAGGTCATCAAGTGTGTCGTAGGGGATCTCACAAATCATTGACGTTTCTAGCGCTTGAGCAAAGCTGGGGTGCTCACTATCGTTAATAGCGTCAAAGCCTACCAAATCGCCGGCGAGATGAAAGGCAGTTATCTGCTCATCACCTTGTTCTGTGATTGTGTAGGTCTTAACCGTACCTGAACGAATCGCATACAGCGCTCGTAGATTATCACCGGCTTTGAACAGTTCTTGGCCTTTCTGAATAGGTTTTTTTCGCTCAATGATGCTATCCAGTTGATCCAACTCTTGCTCATTTAACGTAAAGGGAATACACAGTTGGCTAATACTGCAATCTTGACAATGAATTGCGCAGCCGCCTGACTGAACCCGCCGAGTGATGATCTTATTCGACACCATACACCTGCCTAAAATTGATAAACGTCAATATACATATTACACCATGATTGTGTGCCAGGTCGACCTTATATCAGGAGTTTGAGGGCGGAGTAAGCCGTATAAAAACCATAAAGCGCCAACATTGTGGCACATATCAAACGCAGTGCGTGGTTGTTAAGAATGGGCTTTATCCGCTCGGCAAGGGCACCAACGGTTAACATCGCCGGTAGCGTCCCTAATCCAAACCCAAGCATCACAAGGCCGCCCCCGGATGCGCTGCCAGCAACGGCGGCCCAACTCAGCGCGGAGTAAACGAGCCCACAGGGGAGCCAGCCCCACACAAGGCCAAAAGGATAGGCATATAATGGCGAACGCAGTGGCATTAGCTTGGACGTTAGCGGAGAAATAAATCGCCAGAGTTTGCTACCCAGCCGTTCAATATAGCTAAGGCCATTCCATACTTGAGCCATATAGGCTGCCAATAGCAACATCATAATGGCCGCAAACAGCCGCAATACCGCAAGATGCTGTGTTAAATCAGACAAAGCAAGCAATGAAGCCACGGTACCACCGATCATTGCGCCGGCAAGGGTATACGAGCTGATACGCCCCAAGTTATACAAGACAAGATACGGCCACTTGGCTTTTTGTGGCGGAATGCCAAGCGACATAGCCGCTGCGACCCCACCACACATCCCTAGGCAGTGGCCCGCCCCCAACAAGCCAATGACGAGGGCACCAATAAAATCAATGTTTGTCATCTTGCGTCGACGCGTGAGGTTCGGTTGGTTGGCTTGATTGTGAGCCGGCGTCTTTCTCCGGTTCTTCTTCATCAAAAAGGATCGAAGAGCCTTGTCGTTCTAGATCCTCGAATTGATCGGATTTGACGGCCCAGATAAACACGACGGCCGCCACGCAAACCAGCATAATGGCGATGGGGATCAAAATATACAAACTAGCCATAACGCTAATCCTCTTTTTTGTTAAGTAGGCGCAGCGAGTTAGACACGACAATGATTGAGCTTGCTGACATACCTACCACCGCTATGTAAGGGGCGACATAGCCCATAACCGCCAAAGGCAGAATGGTGATGTTGTAGCCTAAAGCCCAAATTAAGTTTTCGCGGATAATACGGCGAGTTTGCTGGGCAAGCTGCCTGGCGGTCAGTAGTTTTTCCAAATCGTCACTCAGCAACACCATATCGGCGGACGATTTAGCGATATCAGTGCCTCCTCCCATCGCAACCGACAAGTGGGCACCGGCTAAAACGGGGGCATCATTGACGCCATCACCCACCATCAGGGTCACGGTATCATCATCAAGGCTTTGAAGGTACGCCAATTTTCCTTGAGGAGATACCCCTGAAATCACAGAATCAATGCCGAGCTGGTTAGCGACCTGTTCAACATTTCGCGATTGATCACCGGTTAGCATGGTGGTTTGGATCCCAGCTTGTTTAAATGCGGCTATCAAGCGTGCGCTACTGGGACGAATCGGATCGGTCAGTGAAAACGCGGCCACCGCTTGCCCCTCGCAACTGAGCACGACGGGATAGGAATCATAGTGCGTTTTAGGCGAGGATAGAGCAAACGCCGCCTTGCCAATACGCCAATGCTGGCCATTGATCTCGCCGCTTACCCCTTGACCAATATGGTTGTCCGCCGCTTTGACTGTCAGAGACTCAGTCGCTTTTGATTGGAACGCGTTGGCGATGGGATGATTGGCAAACCCTTCTAAGCTGGCCGCAATGTTCAAGGCCGATTGTTCGCTAATGTCAGCAGCAAATACGTGGACTGAATCAATTTTCACCTCACCCTCGGTCAGTGTACCTGTTTTATCAACCACCAATCGATTCACCTTGGTTAAGGTTTCTAAGACGTGACCTCGGCGTAACATGATGCCGAGCTGGCCAAAGGTCGATGTTGAGCAAGTCAGGGCCGTGGGGGTGGCGAGTGATAATGCGCAAGGGCAGGTCGCAACAAGCACGGATAGCATGATCCAAAAGGCATCGTCAGGTTGAACAAAATGCCAATAGAGCCAAGTCGATGCGGAAATAATTAAGATGGCGGCGACAAAGTAACGCGCGATATGGTCTGCCAACACTGCCACCTTGGGTTTTGCCATTTGAGCTTCATCTTGCAAACGCACAATATGAGCCACGAGAGACTCTTTGTGATTACTCGTAACACAAATATCGACATTCCCTTCCACATTCATGGTGCCGGCATAAACGGCATCACCCACTTGCTTAGTCTGAGGTAGTGACTCGCCTGTCAGCATGGCTTCATCGACAGAGGTTGTGCCAGACAATATTTGTCCATCGGCAGGGAAGGGCTCACCGGGCAATACGCGAATGTTATCGTCTATTTTAAGACTGTTAGCTGGCACGGCTTCACCGTTAAGGCGGCGCGCCATTTTGGGAACCAGTTTTAACAAGTTGGCGCTGGCTGCTGCTGCCGTGCGGCGTGCGCGCATTTCCAGAAAACGCCCGAGTAATAAGAAGAAGGTAAACATTGCCACCGATTCAAAAAAGACTTCGCCCTTTCCAGTGACAGTCGCGTACAGGCTTGAGAAGTAGGCAAATAATAGGGCAATAGAAACGGGGACATCCATTCCCAGTGTGCGTGCCTTAAGGTTCCGCCAAGCATTGGTGTAAAAGGGCAACGCAGAGTAAAGCAAGACAGGCGTCGCGAAGATTAAACTTATCCAACGGAAGTAATTCCGAAAGGTTTCGTCCATATCGCCAAACACTTCGAAGTACATCGCCACGGCTAACATCATGACCTGCATGGTGGCCAAGCCAGCAATCCCCAATCGGTATAAGTACTGCTTCATGTTGCGATGGTATTGTTGCTCTTGTCTGTCAGCCTCAAAAGGTGCCGCTTTATAACCTAGGTGATGAATGTGTGTGAGTATTGTACTCAGGGAAGTTTCACTCTCATCCCAACGCACCTGGGCGCGGTTAGTAGTGGTGTTGACCTGAATATGTGTGACGCCTGTTGTGCGTTGTAACTGCTTTTCAATCAGCCACGCACACGCAGCGCAGGAGACACCGTCAAGTGACAACGTCACCTCTTTTTGGTCTGCCACATCGCGGACAAACTCTTGTTGTACATCTTGATTATCGTATAGCGTCAGTGATTTGAGCTCTTCGGGGACGAGGTCGGCCTTATCGGCGTTCTCTGTACGATACTGATAATAAGAACTCAAACCACTGTCTACGATCGTGGTTGCCACGGCTTGGCAGCCAGGGCAACACATAAGGCGGGGTTTATCGAAAATCACTACTTGGTAGGTGTCTCCTGTTAGTACAGGATCACCACAGTGATAACAAGGCGTGGTCATGGTTACTGCTTACCGGTTAACGTCAGGGGAGTTGAGACAGGGAAATTGATACGACCGTGCACTTTCCATTGCTTATCGAATGAAGTGATTTCGATAAACCAGGGGCCGGATATTGGCTCAGCAAGATCGATATGATAAATCCCCGCTTGGTTTGGGTTTACCATGACGTTCACATCTTTTCGCTCGAGCGTACGGTGCTGAATATGCACCTTGAGCGCAGGAAATGACGCGAGATCGCCCTTATCTAGTGCTATCGCGATTGCCTGGTTGTTTGACGACAATTGCGCTGAAACACCCAGCTGGGCCGCGACTTTCAGTTTGGATAGGTCAACATTTATCGCCTTGCCTTTCTTGTAATAGTCCTCTGCCACCAGAGACACGGAATTCATCGAAAAGACGGTCACAGTTAACAAACTCGCGACGACAACAGAAGCGGGAAGGGCAATCAGGAACCAAGGCCAAAACTGCTTGTACCAGGGTGTTACCATCAGAAGCTCCTCGGTTTGAGCATTTACATTTAAGAAGCCCCTGCAAGCAGGGGCTGTATCACACCTAAGTGCTTATTCTACCTCAGGATTACTCAAGCGCCATACATAGGCAGAGAGTATCTGGATTTTTTCTTCGCCAAGGTGAGCTTCCCACGCGGGCATCACGCCTTGACGGCCACCACGAATGGTTTGCTCAACGGCGCGGCGAGAGCCACCATATAGCCAGATATTGTCAGTTAAATCCGGCGCACCAAAGGCAGGGTTACCTTTGCCGTCCGTGCCGTGACATGCGGCACATACAACAAAGCGAGATTTACCCTTAGCAGCCATTTGCGGATCGACTTTACGACCTGACAAGCTCAGTGCATAAGCGGCGACTTCTTTAACGCCTTCTTCACCCATGGTATCTAACCAAGCCGGCATGTTGCCTTTTCGGCCATGGAGAAGGGTGGCTTTAATGGTTTCAGGCTCACCACCATACAACCACGCATCGTCCGTAAGGTTCGGGAAACCAGCCTGACCGCGCGCATCCGACCCATGGCAGGCCGCGCAGTTTTGGCTAAACAAACGTTGACCCACTTTCAAGGCTTCTTCATTACGCGCGATTTGGGTAATCGGACGCAATGATTTGCCATCTTCTTGGTACGCCAGTTTGCGGAATGCTTCACCAAACACCTTGTCAGCTGCCTCGAGCTCCATCGCATATTGGTTAATATGCTGCGCTTCTTGCGCTTTTGCCATTAACTCACGCGACTCCTCGACACTGCTTACGTCTTGGTACGAACTTTTCCAACCTAATACGCCAGCAAAGTTACCCAGCCCCGGATAGAGGATGAGGTACCCCAAACCAAACACCAAGGTCGCCCAAAACATGTACGACCACCACTTAGGCAGTGGGTTGTTGAGTTCACGAATACCATCATACTCGTGACCCATGTCATCGCCTTCTGCGACGCCCATTTTATCTTTGGTTGTCCAAATGATAAGAGCAGCACAGCCAGCAATCGTGCCGAGTACGATGACTGTTACGAAGATACTCCAAAACGTACTCATTAGCGATTATCTCCTGTCTTGTTATTGGACTTATCCTGATTGTTCTCCTCATCGTCGAAAATCAGGTTAGCCGCTTCATCAAAGTGCTTTTTGCGACGTTTGCTATAAGCCCAAACAACGATCCCAATGAAGCTCACAAATAGGACAACTGTCCAGATACTATGAAAGGTGCCGATATCCATAGGCCCTCCTTATTACTTCATTGCGTGACCTAGTGACTGAAGATAAGCAATCAACGCTTCTATCTCCGTTTTACCTTCAACCGCCGCCTTGGCATTCTCGATGTCCTCATCGGTGTATGGCACACCAAATTGGTCACGGAATACTTTCAGCTTCGCGGCCGTTGTTTCCCCATCCAGCTTGTTCTCTGCTAACCAAGGGAAACCAGGCATGTTCGATTCAGGTACTACGTCACGTGGATTAATTAAGTGAACGCGGTGCCATTCGTCAGAGTAACGATCCCCAACTCGGGCGAGGTCAGGACCGGTACGTTTAGAGCCCCATAAGAAGGGGTGCTCCCAAACACTTTCCCCTGCGACGGCATAGTGGCCGTAACGCTCGGTTTCAGCACGGAATGGACGAACCATTTGACTGTGACACACGTTGCATCCTTCACGGATGTAGATGTCACGTCCTTCCATTTCTAACGCTGTATACGGACGAAGGTTATCTACCGGTTCAGTGGTTTGCTTTTGGTAAATCAATGGCGTTATCTCCACCAATGCACCAAAGCTGATTGCAACGATGATCAAAATCGCTAGCAAACCTGTGTTTTTTTCTACTATCTCGTGGCGATTTGAACTCATTTAATCGTCCTCCTTACACCGCAGGCTCAAGCGACTTCAAGCTAGCTTCAGGCGCACGAATCGTTTTATATGCGTTGTAAGCCATCAAGAACATGCCTGATAGGAAAATCGCACCGCCGATAAAGCGGACGAAGTAGAACGGATAGGAGGCTTCCAATGACTCCACAAAGCTGTATGTCAACGTACCGTCAGTGTTGACGGCGCGCCACATCAGACCCTGCATCACACCAGAAATCCACATAGCAACGATGTAAAGCACGGTACCAATCGTGGCAAGCCAGAAGTGTACGTTCACCAAAGACACTGAGTACATACGCTCTTGACCAAACAGTTTAGGAATCAAGTGGTAGATAGAGCCGATAGAGACCATTGCGACCCAACCGAGTGCACCAGAATGAACGTGACCGATTGTCCAATCGGTATAATGCGACAAGGCGTTAACTGTCTTGATCGACATCATTGGGCCTTCAAACGTAGACATGCCATAGAATGACAAAGACACGATCAGGAAGCGCAAGATGGGATCATAGCGAAGTTTATGCCACGCACCTGACAACGTCATAATACCGTTAATCATCCCGCCCCACGAAGGTGCAAACAAGATTAACGACATCACCATCCCCAGTGACTGTGTCCAATCGGGCAGAGCCGTGTAATGAAGGTGGTGAGGACCCGCCCAGATATAGAGCGAAATCAATGCCCAGAAGTGGACGATGGAGAGTCGATACGAGTAAACAGGGCGACCCGCTTGTTTGGGAACGAAGTAGTACATCATACCCAAAAAGCCTGCTGTCAGCAGGAAGCCAACCGCGTTGTGTCCATACCACCACTGCACCATCGCATCAACTGCGCCAGCATAGATGGAGTAAGACTTCATCGGTGAAACAGGGATTGCCATGCTGTTGACGATGTGCAACACCGCGATGGTCAGAATAAAGGCACCGAAGAACCAGTTGGCCACATAAATATGTGACGTTTTACGCTTGATAAGCGTGCCAAAGAACACGATAGCGTATGCGACCCATACCACCGCGATGGCGATATCAATTGGCCACTCTAGTTCAGCGTACTCTTTAGAGGTGGTGTATCCCATTGGCAGCGAGATGGCTGCAGAAAGGATGATGGCTTGCCAACCCCAGAAGGTGAACTCTGCTAACTTCCCTCCGAACAACCGTGTTTGACAAGTTCGCTGCGCAACATAATAAGAGGTTGCAAACAACGCACTGGTACCGAAAGCGAAAATCACTGCGTTGGTGTGCAGTGGACGCAGACGGCTATACGTCAAATACGGAATATCAAAGTTCAGTGCAGGCCACACTAATTGAGCGGCAATAAGTACACCTACAGCCATGCCCACAATACCCCACAAAATGGTTGTTAGGGTAAATAAGCGGACAACGCGGTAGTTGTAGTCTTGTTCAAGCTGCTTAACTTGGCTCATATTGCATGCTTCCACTTTTAGTTAACTACACTCACGTTTGATACGGACGAAGCCTCCGCTTCGCCTGTTAACATACCATTTTTAAGAAAACGCCCCGTTGCGTATGGTTTTTAACCACTTTGCACACTCCGTTGCTATTTCTTTGTAAAAATGGCATTTTCGACCAGAATCATACTGTAGATACTGGTTAAAAAACAGGGTCTAACCCACACACTTAGTGCGGCTTACCTACCTTTCTTATAAAACTTTGACCTCTGTAACACGGAGAAAGCGACTCATGGCAGCAGAAAAACTCACTCGAGGACGACTCGCGCAAATCATCGTTATGCTTACACTTTTGGTGGTTGCTTTCTTCTGGAGGACGCTGGTCTATACACCTGGATTGACCATTATAGACTGTGAAGGGGAACGTGGATTTTGTGGCACGTCACAATCTCAGCAGCTCATAGAGTTCGCCTGGAGTAAAGAACAAGATAATGTAATTTTTTCAGTGGTTTCAGACAAAAAGCCACATTCGGCTTATTGGGGAGAAGAAGGAAGTAAGCAGATCGAAATTAGCGATCAGCTAGACCGAAATGGGGAGAAGATCACGCTAACTTGGCAGTGGAAAACCCAAGATTTACCTCGCAATCCGATGAGGTTTAACCTTGTCTTTGATCGATATCAATTTAAATTTAATTACCCCAAAAGCGAGTGATAAACTGCGGTTTAAATCTTATTTATTCTATTTTGTAGTCATTATAAAAGGAAATGCTTATTTATGAATGTTTCTTTTTTTTACTTTTCATATATTCATCTTAAATTCTTGATTATTAATGCCATTTGACTCATCACTTAAAAGAAAACATACCAATGGAGATAAAACTTCGCTCTTTTTACGCGACGGTAATGTTTCCACATCAGTGTTAATATTGTGATCCGACCAGAAACTTATACTGTTAATCCGTTGCAGGCGATTTGTAGCCAGCTTGTCATTTAGTAGGGGGGCGTTGCTCAGATGGCTGTTCGTATGAATAACGACACAACGAGCCCCCATCTGACAAAATGCATCCAGCCCACCACCCCCTAGTGATTGTATATAGGCATGCCCCTGCTCAGACACGACAACAGCACCGACAAAAGGGGAGAGTTGCGCGGTGCACTGATCAAGCGTGGCTTGGAGGGTACCGGGCGTGAATACAGGTGCTTCTTTAAACCTGACTCTGGGATCATGAGCGACGATATCGAGCGCTGCCGTTCGATTGTGATCAATAATAATTGGCGTATAGCCTTTCGCGGCCAATTGGTAGGCGATAGTGGCACCCAAGGCGCAGGCTCCACCGAATAACGCAACGGGTCGACAATCCATGTTGAGCACTCTAGCGATATAAATGGGAAATAGGATACGTGATTTTAACCACTATTTCAGCCGACTAGCGCAATGATTTGATCGCCTGATGCAGGTATCATTAAAATCGTGATAAATCGCGAGCACAATAACGCACATTAAGATGAAAATAGCCACGGCATGCACACAAAATCCAGACGCAGTAGACGCCGCGCAAACACTGGCGCGCACTTTATTGGGCCGTCTAAAGGCACCTAAGCTTTTAATGCTCTACTGCACGGAACAATACGATGTTGATGCACTTCAGCGAGCAATGGTTGCGCTTTTCCCTGGCGTGCCATTGATAGGGTGTACGACCTGCTGCGGTGTCATGACGCAAGCCGGTTATATCGAAGGGCCGACAGCCGCCGTCTGGGCTTGCAGTGATGAAAAGGGGAGTTACGGCACATCCCTCGTGCCACACCAAGCCCATCGTCCTATACGCGATTCAGCGCGCATTGCGCTTAATCAAGCGATAGAAGAGAGCGGCCGTTGTGGCGAGCTCCCCAAACTCATCGCTTTACACAGTACACCGGGTGATGAGGAAACGACGTTAGCCGCCATTCGAGAAGAGTTGGGCGTATCGGTCCCAGTGATAGGTGGCTCCGCTGCGGCCGACACCGTCGGCGGACGATGGGCCATTTTCGATAATGAGCAAACCGCGCAATCTGGCATCGCAATCAGTGTTTTTTATCCAACCGCACGGGTGAGTTATTCATTCCACTCTGGTTATGCGGCCACCACCAAGAAGGCCGTCGTCACAGAGGTACGTGGTCGTACCTTAGTGAGTTTGGACCATAAACCCGCATCGGCGGTATATAAAGACTGGTACGAAGAAGAAACCGGGCAAACGCTAGATTTAGGCGACTCGCTGTTCGCACGATCAACCTTGTATCCGCTCGGGACACAAACGGGCAAGATACACGGCTTACCTTATTACACCTTGTCACACCCCATGTTTGTTAACCAAGAAGGGCACATGGAACTCTTCTCGCAAATAGCCGTAGGGCAAACCGCGCACTTTATGACAGGCACCAGTGAAGGGTTGATTGCCCGTGCAAGTCGAGTCGTGGAATCGGCAAACGATCATGCGCTGCGAACGCCTCAACCTCTCGGTGGACTGGCGATTTATTGTGCGGGGTGTATGCTTCATGTCAAAGATCGCCTTGACCAAGTCGCCGACAATATCAACACGGCCTTATACACTGCGCCGTTTGTCTGCCCGTTTACCTTTGGTGAACAAGGCTTGTTTAAAGGTGGGGAACTGTCCCATGGTAATTTAATGATCTCGGCTGTGTTATTTCATAAGGATTAATCATGACGTCGAAACGCGTATCGGCCTCTGAACGTTCAGACTCTGAATCTTTACAAGAAACCTTATTTGAACTCAGTCGTGTTGAAGCAAGAGAAAAGCGTTTAAGGGAAGAAAACGACGCGATTTTGTCGGCAATCTCAGCCATGACGGAAGCGACGTCAAAAACTGATATTTTTGCTTCCTTACTTGATGTGATCCGCCGGTATGTCAGCTTTGATAGCGCCGTGGCGCTAAGCCGCAACCGAGAAACAGAAGATGCGTTTCGCTGTCTCGTATCGACTGAAAGCTTACTGGAAACAGTCACTTGGCAAACAGGCGATGTGTTCCGCCGCTGTGTAAGTGGTGAAACGGTTGCTATCTATAAACCTGGCATGGTGAAAGAGATGCATTGCTTAACGCATCAATACGCCAGTTATTTACAAGGTACTGCGCTGATTAGCGGGTTAACGGTAAATGACAGCGAAGTCATGCTTATTTTGCTGTCACACCGCCGCGATGCATTTAATAACGAAGCCCAGCAAGTCATCGACCGATTTCGCCCCTTGATTGAACGCACCATTATGGATATCGACTACCGTCACCGTCTACATGCATTAGTGGGGAGTCGCACTCAGGAACTTAATGCTAGCCGGCAACGCTTTCAAGACTTTGCCCAAACAGCCAGTGACTGGTTTTGGGAGCTCGACAACCAATTTCAACTGACTTACCTGTCATCACCCAATACTGATACCGACATCGATGCTGAAGCCCTGCTGGCAAAGCTCAAATCAGACGCCGAATTAAAAACGAAATTAGAAGAGTACATATACACAGAAGAAGCCTTTAGCGATATTGAATGGCATATAGAATCTCGTCACCATGACTACTGGGTAAGCCTCTCAGGCCGTCCTTGCTATAATAAGCGCGGTGAGCTCGCCGGTTATCGAGGGACGGCTAAAGATATCACTGCGACCAAGCGTCGTGTTGTCGAATTGCAACAGGCTCGTCAGCAAGCTGAGTTAGCCAATAATGCCAAATCGCAGTTTCTTGCCGTGATGAGCCACGAAATCCGCACGCCGCTCAATGCTGTTTTAGGATTGATCGATGCATTGCAACACTCTTCATTAACGCAAGAACAAAAGCAGTGGGTAGGGCAAATGGATAAATCTGCTCAGCTATTGCTAACATTGATCAGCGATGTTCTCGATCTATCTAAAATTGAGTCCAACCGTTTTTCGCTATCTCCCTCATTGATGAAGCCCAGCGATAGCGTATCGAATGTCTATCAACAATTGATTGAGCGGGCCGATAAAAAGCGCATTAACCTCTCTGTTAGTGTCTCTTCTTCTGTGCCCAACACCTTGTTTATGGATGAGAACCGCTTTACGCAGATACTCCTTAACTTGGTGGCCAATGCCTTAAAATTCACGGAACGCGGCGGGGTGACAGTGTCACTTGACGCTCATGATGATGTACTCGAGTTATGGGTGAAAGATTCAGGAATCGGCATCGACGAAAAACAGATTGGTCGAATCTTTGAGCCTTTTACTCAAGCGGATGGCAGCATTACTCGCCGCTTTGGCGGTACTGGCCTTGGATTATCCATTTGTAAAAAGCTGGTAGAGATGATGGGAGGCAGTATTCATGTGGAAAGTGAGCCTTACCAGGGAACTGACTTCTGCGTTCGTTTGCCGATTGTCGAAACACCTCAAGATGCACAAAAACACCAAGCACAACCAAACGTCTCGGCCGACGCCGTGCAGGCTATGTCGATATTGGTCGCCGAAGATAGCCGTGCTAATCAAATGGTGGTTAGGTTAATGCTGGAAAAACAGGGTCATACCGTCGTATTAGCATCCAATGGTGAAGAAGCACTGGCACAGGTTAAACAAACAGAATTTGATCTTGTGCTGATGGATATGTCGATGCCTGTCATGGACGGCATTGCTGCTACCAAAGCGCTGCGTGCTTCAGGGTTTAAACGACCGATCATTGCGCTGACCGCCAATGCAATGGATGAGGATAAACAGCGCTGTGTCCGTGCCGGCATGGATGACTTTGTTACCAAGCCGATTAGGGCGGCAAGCCTTAACGCCGTACTGCATGCTCATCAGCCATTAGATCTTTCCACTAATTACCGCTGACTTGAATCGACTTAGGTCAAGCGACTCTTGGGGTAATGACGATTAAAGGAAGTAGTAATTAGCTATTTTATGGTAAATAGCTAATTACGTTTAATGACAAAAAAGGAAGAGTGCTGGACGAGCAGAAGCAGTATCCAACGTCAGACCTCAAACCTTTATTTAACATAATATATATAATGCGCACTGATGGGTACGAGTCAATATAGGAGCGATATGGCTTTTCTCGCTTATCATATCGCTCCTTGTCCAGCATGGCTTGTAATCTGATGCTATTTGAATGACTGATGTGGGAATACGTTTTTGATGCGTTGTTGAATGCGGTTATCAATGCTACGCGACATCACCACCTTCGCGGGTTTAAAGCGGTTGCTATACACTTTCACTGTGCCCGTGAACGGATGACGCTTCGCAATGTCTTGGCAGTCATGTAAGAAACCTTTCGGCACTTTTCCTTTGTGACGCACTAGCTGGCCATCTTTAAACGCAATCACGATCAGTGGCCGGTCAATCAACATAAATGCGAGAAAAATGGCAAAAGAGATAAGTAAAAAATAGCCCATACTGCGATGCTCGCTTATCGGTCAAACGGTTCTACATACCCAGCAAGTTACTCAGATCTTGCTTTAAGGTGTCTACCTGCTTATTGGCACTCTCTGAGCGATTAGCCTCAGACAGTAAATATTCAATGGTATCTGACAAGGTCGCGTCAAGCTCGTGTGCTTTTTGCGAGAGCTTCTCCCACACACGATAATCCAAATCGATAGATTTTTTCCGCGTTTGCTCTTGCTCGGCATTAAAGTGACGCTTGCGCTTGGCACGAATTGCTTGTTTTAGTTTTTTCTCCAATGAAGGTGACATGTGCTTTTCAATCCATTGATGTACACGCGTTGGTTCATGCTCCAGCGCTAACAAGGCGTCAACGGCCGTCTGAGCCTCATCGCTATCAATGTATTTTGTGACAGCGTCACCGTCTTTCCACTTTTTCACTAGGTAGGCCCATTTCCAGCCTGCCTCAAGGTTCTCGAGTTGTTGATATTTCATATGCCAAGCTTCAGTCACGCCAAGTAGTGACAGCGTAACACTAACTCGCTGTCTGTTCAATTATCGCACACCTCAAAGATACCGCGTACGCCAGTGGACGATCCAATGGCCGCACTATCCTATTACCACAGTGTGTTATCCTTTATACTCTGTCCATTCTAATCTTAGTCAGTAATCATAGACATGCATGAAGTTGATTGGCGTGATGCCAAACCACATTATTCTCAGTTTTCTCTCGACATTGCACAATTCGCGCATTTAGAGGCGGCCTCACTGTTATCACTGCAATCGCGCTTAAAAAAGGCACTGACTTGGTTAATGTCACCTTCGTGTCCAACGGCTTGTCTTACCGTGATGTCAGCTGACTTACCTCAATATCTTAATGCCTATCAAGCAGAATTAGTTGCACAGTACCCAGAGATGCCGGTTGTGATCGGTGACGCATTTACCGAATCAACACTGTTTGGCTTTGCTTATGATGCGAATAAAAATGTGACAGCGTCACAAAAGAAGTACGGTTTACTGCATCAAGCTCACGATGGCGTATTGATTTTAAAAGTGGCGGATGTACTGCAGCAGCCACGCGTCTGGGTGCGCCTCAAGCAGTTTTTATCATCAGGCAAACTCGCCTGGCAAACCGCCCGTGCCGATCAAGTAACGGATTTGCCCGATGAGGCACTGAACGTACGTTTGGTGTTAGTCGGCGACAGACAGTGGCTGGCCGACTTTGAAACCAATGAGCCTGATCTCTACGAAGGTCTGTCAGCTTATGCCGAATATGAGCAAGATATTGCGCTCGACTCGGCCACCATTGTGCCCTACTTTGCTTGGCTTAAAGGCTTGGTCACCGCTCAAACGCATTTACCCATGACAGAATCAGGCTTAGTGCGTTTATTACAAGCAGGGGCACGAGAAAGCGAAGATCAATGGCGGATGCCCTTGTGTCCAGTTTGGTATCAGCAACTACTGGCTGAGTCTGTCATAACGGCGTCGGATGCGCTCGACAAAGCCGCCATTGATGCCGCTATCTCTCAGCGTTACCAACGTGCTGCCTATCTCCCTGAGCGTGCGATTGAAGATATCCACAAAGGACAGGTTTTTATTGATACCCGTGGCGAGCATATCGGCCAAATCAACGGTTTAACTGTGATCGAAGTGCCTGGCCATCCGATGAGTTATGGTGAGCCAGCGAGAATTTCTTGTGTTGTTCACTCCGGTGATGGCGATATTGCTGATGTGGAGCGCAAAGCCGAGCTTGCAGGCAACATTCACGCCAAAGGCATGATGATTATGCAAGCCTTTGTGAGCGTGGCGCTAAATCTTGATGACCCTTTACCCTATTCGGCCTCTATTGTATTCGAACAATCGTATAGTGAAGTGGATGGTGACAGTGCATCCTTGGCCGAGTTGTGTGCCTTTGTGAGCGCGCTATCTCAACAACCGATTAATCAAGCCATTGCCATCACTGGTGCAGTTGACCAATTTGGTCGCGTACAAGCGGTAGGCGGGATTAATGAAAAAATTGAAGGTTATTATCAAGTTTGCGCGCATCGAGGATTAACGGGCCAACAAGGTGTCGTGTTACCTAAAACGAACCTCTCATCCTTGTGTCTACGGAACGACGTTGTTGAAGCGATTAAAGCCGGTCAATTTCATATTTGGGCGGTGGATGATGTCGAACAAGCCTTGCCGCTTGTGACAGGTCTCCCATTCTCCGGAGACGATGAGGAGACATTGCTAAGAAAAATATCTAATCGAATAAATCATTTTCATACTGATGAAAAACAAAGCTGCAACAGTTTGTTTAAACGCTTAAAAAACTGGTTTGGCCAGTACTGATCCGAGTTGTTTGGCGTACACGTGTACGCTAACCTGCTCGCAATTGAATAAGGAGCAGTTTAGATATAATGAAACGCCAAAATTCCTATAACCGCGACGATTTACTCGCATCTAGCCAAGGTGAGCTCTTTGGCCCGGGACGCCCACAGCTTCCGGCACCAAACATGCTGATGATGGACCGTATCACCAACATTACCGATCAAGGTGGTGACTTTGATAAAGGCGTGATTGTCGCTGAGTTGGATATCAACCCAGATTTATGGTTTTTCGACTGCCATTTCCCAGGTGATCCAGTGATGCCAGGTTGCCTTGGCTTAGATGCTATGTGGCAGCTAGTTGGCTTTTTCCTCGGCTGGGTTGGCGGCGAAGGCAAAGGCCGTGCCCTGGGTGTTGGTGAAGTGAAGTTTACCGGACAAGTATTGCCAACGGCTAAGCGTGTTCGTTATGAAATTCACATGAAACGCGTGATTAACCGTAAACTCGTTATGGGTGTCGGTGATGGCCGCGTCTACGTTGATGATAAAGAGATTTACGTCGCTAAAGATCTGAAAGTGGGTCTTTTCCAAGACACATCCGCATTCTAATCCTCTCTGTCGAGCCGGTGAGACGACCATCGCCGGCTTCTATTACCCCTCCCTTCCTACTTATCAAGTACTTCTCCGCTTTTGGATAACTAAGAAGGAAATTTTTAGTGATTGGATAAATTGATTGCTGTACTTATGTTTGTTTAGTGGCAAACATATAAAGTTATAGTGCATTAAGATGTATTTAAAAAGGCCTTACCAAAACGATAAGGCCGTGAAATATAAAAAGAGGTTACTTCATCATTTCCGATTTACTGGTTCTGCCTTCGCGCCATCCGCCAAGCCAGCTACTTCTCGCATCCGTTTGTTGGTAAGGACATAGTTCAGACGATCGACCGTTTATCCCAGCTTGAAAGCCCTTTGACTGTGCGCGTTCCAAACGATCTCGCTTCTGTCTTTTCATAGGGTCGCCCTCTTTATTCCATTTTGTTCAATGCTGCTTGCCATTTGCAAGGATACTTCCGTCTATGACGTTTTTATGAAGCATCCTCTACAGCTTCGATCATGATTGTTTTTTAAGCAAGCACTATCGAGCAACGACTAAACAAAATGTGAGTCATATCCCTCTATATGTGACAACGTCACTAACGAGATTATTGCATAGCCTCTAATTCTTCCCAGCGTTCAAAGGCTTGCTCTAAAGCTTGTTCAGCCTCAGCTAATCGGGTCAGTTTAGGTTGAGTAATGTCCTGACTTTTCGAGAAAAAATCAGGATCGTTCATTTCTGATTGTAACGCTTCAATCTCTTCTTCTAACGCCTCAAGCCGCGCCGGCAGGGCTTCTAGCTCACGTTGCAGTTTATAAGATAGCTTGCGTGGCTTACTCTTAGGTTTTGCCGTCTTTTGTTCCGTATCACCCTCACCACTCATTGAATGGGTACGGCTATTGGGTGTGATGGCTTTGAGATACTGCTCACGCTGTTGTTGGGCATCGTGATACCCCCCAACAAATTTATTAATGGTGCCGTCGCCTTCAAATATCCAGCTGTGCGTCACTGTGTTGTCGACAAACTGACGGTCGTGGCTGACCAATAACAAGGTTCCCTGGAACTGTGAAAGTAAGTCTTCCAACAACTCGAGCGTTTCGATATCAAGATCGTTGGTCGGCTCGTCAAGTACCAGTAAGTTGGCAGGCTTGAGGAAAAGCTTGGCCAGCAATAGGCGGTTTTTCTCTCCTCCTGATAGCGCTTTCACCGGGGTTTGCGCACGGCGTGGATGAAACAAGAAGTCTTGCAGATAACCCATGACATGACGTTTTCGGCCACCTACTTCAACTTCTGTTTTGCCCCCTGCCAGGTTGTCGATCACCGTTTTTTCTGGGTCCAATTTCTCACGATATTGGTCAAAATAGGCCACGTCGAGCTTGGTCCCCACGTGCAAGTGCCCGCTGTCTGGGGTGAGTTTTTCAAGCATCAGCTTCAACAGTGTACTCTTACCGCATCCGTTGGGGCCAATTAGTGCAATGCGATCGCCGCGCATCACCGTAAAGCTAAATGGCTTAATCAGTGGCTGATCTTGATAGGTAAAGGCAACGTTTTCGGCTTCAAACACAATTTTCCCCGAACGGTTGGCGTCATCGAGCTGCAGGTTTGCGTTACCCTGTAACTCAACACGACTCGCACGCTCTTGCCGTAGCGCTTTCAATGCGCGTACACGTCCTTCATTGCGGGTGCGACGCGCTTTGATACCTTGACGAATCCAGGCCTCTTCTTGGGCAAGTTTTTTATCAAACTCGGCATTTTGCTCCGCTTCTACACGCAGAGCTTCTTCTTTACCGTCCAGATAGGTTTGATAATCACCTGGCCATGAGGTCAACTTGCCGCGGTCAAGATCCACGATACGCGTGGCCATTGCCCCGATAAACGAACGGTCATGCGAGATAAAGACGATCGCGCCTTTAAAGTCTTTCAAGAACTGCTCCAACCACAGAATCGTCGAAACATCCAGATGGTTAGTTGGCTCATCAAGAAGCAACACATCCGGCTCGCAGACAAGTGCCCGCGCTAAGGCGGCTTTGCGTTGCCAGCCACCCGATAGGGCTTTAAGCGCGGTGTTACCTTCCAGTCCTAATGCCCCTAATACCACCATTATTTGATTGTCAAAGCGCCAAGCGTCAGCATGGTCCAGTGCTTCTTGCACTTTGGCCAACTCGGCTATGTTGCGATCGCTAGGATCTGATTCGATCTTCGCGATCAGTTGGTGATACTGCTTTAGCTTGTCCCCTGCCTCAGCGAGACCTTCGGCCACATAGTCAAATACACTTCCTTGACTATCTCGTGGTGGATCTTGCTCAAGCCGAGAGACTTTAAGTTCAGATTGGCTTTGAATACTGCCATCATCGAGCTGTACCTGACCATCAAGGACTTTCATCAGCGTCGACTTGCCCGCACCATTGCGTCCAACAAGACACACGCGCTCACCTGGCTGAAGAATAAAGTCTGTTTTGTCCAGTAATGGGTTGTCGCCATACGCCAACTGGGCGGAGGTTATTTTAATCAATGCCATGTTGCGTTAACCAAGCTTGTAATTGTGTGTGATCAAACGGCCATCCTAATTCAGCCCTCACCTTTCCAGACTGATCGCAGATTGCAATCACAGGGATTGTGACACCGTAACGCTCAAAGAGCGCATCGTCAAAGGCAATGTCTTGACTGTTGAGTGGCGTTTGATAACCGAGAGATTGATAGAGTACCCACGCTTGTTCACAAAGGTGGCACCCTTCCGTGCTAAACAATACGAGTGTCATGCTGATACTGCCTGATGACGGATTATCCAGCAATTATGGATATGTGGGTTGCGGGCAAAATCTTCAGGAATCGAACTCTTGCTAATATTCTCCGCACGTAAGCCGGCCGCGGCTAATCCCTCACTATCCATCTTAAAGTGCCGTTTGTTGTTGGAAAAAATAATTTCCCCATCGGGACGCAAACGATCTTTCAGCGCTAAAAGTACATCAAGGTGATCACGTTGAACATCAAAAGTGCTCTGCATTCTTTTCGAATTAGAGAATGTCGGCGGATCGATAAAGATCAAATCAAATTGCTGGTTAGACTGGCGAATCCATTGTAGACAGTCTGCCTGCTCAAAACGGTGCTGACGTCCGACAATGCCATTGAGCGCCATATTGCGTTCAGCCCACGCTATATAGGTTTTTGACATGTCGACAGTCGTTGTAGACCGTGCACCACCTGCCGCAGCATGAACGGACGCGCTGCCCGTGTAGGCAAAGAGATTAAGGAAATCTTTCCCGTGTGCTTTCTCACCAATTAGACGACGGGTATAGCGATGGTCGAGAAATAACCCTGTATCCAGGTAATCATAGAGATTAACTTCAAGCGCCACGCCATATTCATCGACCGTCATCGTTCTAGATGCGCCGGCGAGTTTTTGATATTGGTTATTGCCCTTTTGCTTTTCGCGCGTTTTTAGCACCACTTTATTGGCATCCACACCGGTCACCGCGATGGCTGCGCGCACCATATCCAGCAAGCGACGACGTGCTTTTTCTGGCTCAATGGTTTTCGGTGCCGCATATTCTTGGATGACCAAAAAGTCGCGATACCGATCAATCGCGGCTTTATAGTCCGGTAAGTCAGCATCATAGAGTCGATAACACTCTAGCCCTTGTTTCTTTGCCCATTTATCCAGTTTGGTCATGTTCTTGCGCAAGCGATTAGCAAAATCTGGGGCGACGTCCGCCTTTGCCGCCTCACTCTCCGATTTTTCACCACGCGCGGTGATCGCATAGGTTTTCATCACACAATCTAACGCACCGTTGCGTAGATTAAATTTGTCATCCGCACGCATCCGCAAGCAACTAAGCAACTCTTCCGAACCTGAATACAAAGAAACCGTGTTCCCCGCAAATGCCTCTTTAAGGTGATCACCGAGCTGCGTGTAGAGGGCTATCAAGCCAGGCGTGGTTCCCAAGCGCTCCCCATACGGCGGATTAGAAAGAATATGTCCCCCTGAGAATCCCTCAGGCGGCGTCACTTGCGTGGCATCACCCGTTTCAAAGTCAATCAATTCACCAACGCCAGCACGTCGTGCATTCGCACGTGCTGTCTCAATGATACGGGCATCGTTATCAGTGCCATAAAAACGTGTCTGGCACTTACTTACACCTCGTTTCGCCTTGACACTCGCTTCAGCTTTGATCGCTTTAAAGGCTTCATCATCAAAGCCCAACAATGATTCAAAGCCCCAACGCTTGCGCTTTAATCCAGGCGCAATTTTCGCTGCCATCATCGCCGCTTCTATCAGCAAGGTGCCCGAGCCACACATGATGTCCATCAAAGGCTGATCGGGCTTCCAGCCACTCCGTAACACCAAAGCCGCAGCATGGGTTTCTCGTAATGGTGCCGCGCCAGCCTGGGTACGATAGCCACGCTGATGCAGGCCGCTCCCCACCATATCAATCCCAAGCAGGCCTTGATCTTTCGATAACCGCATATGGATACGTAAATCAGGCTGCTCGCGGTCGACGCTTGGACGGGGCAAATTCGACTTTTCAAATTTGTCTACAATCGCATCTTTGACCTTCAACGCCCCGTACTGGCTGTTACGTATCTCGCGATTGGTACCATTAAAGTCCACCGCAATCCGCTGACTGGCGTGAAAATAATCTGGCCAGTTAATGGCCGTTGCACCGAGGTAGAGATCCATATCATCGCGCACCGCAAACTCGCCCAGCACCAAGACGAACCGTGACGCAATCCGACTCCATAAACAGCATTGATACAGTGTTGAATCGTCGGCTTTAAATTTAACCCCTGCATGGACTTGTTTGAGGCTAGATACGCCAAGTTGTTCAAGCTCTTGAGCTAGCATGTGCTCGAGACCTCGAGCGGTTATTGCGAGATAGTGTTTCATTCAGTCTCTACACCCTTTGGGCGTCGTTGTCATCATGGCGGCGATTATACATCAATCTTACGCCTATCGTTGACCCAAGCGGCGACAATCTCATTGAGTGATGAATAAATCGCCGGATTGTTGTTTCCACTAAGAAACAGATATCTAGATGCCTTTGTTTCCAATGAGAATCAATCACCCCAACTAGATGCGCATACCTGTTTCCCTCAGGAAACCACCTTGCTTTGTCACTCATCTCACCTCGCCAAATCCGTTTTGAGCTGAACGCGTGTAAGCATTCACTGTGACTATTACGCACATTATGTCTGATAGTATTAAAACGAAAATGGCTTATCTTTCCCCTTGGGAACGAATCGCAAATTGCGCAAACTGGACTATACCAGGATGGGTTTATTCAAGCATTTTAACGGCTAAAATAGGAAGAAAGACGTCATTCATTGGCCTTATAAGGGTGAAAACACCCCAAAATCAATGAAAAAATGCGCAGGCATGTGCACACTTTTCGCTCATAAAATGAACTGATATCACATTTTTTATGCACATCTGTTTGGTATAAGAAACGTCAAGATACAGCTATAGCGCTGTAGTCTGTACAAGAAACACGAAAAGTGAGGGAAGAAAGGAGGCGTGGGCTGAGTGAAAACCACTCAGCCCACTAACGCAAAGCGACCTTTTTGGCTATTTGTTTGAAGTATTGGTTGCGATAGCCGGTCGTTCATTACTTTAATCGCACCACAAAACGCCATTGTTTTATTCGCGCTCAGTTCAAAATCAGCCTCACGTGCGAGCATGCAGAGCGAGGCAGAACCGGCGTTCTCTATGATAATAAACGGCGCCCTATCCCCTGTTTGGCTGGTGAGCTCGACTATTTGCCCCCACTCAGGGGTGGCGATAGTGTCTTGTTGTGGCTCGAAAAACCAGCTTTTAGGTAAGACAGGTTTGTGGAAGCGATAGGCTGCCACTGCGTTCAAAGCGAGTTCGGCCTGACGAGGGCCGGAAAGAGAGAGGTTTGACAGGGGATCGGTCAAACGTTGAAAGAGTGATGCATCCTCAACAGAAAATGGGGATGATGAGAACGCATCGGGGATGAGATGTTTGGCGTTGACCGCCACGCGAAAAACCATGTCGTCGCCTAAATCCAGCATTAGTGAATTCGACGTATTATCGAAATACCATCTCCATGCATTGTTAGGTTTTAACATACTTCAGCTCCCGCGATGACTCACTAACTGGGTGTCTGGCTATACCAAAACTGCCATTGCCTGAAGTGTAATGGGCTGAAGCGAAAAAAAAAGGGGAAGAAAACGCCCCCTTTTATACCTTAAGACTTTATTTCCTAACTTAAATATGACGCACGATTTGTTTTATGAGCCCAGGGCCTTGGTAAATCAACCCAGAGTAGACTTGCACCAAATCCGCCCCTGCCTCCAACTTTTCACGCGCCGCCGTGACTGAATCAATTCCCCCTACACCGATGATGGGCATCGCCCCATCGAGCGCACGATGTAGTTGACGAATAACCTCGGTGCTTTTTAGTTGAACAGGACGGCCACTTAGCCCACCCGCTTCACGATAATGAGGCATACCATCTACCAATGAGCGCTCAAGCGTGGTGTTGGTCGCAATCACACCATCGATCTGGTGACGAATCAGTGCTTGCGCCACTTGTTGAATTTCTTCTTCACTCAAATCTGGGGCAATCTTAACCGTCAGAGGCACGTATTTATCGTGAGTGTCTGCCAACTGTGCCTGTTCGGCTTTCAGTGTGCTCAGGAGTTCGTCGAACATCTCGCCATATTGCAACGTCCGTAATCCTGGCGTATTGGGCGACGAGATATTAACCGCGATATAGTCGGCATATGGGTACACTTTTCGCATACAGACGACATAGTCATCGGTGCCCTGCTCGATGGGTGTATCTTTGTTCTTGCCAATATTAATACCCAACACACCATCGAAGTTTTTCGCACGCTTGACGTTTTCTACCAACGCATCAACCCCCAGGTTATTGAACCCCATACGGTTGATGATCCCCTCGGCGGCTTTAATACGAAAAAGTCGAGGTTTGTCGTTTCCCGGTTGTGGCCGGGGTGTCACTGTCCCCACTTCCACAAAACCAAAACCCATCGCACCAAAGGCTTCTATGCACTCGCCGTTTTTGTCCAATCCTGCCGCTAGACCAACGGGATTATTAAAGTTGAGTCCCATTACGGTAACTGGACGAGGAGGAAGCTGTTGGGAATAGAGAAAACGAAGCGGGGTGTGATGGAATCGAGAAAGGGTGTTGATGGTTAGATCATGTGCTTTTTCTGGATCTAACTGAAAGATAGCCGGTCTGGCGAGGCGGTAAAGCATTATCCCTCCTAATAAAAAAGCCCCGTATAAACGGGGCTAGATTATTGCGTTATTGGCGCTTTAATTCAATTTAAATTTAACAGCGACAATTCGCGTAACGCGACGGAGAACTTGGCAAACTCATGTACTGAGCCCACTTTGAACTCATCAACAATGCTCTGCCAACGCCCGAGAATGACTACGTGCTCATCCATCCACTGGGCTAATCCCGTCTCAGCATCTTGATCGGTTGCCATTTCGGACACGATACGGGCGGTGAGTAATCGTTGCTGCCAATCCAGATCTTCGCGGAAAGACGCACGCGCCAACGCTTGCCAGTGGTTATCCACCGGTTGGTTGTTGATTTGTTTCAAGAACCAGTGCAGTGACAAGCTATCCCCTAGCACATAGTACAAGCGTGCCACCAGCTCGAACGGTTTATTCAGCTGCTCTGACACCTGTGCTAAGTCCAATCCAGAGAACACGCTGGTTAGACGACAGACTCTATTCGCCAGTGCATCCGGCACCCCAGCTTGTCGTAGCGTCTCCGCTTGTTGATCATGCTCTTTGATTTCACTCTCAACCAGATAGTCATCCAAGTGCTCGACCAAGTTTTGCAGCGCCGGACGATAAAAGGCCACTTGTGCCTCGATACTTTCCCCTTTGCGTTTGTTACGTAGCATCCATCGGGTTGCTCGGCGTAGCATCCGGCGACAACGGAACAAGATATCGTATTGCACCTTGGCGCTGACCTGATTATCTAGCGCTCGCACATCGTCAAACAGTTGTTCAAAACCAAACACATCACGGGCAATCGCATACGATTTGGCAATATCACTGACACTTGCTCCCGTTTCATCTTGCATACGCGTAATGAAATTGAAGCCCATGTCGTTCGACATCTGGTTCGCCAAGGCGGTAGCAATGATCTCGCCTCTCAATGGATGGGATTCCATTTCTTTGCGATAGTGACGCTGTAACTCTTTCGGGAAATAACTGGGGAGTAGCTGGCCAAAGTGTGCATCTTGCGTCACTTCATCAACCACCAGTTGCTCTTTGAGCACCATCTTCCCGTACGCCACCAGCACAGCAATTTCTGGGCGAGTTAGGCCCGTGCCACGTAAGTTACGCTCAGACAAGGTCTCATCATCCGGCAAATATTCAAGTGCACGATCCAGCTTGCCCTCTTTTTCAAGATAATGAATAAAGCGGATCTGCTCTTTTAATAACGCCGCTTGCTGATTGTGGGTTACGGAAATTGACTCGCTCTGACTGTACGCATCTTCAAGCACGATATCAGACACTTCATCTTCCATCCGCTCCAAAAGCTCGTTGCGTTTTTTCATGGTCAAGTCACCGGCAGCGACCAGCCCATTGAGCAAGATCTTGATATTAACTTCGTTATCTGAGCAATCTACCCCGCCGACATTGTCAATGAAGTCGGTATTGACGCGGCCACCTTTGAGCGCATACTCAATACGCCCCAGTTGTGTCATCCCTAAGTTACCGCCTTCACCGATAATGCGCGCACCGACTTCATTGCCGTTAACACGTAACCCATCATTGGCGCGATCGCCAACAGAGGTATGGGTTTCATCGGACGATTTAACATAGGTGCCAATCCCACCATTCCATAGCAGATCGACTTTGGCTTTTAAGATCTGTTTGATCAGATCGTTCGGCGCCATGGATTGCTTGCGTGTACCAAGCAGTTTTTGTATTTCTGGCGTTAAGTTAATCGACTTCGCTCGACGAGAGAATATCCCCCCGCCTTTGGAAATCAACTCGCTGTCATAATCTTCCCAGCTTGAGCGCGGCAGGTTGAAAAGGCGTTGGCGCTCTTTCCAGCTTTTCGCGGCATCAGGTTCAGGGTCAATGAAGATATGCATGTGGTTAAAGGCTGCCACTAAGCGAATATGTTTAGAGAGCAACATGCCATTACCAAACACGTCGCCTCCCATATCGCCAATCCCCACACAGGTAAAGTCTGTGGTTTGACAATTGATATCCACTTCGCGGAAATGACGCTTCACCGATTCCCAAGCACCCGCTGCGGTGATCCCCATTTTTTTGTGGTCATAACCGTTGGAGCCACCAGACGCGAAAGCATCGCCCAGCCAGAAGTTATATTGCGCTGAGACACTGTTAGCAAGGTCGGAGAAGGTCGCGGTACCTTTATCTGCAGCTACCACGAGATAGGCATCATCTTCGTCATGACGCACAACGTGTTGCGGCGGTGTCAGGGTGCCTTCAACGATATTATCGGTAATATCGAGCAACCCTTGGATGAAGATCCGATAGCAGCGCTTCCCTTCTGCAAAAATTGCATCTCGGCCCGAGAGCTGGTGCTGTCGCTTGCATACAAACCCACCTTTGGCTCCGACGGGCACAATCACCGTGTTTTTCACTTGCTGGGCTTTAACCAACCCCAGCACTTCGGTGCGGAAGTCTTCTTGCCGATCGGACCACCGTAAGCCACCACGTGCGACTTTGCCGCCGCGTAAATGCACCCCTTCTACATCCGGTGAATACACGAAGATCTCGAATGCAGGAACAGGTTTAGGCATATCCGGGATCTCAGAGGCCTCGAGTTTTAACGACAAGTAAGGCTTGTCTTGGCCATTGTCCGGATCTTTTTGGAAAAAGTTCGTTCGCGTGGTCGCCAACATGATTTCCATGTAGCGGCGAATAATACGGTCATCATCAAGACTCTCGACATTATCGAGGGCTTCTTCAATATCATTGATGATGATGTCTTGTGCCCGCTTCGTTTGTTTACCAACCGGGTCAAAACGCGTATTGAATAGTTTTACCAAGAAACTGGCAAGTTGAGAGTGTGACGCTAGCGTCTCTTCAATATAGGCTTGGCTAAATGGAAAGCCAATTTGACGCATATAACGCGCATACGCACGTAAAATCGTCACTTCGCGCCCCGACAAACCGGCATTAAGCACCAAGCGGTTGAAGCCATCGTTATCCAGGCGGCCATGCCAGATATCCGCAAAGGCATGCTGAAAACGATCCCGGGCATTACCAAGATCAAACGCCGATCCAGCACTGTGCAACATCGAAAAGTCGAGGATCCAGTATACATCCCCTTGACTGGTTTCTACTTCATAAGGTGATTCACCAATCACGCGTAAGCCAAGGTTTTCTAGCATTGGCATCACATCAGACAAGTGAATAGGTTCGCCTTTTTGGAAGAGTTTCAGGCTGATCGCGTTCGATTGATGGCTTACCTCTTGGGGGCGATAAAGCAGCATATCGAGCTTGTTATCATCACTGAGTCCCTCAAGGCGCTCAATATCCGCCACCGCTGATCCAGGCAGCATGGCCTCTTTGTACGAACGTGGAAACGCCCGCAGGTAACGCTTGGCGATCGGTGTGCCTCGGTTTTCACCAAAGTTTGCGATCACAGCCTCTTGCAGACGATCGTCCCAAGACGAAGCCGCTTCTGTTAGATTGTGTTCGATCTTCTTCACATCAATATCGAAATTGTTGTTTTCTACTCGGACGATATAGTGCGTCCGCGCCAAGGGGCTTTCCGAGAAGAAAGTGGTAAATTCTACCGTCTGATCAGAGCCAAAGTACTGCTGAAGAATACGTTGGGTTTGACGACGGAACTCGGTGTTGTAGCGCTCACGGGTGATGTACACCATGCACGAGAAAAACCGCCCGAATGGATCGCGACGAACAAACACGCGCAGCATGTCACGATCTTGCATTTGCACCACGCCCATCCCAACGTCGCGCATTTCTTCTTCGGTCGCCTGAAAAAGCTCATCACGGGGATAGTTTTCCAAAATATTCGCCAGTGCTTTCCACGAGTGTGATTCACGATAAAAGCCACTGTTATCAAGAATGCGACGCACTTTGTTACGCAAGACGGGAATACTGGCGGTGGATTGGTTATACGCTGAAGATGCATAAAGACCGGTGAAACGGTGCTCACCAATCACATTGCCATCTTGATCAAATTTTTTGATCCCGATGTAATCCACATAAGCCGGACGATGGACACGAGATTTGGCATTGCTTTTCGTCAACACCAGTAATTCTTTTTTCAGCGCCTCGGCGCGCGCTGACTCTGGCATGTCTGATAGGCTAAGGACGGCGGGCGATTTATGCTTTTTGGCTAAGCCGAGTGCATTGCAATCTGCGCTAGCACGAAGCTCGTAATCCCCTTCCACCGCGACTAAGTCAAAACACTTATACCCCATAAAGGTAAAGTTGTTATCGGTAATCCAGCTCAAAAACTCGATCGCTTCTTGGCGACGTTCATCATCAATGGGTAACGGTGTATCTTTCAGCTCCGATACCAGCGCAAGCATTTGCTCACGCATCGGCTTCCAGTCGTTTACCACCATCACCACATCCATCAAGGTTTCAGACAATTCCGCCTCTAATGCAGCCATCTCTGACTCATCGGACATTTTGTCGATTTCGATGTGGAACGTACTTTGGAACTGCCCGTTGTCACCGCCAATCGCAATCACGTTACCCTGATCATTTTTTTGTGATTTTATCGGGGTATTAAGCATTAGGTGGGTCGTGATCCCCAAACGGTTGAGGGCCATGCGCACCGAGTCGACCAGGAAGGGGGCATCTGGTGCTAAGATCTCGACAATGGTGTGGGTGGACTGCCAGCCATTGCCACTGAGGCTCGGGTTAAAGACTTTTACAAACACTTTGTCTTGTTCGAAGGT
Source organism: Salinivibrio sp. KP-1 (assembly GCF_000968645.1). Classification (NCBI taxonomy): domain Bacteria; kingdom Pseudomonadati; phylum Pseudomonadota; class Gammaproteobacteria; order Vibrionales; family Vibrionaceae; genus Salinivibrio; species Salinivibrio sp. KP-1. Next base: position 251,504 of record NZ_LAQR01000001.1, on the reverse strand, counting down.
GTTTAGATGGTGCCACAAACTCATCACAGCACCATAGAGATCTGACTCATTGCGTTCCTGCAAGTCATCATCAGAGATTTGACCCAATATCCTTTTGGCTAATGCATCGACAAGTGGTTGTTGAGTATCATCCAGTTTATCGGCAATCAGCTGATAAACCTTCTCAAGTAACACAGGTACTATAGGGTCACGCGAGGTCATTCTGGAGCTCCGTTGTCCTTTTTAGAACATTATCGTTGTGAGTATTCAGAGGTAAACATTGCGTTAACAAACGCACTGTCTAGTGTAAGGCTTGGCAGGTAAAAACGTTATAGGTAAACGGCTGGATTTACGCGAATTTCGCCAGAATGTGACTGATGTGGCTATTTAAACAGAAGAATTGGCGAGGCATCACTCGCGCCCCACTAGGCAACCCGCATTAACGACTGGAACTTATGGTTGGCGTCGGTCACCAGTTTAAAACGCCCGCGTATACCGAGTTGCGATAGGAAAGGACGAAAACGCGAAGCCGGGATCTGAAGACGCAGACCCTGATCGGTCGTCACCACCACATTGGCCGCGGCACCACTGTAGTAGTGTTGATACTCTGAGTAAGCAATGTAAACGTTAAAATAATACTCCATCTCTTCCGCTCAACCTATCACCGTGACACCGCAAACCAATCAACCACCGAAAACAAAAAGCCGCCCAAGGTGGACGGCTTTTCACACTTGTTAACGCTTGGCTGATTTTATCCCAAATCGTTTCTTACTGCTCAAGTGTTTTTTCTACTTTTTCATAGAGATCCGCAGCTAAGTTATCCATATCTGCCAACTCTTGCAGTACCTGTCGCATTTGCTGCTGGCGATGGTGATCGTAATAGGCCAGTTTGAGCATAGGATCAATCAATCGTGATGCCACCTGTGGATTCGACTGATTCAAGGTCACCAAGATCTCTTTTAAAAAGCGGTAGCCGCTACCATCTTGGGCATGAAAACGAGCCGGATTACGATTACAAAATGCCCCGACCAAACTGCGTACACGGTTGGGGTTTTTGAGCGTAAAGGCAGGGTGCGCCATCTGCGCTTTCACCTGCTCTAAGGCAGTCTCGGAAGGGTTCGCACCTTGGAGCATGAACCATTTGTCCATCACCAGTCCATCATGCTGCCATTTATCACTGAAATCTTTCATCAGTGGTTCACGACACGGTAATTGCGCATTGTTAGCGGCATTCAATGCTGCCATGGTGTCAGTCATATTGTTCGCGGCTTGGTAGTGACGCTCTACATGCGTGTTGCCGTTTTCCGTGTGCGCGAGATAGCTCAAACAGGCATTACGTAAAGCGCGTTCACCGATCGCTTTGTGGGTGATCTGATATTCAGGTTGCGCATACTGACGGTATACCGCGTCAAACTCATCAACCATATGATCGGCAAATTGTTGCTTGAACGCCGCCATGACTTGATGAATCGCATCAACGTCGACAATATCAAACCAGCCAGCCACTTCCGTCTCGGTCGGTAAGTTGATCACTTCCGCAATCAATGCCGGATCCGTGTTGTCGCTGAGCAATACGCCACGAAATGCATCAATCACTGACAAGGGCACATCAATAGGCTGTTCGTTTTGTACCCGTGCGACGTTCTCCTTAATATGCTTGGCCAGTAGACTCTGACCCGCATCCCACCGCGCGAAATCATTGCGCGCATGTTGCAGTAAGAATGCCAATTCATCGTCTTGATAGTCATGCTCAAGCTTCACTGGCGCGGAGAACTCCCTGAGCAGGGAAAGCACAGGTTGCTCATCCACCCCATCGAAAATAAAGGTCTGCTCAGCATCTGTCACCGCCAGGACGTTTGAGACCGACTCACCGTGACGTTGTAACTCAATCACACTGCCGTCGCGACGATAGAGTGCAATATCCAGTGGAATATATAGCGGCAACTTCTCTTGCTGATCCGCTGTTGGCGGCGTGTGCTGCGTGACATGTAACGCCAACTGTTTGCTATCGGGGTCATAGGTCGATGATACATTCAACACCGGCGTCCCAGATTGGCTGTACCAACGGCGGAACTGAGTCAGATCGACCCCAGACGCATCTTCCATTGCTTGAACAAAATCATCACAAGTGGCTGCTGTACCGTCATGACGTTCAAAGTAGAGTTTGACCCCTTTTTGAAACCCGGTTTCACCCAAAATGGTATGCATCATACGAATAACTTCACTGCCCTTTTCGTACACCGTCAGGGTGTAAAAGTTATTCATTTCGATCACTTTTTCTGGCCGGATCGGATGAGACATAGGGCTGGCATCTTCAGCAAACTGGGGGCCACGCATAATACGCGCATTGCTGATACGGTTGACAGAGCGCGAGCCTAAGTCCGAGGAGAACTCTTGATCGCGAAAAACAGTTAACCCTTCTTTCAGGCTAAGTTGGAACCAATCACGGCATGTCACTCGGTTCCCCGTCCAGTTATGGAAGTACTCATGACCAATGACCGCTTCGATGCCGAGATAATCGGTGTCGGTGGCGGTTTCGGCGTTTGCCAATACATACTTGGAGTTAAAGATGTTTAAGCCTTTATTCTCCATGGCGCCCATGTTGAAGAAGTCAACGGCGACGATCATGTAGATATCAAGATCGTATTCAAGATCAAACCGCTCTTCATCCCATTTCATTGCGTTCTTCAATGAAGTCATCGCATGATCGGCACGATCTAAATTCCCTTTATCAACAAAGATTTCCAGTGCCACATCACGTCCAGAGCGGGTCACAAACGTATCACGTAACACATCAAAATCGCCGCCGACCAGTGCAAATAGGTAACTGGGTTTCGCGTACGGGTCATGCCATTCTACCCAGTGGCGGCCACCTTCTAACTCACCCGACGCAATCTTATTGCCGTTACTGAGTAAGTATGGGTATGTAGATTTATCCGCAATCACCTTGGTGGTAAAGCGAGCTAACACATCGGGACGGTCGAGATAATAAGTGATCCGGCGAAATCCTTCCGCCTCACACTGAGTACAATAAGCCCCGCCCGAAATATATAGCCCCTCGAGAGCGGTATTGTTTTCAGGATCGAGCTGAGTTTGGATGGTTAAAGTAAATGCGGCTGGGACGTCTCGGACAATCAATTTGCCCGCCTCTTCACTATAGGCTGTCCAGGGGTCGCCGTTGATATCAAGGCGCACTAACGTGAGCGCGTCCCCGTCTAACACCAGATCGGTGGCGTGATCATTCAGGCGTTTCACCTGGCTAACCGCCGTGACTAGGGTGTTGTTCGGATCAAGATCAAATTCAAGGTTGATATCCGTAATGGTAAAGTCCGGCGCACGGTAATCATCACGGTATTTGGCGGTGGGTTGTTGAGACATGTCGTTTCCTTTTTATCGAGTGTACCTCAGCCAACGAACTGTATTCATTCGCCCAAGGGCGATTTTGCATGCCATACCATACCGCGGCTCGGCATTAATGACTATAGATTTAACAGTTTGTTATCAAATGTTTGCGTTTACATCCAATAAGCGCAGTATAATGTCAACGCAGCCTGCCAATCCCGACTGAAATATAATGTGACGACGGTTAAATTTTCTAAAAATTGCGGTACTATGACGCTCATTTCGTTTTGTAACCCGTAAGGCGTTCACCACGCATGCACAATCCGATCATTACATCACTCTTGGATACTGATGCTTATAAAATCAACATGCAGCAGGCCGTATTTCATCATTATCCTGATGTCCATGTTACCGCTGACTTTTACTGCCGCAGTGATGAAAACCTCTCCTACCTACGTGAACAGGTGGTGGAGCATGTCAATCATCTCGCGACGTTGCGGTTTCGTGCAGACGAGCTCAACTACCTCGACTCACTCGGCCTTTATCAAGCGGACTTTCTCGCCTTTTTGTCAGGTTTTCAGTTCGATCCTGACCAAGTCACTGTCGGTGTCGAAGACGGTCAATTAGCAATTCATATCGCCGGCCCTTGGCAAGAGGTGATTCTATGGGAAGTGCCACTACTGGCGATTATTTGTGAGCTTAGAAACCGCGCTTGTTATGCTCAACTAAGTGTCGATGACGCGATTGCACGTCTGGGTGATAAGTTAGCCCACCTCCCTAAAGAGGGGTTTGCCGATGGGTTCCAGCTCGTTGACTTTGGCACGCGGCGTCGTTTTTCTCGTGAGGTCCATCAGGCGATAGTGACACGTCTGCACGCGGTCTATCCGCCTTTAAAAGGCACCTCTAACGTATGGTTAGCCAAACAGTTAGGGCTTGTGCCTGTCGGCACCCAAGCGCATGAGTGGTTTCAAGCCCATCAACAGCTTGCAGGTCAGCTTGCTGACTCCCAGCAGCTTGCGTTACAAATGTGGTTGCAAGAGTATCCCGATAGCCTAGGGATAGCGTTAACCGACTGTATCAACATGGATGCCTTTTTACAGGATTTTGATCGTTCGCTCTGTCACGCCTTTAGCGGATTGCGTCATGACAGTGGTGACCCGATTGCATGGGGTGAGAAGGCGATCGCGCATTATCGGTATCATGGTATTGACCCCAAAGATAAGACACTTGTCTTTTCCGATAGCCTCACGCTGGCGAAAGCCGTGCACATCTATCAATACTTTGCCGACAAAGCCACGACCTCATTCGGTATTGGCACGCAGCTAACCTGTGATCTCCCTAATGTGAAAACCCTCAATGTGGTGATCAAATTAACCAGCTGCCAAGGGAAACCTGTTGCCAAAATTTCTGATGAGCCTAACAAAGCCATTTGTAAAGATGAAGCGCACCTCTCTGCACTAAAAGCCGCGTTCAAGTTGTCAGACTAAACGCTTCCCCAATAGAAAAGGGCCAGTTTATTTATCACCGGCCCTTTTCATCAATGTTTTATTGATGCGTTTTTATGATAACACGCTCTGTCATTGCTCACCGTTGCCGTTGTAACACCGCCTCCATACCAAATACCTCATTGGTCAAGCGCAAGGTATCTGAGGCAAGTTGGTACTGGGATGAATGGCGTCCTTCTTCATAAATAAGCATCAGGTTGTCACCTTCCACCAAGTAAACGCCTCGGTGAGTAATTGAACGGCCGTTGTTGCCGCGAACTTGCATCGCAAAAAGAAAGTCTGGGCGAAGCTTCAGCGAGACACCATCCACCTCTTCACTTACATCTTCCCCTTCTATGCTGTTTGAACGCCACACCCCGGAGAGATCGTCAGGTAGCAGTTTAGTAAACACGGCTCCCTGAAGCTGCAATTGATTATGATTTAACTGGTAGGCATGCACTTGATCCGCCCCCTGCCCATCGTACAACCGCAATGCTTGATGATTCACCGCATAACTGCCTGCAGCCGTCTCGAGCTGCCCATCACGACGTAGCATATCAATACGGAACTCATAGTGAGAGTTAAACGAAAGATTAATCGCTTTATACGGATGGCTCGCCTCTGACTCTTCCTCAGCACTAAACCAATACCATTGACCAAGCAGTAACGGGACATCAAATCGTGCTAAATCGTCACCGCGCACTGGCAAGGCCATCACTAAGGCCAGAAAAACACCCAATAAGCAACGCATACCTTCCCCCTCATTGGCAGTGATGCCTTAACGATAAGGTTAGACTGACTTATCAGTTTTATGCAGTTTTTTGAGCAAGATCTCGTTTCATGTAGGTTGAATCCGCCTAGTCGTCACCATAACGTCATAAAAAAAGCCTAGGCGAATTGCCTAGGCTTGGGGTGCGCTAACGTGCTAAAAGACCGTATGCCGACCTGACATTTAACGGTTGGCTGAAAGAAGGTTAGCCAAATCTTTTGTGATGCTCGCGGCTTCATCTAAGTATGCATCTGGCTCTTCATAGTCTTTAGGCACATCATCGAGCGTTTTGAAGGGCGGTTCACCCAACGCCTTCTGACGTACATTTAATCGCGCCAAGCGCTCTTGATCTTCTCGCTCCATTTCCTTGCGCCGTGCGTCTTCATTCAAGGAGATTGTGTTTTTATCTTTCTCTTCTTGATAGCGCGCAATGTCTTGACGGATGAAATCAAACTCTCGATCATCTTTGATCCGCGCTTTGTGCTTTTCACTTATCGTATTAAGCACCGAATCAGGCAAGGATCTAGGCTGATAATCCGCTTTCTCAATTCGATCCCATGGCAAGGCATTTTCTTCCACACTCTCACCTGTTTCATCCGGTGAAACGGGAGAAGGGAAGACAATATCTGGCACCACACCCTTATTTTGGGTACTGCCACCGCTAATCCGATAAAACTTTTGGATCGTGTACTGCACATAACCTAACGGCTTATCAAATAAATCGTAGATATGATTCAAAGAGCGGTGCTGCTGTACGGTCCCTTTACCAAAAGATTGTTCGCCAATCACCACCGCACGCTCATAATCTTGCATGGCGGCCGCGAAAATCTCCGAAGCGGAGGCACTGTAGCGATTAATCAACACCGTCATCGGGCCATCATAGAAACGTTTACCGTCCGTATCACTGTTGACTTTCACTCGCCCATAGCTGTCTCTGACTTGTACAATGGGGCCTTGGTCAATAAACAACCCACTGAGCGCGGTTGCTTCACTCAGTGCCCCCCCTCCGTTATTTCGCAAGTCCACGACGATACCGCTAATGCCCTTTTCTTTCAGACTCGCGATCTCTTTTTTGGTGTCATCGGCCAGCCCAACATAGAATCCGGGGACCGTCAGTACGCCAACTTTTTCGTCACCGCGCTCAATCACTTCAGATTTTACTGCGCGATCTTCCAAGCGAATCTTGTCACGGGTTAGCGTGACATTGTAACTTTTAGCATTCGCCCCTTCGGGTAAGATTTTCAGTTTAACTTCACTGCCTTTCGGGCCTTTAATCAGCTCGACCACATCGTCCAGTCGCCAGCCAATCACATCGACAATCGCTTCGTCTTCTTGGCCCACACCAATAATTCGATCACCGGGTGACAACTGTTTGGACTTGGATGCAGGGCCACCCGCAACGAGAGAACGAATCACTGTGTATTCATTTTTTATCTGCAATACCGCCCCTATCCCTTCGAGGGATAAATTCATTTCCGACTGGAATTGCTCAGCATTGCGTGGTGATAGGTAGCTAGTATGTGGGTCAACTTCACGCGCGAAGGCGTTCATGTAGACCTGGAACACATCTTCGCTATGGCTTTGCGTTAAACGCTTTAACGCGCTGTTATAACGCTTGCCCAAAGTCTCTCGGATTTCTTCATCCTCTTTCCCCGTTAAGCGCAGGTTTAAGGCATCATTTTTTACCCGCTTATCCCAGATAGCATCCAGTTCGGCCTCGTTAGCCGCCCATGGCAGCTCAGTACGATCCAGCACCATGCTTTCGTCAGCAGAGAAATCAAAGCGTTTATCCAACACGTGCAGCGCGTACTGATAACGCTCAAAGCGTTTTTTCAGCACACGGTTGTAAATCGCATAGGCCGCTTGTGTCTCACCTTCTTTGAGCTGATCATCTAAACGCGTTTTCCAACGAGATAGACGTTCGACATCATCTTGGGTTAAAAACACACGATTATAATCCAGTGTTTCCAAGTAACGATCAAAAATCGCCGCCGAGAAGGCATCGTCGAGCGCGAACTGCTTATAGTGGGATCGAGTGAAACGAGAAGTTACACGCTTGGAAGCGGTTTCGTGTTGGGGTTCAGCGGACAGTGAAGGTAGTTCACTGAGTTGAAAATTGGCTTCTACGGCCTGGGCAGAGGCTGCCAGCATCAAGCTGGCAGCGATAGCCGAAACGCGGCGTCGACAAAACATGCGTCGAGGAGTCTCCTTTAGGCGCTGAGGTGCTCCGCTTTTACTAACATGGTTAACCCGTTAGTCAGGCGAACACGCACCTCATCCTTATTAATTTCAACAATGGTCGCTGGCAGATTACCGTTGCCCATGTTCACATTCACGTCTTTACCTACGACAACATCGTTGGCGTTGAGTTCGCGACGTGGCTCACTCTCTTTCTTAGTCATTTTAGCGGGCTTTGGTTTACTCGTACGGCCTTTCGCTGATTGCGCAGCCGCCTTCTTGCCTTTTGGTGCAGTCTTACCCGCACTTTTCGCCTGGCCTTCTGACTTTTTCGCTTGTTGCTGCTTACGACGCTCTGCCGCACGCGCTTTGCTTTCTGACAAGGTCTGCGCAGCATGGTCGATATGCTCTTGCTCAAGCTCGCCACACGCATTGCCATCAAGGTCAACACGTGACGCCCCTGGTTTCACGCTGTGCAGATAACGCCAGGAAGACGTGTACTGACGAAGCGCGGCGCGCAATTGGGTCTTGCTTACCTTGGGATCGCCTTCAAGACGTGTCGCAAGATCTTGAAAAATACCAATTTTTAATGGCTTGGCTTCGCCTTCAACAGTAAAACATTTAGGGAAACGTTCAGCAATGTAGGCAATGACTTCTTTGCTGTTCGCGAGCTTTTCAGTATTTTCCATGTTTTTTCCTGGCCTGCTGCGAGAAACCACAGCAGCGTATCTACGTGTATTTAAGTATGAAAGTGGTGCGTATTATAGATACCTGATATGAAAAAACTACCAAGATTGGCGAAATCACAAGTGTTTTTGCATTTCTTTGACCAAGGTAGCGAGTCCATGTTCATCTTCTTGGTCAAAGCGACCGATACTTGGACTATCAATATCCAGTACTGCCTGCAATTGATTATTGACCCGAACAGGCACCACAATTTCCGAGTTACTCGCCGCATCACACGCAATATGTCCTTCAAAGGCGTGCACATCTTCTACTCGCATTACGGTATCTTGACGATAGGCGGCCCCACATACCCCTTTATCATAGGGGATGCGTACACAGGCTGGTTGACCTTGAAACGGGCCAAGGACTAACTCTTCTCCCTCGTCGAGATAGAAACCCACCCAGTTAATATCTTCAAGCTGGCTATTGAGTAACGCACTTATATTGGCCAGTTTTGCAATAAGGTTGGGTTCCCCTTCGCACAACGCAACCGCTTGTTGGGTTAACAAGCGGTAAAAATCAGCTTTGTTTTCCATAAATCACTGCATCTCAAACAACAAGACCATTACAATAGAAATAATCCAAAGACTTTTCAATTGAGTATCCCTATTTATGATCACCTGGCGCTGGCTTCTTGACCAAGCTCGACCCCATCGCACCCGGCTCATTTGGGCTAACGTGGTAGCCATTGCCGCCACCTTGGTCAGTGTGCCTATCCCGTTACTCATGCCGTTATTGGTCGATGAGGTGCTATTGGATAAGCCAGACTGGGGACTTGCGGTACTCAACACCCTCCTGCCTATAAGCTGGCAACAGGCGGGCGTTTACATTGCCGCTGTGCTGATCATTGTCGTTATCATGCGCATCGTCAGCCAAGGACTTAACATTCTACAAAGCCGCCAATTTACCCTGGTTGGTAAGGCAATCACCTACAAAATCCGCCAACACTTGATCGCCAAACTTGGGCGGATCAGTATGCGTGAGTACGAATTACGTGGGAGTGGCGGCCTCACCTCTCACCTTGTCACCGATGTCGAAACCATCGATAAGTTTATTGGTACCACACTAAGCAAGTTTATTATTGGTCTGTTGACGGTCACCGGCACCGCGGTCGTCTTACTTTGGATTGATTGGCGACTCGGCTTGTTCATCTTACTGATTAACCCTATTGTCGTGGCGTTAAGCCGCACCCTTGGCCAACGAGTTAAGCACCTTAAAACACAAGAGAATCAATCTTTTGAGCGCTTCCAGCAACGTCTCGTGGATACGTTAGACGGTTTGTATCAACTTCGTGCTGCCAATCGAGAACGTGAGTATTTGCGTCAGCTTGACCACAGTGCCAGTGAGATTAAAGACAGTGCTGACAAGTATGCCTGGCAGTCAGAAGCCGCGGGACGCTTATCATTTTTAATGTTCTTGATCGGCTTCGAGCTCTTTCGCGCTGTAGCAATGGGAATGGTCTTTTTCAGTGATTTGTCGATTGGTCTGATGTTCGCGGTGTTTGGTTATCTGTGGTTTATGCTAGGCCCAGTGCAAGAGCTGCTCGGGATTCAATTTGCTTGGTATAGTGCTAAAGCCGCGATGACGCGTATTAATGAGGTTTTACAACTGGCCGAAGAGCCGCGTCGGCCCGCGGGCATTGACCCAAGTCGTATCGCCGCCCACACACAGGCCTCGGGCTTAACGGTCGAGATTGATAATCTATGTTTCTCCTACGATGAGGATAAGTCGGTACTCAATGGTTTAAGCATGCATATCCCTGCCGGCCAGCGTGTGGCATTGGTTGGTGCCAGTGGCGGCGGAAAATCAACCCTTATTCAGTTGCTGTTAGGACTGTATCCGGTAGAACAAGGTGATATACGCTTTAACGGCCACTCAATTAACCATGTCGACATGGATGCTCTCCGTCATCAAATTGCCGTGGTATTGCAACAGCCAGTGCTGTTTAATGATACGTTGAGAAATAACTTATGCTTAGGCCGTCACCTTGCCGACACCGCGCTTTGGCAAGCTATCGAGCACGCCCAATTGGGGGATGTGGTGACACAACTCACCGACGGGCTAGATACACCGCTTGGACGACAAGGGATCCGTTTATCTGGCGGTCAGCGACAACGTGTGGCGATTGCACGAATGCTCCTGAGTGACCCTAAACTGGTTATTTTGGATGAAGCCACGTCCGCCCTAGACACGGCCACTGAGCGCGCGCTACATCAAGCAATGCAAACATTTTTGGCGGGACGGACGACCCTTATCGTGGCTCACCGCCTCTCTGCGGTTAAAGAAGCCGATGTGATTTATGTGTTGGATGAAGGACAAGTGACCCAACAAGGCACGCACACAGAGTTAGTCAATGCGCCCGGGGTATATCAAACCTTGTATGGGCAAATACAACAGGCGGCGGGAAAGTAGACCATGACACAGTCACCAGACAAACCGTTTGCGGCGTCCCCACCTTTAACGAGGTGCTCGGGGTGCGATCTGGTGTTACAACCGTGCCAAACTGACTCCGATCACCTTGCTATCTGCCCACGTTGCGCGACCAAGCTCGCGCACGGACGACGGCTGTCTTTTAATGGAGAGATAGCCTTGGCACTCACGATTTTGGTGCTGTTTCTTCCCGCTCACCTTCTGCCGCTCCTTTCCATCGATTTGTTGGGAAAAACCATCACCACATCCGTGCTTACCGGCGCCAAGATTCTCTGGTCTTCATTCCCGTTTGTCGCCAGCCTCGTCGTATTCTGTGCTTCATTTGCGCCGCTTTTGTTCACCTGTGCGTTATTGGTGATGCACCTGTCTCGACGCCAACAATCCATCCGCTGGTTTCGCCCAGCGGTACGCGTGATTGCGCACAGCCGCCACTGGGTGATGGCGGATGTTTTAATGGTCAGCTTAGCCATCGCCTGTTTTAAAATTCAAGACTACGCCACCTTACACTTTTCCGTGGGGCTTGCCTGCTATGCGACGATACAAATCCTACTATCGATTTTACTGGTGCGGGTAAACACGCAAAGATACTGGGATGCCTTTACTCGCCCAGCACCACAATCCGAGCCGTCCCCTCTTATCCGGTGCAGCCACTGCGGCTTAACACAAGGGCACCAGAAAAGCGCTCACTGTCGTCGGTGTCATTTACCGCTTCACCGCCGAATGATTCGAAGCGAGCAAAAGACTTGGGCCTGTTTAATTACCGCTACCATTTTTCTGTTTCCGGCCAACCTGTTCCCAATCTCCATTTTGTTCTCCAACGGCATTCGACTTGAAGACACCATTTTTTCGGGCGTCGCGAGTCTGATTAATAATGGGATGCCAGGCATCGCTGCGATCATTTTTACTGCCAGCATCGTCGTGCCCGTAGCAAAGATACTAGGGCTAGGTTTGATATTAATAAGCTTACGGTGCACCACCGCCATCACACCACGTCAACATATGTGGCTATACCGAGGGGTGAAATGGATTGGAAAGTGGTCGATGATGGACTTATTTGTGATTGCGTTTATGGTCGCCTTAGTCGATCGTGGTCGCATTATGGACTTTATGCCTGGACCGGGTGCCATTGCATTCGGCTTGGTCGTGGTATTAACCATGCTTGCCACTGAATTTCTTGATACGCGTTTGATATGGGATCATCATGAGCGACAAACAAGACATACCCTCACCGATCGTTAAAAGCAGCTATGGCTTGTCTCCCCTATGGATACTGCCTGTATTGGCCTTGCTGATGGCCGCTTGGCTCCTGTTTCAATCTATCAGTGAAGCGGGGCAACGGATTCAAATTGTGTTTAGCGATGCGCAAGGCTTGGAGGCTGGCCAAACCACGATCCGTTACCAAGGGTTGGAAGTGGGTAAGGTGCGAAATATTACACTCGCGGATGACTTGGACGGCATTTATGTTGACGCCAATATCTATCCAGAGGCGACGCAACTGCTCACAAGTGGCACCGAGTTTTGGCTTGTGAAACCACGCGCCTCGATCACTGGGATCAGCGGCCTCGAAACCTTGGTCTCAGGCAACTATATTGCCTTACAACCGGGTAGCGGCGACCCCAGCCTATCCTTCGTCGCGCGTGACGAACCACCGACAGATATCGCAGAAAAAGCCGGCACAACCGTCAAGCTACACGCACCGACATTAGGCTCACTGAATGTCGGTTCGCCGATTTACTATCGGAAAATTCGTGTCGGCGAAATTTACAGTTACCGGCTTGATCAAGATTCGCAAGGGGTGACGCTCTCCGCGTTAATTGAGCCGCAATTCTCGCATTTACTCAAACAAGACTCACGCTTTTGGTCGATCAGCGGTGTAAAAGCCAATGTTGATGTGTCGGGTGTTGATGTGCAGCTCGAGAGTGTGGCGAGCTTGATTGCCGGTGGCATTGCATTCGACTCCCCGAAAGCAAGCCCAACACTTGAGGACAATCGCCCTTTTCAGCTTTACCAAAGCCTTTCGCAGGCCGCACGCGGTCAATCGATACAAATAGCGCTCCCTGAACAACATGGGCTGCCCGGCGCGGGGACGAAGATCACCTATCAAGGATTAGAAGTCGGTGAAATTACCCACATAGACGTCGCGGCACAGCAACAACGCCCAGTCGCAACCGCACACATTGACCCGAGCATGACCTGGCTGCTCAACCAAGACACCTACTTTCAGATAGAGCAGCCCCAAATTGGTTTTGATGGACTAAAGAACCTGGGTAATTTAGTCCTCGGCAACTACTTGACGATCCAACCTGGCTCGGCAGATGCTGATCCCGCGATGCCCGACAAAGTGTTTACCGCCCGAACCTGGCACCAACAGCAAAAGCAACTGACCGGTGCCCTCACAGTAACCTTAACCGCAGACGATGCATACGGCTTAACCCCCCACACCAAAGTATTGCATCGCGGCATTCAAGTGGGCTTTATCGACCGTGTCGCGCTCAATGAAAGTGACACCGTCACTTTAAAGCTATTGATTTATCCAGAATACCGCCACTTGGTGAAACAACAATCGCAGTTTTTTATTCTCGGTGGGATCACGGGCGAGCTCAGTGGTGACGGTCTCAATGTGGTCGTGCCAGCGATGGAACAAATCGCCGACCCGGCTTTAAGCTTTACCAGCGAAGGGGCGAAAGGCGTCAATGAGACGTATCCACTTTACACCTCCCCTATTCAAGCGAAGCACGCCAAGCAAGATGCACGCGGTGAAACACGCTTTACCTTAGTGGCGAGTCGTATGCCTGGTGTGAGTGAAGGCAGTCCCGTGATGTACCGCAATTTTGTGGTCGGCCAAGTGGAAGGATATCAGCTTAACGGCAACACTGTGTCCATCGCCATTGCAGTGAGTAATCGCTATAAGCATCTGATTAATCCACAAACCGTATTTTGGAATCAATCTGGGCTGGATATCAAAGCCAACCTCAGCGGCGTCGAAATTAATACAGGCTCGTTGCGCTCACTGGTTAACGGCGGTATCGCGTTCGGCACCATGCCTGGTATTAGTAATAAACGAAACGGAGATTGGAAGCTTTACCCCTCAAAGCAAGAAGCCGCTCAATACGGCGTAGATATTAGGCTAACGGTTGACCAGGCCAACGGGGTAAAAGTGGGCAGCGCGATCCGTTATCAAGGAGTCGATGTTGGCGAAGTGATCACCCTAAGCCCCGACTTCGACCACGAAAACGTGACCATTCAGGCTCGTCTCTACCCTGAATACAAAAATGCGCTTGCACGCACCGGCAGCTATTTCTGGCTCACTCAACCCGTCCTCAGTCTGACCAAAACAGAGAACTTGGACTCACTATTTGGCACCTATATCTCGGTGGTCCCCGGCGAGGGTGACTTCACCCAACAGTTCACCCTCCATGACTCACCCAAATACCCAAAAGGGCTGACACTCATCCTGGAGAGCGACGCTCGCCACTCTATCGCCCCTGGCACACCGGTATTACATCGCGATATCGAAGTGGGTATTGTCTCTAGCGTTAGATTAGGCGAGCTGTCTGACCGAGTCATTTTCGAACTACAAATCGCGCCGCAATATGCACACCTGGTTCGTGAAAACACGGTCTTTTGGAACGAGTCCGGGGTCGATGTCTCCATTGGGCTAACGGGTGCAGATCTCAAAAGCGGCACGATTGATAGTTTGCTGAAAGGCGGTATTGCTTTCTCAACCCCGGACGATCAACCTTTGCAGCCAGTGGCCAATGATCATCGTCACTTCTTGCTGCACAGTGAGAGTAAAAAAGTATGGCAAGAATGGCGAACGGCTATTCCAACACCGTAAGCTGCTTGTACTAAGCGACCCTCGATATGCTCGCTAAAAAATCAGGGACCTCAACGCGCTCGCTAGGTCCCTGATAATACTTATCCTTTAACAAAATTGTGTCACAAACTGGCATGTCGTTATTGATAGACTACACTTTAGTAATCACAACCTAAATATTGGCATATGGCTCCTTGAGCCTTTTCCCTGAACCCGGAACAGGACGTTCCGGGTCTTTTTTTATCGGGAATTTGTGACACCGTCACTTGTTCAGGTAAATGCCGTCCTGTTCAATACGAATTTTACGTTGCTTATAAAGCCCACCCAGTGTTTTCTTAAAGGTCGCCTTACTGGTACGAAAGAGAGAAAAAATAGCGTCAGGTGAGCTTTTATCATTAAGTGGTAAAAAGCCCCCTTTGCTCTCTAGCATCTTAATCACTTTGTCACTGAGATCGTCAACCCGCGCTTTACCATGTTTTTGTAATGCCAGATCAACTTTGCCATCCTCACGAACGGTTTTTACATAGGCACTGAGTTTTTTGCCGATAAACAGCTTACCGAACGCTTCAGCGCGATAGATAAGCCCCCAATGCTGGTTATTCACCACGCACTTAAAGCCAAGGTCGGTGATGTCAGTAATGATCACCGAGACCTTATCGCCGACTTTTACCTGAGGCGGCTCCTCACTGATAAACTTATTGAACTTGCGGCTAGCAACAATACGCCCGGATGCCTTGTCGGTATAAACCCGCACCACATAGGGTTTTCCCTCCTCCATGCGCGTACGTTGCTCGCTAAAGGGCACCAACAAATCTTTGCTTAACCCCCAGTCGACAAACGCCCCGACCGTATTGACGCCAACACAGCGCAATGATGCAAACTCACCCACTTGCGCATAGGGCGTTTCAGTCGTGGCAATAATCTCATCTTCGGAGTCAAAGTAGATGAACACATTGAGCGTATCACCAACACGGGTATTCTCAGGGACGTAACGGGTCGGCAGCAAAATATTGCCAAAGTCATCGCCATCAAGGAACACGCCAAAGTCTGCCTGTTTCACCACTGATAGTTTGTTGTATTGCCCTAGTTTAATCATTGTCTCAGCGCTGTAGAAAATAATGCCCGTGAGTATACGCAATTTGTCCTTGAGATGTGGAAGAAATACGGTTCGGGTGAGGAAAAAAACACCAACCCATGTCAACCAATACCCCTACATTCTATCCCTTGTTAGCGGCTGCCAGGCTGTTAGGCTTAAATGATTAACCTAAAGGGGGATGCATGGCAGTATTTGATGGTGAACATATTCGGTTTAGCTTTAGCCAATTAGGAAACGCACTGGGTAAAGCAGTGACCCCTACGCCTTTGGACAACGGCCGGCTTCTAACATACAACGCCGCGCTAGCTGATGAACTCGGCTTAACAACGGCAGACATTCACAGTGAACGCTTTCGTGCAATTCTGTCTGCGGAGGCGCCGCTTGCGGGCCGCAAACCCTTTGCAATGAAATACACAGGGCACCAATTCGGCCAATACAACCCTGAGCTCGGTGATGGTCGTGGGGTGTTATTGGGAGAGTGGCGTGATGATAATGGCACACTCTGGGACTGGCATTTAAAAGGGGCGGGAAAAACCCCCTATAGCCGCCACGGCGACGGGCGTGCGGTGTTACGTTCCACCCTCCGTGAGTATCTCGCGAGCGCAGCAATGAAGGGACTCAACATCCCTACCACGCAGGCATTAGCCATGGCCACCAGCGATACCCCGGTGATGCGCGAGCGCATCGAGACGGCCGCAACCTTACTTCGGGTCTCGGAAAGCCACGTGCGTTTCGGCCATTTTGAGTACTTGTTTTACAGCCAACAGCACGATGCACTGGGTACGCTGGCCGACTATGTCATTGCACGCCATTTTCCTGAGCTTGCCGAGGCCGAGAAACCTTATGCCGCATTGCTACAAGAAATTGTCGAGCGCACGGCAGAAATGATTGCCAAGTGGCAAGCGGTTGGTTTTAACCATGGTGTCATGAATACCGACAATATGTCGATTTTAGGCCAGACCTTCGATTATGGCCCCTATGCTTTTTTGGATGATTTCAACCCGAGCAATATTTGTAACCACACTGATTACACGGGGCGATATGCCTTTAATCAGCAGCCTGCTATCGCGCTATGGAACCTCTCTGCGCTTGGCTACGCCTTTACCCCACTGCTTGAAAGTGACGTGATTAACGACATTCTCGGCGGTTATGAACACCATCTCCAGGTGGCTTACAGCAAAGCCATGCGCGACAAACTAGGGTTGTCCGATGCACAGCGAGGGGACACTGATTTGTTCAACGCGCTTTTTTCATTGCTCGAATCTCAACAAGTCGACTACACCCTTTTCTTTCGCAGGCTCAGTGACATCAAGCAAGAGGCGCTATTAAGTGCAAAGACACTCAGCCAGTTTAACGACCTCGTATCAGATGCCGATGCCTTAACGGCTTGGTTAAGCGAATACCACCAACGGGTGGCAGATCATGACGACAACACTCGACTCGCTGGCATGCAGGCAACCAATCCTAAGTTTATTTTACGTAATTATTTGGCCCAGCAGGCGATAGAGGCGGCAGAACAAGGTGACATGCAGCCAACTCACAATTTGATGACAGTACTGGCTTCCCCGTTTGCGTCACATTCCGCGCTTGACTCCCTCGCTCGGCGTCCCGCCGATGAAGAGAAAGATATGACCCTTAGCTGCTCCTCGTAACCTAAACGTGCGCCTGAGTCATGTGCCACTGAGGCGCTCATCATCAATTCACTAAAATACGCCTCGGTGATCACCGCTCTGACAAGAAAAATCCAACAGATGTCACATTGATGCTTTCATAGGCGGCGTTTTTTGCTATCTTACTGGCTTCGCAACAGAATAAGATGTGAGGAAGGCTGTCCTCTATGCCACTGAAAACCGATGAGCTTCGAACACGTGTGGTTGATACCATGCCTACGCCTGCAGAGGTGGAAGCTGCCCACCCCATCAACGACAATGTTGCTCACCATATTACCGCCGCACGACAGGCGATCAGTCGTATTCTCAATGGCGACGATACGAGGCTGCTAGCGATTGTTGGTCCCTGCTCTGTTCATGATCCCGACGCGGCCCGTGATTACGCAGCCAAGCTTAAACCGCTCGCCGATAAGTACAGCGACCAATTATTGGTGGTGATGCGCACGTATTTTGAAAAGCCACGTACGGTTGTCGGTTGGAAAGGCCTTATCAATGACCCGCACCTTGACGGAAGCGGTGATATTCGTGCAGGCCTGTTTACGGCGCGTGAGCTCCTACTCGATATCAACAAAATGGGACTGCCGACCGCTACCGAGTTTCTCGACATGATCACGGGTCAGTATATCGCTGACTTGATCAGCTGGGGAGCGATTGGCGCCCGCACGACAGAATCACAAATTCATCGTGAAATGGCCTCTGCACTCTCCAGCCCTGTCGGCTTTAAAAATGGCACAGACGGCAATATCCGTATTGCCGTCGATGCCATTCGCGCCAGCAGAGAGTCTCACCTTTTCTGCTCACCCGACAAAAATGGCAGCATGACCATTTATCGAACCGCAGGCAACCCAGATGGGCATGTCATTTTACGCGGCGGTCATCAGCCGAACTATTACGCCGACGATGTGAAAGCCGCCGCGCAAACGCTAAGCGATTTCAAATTGCCTGGTAAGCTTGTGGTAGACTTCAGCCACGGTAATTGCCAAAAGCAGCATCGCCGCCAGCTTGATGTATGCGCGAATGTTGCTGATCAGATCCGCCATGGCGAGCAAGCGATTGCCGGTATCATGGCTGAGAGCTTCTTACAAGAAGGCAATCAAACCATGGGTGACGAGCAATCACGCGTTTATGGCCAGTCGATCACTGACCCCTGTCTGGGATGGGCCGATACCGAGCGCTTGCTCGAGCAACTGGCTGATGCCGTCGCGGCGCGCAACACCCCATAATGACTGACGATTTATCGGCGTGACTGGCTCACGCCCCAATTAGGAAAAGACTATGCCTTCATTTGATATTGTCTCTGAAATTGACAACGTTGAGCTAAAAAACGCAGTGGACAACGCCAATCGAGAGCTTGCAACTCGCTTTGATTTTCGTGGTGTTGAGGCCAGCTTCGAACTCGATAAAGAAACCGTGAAAGTAACGGCTGAAGCGGATTTTCAGGTTAACCAAATGATGGACATGTTGCGCAGTAACCTCGCCAAGCGTGGTGTTGATGCACGCGCAATGGATATCCAAGACATGGTTCACTCTGGCAAAACCTTTTATCAACAGGTGAAATTTAAAAACGGTATTGAAACGCCTGTCGCGAAGAAGATCACCAAAGCGATTAAAGATGCCAAGATGAAAGTGCAAACCCAGATTCAGGGCGAGCAAGTACGTGTCACCGGAAAAAAACGGGATGATTTGCAGGCAGTGATTCAATTAATCAAGGAAAGTGACTTTGAGCAGCCTTTCCAATTTGAAAACTTTCGCGACTAGCCCCGAGCACTTGTTATCAATAGCATAAAAAAACGGGCCTGTTAGACTTAGGCCCGTTTTATTCGGCAGCGCGTGTCAGTCGCTAAGCGCTTTTTCGTGACAACACTCGCGTCATACTACTTGTACTTGCTTTTGATTTCCTCAAGCGTGCCATCGGCGGTCGCTTGATCAATGCCCGCTTGTAGCTTTTCAACATAGCTATCTGGCGTGTTGTTACTAAAGCTATAGTAGAGCTGAGACTCATCCAAGACATGAACCACTTCAAACTGGCTAGTGTCAATATTGTTTTGGCTCATAATGAAGGCACTGACGTTTTCCTCGTACGCCCACATATCAACACGGCCCGCCGCCAATTGTTTGGCGAGTAAATCCGCTTTTGGCGAGAGGCGTAGCGCGCCTTCATCGACACCCATTGAGCGTAACAAGTGCTCACCGACGTCATCGCGTACAACGCCGACTTTATAGTTGGCAAAGTCACTCGCATTGTCGATAGTGATCCCTTTGCTTTTAGGGGCCCAGACAACAATTTTTGTGTCTGTAATCGGCCCTACCCATTTAAACTTATCTTCCCGTTCATCCGTCCGTGTGGTTGAAAACAATACGGTATTGGGCTCAGACAGTGCCGTGGCATAGCCACGTGCCCATGGCTGAATCTTCACTTGATCTCGGCTTACCGGATCACCTGCTGCTTCTGTTGCAGCTTCGAGAAAATCAACCGCAATTCCCTTTAACTCACCGCGCTCTTCATAGTTAAACGGCGGATACACCTCAGTGATATAATCAAGATCGCCTAAGTTTGCAGCGAGTGTGGTGGTTGAGAAAACCAGCAAGCTGGCGGCAATGAGTGACTTCATTGGACTACCTCTTTTAACCTTCCATTAAATGTGCTCAGCCAACATTATTATTATTAGCTCATACCAAATTGGGGAAGCTGAATAGGATAAGGCGTGGCCTTGTCACTATTCGCTCACCACCTCTAGTGTAGTCAGCTTCCATGTCCCGTGCGCAGTTTTGCCGGAGGTTGTGATCTAACTTCCGTTTTTTCTATGTACAAACGTTTGAATAATCAGACAAAAATGAGCAGTTCAGCGCTGATAACAAATTTAAACGCTCTCTCATATCCCTCTGCCGATCCCGCACAATCAAGTAAAAAAGTTGAATTAGGTCACCATTCATGCCTAAACTTTGTCCCCAATTACAGCGTAATTATGGGCTATCGCAGACTGACGCCTTTAAAGCGTTTCGCAAGGGATCATTTTTGCCACGAAGGCACCAGATAACGCCCAGTACTCATCATCGACCTAATTAAAAGACAACATCGAGTCTGATCATTCATGAATAACCAAAAACGTCCTCTCTATATTCCCTATGCGGGACCAGCCTTGCTAGAAACGCCATTGTTGAATAAAGGAAGCGCATTCAGCGTCGAAGAGCGTAAGTTTTTTAACCTCGAGGGCTTATTGCCTGACGCCATCGAAACGATTGAAGAACAAACTGAGCGTGCCTACCAACAGTATCAGCGCTTCGAGAACGATATCGACAAGCATATTTATCTACGCAACATCCAAGATACCAATGAAACGCTTTTTTACCGGTTAGTTTCCAACCATATTACCGAAATGATGCCCATCATCTATACTCCGACGGTAGGCGCAGCCTGTGAGAACTTCTCCAATATCTATCGCCGAGGCCGCGGGCTTTTCATTTCTTATCCTAACCGCGATCGCATTGATGATGTACTTAATAACGCCTCTCGTCATAACGTCAAAGTGATTGTTGTCACCGATGGGGAGCGTATTCTCGGACTCGGCGATCAGGGAATTGGCGGCATGGGCATCCCGATTGGTAAGCTGTCGCTTTACACAGCTTGTGGTGGGATCAGTCCAGCCTACACACTCCCTATTGTGTTGGATGTCGGTACCAATAACCCACAACGCCTTTCTGATCCCATGTATATGGGCTGGCGTCACACCCGCATCAGCGGACAAGAATACGATGCCTTTATTGAAGAGTTTATCCAAGCGGTTCAACGCCGCTGGCCAGATGCCTTGATTCAATTTGAAGACTTTGCACAAAAAAATGCTATGCCGATCCTGGAGCGATATAAGGATAGAGTCTGCTGCTTTAATGACGATATTCAAGGTACTGCCGCGGTGACTGTTGGCTCTTTGATTGCAGCGTGTAAAGCCGCAGGTACTAAGCTCTCCGAGCAACGCATCACATTTTTGGGCGCTGGGTCAGCCGGTTGTGGTATTGCCGAAGCGATCATCGCGCAAATGGTATCTGAAGGTATCTCCGATCAAGAGGCGCGCGCACGTGTCTACATGGTCGACCGTTGGGGGCTATTAATCGATGCCATGCCTAACTTACTCGACTTTCAGCAACGGCTGGTGCAAAAGAGCGAGGCGCTCAACCACTGGCAGTTAGAAGACAGTAACATTTCGTTGCTCGATGTCGTGCGGAATGCGAAACCGACCGTATTGGTCGGCGTCTCTGGCGCACCTGGATTATTTACCGAGGATGTGGTGAAAGAAATGCATGCCAATTGCCCACGTCCTATCGTTTTCCCTCTCTCTAACCCTACCAGCCGTGTGGAGGCAACGCCCTTTGATATTTTGCGCTGGACTGACGGCCAAGCGCTGGTTGCCACAGGGAGTCCGTTCGAGCCTGTTCGTTTAGACAATGGCAAGACCTTTCCTATTGCACAGTGTAATAACAGCTATATTTTCCCAGGCATTGGGCTGGGCGTGTTAGCGGTTGCTGCATCCCGGGTGACAGATGGCATGCTGATGGCCTCATCGCGCGCTTTAGCTGAGTGCTCGCCATTAGCCAAGCGTGGCACAGGCGCCCTGCTACCGTCGTTAGCACAATTTTAGAGACCAATGATGAATGGATTCGCTCACGCACAGGTATTGAAGCGCGCCGAGTGAGTCATGTAGAAACCTCAGAGCTCGCCACCGTTGCCGCTCAACGCGCATTAGCGGCGGCAGGCATTGAGGCAAGCCAGCTTGATCTGTTGATTGTAGCGACCTGCTCACCAGACACGCTGATCCCCAATATTGCCTCCAAAGTGCAAGGCAACTTAGGTGCACTTCGTGCCGCTGCATTTGATATGAATGCCGCTTGTACCGGGTTTTTATACGGATTAGAAACCGCAACCAAGATGCTCCAAGCTGGCCACTATCAGCATGCACTCATTATCGGCGCAGAGCATTTAACCTGGTATTTGGATTGGAGCAAACGCGATACCGCCGTGCTATTTGGTGATGGTGCCGGCGCGGTCGTGGTGAGCAAAAGCGAACAGGAAGTGGGGCTACTTGACGCGCAACTTGGTTGTGATCCAGCAGGCCGTGATGTACTCGCGATCCCTGCCTTTGGCACCGCAATGGATCGCTTCGACCCGGACAATGGCTATTTTGCGTTTGATTTTATCGGCCGTGACATTTTTAAACGCGCGGTTAAAGGCATGGGATCAGCGGCGAATCAGGTGTTAACACGGAATCAGCTCAATGCTGACGGTATTGATCTGGTCGTGCCACACCAAGCCAACAAACGGATTATCGAAACCTTATGTGAGCACGCTGGCATCGAGTTAGATAAGGCGTTTATTAATATCCAGCGCTATGGCAATACCTCAGCAGCCACGATTCCCATCGCTTTGTGCGAAGCAGTTGAGCAAGGGGCGGTCAAGCCACATAGCCAGCTACTCACCGCGGCATTTGGCGCTGGCCTGACTTGGGGCGCAGGCTTAATCCGTTGGGGCGAGCGTACAACGCCAATCGCTGAGTCTGACGCAGCGTTACCGCCAACCGATAAAACGGCACTTGAATTACTCGACAACGCCATTCGCCATTGTCAGCATAAAAAACCAGAATAAAATGTCTCACCACAAAGCCGACTTGCGTCGGCTTTGTTATTGGCATCAGGTTAGGTGTAGGAAGGCAGCGCCACGCACCCCTCCCGCATCACCGTGCTGCGCTTTGACAATATCAGGGGCGTTAGCCGCAGACAGTAGGTGTGCCGGTAAGCGTTCAGGAATCGCTTGATACAGCTCATCAAAGTTAGATAGACCGCCACCAAGCACGACCATGTCTGGATCAAACGCGGTTAATACGCCTCCCAGAGCCATGGCTAACACATCAAAGAAGCAGTCAACAAATGCCACCGCATCCGGTTCACCTTGGCGATACTGTTCGATGATTTCGATCGCTGACAACGGCTGATAAAAGTGAGCATAAAGCTGTTCAAACCCACGCCCAGATAAATAATTGTCCAAGCAACCTTTATTCCCACAACCACACGCAAACATCGGCGGGTTATCACCCAACCTTAGCCAGGCATCAATCGGCATGCGCATATGCCCGACTTCACCCGCCATTTGGTTTTTGCCATTAATGACTTTGCCATTGATCACCAAACCACCACCAAAGCCTGTGCCCAAGATTAGCCCTAACACGGTTTTCGCCGATTGCGCTTGCGCATCCCATGCTTCTGACAACGCAAAACAATTGGCGTCATTGCTAATACGCACTTCGCGCCCGACGCGTGCTTGTAGATCAGCCCGTAGCGACTGTCCATTTGCCGCGGGCACATTGACGGTCAGCACCGTTCCATCTTCTGCTTGAGAGCCTGGAATACCAATACCAATGGTTCCTTTTTGCCCTAACTCCGCATCATACTTTTCCACCAACCGCACCAATGTGTCGATTAATGCGGGGTAATCTTGCGTTGGTGTTGGGTGACGCTCGGTCGCAACACGATTGAGTTGTTTATCGAAGGCGCCAAATTCAATTTTTGTGCCGCCCACATCAAAGCCGTAATACATGGCTAAGCCACCTTAAATTGTCGTTATTTAACCAGATTATTCAGCAAACCAAGGCAAAAGTCCGTGATTAGCCCCAAGTTTCGTTGTTTTCCAACCAGACTTTTCACTCAGGGGTCGGCATCATTCACAAGGGGTCGGTCATCAAGAAAGCGCGTCAACGCATTGTCTTCCGCAAGGTGTTTTTGTCGTTTGCCTGCGAGGTATCGCTCACGAAAGACATCGAACCATTGGTTTAAGTAATCTGCCGCCTTGTGCTCTTGATTGACAGCAAGCACTTCCGCAGCCACTTCTGCTGTCGCCAGTTGGTTTTCACCGTGAGCATCGCGCACGCGATACCGAGATAATGCCTGAGGTTCAATACTTAAAACCGGAAAGTGATCAAGCCAAGGGCTTTTACGAAAGATTTTTTTCGCCTCCCGCCAAGTGCCGTCAATGATGATAAATAACGGCCGCTTCGCGCTGTCATGGATACGTGCTGGCGCCGTCATACGCGTCGGGGTTGTGTACTGAGCAGGAAAGACAATATAGGGTTGAAACGCTGAGCGGGATAACAACGCCAACATATCAGGATCAGGTTGCGTACGTGACCAGATAAACGCGTAGGTATCCGCGACGCAGTCAGCAATCAAACGTCCTGTATTACTGGGTTTTAGCACCTCATCATCGTACATGAGTAACATGAACGCGGCATGGGTCTGGCACGCTGCTCGGTACTCACACACACAGAAATGACGAACTAACATGCATGATGGGCAGCGGTCTACACCGGCGCCACGTGCGAGATAGGGACGCGTTGCACGAGCCAAACGGGCGGAATAAAGCGCATGAATAGCGTGACGCGGGGCGGATTGGCACATGGTAAAATCTGAGGTTGTAAATGGACCGCCTAGTATACCGAACTGAGGTTTGCTGTCAGTATCGCGCGGCCAAGATCACAAAAGCAGAGGAAGACAGGCATTAAACGGTAACCGTCAGGGCTTGTCACTAGCGCAGCTCGACCATGGCACCATCAAAAAGGTTTTTTACCAAGGCAACGTACTCTTCGAGAAAGCCTACCTGCTCTGCGGTCACTGGTTGCTCCCACCGACCCGCCAGCACTTCTTCCATATCTTCAACCACACGGTCAGCCTCTCGTAATATGGTGAAGCGCAATGCAGACGAAAGCCCAGGATTTTGCTCGCAAATGGTCATAATATTAGAGGCGACCAGATCGTGCACAATATCGGCAATGGTATCATCGCCAATGGCTTCACCCGGTTTTTCAAACACAGAGAGATTAAACGCAAAATGTTCGATCAGTGCTTGATACCCGTCTGAGTCTACTACCATGATTACTTGTCCTTAGACTATTCAACTATCGCTATTGTACCGTGCCCGTCGGCTATTTGCGCCTCTTGAAGGCGAAATTAGAAAGCGAGTCACGCTTCGCAGTGCTTAGTGCACTGTATACTATAAACTGATCATCGTTCTATGACATGGTGTCTGCTCACATCGTCCTCTTCCCTTTCAGTCTGGCTCGAATAAAGGGGCCGAGTGGCAACGTCAAATCATACAAACGACTGACGCCAGTCTCCTTGCAGTATAGTCTGGCTTCACTGTGATGAAAGCAAACAACACAACGCGCAATTTAACACGGATCACGCCCAAATCAATCGTTGACAAGGATGTAGGAATCGTCATGAAGGTAAATCACCCTCGCCCATTTGGTAAGAGTATCGTCAGCAAGATTGGGTTGATCATGACCTTCATCACCTTGATGGTGCTGGGCCTGTCAGTCTCGAGCTACATCATGCAGGAGCGCGTCAACCGCGATGTTGGCCGCGCTACTCATCAAGAAATCCCGAGTGCAATTATCACCATGCGCATGCAGCGTGCCGCCAGTGATATGAATGCCAGCATGCTCAAATATGTCATGGGCCGTCATGAATCGCTCGCGGTTTTTCTAGAAAGTCAGCAAGATTTTGAACAATTACTGGCTCGCCTGCGTGAGGTAAAACCCGACGCAGAGCAGCGACTTTCATTGATCAGCCAGCTTTATGAGCGCTTTCAACGTATCGCTCATCAAAAAGTCTTAACAGAGTTTGATCCGGTCGCTGAGCAATGGGCACGTAAACAGGTAATGCGACTATCCATTGATGTGGTGCGACCGATTGATAACTTGATTGCCGAATTAAAGGCCTCACAATCGCTCACACAGCCCGATAACCTGGCCGTGTTGCAATACCTTGATGAGCTGGTCGATGAAAATGGCGATATGCTGACTGAGCTTAACCAATATCTAGATGGGCGAGAAAGTAGCCGACAACGCTTTATGGAAGATATGGCAACATTCGAGCGCTATCTTTCCTTGGCGCAGTTCGAGCTCAACGACCCTGCCTCACTGAAAAAACTGTCCAACATCCGCCACCATTTCACCAGTTTAAAGCGCAGTGGTATCGCCATTTTTAATAACTATCAGCCCAGTGCCAAAGTCGGTGCCATGACCGCAGTGCGAACCTTGAGTGATCAAGAATACCAAGCGCTTGAGGATGCGCTCTCAACGTTCGCACAACAGACAGGAAAAGTGGTTACCCGCTCAATGGTTGATTTGCGTTCAATACTCCACTCAAATCAGCTCAACCTTGGCTATTTACTGATTTTTATCTTGTTCGTCAGTGGCGCGATGTACTTTTATATTTACCGCACATTCACTCAGCCGATTGCCAAACTCGCCGATTCCATGCAGCGCCTGGTGGCTGGCGATATGACCCCACCGGCCAGTAATTTTCAAGATCGGACGGATGAAGTTGGTAAGATCGCCCATGGTCTGGTGATATTTCGTGCGCATATCATTTCTCGTAATCAGGCTCGAGAGCAATTAATGGCCGAAAAAGAGCGCGCAGAAAGTGCCTCTCGCGCCAAAGCGCAATTTCTCGCCACCATGAGTCATGAAATCCGCACGCCAATGAATGGTGTGATTGGGATGCTCGATATGCTTCGTCGCTCGTCGTTAACGCCCTCTCAGCAAAGCCTGATTAGCACGGTGCGCGAATCCGCTCTTTCTTTGCTCTCCATCATTAACGACATCCTCGACTTTTCACGCACCGAGGCCGGAAAGCTGCAATTTGAACGTGTCACCTTTTCTTTGTCCGATACCGTAGAGCAAGTGATGGACACCGTCAGCCATCATGCCAATAAGCGAAAGGTGACACTGTCACTATTCATTAACCCTCACCTCCCCGATCAACTGGTGGGCGATCCCAACCGATTAAAACAGGTGCTGTTTAATCTGGTTGGTAATGCGATTAAGTTCTCTGGTGGCCAGCACCGTCAGCCTGGTTTTGTAACAGTTAATATTGACGCGATAGATAACCCACAGGCGCAAAAAGCACAGCTGGTGTTTACCATCACCGATAACGGGATCGGCATTGCACCAGATAAACTCGACACTATCTTCCAGCCATTCAGCCAAGCGGAGTCGTCTACCACCCGAGAGTTTGGAGGCTCAGGGCTCGGCTTAGCCATTTGTAAGAATATTATCGATCTCCTCGGCGGTGAGATTGACATTGAGAGTGAGCAGGGAAACGGCACACGATTTACCGTGCGTATCGATTATACGGTAAACCCATTGGCAGAACCTGCAGAGCGACCGATTAGTCGCGAGCATGCGCAACAATTATCGGTTGCAGTGGATATTCCTCAAGACGCACTCAATCACGCGGTGTGCCGCTATCTGGAGCACTTGCATATCGCTTATCACCATGATTCATCGCCGTCGAAAGTGGACAAGCAACTGGCCACACACCGGTTATTGATTACCACCCACGCCGAGCCAAGTACATTAATCGCTGAACGCGCGGTCGATCATGTGATTGCGCTCAAACATACCTTATCGCTGGCAACCCACCCTGATAAACGCATCGTAGAGCTGTTTGCCTCACCATTAACCTATCGTCGTCTGGTCCACGGTCTACGTGTATGCCTTGGGCTTGAAAGTCCCGATATCAGTATGTTGGCGGAATCTGACGCTATGTTGCCTCTTCCCGACGAGGCAGAAGCCAAAGCACGCGATCCCGAACGCACTCGCGGGTGTATTTTAGTCGCAGAGGATAACCCCACGAACCAACAGGTACTCACCCAGCAACTCCATTATCTTGGCTATGAGGTGGTGATGGCGGATGATGGTGACCAGGCACTCACAGCGTATCAACACCATCAGGTGGATCTTGTCCTGACCGACTGCCATATGCCCAACAAGGATGGCTATGCACTCACCGCGGCTTTACGCGAGATCCAAGGGGCATCGGGTTGGGTGCCTATTATCGCCATTACCGCCAATGCGCTCAGTGGTGAAGAAACACGGTGTTTTGAAGCAGGCATGGACGATTACATTACCAAGCCCATTGAGCTGGATCCGCTTGACGAACGCTTAACCTATTGGATTAACCGTCCACACGCGACGACGCGACCGACGCCACCCCCTGTGACAGCCAGCGCCGACGCGCCATCTATACTCGATCCAACGGTGGTTGATCGCTTATATGGCGGACAGCAACACGCCTATCAAGACATTGTGAATGTTTTCCTCAAACGTAGCGTCCCTGGCCTACGCGCCCTCGCGCAATCGCAAACGCCTTTTGAACACTGGCAAGCATTAAAAGAGGCGGCACACAAACAGAAATCTGCCGCAGGCAGCATTGGTGCGACAGCGCTTCACCAAGCCTGTCTTGAGGCCGAACAAGCCGCTAACAATCAGCAAACAGAAGCACTTGTTCAGGCATTAACCCGTATCAACACGGTACTTGATCATTTGCTGGAGGTATTACCGCGTGATCCTCAATGACCCAATATACGCGGTCACAGACAGATGAATGTGATCCCTTATCCGGATATCCGGAAAATCGGTGTACAAATCGCGCAATCCAGTGCCACACTGACAGTAAGTTTTATCAACCATGACGGTAGTGAATAATGAGAAAAACCAAAGTAGTCACCTCCGAGGACATTCTGCTCAAACTGTGTCAGTCCGCCACGGCAGTATTAACCAAAGCGACTGACTCTCCCGTACACCATGCTGCTATGGTACAAAAGATTGCCAAAACCAGCCTCAAGCCTGACCTCGGCTGTTTTGTACTGTTTGATGGTGGCTTCTCTGGCCTTGTTGTGATCAACTTCTCCTCCGCCGCGGCGTTAGAAATTTACCGCAATTACATGCAGCATATGGGGATCCCCGAAGAAGAGTTAGCCAGCTTACACACCGCAGATGAAGTGGGCGATGTGCTCGGTGAGCTCATGAACCAGATTATTGGCGATTTCACCGGTAAGATTAAGCGTTCAATCCAAACCTCTATCACCCAAAACCAGCCGAAGATGATGGCGGTTAACAAAAATATTACGGTGTCAGTCGATAGCAACATCGACAAGCCACAGGCGCGCCGCGTGAGCTTTACCACTGAGCACAACAATATCTTCTATCTTGAGCTTGCCATGGAGCGTACCGAGTTTATTCAGCTTCAGGACTTTGAAGAAGGGGAAGAGGTTGATCCTGATTCCATTCTGGAAGCAGAAACAGTACGCCAACTAGAAGAAAAGTCTAACGACAAAAGCGACAAAAAAGACAGCGGTAGTAATGACTTACTTGACGAACTAGGGATTTAAACCTCTCTCCTCTTACTGTCGCTAAGACATAAACACAAGTTGCTATCGATTTGTAACGCTTCGCTGCAAAGGCGCGTGTAACTTGTGTTTTTTTCTTCTTTGCTTACTTTTTTCTTGACGATTATTAAGGCAATTCAACGGACACAGCACTTCACAGTTATAAGTGCCCAATTTGATTTGTTTCATATGAGTTACAATCTTGATCACATTTGATAGATATTGTGGTCGTCGTTTCCCCACCTCTCGCCCTCATAAGTCTTTATCTCTGCCCACTTTTTTTTAGTAGGTGAATAATTCCGCATCATTTAGACTGCGCGGCAAAATCAAAAGGCTGGCGACGATCAGCCAAATACCCTACTGGGCACCCTGCCCACCCACTATCATTCGTGAAAAAGGTCGATTCATGAGTCCAGAAAGCTACCTACTCGATTGGCAAACCAGTCAAACTCACTCTGAAACCATGTATCCGCTGCTTAGCCAGCTTTACCGCCAAAAAGGCGTTGAAATTCAACTGTTCGGTCGTCAACTGATCAACGCTAGCACCATTGATATCATTAAGGCACACCGCGTTGCGCGCCGCTATACGGGGGGCACCTTATCGCCCAGCCAAACGTTGCCGTTGATCGAGGTGATGGCTGAATTAGATCTTGCTCCCAGTAAAATCGATATCGGTCAGCTCGCATGGACCTACTGGCAACAGCATGACAGTGAGAACGGCATTCCTGATTTTCTACATCACCAATTGGGGCATTTATTGGGAACGGGTAATCGAGTCGACCCTAAAGACGTAGTACTTTATGGCTTTGGTCGTATCGGTCGCTTACTCGCGCGCTTACTGATTGAAAAAAGCGGTCCCGGCTATCCCTTGCGTTTACGCGCTATCGTGGTGCGTGGCGGAAAAGAAGGCGACCTGGAAAAGCGCGCCAGCCTGCTGCGTCGCGACTCTGTACACGGCCCATTCAATGGCAGCATTACCGTTGATGAATCACGCAATGCGTTGATCGCCAATGGTAATTTTATCCAAGTCATTTATGCCAAT
Source organism: Salinivibrio sp. KP-1 (assembly GCF_000968645.1). Classification (NCBI taxonomy): domain Bacteria; kingdom Pseudomonadati; phylum Pseudomonadota; class Gammaproteobacteria; order Vibrionales; family Vibrionaceae; genus Salinivibrio; species Salinivibrio sp. KP-1. The sequence goes on along the minus strand of NZ_LAQR01000001.1, from coordinate 220,754 downwards.
AACCCAACAGAAGTCGATTACACCCAATTCGGTATTCATGATGCACTGGTGGTCGATAACACAGGCATGTGGCGTGATGAACAAGGCTTGCGTCAACACCTTGACAGCAAAGGCGCCAAGAAAGTGCTACTCACCGCGCCGGGCAAAGGCGAGCTTAAAAATGTCGTATTCGGTGTTAATCATGACGTGATTAACGAAGATGATCGAATTATTTCTGCCGCTAGCTGTACCACCAATGCAATCACACCCGTGCTCAAAGCCATGCACGATAAATTTGGTATTGATGGCGGACACATTGAGACAGTTCACTCGTTTACCAATGATCAAAACCTCATTGATAATTACCACAAGGGCGATCGCCGTGGTCGTTCTGCCTCATTGAATATGGTTCTCACGTCCACCGGTGCCGCCAGTGCGGTCGCGAAAGCTTTGCCCGCGCTAAAAGGTAAGTTAACGGGGAACTCTGTACGTGTGCCCACGCCAAATGTCTCCATGGCTATCGCCAACCTGAATTTAGATAACCCAACTCACAAAGACGAAATCAACGCCTATTTGCAAGATGTGGCCTTGTACTCACCACTCTCTGGGCAAATAGACTTTACCCAGTCGACGGAGTTGGTATCAAGTGACTTGGTGGGATCGCGCTTTGCCGGCGTGGTAGACAGCCAAGCGACGATCGCCGAGGGAAACCGTTGTGTGCTATACATCTGGTATGACAACGAATTTGGCTACAGCTGCCAGGTTGTTCACTGCATGGAACAAATGATGGGAGTACGCTATCCGATGGTTCCCGAGCCAGAAGCGCTTTCTTAACCCGTTTTACCGCCATAAAAAAGGCCCTGATGGGCCTTTTTTATTACGTGTCCGCCACTCAATGTAAGGTTAAGATTGTTCAGCCGCCGTCAAGGGTGACGGTTGGCTGACGGGCTTAAGCACCGCATAAACCAAACCAGTTACCAGCGTACCTGCGGCAATGGCGGCTAAATACATCAACACCGGACTGATTGCATTCGGGATCAACAGCACAAAGAGGCCACCGTGTGGCGCCATCAGTTTTGCACCAATTAGCATAGATATCGCACCTGTCAGTGCACCACCTGCGATGCACGATGGGATCACTCGCATTGGGTCTTTGGCCGCAAATGGAATCGCCCCCTCCGAGATAAAACACAGCCCAAGCACAAACGATGCTTTACCCGCCTCTTGCTCTGCATCATTAAATTTACGCTTGGCTAAGAACGTCGATAGCCCCATCCCTAGCGCCGGCACCATACCTGCCGCCATGATCGCTGCCATCGGCATATAGGTACCACTCTCAATCAGGCCGACGCCAAAGGTATACGCGGCTTTGTTGACGGGACCGCCAAGGTCAAAGCACATCATCGCGCCCAAAACGACGCCAAGGATCACCGCATTGGTCGAGTTCATACCCTGCAAGAAGCTGGTAAGACTTTCCATGGCAACAGAGACAGGCCCGCCCACGACATAGATCATCACCAAACCGGTAAACAAACTGGCTAATAAAGGGATCACGAGAATGGGTTTAAGGGCTTCCATTGAGGCCGGCAAACTGACTTTGTCTGCCACAAATTTAGCACTGTAACCGGCGATAAAACCTGCCAGTATCCCCCCTAAGAACCCAGCACCGGTAGACGCGGCAAGCATACCACCAATCAAGCCGGGCGCCAGACCAGGGCGATCTGCAATTGAGAAGGCTATAAACCCGGCCAATACCGGTACCATCAGCGCGAACGCACTGCCGCCACCAATTTGCATTAATGCCGCCGCAAGCGTCCCTTCTTCTTTGAACGCCTCGATGCCAAAGACGAACGAGAGCGCGATAGCCAACCCGCCGGCGACGACCAGAGGGAGCATGTGTGATACGCCTGTCATCAAGTGCTTATAGACACCGGTACGTTCACCTTGGTTAGCACTGCTGTTCGATGAACTCGCTTGCGTTGTTTGATAGACCTCTGCGTTAGCAAGCGCATCATCGATCGTCTGCGACGCTTTTTTCAACGCCGTCCCCGTACTGGTTTTGTATAAACGTTTACCCGCAAACCGGCTCAAGTCGACCTCAATATCCGCCGCGATAAAGACGAGATCCGCCGCTTCAATTTCCTGATCTGTTAATGCATTTTTCGCACCTACCGAGCCACGTGTCTCAATTTTGACCTGATAACCTTTCGCTTTAGCCGCTTCTTCAACCGCTTCTGCCGCCATAAAGGTATGCGCAACACCGGTAGGACACGCCGTAATACCCACAATGCTGACGGTGCTGCTTTCACTTTGCGTCTGCGCGTAATACGGCTGTGCATGATTCGCGGCGGCATCCAATACCGCTTGGGTATCGGCCATCACCTCATTCAAGCTTGCTTGATAGACAGGCTTGCCGTTAAAGCGAGCCGACTCTTTTGGCTCCCCCACTAAGAGAACACGGTCAGCGTTTTCAATATCAGTTGTCGATACCGCCTGGGTTGGTTGTACACTGGACTGACACTCGATCTGTGCCGTCCATCCTTTTAACATCACGGCCTTTTCTAACAGCCCAGCCGCGATAACGGTATTGGCGACGCCACTTGGGCACGCCGTCACAATCACCAGATTCATACCTTTTACCCCACTCATGGATTGGTTTTATTACGCGTGCACTGACAGCTCAACAGGCGACACGCTGATTTTTTCGATTAATTGGTTCACGTCTTTACGATTGCGCACACCGACCCCCACTTGGGTGACAGCAAGCGCAGAGATAGCGACCGCGCGACACAGCGCCGCCTCTTTGCTTAGGCCTGCCTGGCATCCTGATACCAGCCCTGCCACTAAAGAATCCCCCGCCCCAACGGTACTCACCACTGATTGCGCAGGCGCCACAGCCTTAAGCCAGCCTTCCTTATCGCGCCAAAGCACCCCATCGACGCCGCGAGAAATCACCACATTCGCGATCCCCTGGTTAAACAATTGCTCACCGCGTGCCAGCAACACGGCTTGCTCATTACTGATGGGCGCGTTGAGGCATTGAGCCAGTTCAGCTTCATTAGGCTTAACCAACCAAGGGGTTGCCTCAACGGCTGCGCGTAAGGCATGCTGGCTGGTATCGACAACCACTTTTTTCCCTGCATCGCGCAAGGTGGTTATCCAAGCGGTCAACTGCTCGGTCGAGACACCGGGAGGTAAACTGCCCGCAAGCACGATCCACTCATGGTGCTCAGCCAGACTAAGTAAGCGCGCCGTCAATGCCTCAATATCGGCCTGTTCAACCGCCATACCAGGAAAATTCAAATCAGTGACACGTCCCGCTTTTTCAACCAGCTTGACGTTGGTGCGGCTAACGCCCGGCACACGCAAAAAGTGATCGGCAATGCCGTGCTCGGTAAAAAGGTGGGCAAACGGGTCTTGGTTATCTGCGCCAAGAAAACCTGACGCTGCGACCGTCGCGCCCAAATCCGTTAAGACACGTGCGACATTGACGCCTTTTCCCGCCGGGTGCAGTGTATAGTTTTGCACCAAATTGACATCACCAGGCTGCAACGCACTCACTGAGCCTGTCATGTCGAGTGCGGGATTGAAGGTTACGGTCAGAATGGCACTCATGCGTTCTCTCCCAACCCATCTTTAATGGCATCACCCAGTGCCGCAATCGCTTGTTCGGCGTCGCTTCCTTGGGCGGAAAACTGTAACTGGTGCCCATGTTTCACCCCAAGCGCGATCACTTTCATCAAGCTTTTTGCGTTAACCGGCGCCGACTGGGTGGAAGCGTTGGCAACCTGTATATCAGCACTGAATTTTTTCGCCGTATTGACCAACATCGCCCCAGGACGAGCGTGCAAACCATGCGCATTCGTCACCGTATACAGCCCTGTTGGCCCCTCTGCGGTGGGCGCTTCAGACGGCGCCGCTGTATGAGGTTGTGCGGGGGCGGGTTCAGCAGACAACGCATCAACCAGCGCTTGTGGCGAGTAACGGCCAGATTCCGCCAGTTGTTTATCAAGCTTCCATTGCATCAAGGTATTGAGCACAGGAAGATGCGCACGGTTGTTGGCTGCGACACACCAAAGCGCACTGACCGACAGGGATTGGTGAGACAATGACGTCGCAGGCATCACCAACGACAATCCGCTCTGCAGTACACCGTCTCCCACACCGAGCAACCAATGCCCTTCACCAAGGTGCACCGGCTGGCCAGCGACGGCTTGGCTTACGCCATCGCTATCTAAACAGTGATGATTTTTGAGCAATCCCGCGCCCACGGCTTGCAAGGTGGTGATATCTGACGCTGGAAAGCCAGTTAACACCATGTCGCTGCTAAACGTGAAGGTCTGAGTATCCGCCGTTTGCCCATTGAGCAAAGCAACCAGTTGCTCTGCCGCCGACGCCGTTTTTAGTTGTTGCTCTATGCCGTCTTGTGACAGCACACGCGTCAACTGACGTAAGATACTCAAGTGTTCATCTGATTTAGCGGCGATACCAATGGCCACGTAAGCGAGGTTTCCCTCTCCCCAGTCAACACCCTGGGGAAAATGAAACACTTGTACCCCTGTTTGTTTAACTTGATCGCGGGTATCTGTGGTGCCATGCGGGATGGCAATACCGTTGCCCAGATAGGTACTGGTTTGGGCTTCTCGCGCCAGCATACCGTCTTGATAGCCCGCGTCGACTAGCCCTTTTTGGGTGAGTGCTGCGGCCATGGCTTTGATAGCCTCGTGCTTAGACGCCGCGTGTTGCTGCATATGAATATCGTGTACGTTAAGTGCCAACATGAGGTCGTTCCTCTTTTTTCAGTGCCGCGGCACGGGTTGATGTTGTCGTCGGCCATATCAGTATCACTGAGACATGGCGGACATATTGGTTGGTCGCAAGTCACCGGTCATTGGCCGTGTTCGCGTTTGACTTGCCACATTCGCTTTACCTAAAAACTGAAACGATTCAGCTTTTAGGTAAAGCGATAGACATTGCTCCCAGCGTTTGGTCAATCTCTTCCACTTATAAGCGCCGGAAGAGATAAGCCGCATCGTCTTTCCAGCATCTTGAGATCAGCCGCCAATAATTGACACAAGCTGAAACCTTTCAGCTTTAAGGCTGAATCGTTTTAGCTTATAATGCAAATAAATTATGGATCTGAAGTGCGTAAACTTTGATCGCATTCACAAAGCCATCAGTAACGATCGGCCTACTTAAGGATCGCTTTATGAAGCTTGATGAAATTGCCCGTCTTGCCGGTGTATCACGCACAACGGCAAGTTATGTGATTAATGGCAAAGCCGACCGTTATCGGATCAGTGAAAAAACGCGAGCACGCGTGATGGCTGTGGTCGAACAACACAATTATCAGCCGAACCGCGCCGCCACAGCCTTGCGTGCAGGCACCACACAAACGCTTGGTTTAGTCGTTCCTGACTTGGCGAACACCAGTTACGCCACGTTGGCAAAACTCTTTGAACGAAAAGCCCACGATCAGGGCTATCAGGTTATTATCACGGGCTCTGATGACGACCCAGAACGAGAAAAAATAGTGGCTGAGACCCTCGTCTCCAGGAAAATTGATGCGTTGATCGTCGCCTCTTGTTTGCCTGCAGATAATACCTTCTACCCCAAATTACAACAGCAAGGCACTCCCATCGTTGCCATTGACCGTGGGCTGGATGCCAACCAATTCGCGAATGTGCTGAGTGATGATGAAAAAGGCGCTTACCAGCTCACCGAGATGTTAATTGCCCCAACGGATGTCTATCAAGCAGGGCTGATTGGGGCCGTCCCATCGCTGGCCATCTCACAAGACAGGGAGAACGGCTTTCGTGGTGCATTAGCGGCACAAGGCGTAGATGGACAAGTGCGTTACGGCCAAGCTTTTAGCCGTGCTGAGGGACAAAGGCTCATGACAGAGTGGATTGAAGCCGGTGACTTACCCGATGCTTTGCTCACCACGTCCTTCACGCTGTGTGAAGGGGTGCTGGACGCCATTAGGCAAACAGGTATCGCCCCTACTGCACTGTATTTTGCCACCTTTGGTGATAGCCGAATCCTCGATTTTCTTCCTTTCGGCGTGCAGTCTCTCCCTCAACAATTTGAAGCAATTAGCGACGCGGCGCTCAGTCTCGCGGTGTCGGCCGCGCAAGGAGACAACCATCCTGGGGTTATCACGGTTGAACGCCAACCGATTTGGCGCCCCCATCAAACACAAGCCTGGGTCGGGCTGGGTTAATAGCCTGTCGCTTCCATAAAGCCTCGGCCTGTGGCACTGCCACGCACTTCCACAGGCCCTTCCCAATAGGGAAAACTCAAGTCCATCCAGCTCTGTGGATTAAGTGGTTGAGTGATAAGGCTAATATCCTCACTGGGCACTTTGATCTGCCAACGAATCGGCAAGTTAGCGCCCTCCGCCATCTTGGCATGACTGACCGGCAGCATACGAATATCATCCTGGCTCAGCGTCACGACTTGGCCATCAGGAAACAGTAACGATCCAAACATAAACGGCTCGGTGCCGCGTATTTGGGTAACCATTAACGCACGGCCATCATCTAAGTTAAGCCCAAACCAATCCCATCCCGTTTGTTCGGCGGCCATCGCGCCACTCGACCACTCCTTATCAAACCAACCTTTTCCTGTCACGGGAATGGTTTCACCCGCAATGGTTAGCACACCCTTGACGGTTAGCTGTGGCAAAGAAAAATAATACGAAGCCGACGGCTGGCTGGCATGACGGACACTATATCCCTCTTCACCGTGCTTGACCTGTTGTCCATTTTCGCGCACCTCCAACGTGAAGCCTACTTGCTTACCTTGCGCAGGCCACATTGCACGCACATTGGCAGGAAAAGGTTGTTTACCGCCCTGCCATTGCCAATCGTCTAACCAAGCCTCAAAAGGTGACAGCGTCACTCCTGCTTGATCAATCCCACCACGGGCAAAGCGCTCCGACTCCCATTGTTTATCATCGCTCGTGATAGCGACGTGCGCCATATACAGCTGCTGACTCGCCCATCCTTCTTTACGATCCGGTGCTAATGCGCGGCGAAACAATGTCCATTGCACGCCATACGCTTGTCCACTAGCGTCGGTTAAGGTCGCGGTCAAATACCACCATTCAGTGGCAAAGTCTGAGTGTGCCGCCATGTCTTGGGGATAGGAAGGCGTATGGTCTGGGGTGACAGGGGTAAAGCCACTTTGCGAATCAAAAACGGCAAAATTTCCACTGGTATCAGGAGACGATGCAGGCTGCTGACCCCACCATACCAGCGCGCCGAGCGCGATGATCACTCCGCCTCCTAACAATGAACGTATCATTTTCCGCTTCCATCGCTGAATCACTTCACTGCCTCTTTTTTACTGCGCATCACGCAACGACGCCGCCGCGGTGCGTTTTAGCATGCGATAAACAGGCCAAGCCCCTGCGACCATAAGCGCCAACATGGATAGCCCGATCGTGGTGGCATAGCTGATCGGGAAGACGCTCATGGTCATGGTCCACCCAAACGATGCTTTCAGGACAACATGGATCAACATGCCCGCCAGCACAAGCCCCAACGGGATAGCAATCAGCGCACTGGTGAGACCAAGCAACACTAACTGTCCTCCCCCGAGCGCAATGAGCTCACGCCCTGACAGGCCAAGGTAACGTAGCAAGCTGTATTGCCGTTGGCGCGATAGCTCGGTCGCCAAGGTCGAAAAGAACAACCCACATATCGCGACCACCAACATCAGTGCACACAAGCTTTCGGTCACAGTAAACGTACGATCAAAGATACGCATTGCATAACGCATGATATCCGCCTGGTTTTGCACCTGCCCGGTGGTCAGCGAAAAACGGTGATTGATGCGATCAACGAATTGCTCTGTTTGCGTGTCCTGATTCAAGACCACCGCCAGTGATGATCGGCCTTGCTTTAGCCATTGTCCCGCATCACTGCGTGTAGACACCACAAGCTGGCCGTAGGGGTTGCCATAATCGTAATAGATCCCAGCGACCTGCCAGCGCTCGCCCATCGGCGCGGGAAGGTTGATGGTCTCCCCCACGCCCACGCCAAATTTAGCCGCTAATGCCTCGCTGAGTAATACGGCACGTTCTTGGTGCACTTGTGCCCAATAATCAGGCTGAGCCGCCTTCATCGCCAACGTTTGTTTCTCAGACGGACGGTTTCCTACCGACAGCACTTCAAGCCGCCCTTGGTTTGCCGTCAGCTCCCGCCGGTAGCTGGTCCAAAATTGCGCCACGTCTTCATTGTTGACCAACCATGTTTCCATCTCATCGAGAGCGGCATGACTCGGCCGAACATAAACGTCCGCAGCCAAGCGCTGCTGTAGCCAAGTTTCAGTGCTGGTGCGAAAGCTACCGACCATGGTTTCCATACCAATATGCGCCGAAATCGCGAGCATAAATGCCATCGCCGCCACACCACGGTAACTTAAACTTGCCGCCGCATCGGTGAAAAACCATCGCCATCGCGCGCCCGTATAGGCTGCTGCGCTGGCATGAAACAGCCAGCCACACAAATAAGGCAGCGCTAAAGCAGCACTTAACATGGTAAAGGCAATCAAGGTAAAGCCTTGCCATTGGCTGGTCTCCCAATACGATACGCCCCACGCCGCCACGCCAAGCAACGCCGCTAAGATCGCCTGCACGGCATACTCTCGATGTGTGCCACGCATCAAGGTCATCCGTTGCGATAAGCGCCCTGGTGAGGTGTTGACTAAGCGCACCAGCGGCCAAGCGGATGCCATCGCCGCCCCCAAAATAGCGAGGAGTAAACTGTAGAGTCCCCATTGCCACTGCCAATGCATGACTAAAGTGATATCTGCGCCGTACAAATCAGACAAGGTCGTAGCAACCGCGGGGAGTAATTGGTTGGCAAGCAACATACCCAACACATTGCCACTAACCACGCCAAGTAGCACCCAAAGTAATAACTCTGTCGCCATAACACCAGAAAGCTGGCGTCCATCAACGCCTAGCTGCCGAAGGGTACCGACCAAGGGCTGACGCTGGGTCATGGAAAGGGAAATCGCCTGATAAAAAATAAACAGCCCCACCACAAAGGCCAATAATCCCATCGCAAGCAAATTTAAGTGAAAAGCGCGGGTCAGTGGGCCTAGTTGGGTTGATTGGGTTTTGGTCAGCGTCAAGGCTGAAGGTAAATTGTCACGAATCGTTTGTCGTTCCGCTTGAGACAAATCCCCGCATAACACCTCGGTAAACCCAGTACGAGGCGAAAGCTTACGCAGTAGCGCCATATCCGCCACCAAGTAGGTGCCCATACTCAGCGCATCATTATCGATAATACGCAAAGGGCCGATCGGCGGGTAATCCAGCAAATCGATCATTTGCCCCTCTTCCCAGCCTTTGTGCTCAGCCATGGCTTCGCCTACATAGACAGGATAAGGCACTGAAATGGCATCCATGGGAGACAATGAGGGGGCGTCATCTGTACGCTGATTCGCGATAAATGGCAGCATCGCGATCGCATCCACTCCCATCAGATGAATATCGCTAAGTGACGGTGTCACAACGTCGAGACGATCAATCGGCACACATTGCGTCAAGCCTTGACGGCGCAAGCCAATGTAAAAAGCATGCGGCACGCGCTGTGTTCGCTCGGTATGATGAATGCTAAACGGGTACGGATTACTAAAAAGCTGTGCACCTTGGCGATAGCTTTGCTGCGCATGCTGGTTTATCGATAACACGCCAACCAGCAAAGAGACACCCAGGGTTAACCCAAGCCAGACGAGAAAGACTTGAAACGGATGGCGGCGATAATGCCCCCATAAAGCGCTAGCGACGGGCCCGAACACTGAGCACGCCTCCTTGTAGCCCCACACTACCTTGCAAGTAGCTGGCCACGGTATCACTGTGTGTCACCAATAGCAGCCCAGCTTCCTGCTGACCGGTTAGCGTGATAAGCAGGCGCATCACCGCGTCCGCATTACGCTCATCCAAACTTCCCGTTGGCTCATCGGCAAGTAGCAGTTTGGGCGACATATATAACGCGCGTGCGATGGCGGCGCGCTGCTGTTGACCACCAGACACTTCTTCTGGGTAACGATTGAGCAATGGCATCAAATCAAGCTGAGAGACAATTTGTCGCCACAGACAACCGTCTTCTTTCAAACCTTTTAATTGGCGACAAAAGCGAATGTTATCCGCAATAGAGAGGGTGGGAAGCAGGTTAAATTGTTGGAAGATCAAGCCGATGTTTTGACGTCGAAACTGCGTGCGTGCCGCCTCGCTCAATCGGTGAAGGGGGGTATCGTCAAACCAGATCTCGCCACTGTCGGGCTTATCCAGTCCCGCAATCAAATTTAACAAGGTACTTTTACCCGACCCACTTTCGCCCATCAACGCCAATTGGCTAGTCGACGACAGCGACATCGCGGCGCCTTGTAGCACAGGGTGGAAATCGCTCCCATCCTGATAACCTTTACACAGCCCTTTAATTGCTAACATGCCAATGCACACCCTTATAGTGTCTTAAAAACAGCAATAAACGAGAACTAGGTCACACTGTTTGATTAATTTGGCAATGTACCCCAATTAAGAGGCTGAGAAAAGCGTTAAAACCGATGGGCAGCTTCCCAATTTATATTTCGTTTATCCTTAGCCATCATTAACAAGATTATTTAGCCAAACGCCTGACTTCACCCGAATCAAGGACCCTATCCATTTGACCACTTCTTCCACTCCCAGCAGCACATACACCCAATAAACCGGCCACTCAAAAACCGCCGCGGCGGCCAATACGACAGGAATGCCGATGAGCCACTGTGCAACAAAATCTTGCCCCAAGCAGTAGCGCACATCACCACCAGCACGCAGTACCCCAACAATCATCGCCATGGGGATCGTTTTCACCACAATCAACGCACACATCGCCCAATAAAAATAAGCCGTGATCTGTGCGGTCTCACCCGTTAATGCAGGGAAGAAACTTAACACCCAGGGCTGAATCATCAACATCAAACAGGCAATTGCCACGCCGGCAATAAAATTAAACACCGCCACCTGCCAGGCTTGATGGTAAGCGGTGTCCGTTTGTTGCGCCCCAAGGTTATTGCCGACCAAAACGGCGGCAGCATTGGCGGTGCCAATCAAAAACGACAGTGAAAGTGACTCGACGGGCGTGATAACCGCAATAGCCGCCAAGCCTGCTTCGTTAACGTGACCGATAATCGCGTGGTAAACGAACAAGCCTGACGACCACATTAAAAAATTAAATGCCGTCGGTAACGAAAGTGATAAAAAACGCTTTACGGCGAGTAGCGTTAATGACGCACGCCAATCAGCCAAAGAGAAGGCAACCAAGTGTTGACGGCGATACAAGTAGACATACAAGGCAACAACCTCAACCATACCGCTAAGTACAGTCGCCACCGCTGCCCCTTTCGAGCCCAGTTCAGGCGCGCCCAGATTACCGAAGATAAATACCCAGTTGAGCACCACGTTGACACTGATCCCGACCCCACTAAAAAAGGTGCTGATCCCTGGCTTGTGCATGGCACGAAGCCCGGCAGCCAACCCGGATACACTGGCCAGACAAAACAGGGATAAACCCGCAATTTGCAAGTAGTCTTGGCCCAGCGCAATAACGGTGGGATTATCACTGGCAAACCCCACAATGACATCTGCATAAGCCCAAAAGACAAACGCACTTAACGCCGCCGTGGCATTGGTTAAAGTCACAGTCAGCGCCGTTTTTTCACGAAAGCCTTGCCGATCACCCGCGCCCCAATATTGTGCCACCAGCATAGAGCCGCCGGTCATGGCGCCGAGAATCAGTAAGGAGGAGACAAACATCGCTTTACCGGCAATACCAATGGCGGCGACATCCGCTTCACTCAACTGTCCCACCATCAGGATATCGACCAAACTGCGGCTCGAAAACATCATGGTTTGCAGCGCAATCGGTACCGCAATTAAAAGTAAGCGTTTTAAAAACACAGGATCAAAGAAAGGACGGGAAAGTACGGTCACACACGACTCCAACCTATAGGTAACTTGGTTAGTTTACGTGCCTTTAAAACAGAAAAAAACGCCCGAGGGCGTTTTCTTATCTGCGAAGACATTCCGATTAATGTGGCATCACCATTAAGCCATCGGCTTGATTGTTCGGCCAAATACGGTACTCAGCATGGTATTTGACGATCGATTTATAGGCAGTCACTCTCGTCGGTGCTATCCATGCCTGATGCGCCCAGGCTACTACCGCTTGCTCAGGCCCCCGGACATAAACGCTCAGTGGTGAGACCAAGCGCTGCTCATCATCAAAAGCCGATTGCATCGCGTCTGGACACACGGCCATTGAATGCTGCCCACCTGATATGATTTTCACTTTTCGGTCAATCGTATCTTGTGTATGCACGCACCAACCCGCTTCAACCGCACAATCAATCCACTGCTGTAATTGCGATTTGTGGACAGGCTTGGCAGGTTCGCCAACCGGAAACCACTCGGCATACACTGTTTGGATTTGAGCAAATTCAGCGCCGAGACCCGCCTGCGTGCCGGCACTGCGGGCACGTTGAGTCCAACGTTGTAAGTCCGCTTTAACGCTGTGATGAAAACGTTGTTGCTTCACCGCTTGCGCCACCCAACGACCAAGAAACGCCTCACGCGCATGGGGCGCATCGGCCACTTTTTTGGCGGCGATCGCTGCCGCGAGATCGTCAAAGGCGGCGGCCATCACAGTTTGAATTTCGGTGACATAACTCATGGTTCTTTGCTTGCCATTAGCCAATAGAAAGCGGCAGAGAGTATCGCACAAAGGGCGATCGCGCCAACCATCCCCCAAGGCGTACCGTCTGAAGCAACGGCAACCCCTGCACCAACCAACGAGCCGATACCAAACCGCATTGTCCCCGCTAAAGAAGACGCGGTGCCTGCCATTTGCGGATAGCAGGCCAACAAGCAAGCCATGCTGTTGCTGCCGATGGTTGAAATTACCCCAACATACATCATCACTGGAATCACAGTGCCCCAAAGCCCAATATCTAACCATTGGAACACGGCAATGGCTATCCCCGCAGCCAGCTGCAACCCCAGCCCTAAGCGCAGCATCCAATGCGAGCCCATTTTGCGCACCAAACGGCCATTAATAAAGGTCATCACAATCAGACAGACAATGTTTAACGCGAACAAGTAGCCAAACATCTTCGCGCTCACACCGTAATAATCAATGTAAACAAATGAGCCTGCGGTTAAGAAAGAGAACATCCCAGCAAAGGAAAACCCTGAGCAGAAGATCATTCCTACGGCAAACGGTGTTTTGAGCATGCGGGCATAGTTACGCAATGACGCGCCAATACGCATAGGCGGACGATTGTGTTTAGGTAAGGTTTCAGGGATCCGGACAATGATGCAAAGCATCACAAAACACGCCCAACCGGCCAGTACCCAAAAGATCGCGCGCCAATCAAACCAAGTGAGCAAATAGCCACCAATCATCGGTGCCGCTAAAGGCGCAATCGTCATCACCAAGGTAATAAAAGACATGGTGCGCGCAAACTCTTCGCGCTCAAACATATCACGCACCAAGGCTTGAATAATCACCGCGGCAGCGGCCCCCGCAAATCCTTGCGTTGCACGCACAACAGTGAGTACGTCGATATCTTGGGCCATCGCACTGACCACTGCACAAACGAAAAAAAGTGCCACACCGGCCAGCATCACTGGTTTGCGACCATAACTGTCAGAAATCGGACCATGAAAAAGCTGTCCAATGGCAAAGCCGGCCGTGTACGCAACCAAGGTTGATTTCACCGCACTGCTTGGTGCATTTAAATCCGCGGCAATCGCTGGCATCGCCGGGAGGTACATGTCGATCGCTAACGGTGTCAACGCAGCAATCGCACCAAGCACCAAGATCAAAAGCCAGCTTAATTGAGTCGGGGACGACGTGACAGCCGATGATTGCGACATAACTCTCCTTAACGTAAAAGACAGGACAAAGGGAAATAACGTGAGCGTGGTCAAAGTGTAACAATTTATTGTGTCGCCGTGGGAAAGAATGTCTTTCTTTTGGTCACGTTGTCGTAACACATGCCTCTCGATGAGCAATAAAAAAGCACAGCCCATGCTGTGCTTACCGTTACTCACCGAGCGCCAACAATGACGGGGCTAACCAGTCACCTGCGTTAACCCAGTAACCCGATCTCTTCGTCTGTTAATGGACGATATTCACCAGGCTCTAAGTGTTCGTCTAAGACCAAGTCACCGATTGACTCTCGATGCAACGCATCGACTTTATTGCCCACTGCCGCAAACATACGTTTTACTTGATGATACTTGCCCTCTTGAATAGTGAGCAGTGCCTCATAATCATCAACTTTCTCGAGGGTTGCCGGTAGCGTGGGTTGCTTCTCGCCTCGTAGCATCACCCCTTCTTCAAAGGCTTTTGCCGTCTCCGCGCTGATCGGATCAGCCAGCCACACACGGTAGGTTTTGGTGCACTGATGTTTAGGAGATGTAATACGATGTGACCACTGACCGTCATCGGTAAACAACAGCAGTCCCGTTGTGTCCGCATCCAAGCGCCCAGCAATGTGTAACTTTTCCGCATTGACTTCATCGAGCAATACAAAGACCGTCGGATTAAACGCATCCTCATGCGAGCACACCACGCCAGCAGGCTTGTGCATCATAAAATAGCGCGGGCCTGACAACGTAAGGGCACGTCCCTCAAACGCCACTTCCACTTGATCGCTCACTTTGACGGCACCCGACTTGATCACCTCACCATCAACCGTCACCAGCTCGCTTTTAAGCACACGCCCTGCTTGCTTTCGTGTCACCCCTAAGGTTTCACATAAAAATTTATCTAATCGCATATTACCGCTTATTACACCTTTGTTTGCCGCGGATTATACGTCACATTGCGGCTCAGACACAGATCAAGTTTTACGAGATCTGACGGAAAAGCACGCCGTGATAGGATAAACTGATTGTCATCGTCCACGTGATGGACATATGACAATGCAAGCAAAACAAAACGCTTTTTGCTGAGACGCCGAGTCTGTCACAACCTGCCAATCAAAATATTGTTGGTGATTGAGCATGCCAATTTGGCGAGTATGATACGGTCGTCTTGACCAATCAGTGATAAAGAAGGAAACACCATGATTGTCTCTCTTCGCCGCCCCGACGCCGATGCCTTTGAAACCTTATTGACGCTGTCACACGAACAGCACGACCACGAAGCGCTGCCCTTTGATCGTACTCCCGTCGCGGCCACTTTCAACACCTTGCTCTCACAACCCGAGCGTGGTGATGTTTTTCTGATTGATGTTGAGCATGAGGGAGAAACCGAAACGATTGGCTTTTTAGTCGTCGCTTACAGCTTCAGCGTGGAAAACGGCGGTAGCGTCGGTGTGATAGACCAATTCTTTATCCAACAAAGATGGCGACGGCAAGGCGTGGGGTCGCAAGTGATCCCACACGTTGAAGCGCGAGCCAAAGAAAAAGAGTGTGTGGCCGTCATCCTTGAGGTCAATATTGGCAACAAAGGCGCTCGACTTTTCTATGAGCAGTTCGATTACCAGCCTCGCCGCCAGCACTGTATTATGACTAAACGACTTTAATTCTGTACCTGACGTCACAAGTCAGTAAACTAAACGGCCTCACTTAGGCCGTTTTTTCGTTATGTATACCCTACGCCCCTATCAATCTGACGCGGTTAAAGCCGTGCTGCATTATTTTCGCCGCCATACGTCTCCTGCTGTCGCCGTGTTACCGACCGGTGCGGGAAAAAGTTTGGTGATCGCAGAGCTCGCACGTATCGCCAAAGGTCGAGTACTGGTGCTCGCTCATGTGAAAGAACTTGTCGAGCAAAACCATGCCAAATATGAAGGCTATGGATTAACGGGCGGGATCTTTTCCGCTGGACTCGGCCGCAAAGACTCTGACGACAAAGTGGTTTTTGCGTCAGTTCAGTCAGTGGTAAGAAACTTGGATGCCTTTGCAGACCAGTTTTCCTTACTGGTGATAGATGAGTGTCACCGTGTTCCTGACAACCAAGACAGTAGTTATCGCCGCGTCATTGCGCATCTGCAAACGGTCAACCCTGGCCTCAAAGTGTTGGGACTCACTGCCACCCCTTATCGACTCGGACAAGGCTGGATTTATCAATACCATACCAGTGGCAAAGTGCGCACGACTGCTTCCCGGTTTTTCCGTGACTGTGTTTTTGAGCTGCCGATTAGTCACTTACTTGATGAAGGCTTCCTTACCCCTGCCCATGTTCTGGATGCACCGCTACTTAGCTATGACTTTTCCCAAGTATCACGCACCGCGAACGGTTATTATCGGGAAGCGGATCTCGAGAAGGTGGTTGCCAATGCCCCTCGCGCGACACCGCAAATTGTCGAACAAATTATTGCATATGCACAAGAACGCCAAGGGGTGATGATCTTTGCCGCCACGGTCAATCATGCGCAGGAAGTTCTCTCTTATTTGCCGGACGGTTCCGCCGCGTTGATCGTGGGTGACACGCCTGGTATCGAGCGAGATCGCTTGATCAGTGCTTTCAAACAAAAAGCGCTCAAATACTTAGTGAACGTATCGGTACTCACGACCGGCTTTGATGCGCCTCATGTGGACTTGATCGCGATTTTACGCCCCACGGAATCGGTCAGTCTCTATCAACAAATTGCCGGGCGTGGTCTTCGCCTCGCGCCAGGAAAGCAAGATTGTTTGATTCTCGACTACGCCGGGAATGTCTACGACTTGTACCAACCAGAAATAGGCATGCCCAAACCTGATAGTGACAGCGAGCTGGTGACGATTCCCTGCCCCGCATGCGGGTTTAATAACAGCTTTTGGGGAAAACTGGACGACAATGGCTTTTTGATTGAACACTATGGCCGCCAGTGCCAAGGCTATTTTGAGGATGAAGATGGCGAACGCGAGATCTGTGGTTACCGCTTTCGCGCCAAGTTTTGCGATGAGTGTGGCGCCGATAACGATATTGCCGCACGTCGCTGTCACCAATGTGACGCCCCCTTAATTGATCCAGACAAAACACTCCGTGAAGCACTCAAGCTCAAGGATGCACTCGTGGTCGCATGCACCGACATGACCCTCACCGCGGGCAAAAACCGCTATCAAAAACCACAACTTAAAGTGACCTATCACACCCACGAGGGCAACGATTTACACGAGGTGTGGCCGCTGGCCAGCAAAAAACAAAAACAAGACTTCCTGGCACGATTTGTCCGACCACACCTGGTCGATCGGCACCGCCCCTTCGACGCCACCGCCCCGACCAAAGTGGCCGCGTCACAGCACCGATTTCGTCCGCCCGACTTTGTGATTGCACGTAAACAAGGCCGATTCTGGCATCTGCGTCAGAAAATCTTTGATGTGGAGCGCTTTATTGGCCAAGACAGGCTAACGGCCATGTTAGCGCAAAGCCGAGGGCAAGCCTTCGCAGAATCCGACGCGAGTTGAAAGCACTAAGGGTCCATTCAAAGACGCCTCCACGAGCAAAAGGCACCGTGTGGGCGGCTTGGGCGGTGATGAATCCCGCCTATAAAGCTTGTTTTAGTGGTCAAGCAGTGCTAATATCCGCGCTCGTTTTTGGGTACTGAGTTAGGTCGCTACGCTCAGTACTGTGTTTTCACTCTAAAGAGAGTTATTAATTATGTTTAAGTTCGAAGCTGAAGTACGTACAGAAAAGGGTAAAGGTGCGAGCCGCCGCCTACGTCATCAGAAGAAATTCCCTGCGATCGTTTACGGTGGCAACCAAGAGCCTGTATCAATCGCACTTGACCACCCAGTGGTTGTTAACCAAATGGACAAGCCTGAGTTCTACGAAGGCATCATCCTGGTTATCGATGGCCAAGAAGTAAAAGTTAAGCCACAAGACATCCAGCGCCACGCGTTCAAGCCAAAAGTTGAGCACATGGACTTCATCCGCATCTAATCGCATTTGCGATCATGATGAGATGAGAGAAGGCGCCTTCGCGGCGCCTTTTTCATTGTGAGTTCTTCCTCTGCTTTTCCTTCCCTACCTCGTCATCTTCTTCACGAACACCACCACAAAGAGCGCCATGGTAAAGCTCCCCAGAAATGCCTCAAAAGCAGCAATAAAGCGAGCAAAGCCAGACGGTGTAATATCGCCATATCCTAGGGTGGTAAAGGTCACCACACTGAAATACAGCGCATTCAGCAACTCATAAAAGCGGGCTTCGACGCCAGTCAGATCCGGATAAATCGGGTTGGCTTGTGTGGTACCCAGCGCAAAATACGCCAGCGCACAAGACGCAATCACTAATACGGAAAAAATCACTACCCGTAACGGATCCTCACCGTAACCACAAAACAAATCGACCGTCTTCGATAGTGCGCGCTGAAAGCCGAGCTTCGGCATCTGATAACGGCGAAACCGCATTTCCTTTTTGAAAAAATATCCCGCTACATCAAACAGCCCTTGTTTTTCACATTGTTTGCGGATGTTGCGGCATACCTCTTCCGATTCCTGGAACAAAGATTGACGCCGAGACGGATCCTTTTCCAAAAAAGCCAACCGCTCTTGCTTAAGTTGCGCTCCCCAATCGACATTTTCGAGCCCCGTGCGCGCCATATCCGCCCCCAATAAATTGCTACCATCGAGACGGGTACAATTAAGGTTGGCGCGCAGTAAATTGGCTTTCATCAGGGATGCATTGCGTAAGTCCAGGCCAAAGCAATGCGCTTCGGTTAAATTCGCACGATAAAAATCCGCACCTTGGCACGAGTAACCTTGCTTGTTACCACGATTGACCAAATGAATGTCAGTCAAGTTGGTGCGCGCCAGCTGAAAACCATCCAGTGGCCGGCCCGAAGCTGCCCACGCTTCTACATCCGCTTTTACGTCATGGTGTCGCTTGTCAATGTTAGGATCATGCCACTAGCAAAGACCGGACTCACCCGCTTGCTGATCACATTGCCACCCATTACGCGCTTTAAACCCACATACTTTACCGCTCATCGCTCGCCCTCCTATTTCTATTTTAGAAAGGACGTGCCAACTCGCCAGCGAACATGCCGTTCAATCAAGGGAGAGGGAAAACAAATAACTAAGACGAGGAGTCGTCGTTTAGTTCATCGAACAAAGAAGGTTGGTAAGGCAGGGGCTCTGCGTCTAAAGCCGCGTCTTGCGCCTGTTTTCTTTTCGCGCGCAAGATGCGCAGGTAGCGCTGATGGCAAAGGCGGACGACATTGCGTTTTTGCTCGTTGGTAAACGCATACCAGTGAACACGCTCGTCGCGGCTGCGAAAGCATCCTTTGCAATAGCCTTTGTTGTTGACCTGACAGATGCCTTTACACGGGTTCGGCACCTCGAAAAAATCGAGCTGTTCCACGTCGACCTCCCTGCTGATTCTTTCATTCAAGCGGGTGGGCAACGAAATTGCAAATTTAGATTAAAACAACCCCAGTTGCGGCAGCGCCAACGTATCAAACTCTTTGCCGATAAAGGGCAAAATGCCGTCAGCAATCGGTTTTAACTGTTTATCAATATAATGATGGTAATCAATCGGGCTACGCAAATAATCGCAGGGTTCCGGGCCATTTACCGTGATCACGTATTCTATCCAGCCACCCCGCTGGTATTGCTCGGGACGCCCAAGTTTACGGTTTTCACTTTCTGCCATCCGCGCCGCGCGCACGTGCGGTGGCACATTTTTTTGATACTCTGCCAATGGTCGGCGCAGCCGTTTGCGATAGACCAATGCATCGTCATGCTCACCCTGGTTGGTACGCTCTACGATGTCGCGAATAAACCCGTCTACTTCGTCACCATCAAACACACGTTGGTACAACTGTTTTTGGAAGGTTTGTGCCAACGGGGTCCAATCGGTACGAACGGTTTCTAACCCCTTAAACACCAGTGTTGCCTCGCCAGACTGTCTGTCTACTACGCGGCCGGCGTAGCGCTTTTTACTACCCGTTTCTTGACCCCGAATGGTGGGCATGAGAAAGCGTTGGTAATGGGTTTCGTATTCGATTTCTAAGGCCGAGTCTAATCCATATGTGTCGCGTAAATGGCTTTGCCACCACCGATTGATTTCACTCACTAATTGCTGACCAATACGGTCCGCTTGTTCGCTCGATTGCTCACCGCCCAAGGACACAAACGTCGAGTCCGTATCGCCATATATGACCTCAAAGCCCTGCGCCTCAATCAATTCACGGGTGGTTTTCATGATTTCATGGCCACGCATGGTAATCGACGATGCCAAACGATGATCAAAAAACCGACACCCTTGTGAGCCCAGCACCCCATAAAAGGAATTCATTATGATTTTTATCGCTTGTGAAAAGGCTTTTTCACCGGCTTTTTTTGCTCGGTCGCGAGCTTGCCACAAATCATCAATCAAGGCGGGGAGGTAATGTTTTTCACGATGAAAGACGCCGCCTCGAAAGCCTGGCACCGTGTCCGCGTCCTGCCCTGCCTCTTGCGCTCTACGTCCTTCGATAAGCCCCAAGGGATCGATAAGGAAGGTGCGGATAATAGAGGGATACAGCGATTTGAAGTCCAAGACCAACACCGAGTGGTACAACCCAGGCTTTGAGTCCATCACATAACCGCCGGGGCTTGCTATCCACCCTTCACTGGCAAGGTTAGGCGCCACATATCCCGATCGGTGCAGGCGTGGTAAAAACAAGTTGGTAAAGGCCGCTACCGAGCCCCCTACACGGTCAAGCTCCACCCCGGTTAACCGCGATCGTTCAATGAGAAAGTCGAGTAAATGGGTGTGATCAAATATACGGTTGACTAAAACACAGTCTTGTAAGTTGTAGGTGGCCAGTGCGACTTTGTCGTGATGAAACATGCGATTGATGGAGGCCATGCGATCATGGGGATTATCAATCGCTTTTCCCTCTCCCAATAACGTTTGTGCAACCGCCTCTAGCGCCCATGAACGAAACCCATAAGTCGCGGTTTTTAGTGCGTCGATACCATCAATCACCACCCGCCCCGACAAACTGATAAAGCCAGGTTTATTGCTCCCCCCATCCCGCCAATAAGCTCGCTCTCCGCCGCGCCCAAGACGTAGATCACGTTGATAGATGTGGGCGCGCTTCACAAGCAAGCGAAAGTCAAAATCAATCACATTCCAACCCACCACAACGTCAGGATCGTAATAGGCAAACCATCTTTCTAGCGCGCTCAGTAATGCTTCTTCGTCATCGACCCACTCTATCCAATCAGGGGCATTGTCTTGCGGGCTGCCCACCATGATCACTCGGCTGTCTTTTTCACTCGCGAGCCCCACTGAATAAAGTTGCCCTTTTTGTGAGCATTCAATATCCAAAGACACATGATGCAATGCGGGGGTGTAGTCTGCTTGTTTCGCTTTGCCTTGCGTCACCTCTAGGTAACCTTGACGTTGACGTGCTTGACCGGTGAACAACAAGCTGCCACAAATGTACCGCTCCATTAAATAGCGGTCGGCGAGCCTAATATCCCCTTCATACAAAGGAATAGCCGCCCCGCTTATCACCCTCTGTCCCTCTTGCGCGCGCTTCACACTACTGAAATAACAAGCCGCCACGGGGGTGTGTTGAAAGGTGGATAATGACACCGCTTTACAGTAAGCGTGAGGATCAACCGATGGGAGTAAAGCATCCACTCGCGCTTTTTCTTCTTGAGGCACAAAAAACACGCTTTGCTGATCATCAATACACAGCTTTACGGGACCATCTGGCGTCGATAGCCACAGTACAATCGACGTGGTTTGGCCGCGATCACGCTGTTGGCGCGTGATCACGAAGCCTTGCTGCATGTAGGACGAAGAGAGTGAGGGCACAGGCGTTATCACGGTTGCATTGTGTAGGTCATGCGTTCAGTGTAACAAACCCCACCAACCACTGTATAGATAAACAGCCCTAAGTAAGTTGGTCGGGATCCTCAGCGCGCCCGGCAACGCCAATGACAACTACCCCAACCACCACGACCACAGCCGCGCTAGTGAGTCGCATATTCATCATGCTACTTTGATCCCAAGCCACCAGACCCATTAAGGCGAGCAAGACGGCCACCCAAATGAGCTGTTGTGCCAACAATCTCTGGGTTGACGCCATCATGCGCCAAAATACCCCAGCAGCGAACACAAACAATGCACCAGCAAGGACAGCAAACCCAACACCGCGCAGCGAAAGAAAACCATTGGGTAAGGTAAAGATGATTAGGGGCAACACCAACAATAAACTCATCCGTAAACTGGTCGCCACGATAACGTCGGCTTGATGAGCACCTTGGGTCACTTGCAGCCAAAAACTCGCCCATGCAGCACCACTAATCAGCCCTAGCACCATGCCTAACGGACTGGGGGCATACATGCCCGGCGCGAGTAAATATCCCAGTCCTGCGAAAATCAACATTAACCCCATCCACAACCAATGTTGATGCGTTGAACGGGATACCAGCCCCAAGACACCTTGCACACTCGCCACCACGACCAATCCCAAGGTGGCGATATCAAGTAATCGGCAGGCGAATACCGCGCTGGTCACCGCCAGGAAAAGCAAGCCTGCAAGGCGCCATGTGGTAAAAGGCGGCATTTGACGCGAGGCGAGAGCTTCCCCTTGCCAACGGTTGGCCACGTCCTTTAGCGGAGAAAATCGCTGCCCTACCAACGCCATGACGGCGGCAGATAACAACCAAAGGCCAATGTAACTGGCCGGATCAATCCATTGATTAATCACACGGCGGCCCACCTCGGCATTGATCACCGCAACCACAACCACCACTAACGCGCCAATGACACGATTCGCTCTTTTCATTCGTCCTCATACCTTATTACTGATTCTTTCAACAAGACCGAACGCAGCCACCCATTCTTTCAACCCTTTGTTGTCTCTTGCGGACGCGATACAATACGCGTTTGTTCGTTTCCGGGAAGTATGCATGTCAGATCCGAAAAGCAAAGCGCTCAAAAAAATTGCTAAGTGTCTCGAGCTCAGCAATTCCGCCAATGTGAATGAGGCAGCGCAGGCGATCAAAATGGCCGAGCGGCTGATGCGTAAGCATGGTCTCGACCAGGACGACATTGACTTCATCAGCATGGGCAAAACGCGCTCAGAAAAGCTATTACCCGCTTCAATTGGCCAATCGATCTTAAAAATCATTCGCGGTATCAATAGCCGGTTTGGGGTGGAGTGTGTGCTCGTCAATCACAAGGGGCTAAAGCAGGCCGAGTTTATTGGTGATGCAGACCGTGCCATCTTTGCGGCCTTTGCCTTCGATGTGGTCTATCGTGATATGAATGAACATATCGGCCAGTTTCGCAATAGCTTTGCAGGCACTGGCACCAGTACGCAAGAGGTGACGCGGCGCGTACAGTCATTTACCACAGGCTGGCTTGAGGGCGCGCTCGATAAACTTCCTCAGCTTGACGCGCGTGATAGCGACGACAAAATCAAAAGCTATATCGATAAAGAGTTCGCCAATATTGACCGCGAGACCTTTAAGCAGCAACTGAAAGAAGCCATGGCGGCCATGACCGATGATTACGAGCGTGGAATGAAAAAGGGCCGTGAAATCTCAGTCAGTCGTCCCGTAAGTGGTCAAGGCCCTCAAAAGCGTCTGACGGGAACCCGCAAGTCATAATCTTGTGGAGTGACAGGCCGGCTTATGTCCGGCCTGTGTCAACACTTTCCCATCGATAAGACACCTGTGTTAAACCTCGTCAAATCAAGGTTAAATCCCTTTTCTCCGGTTGAGTTACACTGCGCTGGCGTCTAGCCTAGGATCAGTGTCACGTTATCAATGGCTATTGGCGCTGCCCGCTGGCAGTCCAGTTGCTATGAGCTAATGTGAGCCTATAACAAGCAGCAAATGCGTAAAATAATTCTTCATATCCTTACTGAGGAGACAGTGGCATGAAAAAAATAGTGACAAGCCTAGGGTTATTAATCGCGGTGGCACCTACCGCCTATGCACAGCAAGACAGTGGCCTATATATGGGTGGCCGCATTGGTCCTTCGTTTTTAGAAGATAGCTGTGTGACTGACACCGATTGCGGAGATTCAGAGCTCGGCGCGGGGATAATCACCGGGTATGATTTCAACGATTGGTTTGCGCTCGAAGGCACCTATGATTACTTAGGCCGCTTTGATACCGCATTTGACCAATCAGGTACCACTGTTGGCGCCTCGGGCGATCTGACTGCGTTGACACTTGCGCCCAAGTTTTCTTATCACTTCAAACCTGATACGGCGCTTTACGGTAAGCTTGGTGGCGCCATGTGGGACTTTAATAGCAACGCCGGCGATCGTGATGATGTGTCACTGATGGGGGCGTTAGGTGTCGATCACCAAGCGACTGAAAAACTTAACGTTCGCCTTGAATATCAGCACATCAACGATATGGATGATGGCTACTTCTCAAGCGTCGATAACAATTTGGTCACTGTCGGTATGACGTATCACTTTGGACGCACTAACCACGAGCCAATGCCAGAGCCGATGGTTGAAGAGCCAGTGATGGAAGAGCCAGAGCCTGCACCAGAGCCACAACCCGTGGCTGAACCACAATCAATAGTGCTCTCGGAAGCCGGCGAAACCGAAATGTTTGGTTTTGATAAAGCCACACTCTCTGAACAAGCAGCGGCATCGTTACAGCCCTTAGTTGATCGCTTGCTTCGCCACGAAGAAGCCACCGCGACGATTGTGGGTCACACGGATAGCAAAGGCCCTGCGGCTTATAACCAGAAGCTGTCTGTTGAGCGCGCGCAAGCGGTGGCCGATGTGTTCTTGGATGCGGGTATCGATGCGAGCCGCCTCACCGTCGAAGGCAAAGGCGAAGCCGATCCCATCGCCAGTAACAACACGCCGGAAGGACGCGCACAAAACCGCCGCGTTGAGGTTACCTCGCCCGAGATCGTGTACGTGGAAGTCAATTAACGCCACCCGCGCTTAAAATGACTTAAACGCCCAACAGGCCACCGTTTGAGCGGTGGCCTGTTTTATTGTGCTCGCGAGATTAAAAATTGACGGAGGGCGCGACAACACCTTGTAAATGGTTCTGCATCAAACGGTCTATTTCGATTCTGTCTTGATCACTCACGCCCGCCACCCGCGGGTATCTTGGCGCTGAGCGATCGTTATGATAAGCGCCTTCCCATCCCTGAGTGGTGGTTAAAAAGGCGCGAGCAAAGTCCGTCGAATAGCGCAAACACCCTGCCATTACCGTATCCACATAGGATTGCGCAATCGGCTTATCTGCATCTGGGGCACGCCGTGCATCAGCAACGTATACATACACGGGACCATCCAGGATAACGTCTTCGGGCAAAACAATGTTTGATTCGGCTAACTGTAAACGCTGATAACCCGCTTCGCGCCGATCAAAATCGGGCAGTGATCCTGGGTCAATGTTTACCAATACCCCGTTGCATTCACCCTCCCCTTCAAGCACCACCAGCGGTGAGATAAATGCCTCACTCACATTGCTCCAGTGGCGGCTAAGTCCACTGACAGTCACCGGACAGGCCCACCCTGAGTCGCCTGTCAGCGCCCGTGAGGCTGGATTCATCAAACTCCCGTACCCAAATAGATACATGACGTTACAAACTCCTTTATTGCATTCGCTGGCAGAACCAGAGGCGCTGCCTTGCTTTTCTCACTGAAATTGCCAGAATATCCGGCAATGTTGTCAACAAGGAAGTGATAATGGAACCACTCGATAAGCTGGAAGCACATTTTAAGCGCCTTTCGCATTTTCAGCACCTTGCCGCAATCTGCGGTTGGGATCAAGCAACCATGATGCCAGAAGGCGGCAACAAGGCTCGCGCCGAAGCCATGGCAGAGCTCGCGCTGTATTGTCATCACCAACAGACACAACCCGAGCTGGGTGATTGGTTTGCAGATGTGGACGCAAAATCCTCGTCACTGACGACGACGCAAAACGTCAGTCTAGAAGAGATGAAGCGCGAGTGGCAGCAGGCCAGCGTGTTACCCGACACCTTGGTCAAAGCGAAGTCTTTGGCTGGGGCTAAATGCGAGCATGCTTGGCGCCAGCAGCGCCAAGACAACGATTGGCAAGGCTTCGCCAAAAACTTGAAAGAGGTGGTTGCGCTCGCGCGTGAAGAAGCTCATATTCGTGCCGATCAAAAGCTTTGCTCGCCTTATGATGCGCTGCTTGATTTGTATGAGCCGGGGATGACGGCAGAGCGTATTGATGAAGTGTTTGGTGCACTCAAACAATGGCTGCCGGAAACTATCCAAGCCGTGGTCGACAAGCAAGCCAAGCAGCCAGCCATCACGCCTAATGGCCCCTTCCCGCAAGCGCAACAAAAAGCCCTAGGTGAGCAAATCATGAAGCAGCTTGGGTTTAGTTTTGCCCATGGTCGCCTTGATGTCAGCACCCACCCATTCTGCGGCGGCGTGCCCTCCGATATACGGATTACCACCCGCTATGATGAGCAAGATTTTACCTCCGCCTTGATGGGTGTGATTCATGAAACCGGCCATGCGCGTTATGAGCAAGGACTACCTAAAGACCTAGCCGGTTTACCGGTTGGCCAAGCACGCTCAATGGGCGTACACGAAAGTCAAAGCCTATTTTTTGAAATGCAGCTCGCCCGCAGCGAACCCTTCGCAACATTAATCTGTCAGCAAGCCAAGCAGGCCTTTAACCGCCAAGACGATCCCGCGTTTCAGGTCGAAAACCTCCACCGCGTGCTCACTCAGGTATCACCTGGCTATATCCGCGTCGACGCCGACGAGGTCACCTACCCCGCGCACATTATGCTGCGCTATGACATTGAACGCGATCTGATCAGTGGCAAGATGGAGGTCGAGCATATCCCTGAGCGCTGGGACAACGCAATGCAGCAATACCTTGGCCTCAGCACCGCCGGGAATTTCAAAAACGGCTGCATGCAAGATATCCACTGGACCGATGGCAGCTTTGGCTACTTCCCAACCTATACGCTGGGGGCCCTCTATGCCGCACAATTGATGCAAGCGATGCGCCAGCAGTTGGACGTGGATGGCATTATCGCCAGCGGCAATCTGTCACCGATTTTTGATTGGCTGTCCCAACATATCTGGCAACGCGCCAGCACCACCTCAACCGATAACCTACTCAAAGACGCCACCGGCGAAGCCCTTAACCCCGCCCACTTTCGCGACTACATTCAAGGGCGGTATTTGTAAGCCTCTCTACATTCCCCACGCCAGCCCAGCTGGCTTGGGTTTCTTCAGGTTAATCTGTTAATTCCATCACATTTCTGTACAATGCGCGCTCAGTCATATTTATCTTTACACCCTCCTCGCTGGGCCGTGAATTTATCGCTTGTCATAAACGATACGGGCCTTGGTTGAGTACAGTCGCTAGGAAACTCTTTTGATTTCAATCGCCAATATCACCATGCAATTTGGTGCCGAGCCGCTATTCGAAAACATCTCTGCCAAATTTGGTAACGGAAACCGCTACGGGTTAATCGGTGCCAATGGTTGTGGCAAATCAACCCTGATGAAAATCATGAGTGGTGCCCTCACGCCTACCGCAGGCAATGTGTCCGTCACCCCAGGACAAACCTTGGGCGAGCTCAGCCAGGACCAATTTGCCTATGAGCAGTATTCAGTGATTGATACGGTGATGATGGGTGACCGCAAGCTGTGGGAAATCAAGCAAGAGCGAGAGCGCATTTATTCTCTGCCGGAAATGAGCGAAGAAGACGGTATGGCCGTGGCTGAACTAGAAAGCCAGTTCGCCGAAATGGACGGTTACACCGCCGAGAGCCGCGCGGGCGACATTCTGCTACAAGCGGGTATTGCCGAAGAGCTGCATTTTGGCTTGATGTCGCAAGTCGCACCGGGCTGGAAGCTACGCGTGCTGCTCGCGCAAGCGCTGTTCGCCAACCCTGATATTTTGCTGTTGGATGAGCCGACCAACAACTTGGATATTCACACCATCAACTGGTTGGCCGGTGAGCTTCAGCAGCGCCAGTGCACCATGATTATCATTTCTCACGATCGTCATTTCCTTAACGCCACGTGCACACACATGGCCGATATCGATTTTGGTGAGCTTCGTGTTTACCCCGGCAACTACGATGACTTTGTCGCAGCATCTAGCTTGGCACGCGAGCAATTACTGGCCAGCAATGCCAAAAAAGAAGCCGAACTGAGTGAGCTGCAAGACTTTGTGAACCGTTTTGGGGCCAATGCCTCCAAAGCCAAACAGGCCAGCTCTCGCGCGAAACGCATGGAAAAAATCCAACTTGATGAAGTCAAAGCATCCAGTCGCGTGCACCCGTATATCCAATTTACGGAAAGTAAAAAGCTGCATCGTCAAGCGGTCGAATTGCGCGAGGTAGGCCATGCCTTTGACGATTCTCCCCTGTTCCGCGGTGGCCACTTCTTACTGGAAGCCGGCTCGCGTCTCGCCATTATTGGCGAAAACGGGGTGGGTAAATCAACGCTGCTACGCTGTTTGGTCGGTGAGCTTGCGCAAAGCGAGGGCACGATCAAATGGTCAGAGAACGCATCCATTGGTTACTGTGCGCAAGATAACAGCGCTGAGTTTGATAACGATCTCACCGTGTTTGAGTGGATGTCGCAGTGGCGTACGGCCAAGCACGATGATTTGATGGTTCGTGGCATTTTAGGCCGATTACTGTTTTCGGCTGATGATGTGAATAAAAAAGCCAAAAGCTGTTCAGGGGGCGAGAAAAACCGCCTGATGTTTGGCAAATTGATGATGCAAGATATCAATGTGATTGTGATGGATGAGCCGACTAACCACATGGATATGGAAGCCATCGAATCTCTCAACAAAGGGCTAGAGCAATTCCCTGGCACCTTAATTTTTGTCAGCCACGACCGTGAATTTGTTTCCTCACTGGCCACCGACATTATTGAGATAAAAGATCAGCAATTGATCCACTTTAATGGCAGTTACGATGAGTACCTCGCCCATTTAGAAAAAGTGCGTGCCGTGGCTTAACGCTGAGACTCGCCAACACTTTGCCGCTGAGGTGCTTTATTTCAGCGGCGATCCTCGCTATACCTAGATCACGGTTCTCTTTTCTGCTTAATGGATGATCATGATGAAATACGCGGCGACCTTTCTGACGCTCTCAAGTCTTATTTTCGCAACACCAAGCTACGCACTGTTCGGCCAAGGCGATAAAACGACCGATGTGATGACGCAAATGGCGACGCAATTCGCGGATGACCAGGCCAGCCAATCTCCCCTTGTCCAGTCGATTACCGACCAAGTGGATGTAAGCTCAACGCAAGCCGCCGGCGGCGCCAGTGCATTGTTAGCGATGGCAGCTAATAACCTCACCGGTAACAACCAACAAGAGCTTGCCAA
This sequence comes from Salinivibrio sp. KP-1, assembly GCF_000968645.1. Classification (NCBI taxonomy): domain Bacteria; kingdom Pseudomonadati; phylum Pseudomonadota; class Gammaproteobacteria; order Vibrionales; family Vibrionaceae; genus Salinivibrio; species Salinivibrio sp. KP-1. Next base: position 191,451 of record NZ_LAQR01000001.1, on the reverse strand, counting down.
TCTCCGCCCCGATTTAACATCACTGTCTTCGCTACTTGGCGGTTCAGGCGTCAGCAGCGGCATTGGCTCCATCAGTGCATTATACGACGTCACACAGCAGCTCGGGATTGACCCTGCAACGCTTCAACAATTTGTGCCCATTGTGCTTGAGTACCTTGGGCAACAAGGTGCCAGTCAAGGGTTGCTCAGTTCCCTTACCCAACTTTGGCCCTAACCTCACACTCGCTTTCCACACGCGGCCTTGAGGGTCGCGTGTTTATTTAACAAACCGGCAAGAAAAAAGCATCGAGACGCGTTATCATATCCGCCTTGTTGTTCAACGCCGTGTGATTATGCCTACCTTTTCTCTCTCTGCGATCCCCATCGGGATCCGCTATATGCTCCTCTCTGCACTCGGGTTCGCGCTCATGTCGGCCTGTGTGAAATATGTCAGCATCAACGGCATCCCAGTGTTTGAGATTGTGGCATCGCGAGCCTTGGTCTCGCTAATCATCAGTTATACCGATGTCAGACGCAAAGGCCTATCACCTTGGGGCAACAACAAACCGTTACTTTTATTGCGCGGCGTATTGGGAACCATGGCATTAATGTGTGTGTATTATGCGGTAACGACGCTGCCACTCGCCGAAGCCACCGTGTTGCAATACACCCACCCAGTATTTACCGCCATCCTAGGGCTCGTGCTGCTCAAAGAGCGTTTACAAGGGGCGACGTTAGTGTGTATCGCCCTGTGTTTAACCGGGCTCTATATTATGGTGCAACCTAACCTCAATGCATCCATTGACGATGCGCTTCCTACCTTTAGCGTGGTAGTGGCGTTAATGGGCGCATTCGGCAGCTCGATTGCCTATGTGATTGTGCGCAAACTCAGTCGCACCGAAGACAGCTCAGTGATCATCTTGTATTTCCCCATGATCGCCTTACCGGTTTCCACCGTGCTGATGTGGCCGTCTTTTGTACTGCCCAGCCTGTCACTGACCTTGCTGTTGGTGTTAGTCGGCGTCTTTACCCAAGTTGGCCAATACGGCTTAACTAAAGCGATGCAAACCCAACAAGCGGGACAAGCCTCTGCCTACGCCTATATTCAAATCGTCTTTTCGACATTAATTGGGGTATGGATATTTAACGAAGTGCCCTCGATCTGGACATATATCGGTGGGGGGCTAATTGTCTCTGGCGCGTTGTTCAATGCAATGGGGCATCGTCTCTTTAGAAGACGCGCGAGTGTTTAGTTTCGCGCCCGCTTAGAAATCAGATGACCGTGAGAGCGCGCTCTAAATAGACACCCGCTCCCTCGGGGTGAATGGCTGCTTGCCTGCCCCAGGCAAGCAGCCCAAAGTGCGGCTATTCCGTGCGAATATGTCGAATAGCGCCACTGAGCGAGTCAACATTCTCTTTCAAGTTAGAGACAATCGGGCCTAATTGCTCGATCGCCTCATTCATGTCACTCGACAAGTTCTTTATATTCGATAAGTTGCCAGAAATTTCGTCACTGACAGACAGCTGCTCTTCGGTCGCTGAGGCAATCGAGGTATTGAGACGATGTATTTCTATTGCCGACTCTTTGATTGTCCCCAAGGCGTCGTTCGCCGTGGTCATATTCTCACGTGTGGATGAGATCTTTTCAGCATTGATACGAATAGTTTGTGTCGACTGCTCGGCTTTACCTTGCAGACCACCGATCATTTCCTCTATTTCGCCAGCCGACTTTTGCGTGCGCTGTGCGAGTGATCTAACTTCATCCGCCACCACCGCAAAGCCGCGGCCTTGGTCACCTGCACGTGCCGCCTCAATAGCCGCATTAAGGGCCAACAAGTTTGTTTGCTCAGCGATGTCTTTAATCACGTCCAAAACATTACCAACATTGGTCGATTCATCAGCCAATTCTTGAATGACTTCCGAGGTTTTCTTGAACTCCGTTTCCAAGCTACCGAATTCTAGCATTGTTTTGTCAAACACCTCTTTACTCGAACCAGTTTCTTGCTCGGTATTGCCCGCATATTTTTCCGCCATCGACGTATTTTCCGCGACCGTTGATAATGCAGAGGTCATTTCTTCCATCGCGGTCGCAGCCATTTCCAATTCCTGATTCTGCTGGCTCGACACCTTAGCGTTTTTATCCGTGATGTTCACCAAGCTATCTGTGATCTGGGAAATCATATGGTTAACAGTATTGATTTTTTCAATGGTCGACGAATAGCTAGTGATAACTTTATTTACCGTGCTACCAATCGTGCCAATTTCATTATTTTTGCTATCATCAACACGCAACGTTAGATCTGAGTTGTCATCAACGCTTTTAAGGGTAGATGCCATTCTATCAATGGGGTTAACAACATTACGCTTGGTGACCACATAACCCAGTACAGCAATCACAACCACAACGGCCAACGAAATATTGCCAATGAGAACGGTTTTTTTCACGCTAGCCGCCGCCTGATTAAATTGCGCATTGGTTCGTGTTTCCAATGCCACAAAAAAACGCTCGATAGGCTTCATGATCTTTGCTTTTTCTTGGTGATATTGCGGGCTGTGTAACAAGTCGATCGCCATTTGCCTATCTGGCTCGCCACGAACGGTATAGTTACCGCTACTGTCCGGATAAAGCCCTTTGACCGCATTCATGGCTTTCACTTCCATATTCACCAATCCATCAGAGTTAGCCTGAGCTTTTTTAAGAAGATCAAACTCTTTCTCCGTAAAACCAAGCGCCTGCATACGCTGGTTTAACGCGATTTTCTCTCCATCAGGTTTTGGCTTTTGCCCATAATCTAATACTAAATCCCAATAAATGGTGTGATAATCTTCAGGGCGAGGTTTCTCTCCGTTGCGAATAGCGAGGATATCCATGTACATCTTTTCGTACTTTTCATCTCCCGTCACCACATACGTTCTACCCAAACGGGTTAAATCATCAGAGCTCTGCCTTAATTCATCGGCCGTTTGGTACGATTCATATCGCACCTGAGCCATTTCATCGACTTTATTCATCAGGCCGTTGAGTTGAATAATAGTTATAAAACTAACGACAATCCCTGCCCCAATAATAAAGAACACTAACTTCATGGTGTTATTGATGTTCATATCCAACTCCTGCCACTCAACAACAGACAACATCGACCAAAATGCCACTACCGTTTGATCGTAGAATAGATTCTCGCCATCAATTAAAAAAAGCTGGACAGAAAAAGTCTCGCTATCAATTAGTTTTTGATTACTCAATAGAAATAAACGCAACGATTAATGTAGGGCCATAAAGTTAAGTGGCTCAGAGATACATTAAACTAGTCATTTCAATGAAAAAGCCAGACAGGCAGCATCGCCAATGGCACCACCGACGTTAACGTTCACGTAGGTCGACAAGCGCCAGTATGATGTGAGTTATAGGTACCTGGCCGACGCGCACCCGTTGGCAATGTCCCCTATCCAACATAGTGCTGGGCTTGTGTCACCTACGCTGCCTATGCGGCAGTGAACACGGCGGAGATTAGCATTTACTTGGTCGGTCATTTCTAAGCTGCCTGTGCGGCAGTGAACCATCAAGCTGACCGCCGGATTAGACGGCGCAGTTTCTAAGCTGCCTATGCGTAGGTCGGACAAGCGCCAGTGCAATGTCAGCCATCTATTACCCAAGCGGACTACGCGCCTCCGACATCGGCGCCAACGATTAACCTCAACCGTGACAAGCGCGCGTTCATGAACGAATATCGGTGCTTTCTAAGCTGCCTGTGCGGCAGTGAACCAGCAGCGCACTGGTCATAACCTGATGAGCACTTTCTAAGCTGCCTGTGCGGCAGTGAACAATAGAATAACGTAATAATAGCTCGGAACAACAGGCTATTAGGATAAAAATGCTCTGTTACCCTTGTTTAAAATGGCCTTTCTTAACTAGCTGTATTTATTGTTTATTTTTAAATAGCCAAAAAATAAGGGTCATAAGGGGTTTAGGCATCCCCACTTATTGATCCGCGTTGCTCAACGTATACGTAATTATTAGTCCAATGCGAGGAGGAGACTATGCGACTGACTGAACCTGGTGACGTAGACCGGATTATTGAAATGGCGTGGGAAGATAGGACCCCGTTTGAGGCGATTGAAGCACTCTATGGGCTACGCCAAGATGATGTGATTGCTTTAATGCGACGTGAATTGAAACCGCGTAGTTTCAAAGTATGGCGTGCGCGTACACGTGGTCGCAAAACCAAGCACACTGCCCTGCGTTCAAAGAGCGTGATGCGTAGCCATTGCAAGACACAATACAAGCTTAAAGCCGCCAAAAAGTGACCATGTTGACGATAAGTGACAGCATCACCGCATCAGAATATGGGTGAATACAGTCTCTACGCGGTGTTAAACCAAAGTGACAGCCAATTTGTCACTTTCTTGTAACACTCACCTACCCCATCTCAAGCTCAACAGGTCCGTACTATAATCTTTATTTTCAATAATTTACCAAGTTAAACACCGACTAATCCAACCGGTTATCCACAGTTTCTGTTGATAGTAAACGCGGAACGATAAACTTAATTTTTACTTTATTATCAGAACTTTAAACACAAAAAACGGTTTTTTATAGAAAATTCTTGACGGCTGGGCGGATAAAGGTGCAATCCATACGGTTAATCGAGCCAACGGCGTGCTACTTCCATCAATAACTTATCTTTAAAAGGGTGAGCCAATAATGTCACGCCATAAGGTGTGTTTTGATGCTCAAATAACGGGATAGTGAGCTGGGGTAAGCCACATACATCCGCCAGCGCCATGAGTCGTCGCTGGGATAAGTTAAACGCATCACCGTCTGACGCATCCGCATCACGAGGTAAAATGGCGCCCGGTGTGGATGGGATCAGTAATACTTTATCACTTGGCCACATGGCACAAACGGTATCTCTCAACTGCTTGCGGGTTTTCTTCGCCTGATAATGCGCTTTGTAGGCGACAGCTTGTAAGCGGTCTAAATACTGTTGCGTTGAGGTGGGCAAATCAAGCTTGGCCTGTTTCAACCATGCGCCGTACATCAACAGAAATTCTTGGCTGGCAATTGACACCTGCGCATTTTCAAGCCGCGACAGCACCAGTTTGTTCATGGTCAACGTCGACTCTTGCGGTAAGCTTAAATGCTCAAGATGCTGATAAACCTGCGCCATCGCTTCATCACTGTAGAATAACGCAAAAACCGCTTCGGCGATGACCACGCCTTGGATATTCGTCACGGCGGAGGACGGCTTGGCCACCAGCTCTTGGAACTGACTTAGCGGGCCAAGCGCCGCGCTGCACACACCCACATTATCAAAGGTTTCTGCGACAGAGATGATCCCCTGGGTATCGATAAGGCTTGGCGTGGGACGATATCCGAACAGTCCACAGTGTGCAGCAGGGATCCGTACGCCGCCAAATGCATCGTTACCAATGCCCAAATCCGCCAGTTTTTTTGCCACCGCCACTGCGATACCTGCGTTTGCCCCTCCGACGCGGTATTGGCGGAAGTGAGGGTTGCGAAGCTCCGCATAAAACGGATTAAAACCGGTAATACTGAAGCCTAAAGGATCCATTTGCAGCTGCCCAATCAAGCTGGCGCCCTGGGCCATCATAGTTTTGACAACCGCAGCGTCTTGGCTGGCGGCGGTGCGTCCCTCAGACCATGAGGGGATCCCGATACCAGCGACATGTTCCTCAACAGACACCGAGTGGGACACTGCCAGTTTATAACGCCGAAATACCCCATTTAGGCTGTCTTGACGTGGTGGATCGAACGGGTGCGCAAACATCGCTTGATCGAGCATGTATACAGGCCTCATCAGTCACGCTTATTACTTATTGAACAGTGTAATACATGTGCGTGAAATCAGACGCTATTTCACGGTTTTCCGCTCTGATATCTTGAGCGTGTCCACTCGCGGTCTGCGATCTCGCTATCGATTTCCGTGCGAGGCAATGATTAAAGCGATGTGAGATGCGTGCCTAGTCACGATACTGTTTATAAGTTTACCGCGGTTAAACCTGGTACTTGTCGACAGGATTGTTCAAAAGCGCTGAGTTTGGGCGCCAAGTCAGCACTAACGAAGGTGTGTTCGAGTATTTGTACCTTACGTGCCAACTGCCAACTATCCACCGATGCCCCCTGCCCGTAAGGGATGGCATAAACATGAAAATGCTGACGCTGTGCCACGTAATCCAAGTTTGGTGGCACACGAAGCGGCTGATAGCCCTGATTAAGGTAGATATAAAACTCGCCCATACAATTCGCGACCACATATGACCCTTGCTCACTGCGTAAGGCCAAGTAAGGCCGTGCGGTCTCTGCATATTGATTGATATGCCACTGATTCGCGTCAGGGTTAAGCTGAATCATCGGGGCAACGGGTATCGCTGGTGCAGGCGCCGCCTGAGGCTGAGGCTCATTATTCGCTTGCGTGGGCTGAGACTCTGAGGGCGCTGGGTCGATAATACGTACACGTTGTGCGGTCTGGTCCTGATCTTGCCCCCAAAAGCGGTCAACCCATTGCTGCCATTGGCCCAATGGGCTTATCAGCAGCGCCATCATGGCCCAAGACACAAGCACCCAGCGCCAAGATAAACCAGGTTTGGCTGGCTTTAATGTCACTGGTGTCGCTTTGCGAGTGAGATCAGTTTCCAATTGCTCTGCGCGCGATAGCGCTTCTTTTAACTCACGGTTCACCTGTACCAGGTCTTTTTTACGTTGGTCCTGCTCGCGCTGTAACGCGTGATGCTGAGATTCCAATGAGTGATGCTGTCGCTCAAGCTTTTGGTATTGCTCGCGCCATTGGCGGTTATCAAATTCGAGTTTGGCAATTTTGGCTGTCAAGTGTGCGGGGATTTGAGTATTGGCTTGGCGAGACTTCAATGTCCGATTTTCTTGTTGTAGCGCCGCCAGTTCTTTTTGTAGATGCGCAATTTGGCTACGCAATGCTGCCTGACTGGCACCACTTAGCGACTGACCCAGCGCACTGCCCTCGCCTTTACCTGACTTAACCGCTTGATAGGCTTCACTGACCAGCTGCATTAGCCCCGTACTGCCTCCTTTATCTGGATGTACGCGGCTAGAAAGTCGCTTATAGCGCTGTTTTATTTGCTCGGCATTGTCGCCAGCGTTCACGCCTAAAAGTTCGTTCCACGTGGTCATGCTGCTGCTCGTTATCCTACTCGTTGCCTGTCCAGATTAGCCAATTTATCGGCCAATGTGGGAAAAAATTAACCCCTTTCATCTTGTTTTCAAGTTAACAAACTCGGCGAAGGCATACGTCGACATCTCTGTTGTTAGAAATAAATACTAAAAGTTTGTGTTTTTTGCCATTAAGAAAGAATTATTCCCCATTCACTGATTTTTGCATTGCATTCATATTTCTGTGATCTATCATACTTTCCGTCATAACGACGTTCCGATGAAGACAGCAGGAGAGAGGTGGCTGACGCCATCCGCCGAAGAAGTAAATCTTTCAGGCACTTAATTGTATGGACTGCTGTTGGAGGAGACTCTGGAGAGACCCGTTAGTTCGGGCGCCGAAGGAGCAAGCTTGTTTTCAAGTGAAACTCTCAGGCAAAAGGACAGAGGAGATACCCACCCCAATATGTAGCACTTTTGTTAATATTAGTGTGGTCTATCTCCTCCTTTGATGTTTAAAGGGGGAATGAATGCCATTTTTTTCGCAACTACCAGATATACAAACACTTCTAGCCACCATTGACGACTGGATATGGGGGCCACCGCTTCTTTTACTACTCACCGGTACGGGGCTCTTTTTTACAGTACGGTTAGGGCTACTCCAACTCCGTCGCCTGCCGTTTGCGCTCAAGCAAATCTTTAAGCCGTCGAACGCCAAAACCCAAGGGGATGTTTCAGGGTTTGCGGCACTGTGTACAGCCTTATCCGCAACCATAGGTACCGGAAATATCATCGGCGTGGCCACCGCCATTTCTCTTGGGGGCCCAGGGGCACTGTTTTGGATGTGGCTCGCCGCCTTTTTGGGCATGGCGACTAAGTACGCCGAGTGTCTACTCGCGGTGAAATACCGTGAGGTCGACCATAAAGGCAACATGCTTGGTGGACCCATGATGTACCTTTCTAAAGGTGCCGGTAAACCCATTCTCGCCAAGCTCTTTGCTTTATTTGGACTGGGAGTGGCATGCTTTGGCATAGGCACCTTCCCACAAGTGAACGCGATTAGCAGCGCGGCGACCCACCTATTTAATATCCCAACAGCCGTTGTCGCAGCTCTGTTAACCGTGCTCGTCGCCTCAGTTACCTTGGGTGGCGTCAAATCCATTTCCGCCGTCGCCGCCAAAATTGTGCCTGTTATGGCAGTGCTTTATGTAAGCGCGTGCTTATGGGTCCTCGTGGCAAACGCCGAACAACTACCACAAGCAGTCAGTCTGGTGTTTGAATCTGCTTTCAACGGCATGGCCGCAACTGGAGGCTTTGCGGGTGCCGGCATGATGCTTGCGATTCAATCGGGTATTGCACGTGGGGTATTCTCTAACGAATCTGGCCTCGGGAGTGCGCCCATCGCCGCGGCCGCAGCAAAAACAGACTCCTGTGTTGAGCAAGGCTTAGTATCAATGACTGGCACCTTTATCGATACGCTGGTGATTTGTACCATGACAGGACTGACCTTGATCCTAACGCAATCTTGGTCTGGGGAGCTCGCAGGCGCCGCCATGACCTCACATGCGTTTGCGGTAGGGATGGAAAGCAGTGTTGGTCCGGTGCTGGTCAACATTGGCCTATTGTTTTTTGCCTTCACCACCATTTTAGGTTGGCACTATTACGGCGAGCGCTGCGTCGCGTACCTGTTTGGCAAAAAAGCCATTTATATCTATAAGCTATTCTTTATCGGCTTAATTGCATCCGGTGCCTTTATTCAATTGAATACGATTTGGATACTGGCCGATATCGTCAACGGCTTAATGGCGATTCCTAACTTGATTGGTTTATTGCTGCTGCGCAAGGTGGTCATTGCGGAAACCCAAGCTTACTTTGCCACACTAGACAACCGGACTCGCGCAACCAATGTACCGAGCCAAGAAAACAACGCCGTTGTTGATGCACAGTGAAAGTGATTAGCGACTCGCTAAGAAGTTGAACAGCAAATAAAAAAGCCGACGTGTCAACACGTCGGCTTTTCTTTTCTGCTCATTGTTCGCGTTCACGCATTGCATCGCGTTTACGCATAAAACGGTTAGGCGTATTGACGCTGCGCTTCATCAATACCCAGTTTGCCTAAAATCGCACGCGGGTTGACGAAATTGCTCACACTTACGTCGTGTTCGACTTTATCGCCCACGGCGACAAATTCGTAATTTAGTGACTGCGTGGCTTGTTTATCCCACACCCCATCACCAAAATAAATGCGCCGTTCAAAATGGACACCGTAATCTTGTTTGGCGCGGAACGCAGCCAATGCCATCACTTCGCTACGACTCATCGCATCTGAACACGAAGAAAAAACAATGCCATCAATATTAAAACCAGCGGCTTTAAGCTTCATCCGTGCGGTTTCTTCCCAACCTCCTGTTGCTATCGCCAAGGCAACGGTCGGCATATGACGCATCTCATCAATAAATGCTACCGCACCTGGCAACGGCTTTAATCCGTGGTTAGCAATTGCGCTGGCCAGTTTATGCGTAAACACGCGCTTAATTTCTCGAAACAACATGATCTTTTCGCGCTGAAGATCATGACTATCAATCAGCTCTTCAATGATCCCCGCATCGGTGACATTGGTGTAGCCACCCCAATCATCCGGCACCGTTAAACCGGTAACTTCATAAACAGCTTGACTAAAACACTCGTGGTCCATTTGGCAGCTATCGACCAGCGTGCCATCCACGTCTAACATAAATAAATTTTTCACGCGCATTTCCTCAAACCCCGTTGCGTCCCACAAGCGACCGACTTGTGATTTGATCTGGCGCTTTGCCGTTCTTTGTCTTGGATCCCTAGCCAACACAACGGGCATTATAACATTATTTTTACATTTTGAACGACTATCGGCCGCTATCATACGCCCATGCTCACGCAGCGCAACTGACCACGCCACGTGCAGCGACATCAACAAAATTTTTGAACAAGTTTAACGAATCTGTACGCTGGTGTTCATTATGAAAGTCTCTAGACTACATCGAGTCAACAAAACAACCTCATGGGCAAAACGCCATAAACTGTAAGGAGAGACGCATGAAAGCGCTGGTACTGAAATCAAGTATTCTTGGCCCCTACTCAAGCTCAAACGCTGTGATTAACAGTGTGGTGGATGAGCTGTCTCCAGACACGCTGATTGAGCGCGATCTTGCTTCTACCCTATTGCCGGTTCTCACTGGGGACAATGTGGGCGGCCTACGCGGTACAGGTGAACTCACTGATGCCCAGCAGCAAGTTCAGCAAGCCTCAGATCAGTTGATTGAAGAAATTCAGCAAAGCGATACCCTAGTGATTGCTGCGCCTATGTACAACTTCACTATCCCCGTGCAACTCAAAGCTTGGATTGATCTCGTTGCCCGTGCGGGGGTGACTTTCCGTTACACTGAAAATGGTCCCGAAGGTCTACTGAAAGGCAAGCGTGCCATTGTGGTCACCACACGCGGTGGGATGCACAAAGGGGGCACGACCGACCATATCACGGGTTACATGCAGACCGTACTTGGCTTTATTGGGATCACCGACGTCGAGTTTGTTTACGCCGAGGGGCTGGCAATGGGCGAAGACACTGCAAGCCAAGCCATTGATGAGGCCAAGCAAACACTGAAACGCTTAGCGTCTTAGCGGCGGATAACGCATGCTTTTGGGTGTTCGCGCGACGTGAACGAACCGACCTTTCCACCTGCCTTATCACGATAGCCTGCCTGCGTGCAGGCTCTCATTATCGATCTTCACTGCTGACTGCCTGTTTTTATACGCACCAGCGCTTCAATATGGCGCCGGTTAGCTCAGGATTGGTGATACGCGATGCCAGTGTTACCATACTGGTTTATCGCAGGATTTTGCGCCTGCTTTCTTATTGACCAAGTTGGATTCGATTGTGACAGACGCCGACCAGCCAAGCTTTTTTTTCTACGATTTTGAAACATTCGGCACCCATCCAGGTAAAGACAGGCCTTGCCAATTTGCTGGCGTTCGTACCGACAGTGACTTTAATGTCATCGGTGAACCCTTAGTCCTGTACTGCCAACCACCCAATGACTACTTACCGGCTCCGGAAGCCTGTTTGGTCACCGGGATTACACCGCAGCTGGCACTGAAAAAAGGCTTATCCGAGCCGGAGTTCATCGCGCAGATCCATACAGCCTTCTCGCAACCCAATACCTGCATTGTCGGGTATAACAACGTGCGCTTTGATGATGAAGTCACGCGATACACGCTGTACCGCAACTTTTTTGACCCATACGGCTGGAGTTGGCAAAACGGTAATTCGCGCTGGGATTTGCTCGATGTAATGCGCGCCTGCTACGCACTGCGTCCGGATGGTATTGAATGGCCCCACGATGACAACGGTAAACCTAGCTTTAAACTAGAAAACCTTTCTGTTGCCAATGGTATAGAACATAGCGACGCACACGATGCGATGGCGGATGTGCACGCGACCATAGAGCTGGCGAAAAAGGTCAAGGCGGCACAGCCACGGCTATTTGATTATTTGTTAAAACATCGGAATAAAAACAAAATCAAGCACCTGATCGATGTGGTGAATATGACACCTCTCGTGCATGTCTCTGGCATGTTCGGCACCGAGCGAGGCAACACCAGCTGGATTGTGCCCGTTGCTTGGCATCCTGATAACCCTAATGCCGTGATTACTGTCGATCTGGCCCGTGACCCGGCCCCTTTGTTTGAATTGGACGCTGATACGTTACGCGAGCGCCTGTATACCCCGCACCAAGACCTCACGGAAGGACAGTTACCGGCACCACTTAAACTGGTGCATATCAATAAATGCCCCGTTCTCGCCGATGCAAAAACATTACGACCAGAGGATGCTGCCCGACTCGGTGTGGATCGCGAAGCGTGCTTACAACACCTAAAAGCATTGAAAGCCGCACCAGAATTACGCGAAAAGCTCGTTGCCGTGTTTGCCGATACCAAGCCTTTCAACGATCAGGACGTGGATACGGCCCTGTATGCGGGCTTTTTCTCGAAAAGCGACCGCAGTGCGATGGACATCATCCGTGCACGCGATCCTGAGAATCTTGCAGCCCTGGATCTCAGTGTTGATGACTGGCGCATTAAGCCGCTGTTATTCCGTTATCGCGCGCGCAATTACCCGTGGACACTCACCGAAGCCGAGCAGCAAAAATGGTTTATGCATCGACGTGATTACTTTGAAACACACCTTCCTGCTTATATGGATAACCTGCAGCATCTCGCTGAACAGCACCAAGCTGAGGAGGATAAAGTTCGCGTTTTAAAAGCGATTTACCACTATGTGGAATCACTGGTTGGCTAACACTGGCACGGTTGCTAAAGACGCATCGCGAATACACCGTCCGGTCAGTAAGGCGACCGACCATCACTCCGACCTTAGTCTACCTATCAGGTAGCGGTGGTGGACAGGTTTGGTCGCCTTTTATTTTTAACGTCATGTTTTTTAAGTTATTAACTAGCAATGCTGACACACTGCCCACTTTGTCCTACCAAAAAAAAGATAGCTTGACCAGTTGCAGTTCTGTGATTTGAGTCCACACTTTTAAAAAGGATGTTGTTTGGAGTGTGGGCAATGATGACAACAAAAGTAGATACGCGCTGTTACCGCTTTCCCGAGGTTGATTTTGAACCAGAAAGCCGTACGTTATATTGGGCCGATGACACGATGACGGTTCTCTCTTACGAAGAGTCTCGTTTACTCGAGATGCTTTGCTACTATGCCGGAGAGGTACTCTCTAGCCGCACCTTATTCAAACAAGTGGCCTTGCCCGACAGCTCATTTGCCCAGCATCAAAGTGTGGTGACATCATTAATGGCCAAATCCTACCGCAACGGCAAAAAATGCCTTCCCTTTGAAGTAGTCGGTGAATTTGGTTTTCGTGTGTCGCTTCCGCAGCAAACACTTGCCAAGCGTCCAGGACGAGCAGCAAACGCTGCATCGCAGACACCTCCACCGTCTTTAACGCACTCAACGACCATTGAAGAGTCGTCGTTTAGTATCGCTAAACCACTCACGATCCTGGTCACGGCAGCGGCGGTCATTATTGGCATGACAGCATTATTGACTCAAGCTTAGCGTGTTTGATGCCCGTGGTGCGCCACGGGCGTGTCGTGTTAGGTCGTCGTTTTTGCTTTGTCCATTGGCTTTAAAATCTGAGAGAGAGATAATGCCACGCCGCTATTTACCGCTTCTGTTGTTTATCACGCTGCTCAGCCTCTCCACCCCTACCCGAGCCACCATTGAACAAACCTATGTCGCACACCTTGGCGAACTACCTGGCTTGATCAATTTGGATGGTAGCGGCGCGTTTGTCGATTTCGTCCGCTACCTTGATGAGCAAGACCCTAGCACCAAGATTATTATCGAGGTTTTCCCTATTCATCGCGCGATAAACAGTGTCGCACAAGGGCGAGCCGACTTTGGTTTACCCGCGGTGCGTCCGACGCGGGAAGTGTCCACCTTGCCTTTCGACTTTAGCGAGGTGTCATTTGGCCAGGTCACACATGTCCTTTACACCAATAAAGCGCTCCCGCTCTCGGTCAAAGCGCTGTGGGCAACCCCCTCGCGCTATACCATTGAAGCCGTCCCCTACTATATGCCTTTTAAGGTGCAACGCTCGCACAGTATTAAACAATCTTTGTTGCGCTTGGCCGCGGGGAGAATTGATGGTTTCGTTTGGGCGCAAGAGGAAGCTGACATGGCACTTAAAGAGCTAGGTTTAACCATGATCAAACGCGCACACTTTGCTGACTTCCACGATGTCTTCATCATTCCTAAGGGCGAAGCGGGCCGAGAAATCGATGCGTATCTCACACGACTGATTACTCGCTTGCGTGACCAGGGCGATCTCGCGCGTGAGTATCGTAAGGTACATCGCCCCTATGTCGATTGGCAGCCATAATGCATCAACCGTCTTTCGGCTCGCGGACGTGTCTGCCTACGCACGTCGTCATGATGGCCACATTAAAAGGCATAAAAATATTGATGTCACTCTAACTTTCAGCAACAAATCCGCTCTTGCAAAACATGCGTGACATTACTCACACAATTATTGAAAAGGCTTCTCTACACTGTCCTCCCGTTAACGATAAAGAAGAGATGCTATGCGAACCGCACTAACTGACGCACTGACACAATTACCCGACGCCCTACAAAGCGTTGTCTCTGATTGGATAAATGACGCAAACTTTGGTGCTACCTTCACACCAGAGCAGGTGGCGCAGATGGAATCCGCCAGTGGCCTTAACGGCGCCGCACTGCGTCTTGCTTTATTGCCTTTGGCGGCGGCCTATGCGGTTACCCCCATTTCTCAGTTTAATGTTGGTGCTATTGTCCGTGATGAAAGTGGCACCCTGTATTTAGGCGCAAACATTGAATTCACCGGGGTGCAGCTAGGGCAGACAGTGCATGCCGAGCAATGCGCTATCAGCCATGCTTGGACAAAAGGGGCAAAACGCCTCACCGATATTACGATCAATTACAGCCCATGTGGTCACTGTCGGCAGTTCATGAATGAGCTCAATGGCGCTGAGTCCTTGATCATCCAGCTGCCACAATCCGATCCGAAAGATTTGCACACCTATCTACCCGAGCCGTTTGGTCCTGCCGATTTGGGGATTGACTCTCGTTTATTGACTGACGAGTCCAATCAATTATCAACGGATGATATCGATATCCCATTGCTAAAAGCCGCCGCTGACGCCGCTAACCGCAGTCACGCGCCCTACTCAGGTAACTATAGCGGGGCAGCGGTTGAAACCAATGATGGCGAATTTTTCTCTGGCATGTATGCCGAGAACGCGGCTTTTAACCCAAGTCTTCCGCCTCTTCAGGTTGCATTAATTGCGGTCAATATGGCGGGCTACCATTGGACAGACATTCGCTCTGTTGCGTTGGCCGAAATGGCAACGAGTACAGTCAGTCACCTAGCCGATACCCAGGCAACACTGGATGCCATTGACCCAGATATTCCCTTAGTGTATTCAACCCGCTAAGCGCGCTCCTTATTTGTCCGGCCCTCAGGGGATTTCAGGTCGCCCTGAGGTCGGATTTGCGCTACTATCCGTGCGTCTTTTTTCGGATAGTCACGGCAATGAAACAGATTCATAATCCACTCCAAGGTGCGGCCTGGATGCTGACCGCAGGCCTGTGTTTTGCCCTCGTTAACAGCCTGTCTCAGTACGTTAGTTTTAAAATGGGCTTACCCTCTACCACGGTTGCCTTCATTCAATACGCCATCGCCTTGGTTGCGATGATCCCCTGGTTGAAGCAACTCGGGATCCGTCAAGCACTCAAAACCCAACACCTTGGTCAGCATTGTCTGCGAGTGTTTATCTCCGTGATTGGCATTCAACTGTGGCTGTGGGCGCTGGCCTACCCAGTGCCCATTTGGCAAGGGATTGCGCTATTAATGACCTCACCGCTATTCGCAACGGTAGGCTCTGGGCTGTTTTTACGAGAGCGAGTGGGGATCGCGCGCGGTCTTGCGACGCTCGCTGGGTTTTGCGGCGCCATGATTATCCTCGAGCCTTGGTCAAATGCGTTCACTTGGGCAACGTTATTGCCTGTTGGTGCGGCGTTTTTCTGGGCCACCTACTCGCTGATGGTGAAACGTTTATCCGTTTATGACCCTCCCACCACCATGGTGGTATATCTACTTTTGTTGATCACGCCCTTTAATTTGCTACTCGCCGTGCCTGATTGGACGCTCCCTCAGACATCCACTGCTTGGTGGATGTTATTTGGCGCCGGCATACTGACCGCCCTCGCACAGTGGGCCATTGCCAAGGCATATGCTGTTTCCGATGCCTCTTTTGTGCAGCCTTTTGATCACGCTAAACTCCCTCTTAACGTCCTCTTTGGTTGGCTGGTGTTTAGTTGGGTTCCACCCGGCCGACTGTGGTTAGGGGCAGGTATTATTATTGCAGCGGTCTTTTTTATTACTCACTGGGAATCACGCCAATACACGCAGGCACAAAATAAGCTCGCATAGTCGGTTTGCCAGTTTCCACGCTTTCTTGCCCACTAAGACGGCTGCTTACGCCGTCAAAGAGCGTGCGACGTCAAAGAAAAGGGGCCGTCATGGCCCCTTGACACATTCTCACCCACATCGGCCACTACGACGCCGCTGCTTTGATTAACCACACTTGTTCACCACGCTCGCCGTCGGGTTCCGTGTGTGTCTCGAGCAAACTGATGTCTAAGCCTTGGAACGCCTCTTCTACCACCGACGCATCAATGGAAAATGGCGGCGTGTCATCCGTTTGCGGATAAAATAAGGTAATCAGCAGCAAACGCCCTCCAGGTGCCAGCAAGGTTCGAATATGGCTGACATACTGCGCACGCATAGCAGGCGGCATGGCCACCAAGGCGGCGCGATCATAAATCAATGGCATAGGACTCAGGCGCGCGGTAAAGAAATCGCCATTGATCAGCTCCAGTTCATCAAAACAATAGTGCATATGCCCTGACGGTGCGCGATAAACCTGAGGGGTATATAAGTTTTCCGAGAAAAACGCACGCACTGCGATCTCACTAAGCTCGACGCCAATCACATGCTGATGTTTTTCAGCAAGCCAGTTGAGATCGATCGACTTTCCGCAAAGGGGCACCAAAACCGTTTCGTCACTTTGTGGGGCCAGTGATGACCAGTGGCGGATAAGCATCGGGTGTACCGTATCGCGATGAAAGCCTATTTGGTTTTCAGCCCAGCGCTGATGCCAGAACGCTTGTTCCATGCTCTCTCCAACGTGATGAAAACGGTGATTTTAGCAAGTTATTTCCCCAAACTCACTAACGTCGAGACTCAGGCGCGTTAGACGCTATTATCGATCTTGATCACAAACTAGCCACTAAGTGACTTGCGAGTGACGCCACAAAACATTACTGTTTAAACATACAGTATTGATTATATATACAGGTTTTTTATGTACGTGACGTCTAATGTGTCAAATCAAGCTAAGGTTCAGTCTCCCGCGCGTGTCACGCCATCATCTTGCTATCATGCTGCTTTTACCGCCGCCACACAGGTAAACGCACACTGGCAAGCGACCTTACGCGCGATTGCACTGCAAGCACGCCAGCCCAAGTGGGTCACGATCATTAATCCACCTCGCGCTTTAAATGCGGCACAGCTTAGCCTCTGGGGCATTAATGCGAATCAAGTACGAGTGGTCCATCGCCAAGCAGGGTACGATGATGAAGCGCTTATTGATGCGGCGTTAGCGGCTGACACCTCATGTGCCATTATCGCCTTTACCCCAACAGACAAGCCGTTCAATTACTGTGAGCAAAACAAACAAGGGATCGCGCGCGTCGATCCCGCCTTTATCCAGCGTCACTAATTCACGCAGTATCAATAAGTTGGGATCATGGCTGGTTAGGATTGAGGATTAAGACCTGAGGGTAGCGTTAGACGAACCCATTCACGGTTCTCATTGCTGTACTCAATTTGCGCATCGGTTTGCTGGCTAATCGCCTCCATTTGTCGATATTCAAGGGCATAAGGCATTAAAATCGTTAGCTCTTCAATGCCTTGTTGACGCGCAAGACGTGCCAGCTGCACCAAATTGGCCGTATCGGTGTTACGCACCGACATCACGCGAGTGGCTTGCTGGTATAGCTGCTCTTGTGCAGAAAGCGGAGACGCTCCATCACTGGCTTGATGTTCAAGCACAGTCGTAAAGATGGGTAATAAACTGCGAAAAATATCGGTAAACGTCCAGTTTGGTTGCTGACTCTCACACAAAAAGTGGGTGTAGTCGAAAACGACTTCTGTGGGCGCTTTCAGCTGGGTTGACAGCACATCCATGGCTTACCTCCAGACAGAAAATGAAATAGACACTCCCACTATAGGCAGTTTTAAACGTATGTCTGGAAGATCGTACAGTATTTTGCGCTTGATCATGCTTTAGCTAAGGGAATGCGCAATAAAGACAAACTTTATTAACACAATAAAAACAAATAGTTGATAATAGAAAAGTTTGTTTACCCTAGCATCACAATGCGGGGAGAAAATCAGACAAGAATATTGGTGAGTCGAGTGAACATCCGCTTACGTATCAAATACCATCATCAAACACGTAAGCGGATGCGCAAAGGGATCAACAAGCTTTGTAAATCACCTTGTTGGCGGCGACTTGAACACGCTCAACGGCGCCTTCTTCAGTCAATTTTTTCAATGCGCCTGTCGCCCAAGAAGCCGCTTTCGTGTCTTCTTGACCAGCCGCAAGGCCAATCCCTTTTGGATTAATGCCGTCAGGGTTTGCTTGAACAATCTCGAGTACTTGCTGTTGCTTTGGCGTCAATGAAGAGGCTGAGCTCGCCACCGGTGCCTTAGCGGCTGGTTTTGCTGCTGGTTTCGCAGCGGCAACCGGTTTTGATTTAACCGGACGCTGACGTGCTGGCGATGATGCCTTAACACGCTTGTTGAGTTTAAGTTGTACCTTACGCTTGTGAGAGATTTTCATTCAATCATCCTACTCCGACGCACTACGTTCAGGCTTGCTGAATGCAGCGGGTGAAAAACAAAGCGCGTGTTATACCAAATTTCCAGCCACTTTTGTAGGTAACCGCCCCCTAATAGGCGCAAAGATCGTGATATTCAGCGATAAATGTTTACCAATCCAGTGATTCTTAGGCAAACTAATCAGACACTATGCGCGTATATTTAACGGGTAGTTTGTAAAAAAGACGGGGCGGTTTTGCCACCTCTTGCGAAGAATGGATGATCATGGATGCTTTAAAGACGATCAAAATCTATCCTCCTCAATTTGAAGCGGCGCGCTGGAGCATGTTAGCCGCCATGGCGGTGGCGTTTCTTTTGATCTGCTTTTTCCTCGTCCAACCGACGCTCTCGCTTGGCCAGGGCTTATTGGGCTTGGCGGCCATAATTGCCATTTTTTATGCCGTTAACCAGTTGCTTCAACGTGTTCAGCTCTCTTTTTCATTGTCATTTATGCACTTACAGCACCATAGTTTTCGTGGTGGCTGGGCGCTTAAGTGGCGAAACATTGAAGCCATTGGCATCCCGCACCTCCACCGGCAAGGATTAGGTGAACCGCTTCCATGGGTTGGAATAAAAATTAAGCGTTACGATGCGCTCTTAGACAGTATCAGCTTGCGAATGGTAACCCACATTATTATGACGCAACGCGCATTACTCATCACTGCGTATCGGCGTGGAGACCATAAACCCAGTAAACCGCTAGAAGACATGATGTTTGATGACACGCCGTATCGGGGAAGCAACGGCGTGCTATACAAAGGGTTGATGGCCATGCTGGCAAACCGTATGCGCTATACCAGAGAGTTACTCGGGTACGATTTGTTTGTCAGCGAAGACTTGCTCGATAGACCCCTCGAGGACTTTGTTGGCGTCGCCCGGCGCTATTTGGCCGCTGCCAGCGGTGATGACTAAAGACTAGCCTTTAGCATCAGATAGCAGCAAAAGGCCGGCTGTTCTCAACGGTAGGTTAGAACGCTCCCGTTAAAAAGGGGTTCGTTTTCCGCTCGTGACCCAAGGTCGATGTAGGGCCATGGCCAGGGATAAAGGTCACATCATCCCCAACCGGCAGCAAGGTGTGTTTGATGGCGTTGATCAAGGTGGCGTGATCCCCTTTGGGAAAATCAGTTCGCCCGATACCACCGTTAAACAGCACATCTCCTACCCAAGCGGTTCGCCCTTCCAGATCGACAAACACAATGTGGCCAGGGGTATGTCCAGGGGCAAACAACACCGAGAGCGTACTATTACCCACGGACACGGTGTCACCTTGTTGTAGCCACTGATCAGGGTCAAACGGCTCAGCGTGCGCGAAACCAAACATTTGGGCTTGTGCCGGCAACGCTTGTAGCCAGAAAGCATCTTCCTTGTGCGGTCCCACCACAGGGACATTTAACGCGCTAGCAAGCTCAACAGTGCCGCCAACATGATCTAAATGGCCATGCGTTAGGAGGATTTTCGTCACCGTCACTTCGAGCGAATGAATGACTTGGCGAATTTTAGCAATATCCCCACCGGGATCCACGACAGCCGCCTGTTGCGTTTGGTCGCACCAAATAATGGAGCAATTTTGCTGAAATGCCGTGACTGGCACAATTTCATAATGCAACGCCATGGAGTTAACCTTCTCTTTGTCTGTTCAGTGACGCAATAACACGTAATCCGTGACACGCCCTCAGGTTTTGAATCGTCAATATGCGCCTCACTATGCCACGCTGTCATCAGTTTGCAACTATGCTGCCAAGGAGGTGTCACTTTTACTATCTAGGCTAACGTCAGGATATCTGGATAAATCAGATGCGCATTTTTGCATGCAGGGTTGCTTATGTTAGATGTTGATAAAGTTCTATCGTCTCATTATCCCCAACTAGAACAGCGTGACTGGCTAAAACGTCCCGTCAGTAGAACCCTTAAACGGTTACTTCATGAGCAGGAGTTTCAAGCCTTTGCTGAGCGGTATCCTCATCTGCAAGGGTTTGAGTTTGTTGAACAAGTGCTCGACTACTTTAACTTTAGCTATCGGGTGAGTGATCGCGAGAAAGAGCGGATTCCCGAATCAGGACGTGTCGTGATTATCGCCAATCACCCTATCGGCTCGCTGGATGGACTGGCGCTGTTAAAACTGGTGCGCTCTGTCCGACCGGACGTCAAAGTGATTGCTAACGATTTATTAATGCAGGTTAAACCGCTCCACGTTTGCTTGTTGCCCGTCAACAATATGGGGGGATATACCCCGAAACAGAACCTACAAAACATGACTCAGTGGCTGGAAAATGACGGAGCAATCATCATTTTCCCCGCCGGTGAAGTGTCACGGGTGGCGCCAACCGGGATCCGTGATGGCGCCTGGCACCCTGGCTTTTTACGCATGGCAACCAAATCAAAAGCGCCCATTCTCCCGATTCACGTCCAGGGCCGTAATTCAGCCCGTTTTTATGGCGCATCCATGGTATATAAGCCGCTCTCTACCCTGTTGCTCGTCGAGGAAATGTTTCGCCAAGAGAACAATACCATTGCTTTTACCGTCGGCGAATTAATCCCACACCACAGTTACAGTGCTACTGCCTCCCTGCCCGTCAAAACACGCGTTAAGTTATTCCATAAGCACTTGTATCGTATTGCCAAACGCAAGCCTGGCTTGTTTCCCACAGAGACAGCCATCGCCTCTCCCGAGCCTCGTTTAGCGCTTAAACAAGCCCTCAATGCTGGCCAGCAACTCGGACAAACACCGGATGGTAAACTGATTTACTTACTCGACTATCAAGCAGACTCCCCTGTCATGCGCGAGATTGGACGATTACGTGAAGTCGCTTTTCGTGCTGTGGGAGAAGGCACAGGTCAGCGACGTGATCTCGATAAATATGATCAGCATTACTGGCATTTGGTCCTTTGGGATCCCGCCGAACTCGATATTGTGGGCGCCTACCGCTTATGTGACACCCAAGCGACGCTCACCGCCCAAGGGATTGATGGGATCTATAGCGCGAGTTTATTCGATTTTGAGCAAGGCATGCAGCCGTATCTTGCACAGGGGCTGGAGCTGGGACGTAGTTTTGTGCAACCTAAATATTGGGGCAAACGGAGTTTGGACTATTTATGGCTTGGTATTGGCGCTCTGCTCGCGCAGAAGCCACAATACCGTTATCTGTTTGGTCCAGTCACCATCAGCAACGCCATGCCACAGGCGGCTAAAGAATTACTCATTTTCTTTTACCGTACCTACTTTACTGGCGAGAGCGAGTGTGCACGCTCTAAACGCCCCTTTGAACTGGCAGACAGTAAAGAAAGTGAGCTTCTGGGTCACTTCTGCGGGAACGATTACGCCAAAGACCTTAAACAACTTAAAATGCTACTCGATCACTTAGGCGTTGGGGTCCCCACCTTGTATAAACAGTATAGTGAGTTATGTGAACCAGGTGGTGTCCAGTTCCTGGACTTCGGCGTGGATCCTGACTTTGCCGATTGTATTGATGGTCTTGTTTTGGTCGATCTTAAGCGCTTAAAACCCAAACGCTATCAACGCTACATTGCCCCTCACCTGAGCCACCAGCCTAACGCTGATACATCTCGTTGAGCTAACGACAATGGCGTGACTCGCCTATACCGACATGAAGAGAGAGCCGCGGTTATACGCGGCTTCCTAGTGACTATTGCGCTTGCATCTGCACAGAATGACGCTGCTGGGTTAAATAACTAGGCTCTTGTGTGGTGATCTTACGTTTTGCAGGGACATCATAGGCATACACGTCATCACGAAAGGCCAATTCCCCTTCATCAGTGACCCAAGCCGTCTGGTAAATGGTCTGTACCGCTAAACGTTTTTTGAGCGGTACCCACTTGGTCTGGGTTTTATCAATATAGTACTGGTAGTCGGTCAGCTGCTTACCCGATAAATCCAATAATAAGTCCGCCAGTTGCTCCGCTTGCTCGACACGGATACAGCCGGAACTAAATGCACGCCGTGACCGGCTGAATAAACTTTGCGCTGGCGTATCATGCAAGTAGATAGCATTACGATTGGGCGTGTTGAATTTGTATTTTCCGAGGGCGTTGCCTCGACCTGGTGCCTGCTGAAGCCGGTAGGGAAATCCGTCGACTGACACTTTTTGCCAATCAATCGAGCTAGGGTCAATCTGGGTGTCACTTTGCCAATTGGGCAAAATACGATATTGATGTTGAGACAAATACTCGTGCCCATCAACCAGCTTGGGCAAGATATCTTTTTGCACTATGCTCCGAGGCACATTCCAGCTTGGATTGAGTACCACAGAGTCGAGTCGTGACGAGAACAGGGGCGTGCGTCTCGATTGGCGTCCGACCACCACTTTGCTCTCGAACACATTCTGATCGTTAGCCCACAGGCGCATACGATAATCCGGGATGTTGACCACAATGCGATCCGGTTGTTGCTGGGGCCATAACCGTAACCGCTCCGCATTAAGCGCCAGCAGCCGGATCCGCGCCGACGCATCTAAATTAAGCCATTTCAACGTTGACGGGCCAATGATGCCATCCACACTGAGTCCGTGTTGTGACTGAAACCGTTTAACGGCATCGAGTAGATCGCCACCATATTGCACCGTTTTACCATCCAGTGCCTCTAACCGTTGACTGTCCCCCCAATATCCCTGCACCCGCAGATTATCAACTAAGTTGAGCGCCAAGGGGATCGCTACCGCTTGGTCAGGGTAAATCAATCCATCGCTGGTCACGCTGGGCCACACTGAGCGGGCTTGACGTTGCAAGCGAACAATCTGCTTAATCAGCGCGGTATATTGCGGATGCTGAGGCCGAAGCTTGCGCAGAAAAGCGGGCAACGCCGGCCCCAAACCTGCTTGAAAAAAGGACGCTCGCTGAGACTCGGAGGGCTCGGGCAGTGGCGTGTGATGCAAAGAGCCAAAAAACCAACGCATACCTTTATCGGACACCGCATCCAGGTAACTCATCAAGGCATACGCGGTGTCGGTAGCAAAAATATCATACGCGGTGTCGCTACCCTGCTGGCGGAGTTGGCGAAGTTGCCACGCGCGCCACTCAAATTCCGGACTGAAGCTGGCTAATGAAATCACATTAACTTGCGTTGCAAGCTCGTCCCGCGCTGCATCCTGGGTCCAAAGCAAAGAAAAACCATTATCGAGATAGTCTTGAGTCAGCGCTGAGGGATAGGCCAAAACAGTGGCATCGGGGGCGGCCGACTCCAGCCAGTCGCGCGCATACTGATAGGCGCGTTGACGATGATCGTCAGCCGACAGGGTTTGCTCAACCGACGCCGCTTGATCTGAGGCCGAATGCGCCGAGGTGGATGGTGCCAGAAATCGCATGCCACCGGCCTCGATCGCCTCATTTGCCACAACGGGGTTTACCCAAAAACAATATCCTATCAGAAGGTTAGCCAACCAGGCACCGTGCCTTCTCACCATACGCCCCTCCTCATCCATGCTTTAATTATGGCAAATTTTGCCCCCGTCTCGACAAAATCATCGCCTGATTTTTTCTCGCCCCCCAACCCGCAATGAAACAAAAAGCGGCAGCCTCTCCAGACTACCGCTTTTCACGCTACCATGCTTTCATTACACCAGCGTTATCCAATGATTATCCCATCGTACTGGCGTCATCTGATAATCGGGATGATGTGCGCTATCAAGGGTCACCATTTTGCCGCCCCCTGAACTTAAGTTGATCACATCACCGTCACGACTGGCACCAGAGGCATCCACTAATGGATGCAAACCTATCATTTTTTTCGTGTCTAATGACCAGACACCGTAGCAATTGCCTCTGGGTGAGGTCGCCACCACCCAGCCATTGAGTGTCGCGATACTCGCCACATAGTTGTTAAATCGAGCCCATTGCTCAGGGGTAGCATTGAGCATTTTCATCGGCTCACCACGACGGTGAATGGCCACCAAGGGGGCATTATCCTGACCATGGTATTGCTGCCCCGTCACCACATAGCCTTCATCTGACACCATCAAATGACGAATACTCAGCTTTTTATTGGCTAATTCAGCACGCTCAACCACCTCACCCGTGTCGATGTCGATGTACACCAACGCCGGTGACATTGAATCGATGTTTAGCACGGTGCGGCCATCGGTATGCATGCCACCGACCCCCACCACCAGTGTGTTCGCATCCGCCAGCGCGATTTCATGAGGACCAATCCCAAAGCCGCTTATCTCACGCACTTTTTTCACCTGGCCGTGCTCGCTCAGTCGATAAACACCGACCACGCCCTCGCTGGTTTGACGTTTTCCTTCAGTGGTATATAACCATTGACCATCATCAGAAATCACGCCATGGCCGTAAAAGTAGCGTTCTGCGCTGGCCGTTACCTGTGACAACGTCACGCCACGTTGATAATCAAACACCTGCATGAAATGACCGGGCCGACGCGCAAATGCCACACCCAGTGTCCCAACCTCGCGACGTTGGGCGGCGACACCATGACCGCGCGCGGGTAAAGGAAGACGGAAGACGGGCTGTCCCATACGGTCAGCGCCGACAACCGCGAACGTTCCATCACTGCTCAGCGCGCAGCCGAGTAGCTCACAACGCGCTGACGTGCTGTTGCCACGACAACCACTCAACGCATTCACCACGGTAGGCAGCGCCGCTCCCATCAGTGCCGCTTTTAATAGACGGCGTCGCTTTAAACTAGTCTCCATCTGATGCATTAAACCCGACGATAATACCTAAATCTTGCGCGACCTGACCGCCAAGCACCAACTTGAGATATTCTAGATTGTTATAGACGGTGAGCATGTCTCGATACCCTGCGACGCTATTTAGCCTGTCAAATAAGGGTTCGCCATCTTGTGGCACGCTGTTATATGCCAACTGCCAATGCTCGCTGACACGATCCGCGACCTCATCATAACCTCGCTCACGGAGGGATTGTTCAATGCCACCCTCAGCGTGATATTGGGTTTGCATCGCTTTGATGCTTTGGCGTAACAATGTAAGAGAGTGCCGTGAGCGCCACGCTTCACCTTGATAAGGGTTAGGAAAGCCCGGTTTACCCAAAGGGCCAGACAGTTTCTTCAGCACATAATCCAGCTGATGGGTCAACGCACCGAGCTTTTCTGATACCGCCATCGAAGGCGGCATGCCATGCCAAGGATTTTGCTGCCAAGCCGCATTGAGCGCAGATGCCGTTTGTTGCAAGCGAGCACTGACCGCCATCGCCACTTCACAGTGTTTCGGTTGACTTAAATCAGCTTGCTGATCATAAAGCAACCACTCCATCGCGCCGACGCCTTGCACGGCCACACTTTGCTCGGCCAATGCCTCCGCGGTCCACTGTGTATCACTGGCCAGCAAGGCATTAATTTTTCGCCCTGTGGTATTTTTTTTGTCAGGATAAAACTGAATACGCCAACTTTGCGCCAAGGCGTCCTCAGACCCTTTTTCTACCCCTTGTAACGGCATCCAATTGGCCATCACCGTCTTCCACGCTTGGCGCGCATCCTCAATGGGCGTATCCTGAGTACAGACCGATTGCGTGGTCTTAGCCAGATCCGCGGTCGCAGAAAGGAACTGCTCACTTCGCTGCTTTTGTAGTTGCCATAGGCCGTGATTAGGCCCAGTCTCGGTTTGAGATAAACACCCACCGAGTAATACCGTGGCGCTCAGAGAGAGCGCGGCGATAGGATTGAGTCGAAAACGCATGCGACAAGACTCCAGCATATTGTTGTTATAATGAACGTAAAAACGCGATCAATGCGTCACGCTCAGCTTTCGGCATCGCCAGCACACGCTGTTTCGCACTGGCGGCTTCGCCATCATGCCATAAAATGGCTTCCATGAGGGTACGCGCGCGACCATCGTGTAGATAGGTGGCATCCGCATTCACTTCTTTGGTATACCCAATGCCCCATAGAGGCGGTGTGCGCCACTCTCTGCCGTTGGCGATAAACTCTCCACGATGATCCGCTAGCCCCGCTCCCATGTCATGCAAAAGCAAGTCTGTATAGGGGTGAATACGTTGCTCGCTGAGCGCCTGAAGCGCTGGACGCTTTGCAGTGGTAAAAGACGCCACATGACACGCATTGCAGCCGGCTTGAACGAAGGTATCTTGTCCCTTTTTCACTGCCGGATCCTGCATATTGCGACGTGCTGGCACAGCCAAATGACGGGCGTAAAACTCTACAAACCCGAGGATATTGTCGCTGACTTCTGGATCACCACCATTGGGCATCTCGTCGCACACAGACTGTGACGGCATACAATTGTGATGAGGAAACATGGAGGTGGTTAATCCCACATCGCCATTGAAGGCCGCGGCGTTTTGTTGGTTAACCGTGGGTAGCCCTGCTTTCCAACCAAACCGGCCAAGCGCAGTGCGTTGTTTTTCGATATCCCACACTTGATTTGGTCGTCCAGAGATCCCATCGCCATTGGCATCATCAGGATCAGCCAGGGCGTAAATGTCTTCCGCAGGAATGGATTCCAACAGCCCCAATCCAATCATCGGAGGCGCAATCCGCGCCGACATCTGAACATTTTCTGCCATCGGCCCATAATTAAGATCGGTGATCGTTAAATGTGGCTTACGCAGAGTGACAGTCTCACCATCGGCAAAGGTCACGGGGACCGCAGAATAGGTAATGGCGACCTTTCCTTCTGGCTTCGCGCCTGGCAGTGCAAAGTCTTGCAACTGACCCCCATAATTTGGCTCGGGAATATTGCCATATTGGATCAATTTCTGCCGCTCTGCTTCGCTCATTGCCGGCACACTCAATCGCACCAACATAGACACGGCGTTGGTATCGCCAGGAGAAGGCGGATGCCCACGGCCGTCTTTAATATGACAATTTTGACAGCCATTGGTATTGAACAAAGGGCCAAGCCCATCACGCGCATCGGTTGAAGCCGGCGAACTCACCCAGGGGTTACGAAAAAAACTGTTCCCGACACTGAAGTCGATGCGCTCGCTCATGGGTAGGTTAGCGGCAGGTTGGGAGAAAGCGTTGGCACCTTCTTTAATCACCGTGGTGCGGCCACCAGAGGTGCGTTCAAAAGCAACCGCTGAAGCGCTCACCAAGGCACTGATGCCGATTGCACCGAGGTAAACAATGACTTTGGACTTCATGTTGTATCCTGACAAAGCAAAAAGCCCCGCGGCACGGGGCTTAACATCATTAGCGGACAATTAGAATTGATGGTCCGCGGTATCTGGGTTGAGATTATCAATGCCGATGATCTGAGCGGCTTTCTCAATGTGTTTGGTTTGGTCAACCAGTGCGGTAATGGATGCATTGACGAGTTGGTTACCGTCATTGTTGCCCGCCGCTATCAATTGATCAAAATGCACATTGTCTTCTTCCGCTGACACAACCAGCGTTTTGACTTGCTCACGCGCTTGGTCAAAGCTTGTCTTGATCGCGCTTGCCGCGTCAGTATCTTTGTCTTTGACCAAGTCGAGCACTGATGGCCCGGTCAATTTGCTGCCATCAACACGCTGATAGGTTCCCATCATGACATTATAAATGCCTTGCTCGTTATAAAAATGCGAATTGTGGGTATTATCAGAGAAACAATCGTGTTCGTCTTCGGTCGAGTTGGCTTCCAATGCCACCTTCATGCGCTCGCCGGCCAACTCGCCCAACGAGAGTGACCCCATACCAAACAGCATCTTACGTAAACCGTTCTCGCTCGAATCCGCCAATAGCGTCGCGCGATAGTTATCTTTATTACCTTCCGCCCACTGGTCGCGCATCCAGGCTAAATCATCCACCAAAAGATCGGCGGCCGCTTTCAAGTACTCGCGGCGACGGTCGCAGTGGCCGTTCGTGCAGTCTTCCCCGTAAGCAAAGTCAGAGTATGGGCGCTCGCCCGCACCTGGGTTAGTGCCATTTAAGTCTTGCCCCCACAGCAAAAATTCAATCGCATGATAACCGGAAGCAACGTTGGCTTCTGACCCACCTACCTCATTGAGACTTGCCAACAGTTTTGGCGTAATGTCAGCCACGTCTAAATCGGTCGCACCAATTTGAATACTCTGGTTGGCAATAATGTTTGCTGTCGCACCGGCATTCCCCAGCTCTGCTTGGTAACCGTCTGCCACATAATCAATCAAACCTTCATCCAATGGCCACGCGTTCAGCTGTCCTTCCCAATCATCAACAATCGCGTTGCCAAAACGGAACACTTCTGACTGCTGATAAGGGACTCGCGCGTCTAACCATGCTTTTTTTGCTGCCTGAAAGGTTTTTTGAGAGGGGCTGGCAGTAAAAGCCTCAATAGCGTCATCGAGCGCGACCGCTGTCGCGTGGGAGTCTGCGAATACCGCATGCGCGATATCAGCGTAATGTTCAACAACGTCTTCTTGCGTCGCCGCATTAACACCCAGAGGTGCGGCAAATAAGGAAAGCGCGATAAGGTTACGCTTAAAAGGGGTCATTTCCATAGTACTTTGTCCTTCGCTTTGATATGAACAGTTATGAGAACTATTATCGTTTGTATGCGAGAGATTCTAAGCATTATGTTACTAAATGCAACAAAGAATTGAGGCTATTATCAAAGCTGTGATCTCCACACTCTAAGCATGGTTTAATGCAACTTGTTGCAACGCTGATCCGACCTCTTGACTGCTTAAATTGATGACTATGTGGCACTTTTTGCGCCTGCTCACTGAAACAGCTAAAAATAACAATAAATTAGATTTAATTTGAACTCTAAGGGTTATAATAGACTGAAAGCACATTGATTATTTGATAGTGAAAAAAACCATAAAAAGTCGATTTTTCTCTCGATGCCTTTGCACTCCAACCGCGGGTATTGTAAGTTTCGTTGGCGATTTTTTCTGGTGGAGGTGAGTAAATGGAAAAACACGAAGAAGTACTGGTTGCGCTGCGGCAAATCATCCGCGCAATAGACCTGCATTCACGAAAACTTAACAAAGTATCCGGGATCACTGGCCCCCAACTTGTCCTAATGCGTGCGATTAAAGAGCTGGGCCAAGTGACCATTCGTAAGCTCTCGACCCATACCAATATGAGTCAGGCAACGGCAACGACCATTCTTGATCGTCTCGAAAAGCGCGGGTTGATTTTGCGTGTTCGCAGTGAGCTTGATAAGCGTAAAGTGCATGCCCACTTGACCGAGCAAGGGGAAGCGGCGTTAGAACAAGCACCCAAGCCCCTACAAGAAAACTTTATTTCACGCTTTCAAAGTTTAGATGAGTGGGAGCAATCGTTATTGCTGTCATCGGTACAACGTATCTCTTCGATGATGAACGCCGATGATATTGATGCGGCACCGATGCTAGAAGTGTCTGCCCTCACCTCACATAATTCGCAATTCCAGGCAAAAAAATAATGGTCTCCGGCGGGTAAACAGGATGTCTCCACCGGTCCACCTGCCTACTACGGCGTAGTAAAAGAAAGTGGCGTATTAAAAGCAAAGGACGTTCGCTTTTTGTCGCCATCAGTCATGCACTGGCTCTGCATGCGACACCCAGCCGCACCATTTACCGTATAGCAGTTTCCACTCATCCGTTATCAATGCGCCATATTGCCCCTATTCCGTCCCCAGACAATCCACAAAAAAAGACGGCTAATAGCCGCCTTATGGATTGAGAGTCAGTCAGTTACACGCTGTTATTTAAGGTACATTGTGTCCTTTTGACGCTACCCATATCCGATACCATTGCTCGCGCGTGAGTTTGAGGTCGTAAGCCGCTTTGGCTGCTTTGACACGTTCAATATTGCCCGAGCCAATGATCGGCAAAGGTTGAGACGGATGACGCATCACCCAAGCATAAATAACCTGATCGATCGTCGCACCACCGAGCTCTTCGCCAATAGCATGCAAGGTATCACGTACCCGCACAGCCTGCTCAGACTCGCCGTTAAACATCTCACCGCCTGCAAGACAAGACCACGCCATCGGTTTAATACGCAAGCGCTGTAACTGATCCAGGGTCCCGTCATGGACCACATCAAAACGTAGCGGGTTGATTTCAACTTGGTTGGTGACCAAGGATTCATCCCAACGAGACTGAAGCAGGTCGAACTGTGCAGGCGTAAAGTTAGACACGCCAAAGTGAGCCACCTTGCCATGATGACGCAACGTGGTGAATGCTTCAGCCACTTCATCCGCATCCATCAACGCGTCAGGACGGTGGATCAGTAACACATCCAGTTTTTCCACGCCCAAACGAGACAATGAGTTATCTACCGACTCCAAAATATGCCGGTAACTGGTATCGTAATGGTTGATTTTGCGGTTTGGAGCCGCTTCACTGACCAACTTGATATCGCACTTCGACACCACTTGGATATCGTCCCTCACGCTGGGATCAAGCTTCAGCGCTTGGCCAAACAGTGTTTCACAGCGGTAGTCACCATAAATATCCGCATGGTCGACCGTCGTCACCCCCAAATCGATATGCGCCTTAAGAAAGCTTAAACGCTGCTGCGGCGTCATTTGCCAATCATCCAGTCGCCAGTAACCTTGCACCATGGGCGAGAAAAACGGACCGACCGGAGAAATAGATGTCGCTTTAAACTCTGACAAAACGGATCCTTTATGCCGAGAAGTGGAGCTATCATGCTAATCCTATCTCCCGCCACCCTCAATGCCTTATCGAGCATTTTGTTAGCCTAACAGTGCGTTCGTTTGTTTTCGCGCAAAGGACAGCACTGTTTGGGTGTTAAATGTACGACAAGTGTTTAATTTATCACCAACACTTGGCGAATGCGGTGAACTTCGTTATCTTATGTCGCGCAAAAAAAGCGAAAAGGAAGCGAAAATGCTTATTCGACGCATGGAATTGCGTGATTGTGACGCGATCAATACGATTTATAATTATTACATTACACACACTGCCATTACGTTTGACTTGTGCCCATGGCAATTAGCTGAACGTAAACAATGGTTCGCTCAGTTTGATCCGTCCTCCTGCTATCAAGCCTGGGTGGCAGAGCAAGACCAACAAATCCTTGGCTTTGCTTACAATACGCCTTTCAATCCCAAGCAGGCTTTCCACATCGCCTCAGAAATCACCATTTATGCGGCCCCCGATGCCGGTGGCCGTGGGGTTGGCTCGGCATTAATGCAAACCTTGCTCGACGGAATGCGCGATAAGGCCCTGCGCCGCGCCTATTCTCTCGTCACGCTACCCAATCCAGCGTCATTGGCATTGCATCGTCGCTTTGGCTTCCAACAAGTTGGACAGCTAAATGATGTCGGTGAAAAATTTGGCCAATACCACAGTGTGGCAATGCTAGAGTGCGACCTAACGGTTTGAGCATGTTATTTCCCTATCGAATAAGCCCCCACCTCCACTTTACGCCAGTAAGGTGCCTTGATTTGATGCCGTCATAACGACGTTTCAGGAGTTTAGTAGTATGAAAGTTCGCACCAAGGTTTCTGCGGCGATCATCTCCGCCTGTGTTATTTGTATTGTCGCCACCGCCGCGGTGTTGGCAAACCGAACCACCACACTGTTTGGCGATGAAATGCGAGAGCAGGCGATTAGCCAGCTTAAAGCCGTACGCGAAGCCAAGCACTCTGAATTAACCAGTTATTTTTCATTTATCGGCCAGCAATTAACCTCAATGGCCGACTCCACCATGACCGAAAACGCGGTGACGTCTTTTAGCCAAGCTTATCGACGCTACAGTCGTGAAGTCCGCACCGATAGAGCGGCCCGGCGCGCGCTGCAAGACTACTACACCGACACCTTCGGCGATGTTTACAAAGCGCGCAATGATACCAACGCCAATGCACGCTCCAACCTCGCAGCGCTTGCCCCTGCCACGCGGACACTGCAGCAATTTTATATCAGCGGCAGCCCCCATCCTTTGGGCGAGAAAGACAAGTTGGTGACAACCAATGATGGCTCCACGTATGACAAGGTGCACACTCAATATCACCCCAACTACCATCGCTTTGCCGAAACGTTTGGCTACCAAGACATCGTGTTAGCCGATGCCAATGGCCGTATCGTCTATTCAGTGGCCAAAGAGATTGACTTTGGAACCAGCTTATTTGCTGGCCCCTACGCTACCAGCGGCATGGGTGACGCCTTCTTAGAGGCGATTGATGCAAAAGCCGGCACCATCAGTTTTGTGGATTATCGCCCTTACTTTCCCAGCTACGATGAACCGGCCTCATTTATCGCCACCCCTATCGTCGAAAACGGCGAAACGCAGGGTGTACTTATCTTTAAATTGCCGATTCAGCGTTTAAGTGGCGTGATCAGCGGTCAAGGCCAATGGCAATCCGCAGGCTTTGGACAAAGCGGCGAAATGTTTATGGTGGGGCCTGATAAAGTCCTCCGCACCGAAGCACGCGCTTTACAAGAGGACAAATCTGAGTATTTACACTTGTTGCGCACCAATGGCGTCAAACCCGACTTGATTCGCCGCATTGAGTTCACCGATACCGCAGCGGGCCAAATGCCGATGGCATCCCAAAGCATTGCGCAAGCGCTGGCGGGCGAAACGGGCACTGGCAAAGAGCAGAGTTATCGCAACCAAACCGTCTATACCGCTTACTCACCGATTGATGTCTTCGGCAAGCGCTGGGCACTGGTCAATCAAATCAGTCAGCAAGAGGCGCTATCACAAGTCGCTGCCATGCAAGACACTATTTTAAAAGCGACGGTTATTACCTCGTTGGTACTTGTTGGCGTGGCGATCGTAATTGCCTATATTCTCGGTGGCAATATTGCCAAACCAATGATTGCGGTCACTACACGGATCAAAACCATTGCAGAAAATAAAGATTTAACCCAACGCTTACCTGATAGCGGTAAAGACGAAATGGCACTGCTCGGCCGCTCGCTCAATGACATGTTCGCCAGTTTCCAACAGGTGATTCAAGAGGCGCACCAAGCTTCTGGGTTACTCGGCCAAGCCTCTAACGACATTAATCAAGACGTGGTCACTATGCGCGATAGGGTCGCCGACCAGGTCAAGCATACCCATCAAGTTGCCTCGGCAGCGACAGAAATGGCCACCTCCGTCACGGACGTTGCCCAATATGCAGACCAAGCCTCCACCGCGTCTGATGACATCACAGAAGCCGTCAACACGGGCTCAAAAATTGGTGACGACCTGGTTGAGCAAATCCGCACCTTGTCATCGAGCATGGATGCTGCAACAGCGACCATGGGTCGCTTATCGCAACAGAGCGAAGAAATCGGTACCGTACTGGATGTGATTCAAGCCATTGCCGAGCAAACCAACTTGTTGGCACTGAATGCGGCGATTGAAGCGGCGCGCGCGGGCGAGCAAGGCCGCGGGTTCAGCGTGGTCGCCGAAGAGGTGCGCACCCTCGCCTCACGTACCCAAGACTCGACCGAAAGTATCCGCGATAAAATTGCCGCATTACGTCAAGAGACGCAGTCAGCGGTGGCAGATATGGATACCACCAGCCAAACCGTCGACGCTTGTGTGGATTATTGTCAGCAAAATAACGCCGCACTGGTTGATATTGCCAACATGGTCACCGAAATCAATCAGATGACCTCACACATTGCCAATGCCACCCAGCAGCAAACGCAAGTGACAACAGAAATCAGCGAAAGCATCTCTGATATCGCGCAATCGGCTGAAACCGTCTCACAACGCACGCATGACACCGCAGAAACCGTCACCGGCTTAAGCCAACGGTCAGCACGTCTGGCTGATACTATCGGTCATTTCAAAACTGAGTAAATACTCACGCTACCTAGGGAGGTCATCGCACCTCCCTGCTTTTCTCGCTGTCTGTCTAGAAACCACCCATTACGACTGACTAGCTAGACACACGCTCACCATTTGTTCAAATTTTATCCCCTTTTCTACGCACTTTTTATCCGCCGTGACTAGATTCAAAACGTGAGGTAGGAAGGAGTGTCACGATGAGAATCAGTAATAAGATCACGCTCGCAATCGTTGCGGCATCATTAACCTGTGTTTTAACTATTGCGGCTATCTTAGCGTTTAGAACCATCGGCTTATCATCACAAGCACTTGATAAGAAAGTAAAATCGCAACTAACGGCGGTGAAAGCGTCGAAAAAGTCAGAAATAAGTAATTACTTCAAGTTCATTGGTGATCAAATTAATACGCTGTCAGACTCCACCATGACAGAAGATGCACTGGCACAATTGGCACAAGCGTTTAACACCATCGCCGCAGACACTGCCAACTCCCCTAGCCAAGAGAGCCAACTGGCCAGTTATTATCGCAATCAATTCGGCGCGACCTATCAAGAGATTAACGATACATCCACCGACGTAATGGGAAGGTACAATCAGTTACCTGATGTAGCTAAACGGCTGCAACACGCGTATATCAGCGGCAACCCCCATCCATTAGGAAGTAAAGATGCCATGGCGAAAGCCAACGACGGCAGTGTCTACAGTGAGATCCACAGCGTCTTTCATCCCAACTTTCAGCATTATTTAAAGACCTTCGGCTACTACGATATTTTCCTGGTCGATAATCAGGGCAATATTGTCTATAGCGTTTACAAAGAGCTGGATTACGCGACCAACCTGTTAACCGGCCCGTATTCAACCAGTGGCTTGGCTGATGCCTATAAAGCGGTACGCAAAGCGCCTCAGGGTGAGCTGGGCTTTATAGACTTTCGCCCTTACTATCCCTCCTACGACAGTCCAGCTTCATTTATCTCGAGTCCAGTTTATAAAAATGGTCAGCAGATCGGGGCGTTGATATTTCAAATGCCGATCGATCGTATCAGTGAGCTCATTAGTAATAATGGTCAATGGGCAGAGTCAGGGATGGGCACCAGTGGTGAAATATTATTAGTTGGTCCCGATAACCTATTACGCACGCAGCCACGTCTGTTGAGTGATGATAAAGACGCCTACCTCAGTGCACTAGAAAGCCAAGGGCTTAATGCCGATACCATTCACCGCATTGATTATCAAAACTCCGCCGCTGGTAACCAACCCCTCGATAACCCTGCGGTAAAAAGAGCGCTACGGGGAGAGCAAGGGTTTGTCACGCAAACGAGCTATCGTAATACTGAGGTACTGGCTTCTTATTCGCCCATTGACGTCTACGGGGTGACATGGGCGGTGATCAGTCAGCAAGACACCGATGAAGTCTTTACAGCCATTACCAAATTACGCACAGACATCGGCGTTGTGACCGCGTTTACGGCAGTGCTGCTAGGCAGTCTCGCCGCACTAGCAGCGTATTGGTTGGGTAAAAGCATTGGCGCGCCTATCTTAAAACTCGCCACCAATATCAAACAGGTGGCAGATAGTAAAGATTTGACGATCACGTTGCACCATACCAGTAAAGATGAGCTCTCTACGTTGGCTGACAGCCTCAACGAAATGTTCCAAAGCTTCCGAGACGTGATTCAAAAAACACACGACGCGTCAAAAACCTTGTTGTCATCAGCCAACGATATCAGTGATGACGTAGTGGCTGTACGTGGGCAAGTGGACGAGCAAGCCAAAAGCTCGAACCAGGTCGCTACCGCTGCCACACAGATGGCCGCCTCCATCAGCGAAGTATCAGAGCATGCGAGCAATGCCTCTGAAGCGTCTGACACGATTACCCAAACCGCCAATGAAGGCAGCCAAAAAGGCGAAGCCTTGGTCAGCCAAATGCAAACACTCAAAGATCATATGGACAAAGCCACCCGCTCGATGGAGAAGCTATCACACGAGAGTGAGTCCATTGGGTCGGTGTTGGATGTGATTCAAGAAATTGCCGAGCAAACCAATTTGTTAGCCCTCAATGCGGCGATTGAGGCGGCCCGTGCTGGTGAGCAAGGACGCGGATTTGCTGTGGTCGCTGACGAAGTGCGTTCTTTGGCGACACGAACCCAATCCTCTACGGAGGAAATTCGTGCCAAGGTCGACGCCTTGCAACAGGAGACGCGCGGTGCCGCCGATGGGATGACCCAAGCCAATGACGCGGTGACCCAAAGCGTTGAGCATTGTCACGAAAACAACGACAAGCTGGGGCAAATCAAAACCATGATTGAGCAAATCAACGAGATGAACATGCAAATTGCCACCGCAGCCAACCAGCAAACGCAGGTGACCGATGAAATCAGCCAAAATGTCAACACGATGGCACAATCGGCCGACCATGTTTCAGAGCGTACGCGCAACACTGAACAAACCGTCAACCACTTACGTGAGCATGCCCGTACCCTGGAAGCGCGGATCAGTCACTTTAAAACCGACTAAAACCCAAAGGGGTCGGCCTCAAGGCCGACCCCCTCGTTTTCGCCTTGTCTGACGATTATTCCATCACCGGCTCACGCTCTAGCTCCCGACGCTTCTCTTCACCAAACCCGCGCAAGCCCACAACATGAACGTGCTCGCGGTCATTGAAGATTTTACGGACCAGTTTATACGTCGTGCCTTGCTCTGGGCTGATGTTTTCTGGTGCCGCAATCAACAGCTGCATATCTAAACGATGACACAACTCAAACAAGGTCGAGATCGATTTGGCATCCAGACGGGCCGCCTCATCAAGGAAAAGTAAGCGACATGGGATCACATCTTTGCCACGCAGTCGGCGTGACTCCTCTTCCCAGCTTTGGATCACCATCAGCAAGATTGCTTGGCCGGTACCAATCGCTTCACCGGTCGACAACGCGCCGGATTCCGCTTTCAGCCAACCATCCGTTCCACGGTTGACTTCAATGCCCAAGTCCAGATAGTTACGGTAGTCCAATAGCTCTTCGCCCAGTGTCTGCGGGGCACGTTGTCCCATTTCAATATGCGGGTTCAAACGTTGGAACAACTTGGCCATCGCTTCTGAAAACGTGAGATTTGGATTGCCGAATAAATCTTGGTGCTGGTCAGCATGTTCAGCCAAGCCCATCAGCAACTGTGCATGGGTTTCACGGATAGACACATTGAGGCGCACGCCTTGCACTTGACCAAAGCCCACGTTCTGTAGCCCTTGGTTGAGCATACGGATCCGGTTTTGCTCGCGCTGAATGGTCTTGCGAATAATGTTGGCTACCGACTCGGAGCTGATCGCCAGACGTTGTTCACGCTGCGTGAGCTCTTCAGTGAGCCTTGCCA
Organism: Salinivibrio sp. KP-1; assembly: GCF_000968645.1. Lineage (NCBI taxonomy): Bacteria > Pseudomonadati > Pseudomonadota > Gammaproteobacteria > Vibrionales > Vibrionaceae > Salinivibrio > Salinivibrio sp. KP-1. The sequence goes on along the minus strand of NZ_LAQR01000001.1, from coordinate 153,770 downwards.
GCTCGACTTCCATTTCCTCAATCGCTTCGACCGGATCATCGGTGCGAATAATGTCGTGACGGATACGCTCGCGCAAATGCTGATACACAGCCACATAGAATAAGACTTTACGCTCAGGCCGTCCGACATCCTCCGACGCACGCAAGGCATCACGCAAGGTTTCATTGTCAGCGACCGCAAGGCGCAATGCCCCCAAGGATTTATCCGACAAAGAGCGAAGCTCGTCAGCTGACATGTATGCCATTTCTCGACGATGCAGTTGTTTTTCCACCCCGTTGTCGCGCGCAATACGCAGGACACTGCACCAACCCGCTTTGGCGTTGACCACAAACTGACGAAGCGCTTGGTACTGCTTGAGCAGTTTACGCAATTCCTTGGTGAGCGACTTGGTTTCCATGTCCAGTGACGTAATCCCACGCGAGAGTTCACTGTGACGCTGCCGGGCCTGATGCATTTGCTCGTACAAGGCATCACGGCGGCTTTGTGCACGCATTAAGGCATCTTCATCCGCTTGCACACCTAACTCACCGAGCTCTCGCTTAAACTCGTTCAGCGTCTCTTGCTTAGACTGATGGGCACTTTTGAGTGAGGCAAGCACCTGGTGATATTGACTCGTCTGCGACTGAATTTGCTTGAGCGATTCACGTTCACGTTGGCGCACCTGCTCGGCATCTTTCAGTTTGGCTTTAAGCTGTTCGTTAAGCTCACTGCTTTGCGTCAGCATATCTGACGCATCTTGATAGGCAAAATGCGGACGACGCTCCGCTAAATCGGCAACAGCAAACACTTGCTGCTTAATCGCCTGCAAGGTGTTATCCGCCTCTTGGTAGGCTTGCTCCAGCTTATCAAATTGCTCAGGGTCACTCTCGAGTGTTGCCAGGCTGGTTTCCAATGCTGCTAAGGTTTCTCCATGTTGCTGGATAAAGCCTTGTGCCTCTTTCGCCGTCTCTACGCGCGCCATAGCCGCTTGCAAGCGTGCCTCAAGATTATCCTCTGTGAGCGCCTCGGCACAGTAGCGAAGCTTATCGAGGATATGTAGCGCTTGCTGACAACGCGCCACCTCCGCCTCGTGTTGTGCCAACACTTGCTTGGCATCGGTTATCGCCCGCTGAGTCTGTGCGCGTTTTTCGCGGCAAGCGGCGATCGCCTGCTCAGGGTCGGGCTCAAACGCCACCGTGAGATGCTCGGCAATAAATTGGCTAAATGCGTGTGATAGGCGTTGCCACTTTTGTACATCAAAGGACGCTTTGGCGTGCTCTTCAACCAAGGCCTCCCGTTGCTCACGTAGCTGCTCAAGGCGGTGCTCACGCGCAGCACGACCAAACAGTGGCGTGGCCGGGAAGCGCGAATAACGCATTTGCCGATCGTTTAGATGTACACACACGGCACCCGACAGCTCTTGTGCATCAAACACGCTATCATCAAACGCGTCGGCATCCCCCTCAATGATGTATAAGTCATCAGGGCAAGCGTCCAAATCCGTGGGCTTATCCTTTACGCCTTTGAGATCGGGCACCACGATGGCATGCCGCGCCGGGCCATAGAGTGCGCTGAAGTAAGGGGCGTCATCTAGGGTGATATCATCATAAATTTCAGAGAGTAAGGTGCCACCAAGGGTATCGGCGAGACCTTGCAATTGTGCATCGTCGCTGCCACCAGGCTGCGCCAATTGCTCAATCGCTTGTTCAATGTCTGCTTTTTGTTTGCCCAGCTGATCTTGGTGCTGCGTGCGCGTGCGTACCGCCTCATGCGTGGCATGCATCGCCTCCATGACCGCTTGACTGTCCACCAAGCTTTTTTCAGTTTGGCTTTCCAGTTTGGTCAAGGCGTCATTGGCCGCAAACCAAGTCGGTGCTTTGAGCTCAAGATCGTGGATTTGTGCGTCCACCGCGTCCTGTGTCCGCGCGAGCTCACGCAGTTGTTCGGCTTGGGTGTCTTTTTCCTTTAGCAGCGCCTCACGTCGCGCTTGCTGCAGCGCCACGGCTTGCTCGACCGCTTCACTGTTAGCCAGCGTTTCGCCCGTTAACGTCTGATACTCCGACACTAACTGGCTCGCGTGCTGATACTGCTCAGCCCGTTGGCTCAATTCGCGCTGTTCATACTGGCGCTGCGTCAGGCTATCGGCCAGATAACGACGCTCTCTACCCTGTTCAACCCAACGCTTGGCGGCCTTGCCAGCCTCAGCACGGTGCACGGATGGATCAAGACGGTGCAAAAGACGCAAGCCCTGTTCAAACTGATTGGCCGTGGCCGAAGCAAGATCGCGTTTGTGTTTGAGGGACAAAACCCGATCCGTTTGTTCTGACTCTTGCGCTTTCAACGCGTGTAAGCGTGTCGTGGCCTCGTCTGCACTGAGGGTCTCATCGTCAGTGAGGCGACGGGCCGTCTCCAAGGCATTAACGGCTTGTTGGTACTGCAGGGAGCGCGTTTGTTGCGTGTTGAGCGCTTGTTGGTAGTCGGCAAGCTGAGTCTTCAGACTATCCACTTCCTCTTCACTCTGCGCCGCGCGCAATTCGGCGTCAGCAAGCTGCTCTGTGGCCTCTTCCACCACCATGATTTGCTCTTCGAGTCGCTCCGACAACTCGAGCAAATCTTCCTCATAACGCTCAATTTTTTCTTGTTGGCGCATCGCCGATTGCACCAACTGCAGATGATCGGCCGCCGCTTGGTGATCTTGCTCGAGATGATCTTGTCCGGCTTCCAGCTCGGCTAATTCTGCGCGCATGGTTTCCGCATGCTTCTGCTTTTGCTGCAATGTCTGTTGTGCGGCGTTCAGCTCCGCCCGCAACGACAGCGCTTGTTCCAGCTTGCTTCGGCGCTCATTGGCATGACGCATGTAGTCCGAGGCCACATAATGGGTCGCTTCCGTGATCAAATGCTTAAACAAGTCACGATCGCGCTGCGTCAGCTTAATCGCCTCAAGCGTCATACGGTTTTCTTTCAGCGCCACTTCCATATCTTGGAAGGCTTTTTTCACACCACCATTTTGTGGCAACAAATACTCGCGCAACGACTTGGTGATTGCGCTAGAAATGCCGCCGTAGAGTGACGCTTCAATTAATCGATAAAACTTGCCTCTATCTTGCTGGGTGCGCAGCTTTTTCGGTAGCACGCCAAATTCAAACATTTGCGCGTGATAGTCGGTGACCGAGTTAAAAGCTTTAAAGTGCGCGGTTTCATAGGCGCTCGCCGCCTCTTTTACCTCGTTCAGCTGGCGTACACGCGCTTGACCGTTATTTAAGGTCTCGACCAAGACATCGGTTGGGGCCACAGAAGAAGGCAAGCCTTGTAAAACGAACGGCTTGATATCCACCTTCTTATCACGCCCTGCCACTTGTTGAAGACGCACACCAAACAGCACCCGCTGTTGGCGTGAATTCACGACATCCAAGGCGGCATAGCAGGCACCTGGCTGCAATTTACCGTGCAACCCCTTATCACGAGAAGCACTTGAGCTGCCTGCCTCTGTGGTGTTACGGAAATGCAACAGGGTTTGGTCAGGGATCAACGAGGTGATAAACGCCGCCATGGTGGTCGACTTACCCGCGCCGTTCCCGCCTGATAAGGTGGTGACGAGGGAGTCAATATCAAAGGTTCGTGCAAAAAAGCCGTTCCAGTTCACCATGGTGAGTGAGTGATACTTACCGCGCTGGCTCATACTGTCGGCTCCTCTGTTGTCTCTGTATCGGCATTGTCTGCGTCTTCATCCGAGTGCTCATCGAGCAAGCTTGATTGAATGTGCGCTTGGCTATGCACCACGGCTTCCCCGTCACGAATCAGACGCAATTGGGCTTCTTGTGGATCGTCACCGCTTCGTACATCAGCACCAAAGCGGAACGTTGCTTCACTGACACGGAATTTACTTCCCTCACCAATGGGTAAGATCATCCCGAGACGACGCAAACGTCGCAGCGAGGTTTTCACTTTGTCGAAAAGCTTCTCACGGTCAAGATCTGAGCCTGTTGCGCGATGCGTGACCAACTTCATCAGTTTCTTCTCGTCAGCCAACGCTAATAGCTCATCAAAAAGCTCTTGGGTGGTAAAGATCCCCTCTTGTGCCAAGCGCTCTGGGCTTAAGTACAGAAAACAAAGGACTTTGCCAACCAGCATATCCAGTTCAGACAACACGCTACGCCTAATTAAACTGGTTGAGCGAGGACGAAGATAGAAAAAGCCCTCTGGCGCGCGGACCAATTCAGCGTTATAACGCTGGTAGAAAATATTCAGCTCTTGCTCAAATTCCATCAGCAAGGCGTGGTTATCCAGATCGTCGCTGGCAATATGGCGGCCAGCACGCAGTGCACTGTCCAACGCCGGGAACAAAGGGTTAGCAATGGCTTTGGCCAGCCCTTCTGGCATTGGCTGTTCAGTATTTATCGATGACATTCGCTTGTACCTTAGCTCCGAAGTCGTTAATCGCCTGCCAATCAGGCTGAATCGCGTTAAGATCAGATTGGGAGTAGCCCATGCGGACCGCTTGGTTAATCACTAAGCGCGCGAGATCAAAATGGCGAGCTTGTGGGTGCTCGGCTAAGTAATCTTTCAGGACACGACCTAAGTCGATCGCTTGTCCGGTTTCTCGATGGCGGTTGAGCATCTGTGACACTTTCTGTGAAAGGCCATCGTCAACCACACTTAATTGTTCGAACGCCACCTCTTCTGGCATCTCTCCGGTGACTTCATCGTCACGTAACACCAAGGCTTCATCTCGCGTATCACGCAGTCGCTCAGCATCGGCATACGTTAAAAACCATGGCGCGTCAAAGTAGTCCGATACCGACTGACGCAAACGCTGGCTGAATGCACGGTTTTTATCCATATCAATCGCGGTGCGAATAAATTTATGCACATGGCGGTCGTAACCTATCCATAGGTCAATCGCTTGCTGTCCCCAGTTCACGATACGATCCAGCTTCATCTGCAAGCTGTATACCATGCGATCGACGAACTCAAGATCATCACGCCCCCGCACCACTTCTTGAATCTCAAGCAGCTGACTCTGAAGCTCATCCCCCGCGGCCTGCAGCGTTTCTTGTAACTCTTGCAAAGTACTCGAGGTTTCGTTGAGCAAGTATTCACAGTTAGCGATTGCGGCTTGCCAGTCCTGGGTGAGGAGCGCAGCAATATCTTCCTTTACCTGTTGTTGCTGCTCATCCATCACGCGCTGATTAAGATCGATGCGGTCAAAAATCTCGGCGACCGAGTACTTCAACACACCATAGACGTTATGACGCCAAAAGGTCGCATCCCCATCTTCTTCCGCCGCACGGCGCGCCTTAGCGATTTCGTCAGCCACCATAGACAGTTGTACCGACAGCTTTAGCGTTGAGTATTCACGATGACGAGCGTAATAGTCCGCAATACCTAGCGCCAATGGCGTGAGGCGGTAAATGCTATCACCATCGGTCATTTCACTGGTAAACCGGCTTAGCAACCGTGCTTGCACCATTTCATTGATCGCATTGTTGGCGCGAAAAGCGACATTGCCAAGCGTGGCACCTTCACCGCTAACAAACTGCTCACTGACCAGTCGAAAGACATCCACGAGCTCATGCTCGCTCAGTTCGTCCTCCAACCGCTCTTGACTCATCACCGCCATTGCCAGCAAGAATGCCAAGCGCTCTGGCGGCAGGTTTAACCCTAAGTCACTTTGTTTTACCCAACTGACCAACTCAGGTACTGTCTGAGCGTCGTCTGTCCACGACTGGGAAGACTGAGCCTGATCACTCATCCGTTGTCCTTGTTTTTATCTTGATTGCTTGGGGCACTGTGCTGTCCCCATACATGGATATATCGCCCCAGAGACACAAATGGCTCTTGGCGGCAAAGCTGTTGCTCCAACGCCATGACCTGCTCAAAGGTAAAATCACCAATATTGGTATCACGCATGTAATCGTGAAAGGTGCGTACGCCTGTTTTACCTTTGAGGATAATGTCACTGTCTTGCATCCATCGATACACGCTTTCTGGTTGCAAGCCTTTAGGTGGTTGAAGCTTAAACCGCTTACGATGCGGCATACCTTCCTCAACATGCGTGAGGTTACCGCACACGAGGTTCTTAAAGAGCAACCCGGTTTGGTTATAGAACATCACCGATGCGATCCCCCCCGGGCGCAGTTGCTTAAGCAAGTCTTTCAACACCTGCTCTGGCTCCGCGGTCCACTCCAGTACCGCATGAAATAAAATCACATCCGGCGGATCGCTCAAATGGTCGCCAATCGTCTGCACCGACGAATGAACCAGCTGATACTGCGCAAGTAAGCCCTGTTGTTCAATCTCCTGACGGGCTAAGTCGAGCATTTGCGAAGAAAGATCACATAAAGTGACCCTGTGACCGCGCGCCGCCAAGTGCCGAGACATAGGGGCAACCCCACCGCCGGCATCTAAAATATGCAGGGTCTGCTCAGGCGGAAAACAGTGCAGGATCTGCTCGATGTCCTGCCAAACGACCGCCTGGCGGATTTCGCCTTTGCCCGATCCATAAATGTTTTTAACAAATTTGTGGGCAATGTCGTCGAAATTTTTATCCTCAGTCACAATGGCATTCGTTATCATTGAGTGGTAGAAAGGCATATTCTGTCACAAGCCTTACGTTAATAAAGGTTTATGGCATTATTTGTGCCTCGTTTGACTATATTTCGGGCGACATTGCATGTTTGAATTAAAAAAACTTATCTCAACCTTGATAATGCCCTTGCCCGCGCTGTTATTGTTGGGTCTTTTCGGGCTATGCCTGCTTTGGTTCTCTCAGCGTAAAAGGCTGGCATCTTTTGTTATCTTCGTTGCGTTTGCTGGGATTTTTCTCACTTCGTTTCAACCGGTCGCCTCTGGACTCCTTCGTCCACTTGAGCGTCAATACACCGCGTTTCTCCCCACGGAAAAGCCGGTAGACTTTGTAATGGTACTGGGCAACAGTCATGTCGTAGATGACGCCATACCCCCAACCTCAGAGCTTTCTCGTGCGGCGTTAATGCGCCTCGCAGAAGGCATCCGTATTCACCGAATGTACCCCACCTCCAAGCTAATTTTGTCGGGCTATGACCATGGTTATGAAGTCAGCCATGCGCGTATGTTGGCACGCGTCGCAATGGCGTTGGGTGTCAATAAAAACAGTATCCTGTTGCTTGAAACCGCCAAGGATACATGGGAGGAAGCCTACCAAGCCGCATCGGTGGTTGGCAGTAGTAACCTAGTGCTCGTCACATCCGCGGCACATATGGATCGTGCCGTCTACGAGTTTCAAAGCGCTGGACTCGACCCCATCCCGGCTCCCACTAACTTCATGGCGCAAAAGCAAATTAAGCAGCCATGGATAAAATACGGCCCACGTGCTCAATACCTCGAGCAGTTCGAACGCTATTGGCACGAGCGATTGGGACAAGCGTGGCAACGTCTCCGTGATTTTATCGCTCAGCCGGCCAATTAAGGTCCCACAGCACATCACCCACCAAAAAAGCCGCGATTGATTCGCGGCTTTGTTATTACCATTCGCAGTAGACGTAAAACCGCGCCTATGCGTTGCTATCTACGGCTAAATAAGCACGCACTGCCTCTAAGTCTGCTTGGGTATCGACGCCATGTGGGGGCGTCTGTGTGGCAACCGCCACATGGATTTTCTCGCCATGCCACAATACGCGCAGCTGCTCTAACGATTCAATCTTCTCCAACGGACTCGGTGTCCAGTGAATGTAACGGCTAATAAATCCCGCTCGATAACCATAAATACCAATGTGCCGCAACAATGCTTGTGGGATGTCGGGAGAGTCAGCCTCGAAATGGGTGCGATCCCAAGGGATGGTGGCGCGGCTGAAGTACAAGGCAAACCCTTTATGATCCGTCACTACCTTGACCACGTTGGGATTAAATACTTGCTCTTTGTCATCAATTGCAACTGCCAAGGTGGCCATCGGTGCCTGGTCATTCTGACTGAGGTTCTCCGCCACTTGACCAATCACCGCAGAGGGGATCAACGGCTCATCGCCTTGTACATTAACGATAATGTCATCTTCAGCAAAGCCATAGCGTTCAACCACTTCGGCTAAGCGCTCAGTGCCAGACTCATGGTCGGCACGTGTTAAACACACCTCACCGCCAAACGCCCGTACCGCCGCTTCAATACGTTGATCGTCCGTTGCGACAATCACCTGACTGGCACCGGCCGCTTGGGCGCGCTCATAAACGTGTTGGATCATCGGCTTGCCAGCAATATCAGCCAACGGTTTACCCGGCAAGCGGCTCGAGCCAAACCGCGCCGGGATCACCACATAAAACGGGCTCATCCCTGGACCTCTTCCAATGACATATCGCGAGCTTCTGATTCAAGCAGCACGGGAATACCATCAATGATCGGATAGGCAACACGATCAAACTTACAAACTAACTCATTGTTATCGCGTTGATAATAGAGTTTGCCCTGGCATGATGGGCAGGCCACAATTTCAAGCAGGCGGTGATCCATAGCGTTCCTTTATTTTTTATTCGCGTTTGTTTGCAAACGTTCTATCTTGGTGAATACGGCCTGAGCTACCTCGTCAGGCAGCCGTGCCTCTACCGGTAAATACCACCAGTTATCTTGTGCGATCCCTTGGTATTTTACCGCATCTTTTTCTGTCATCAGCAAATGTTGCCCCTTCTTGCTCAACCTGTCCAGCTCGTCGGCGTTGAGGGTTTGATGATCATTAATTCCTTGGCTGTGAACGGGTGTTACGCCCATTTGCTGCAAGGTATTAAAAAAGCGTGGTGGATGGCCAATCCCGGCGACTGCCACCACTTGCGGTAGCATTGAGGCTTGACAGCGTTGTCCCGTACGTAGATTAACGGCCAAGCCAGGCACCAGGTGCATCCCCCACTCTTGGCCTTGTGGTCTCCCACCGTTAGTGACCAACATATCGACGCTCTCAAGCCTATCGAGTGATTCGCGCAACGGCCCCAAAGGTAGATAATGACCGTTACCAAACCGGCGCTGGCCATCAATGATCACGATCTCTATGTCTCTTTCAAGCTGGTAGTGCTGGAGACCATCATCTGTGATCACAATATCGACACCTTCTTGCAGGATACGTTTAACCGCCTCGCTGCGGTTGGGGTCGACACAGACAGGAACTTGGGTGCGACGTGCTATCAAAACCGGCTCATCCCCCGCCGTGCGCGGTGGCGTGGTTTGGCTGAGTAAGAGTGGATAGTGCTCAGATTTACCGCCATACCCGCGTGACACCACCCCTGGACGGTAACCATGCGCTTTTAGTTGTTCCACCAACCAAATCACAAACGGGGTTTTGCCATTGCCGCCAATCATGATGTTCCCCACCACGATAACCGGCACTGGCGCCGAATAGCGCTGTGTTTTGCCGCGCAGATATTGACGCCGACGATGGCGCGCTATCATGCCAAACAACGCACTAAACGGTCTTAATAATACCGACCATAGCGGGCGTTGATGACCAAACCACAGTTGCTCTAGCATGCTCAGTCACCAAACTGAATACGGTGAAGCTGCGCATAGGCTCCCTCACGTTCAAGAAGCGCTTGATGACTGCCTCGCTCGACAATCTCACCTTCATCCACAACCAAAATTTGATCAGCATCTTCAATGGTCGACAGACGATGGGCGATCACCAACACGGTACGGTTTTTTTGCAATTCATCCAGCGCCGCCTGAATAGCGCGCTCCGACTCTGTATCCAGTGCCGACGTTGCCTCATCCAGGATCAAGACGGGCGCATTACGTAACAAGGCACGTGCGATGGCTAAACGTTGGCGTTGTCCGCCAGACAGGCTGACGCCGTTTTCACCAATCATGGTGTCATAGCCATGGTCGAGTCCGCGGATAAAATCATCGGCATAAGCAAGTTTCGCGGCGTGCTCGACTTGCTCACGGCTATACTTATCTTCTGCGGCATACGCGATGTTATTCGCGACCGTGTCATTAAACAGATGAACGTTTTGCGACACCACCGCGACATGCTGACGCAAATTACCTAGGGTATAGTCCTCAATCGGTACGCCATCGAGCGTAATCACACCACTGTCTAGTTCATAAAAACGGGTTAACAGGTTAGCAATGGTGCTTTTTCCTGACCCTGAACGCCCAACCAAGGCCAGCGTCTGCCCTGCTGGCAATTCAAAGCTCACATGGTTGAGGGCCGGCGCATCTCGAGTGGGATAGGTGAAGACCACATCCTCAACCTTAATGTCGCCACTCACTTGCTCCACCGCGTGTGTCCCGGTGTCTTTTTCGGTCTCCAGCTCCATCAGATTAAATAAACTGTGGCAAGCCGCCATCCCGCGTTGGAACTGAGAGGTCACGTTGGTCAAGGATTTAAGTGGGCGCATCAGACCAAACATGGCACCAAACACCACCGCAAAGGTACCTGCAGTTAGCTCAGAGCGAATCGCCTCTGTGTTGGCCAAAATCAACACCACCACCAATGCCATTGACGCAATCAACTGGATCACTGGGTTGGCAATCGCTTGTGCGGACACCAGCTTCATGGTCTGCTGACGCATACGGTTACTGACTTTCTCAAAACGTGTCTTTTCAACGTCTTGTCCACCGTAACTAAGCACCACTTTGTGCCCTTTGAGCATTTGCTCGGCGGAGCTAGTCACCGACCCCATTGCATCTTGCATATTGGAAGAAATGCGACGGAAGCGCTTAGAGACGATGCGGATAGAAATCGCGACCACCGGCGCAATCACCAGAAGAATGGCGGAGAGCTGCCAGCTTGACCAAAACATCAACGCCATCAAACCGATGATGGATGCCCCTTCGCGCACCAAACTGACCAACGCGCTACTGGTCGCTGACGCCACTTGTTCTGAGTCATACGTAATCCGAGAAAGCAGTGCCCCGGACGACTCTTGGTCAAAAAAGCTGACGGGCATTTTCATAAAGTGATTGAACATCCGGCGGCGCATGGTCATCACCACATGACCCGACACCCAAGATAAGCAATAAGCGGACACAAAGCTCGACAAGCCACGTATCACCATGAGTGCGACCAAATAGACAGGCATCCATTTGAGGAAATCGCCTTTGACATCATCATAGGTAAAGCCTTGATCAAGCAACGGCTTCAGCATTGAGAGCATCAGGGTGTCACTGGCGGCATTAATCACCAAGGCGATAATGGCAACAATGAGCCCTACTTTATAGTTGGCAATGTAGGGCCACAGCTGCTTAAACGTCTGCCAGGTCGTTTTATCTTGATATTCGCTCATTAAAATCGTTTAGATGTGTTAAACAGACGGGCATTCTACTCTTTTACAAGTCCGCGTCCAAATATACTGGCCGACGTTTAAACATCTGACGATACCAATAATCGCTGCGATCCTGCCGCCAACGTGTTAACTGCCAACCAGAGCCGACACTCTGCCAACGCACTTGGCCATTCGCCGCCGTATCAAGCCAGGTGATACCGGCGTTTTGATAGGCCAATTTCACCTCTGGTGACGGAAGCTGCCATGGATTAAGGAGCCCGGTTGACGCCACGCCCCAAACGGGATCAACGGCGCGAATAAACGCGGAGGAAGACGAAGACGTACTACCATGGTGGGGCACCAAAATGATGTCACTATCAAGTGCCTTCTTGTCGGTCAGAGACGCCAACAAATCAGCCTCCCCGCTGGCTTCTATATCGCCAGTGAGCAACACGCTACGCCCATCGCCAGACAATCGGATCACACAGGAATCATCATTATCAGCACGCTGCTTTTGTGCCGGAGGCCAGAGTACCGAAAAGGTGAGTCCTTGCCAGCGCCAACGCTCGCCGGCCACACAGGCTTGATACCCAACCCGACGCTCACTGGCGCGGCGCCACTGTGGTGAATAGGTATCAGACAAAAACGTCGCGCCACCATCATGATCACTGTCGCCATGACTGAGAATGAGGCCATCTAACTGTCTAATTTGCCGATGTGTCAGAATCGGCGCGATAACCGCCTGAGCAATGCCACCCACCTGCCAGCGGTTGCCAGTGTCATAGAGCACCGCGCGGTTATTCTTACTGATCAATACCGCCAACCCATGCCCGACGTCCAACACATCAATTTGCCAGTTGACTGGTTTAGGGTCTCGCCAAGCTACCACGGCTGCGACAAGGACCAGCATCACCGCCTTTAAACGATGCCAATGCCACCCGTAGAGTCCCCAAGCGAGCACCATCGCCGATATTGCCCAGCCTGCCGAGGTGACAGGGGCGGGTAACCAGGTGTCCGCCGCCTGATCGGCCAGTGCCATCACCGGTTGAAGGCTGGCATTTGCCCCGTCCCACACCCAATCTGCGACACGGGAAAGCGATAAACTCTCACTCAGCAGGCCGACAAAGACCAGCGGTACGGTCACCATACCCACCCAAGGCACCGCTACGAGGTTAATGGGCGTGGCAGCGGCGCTGATCCCTGCAAATAACCCTAGCTGCAAAGGAAGCATTCCTACCAATAGAATCAATTGTATGCCGATAAGCTGCTTGATAGGACGAAGCCAAGGCCGTGTTTGTTTTCGACCCTCAGTGGTGTGAGCAAGTGTGTAATGCGCCATGCATAAGGCCCCCACGGCGGCAAATGAGAGCCAAAAACTCATTGAGAAACCGGCGAAAGGGTCGCGGAGCAATACCAATAATAAGGTTAACTGCAACAGATTCAGCGGCGAAATCCGCGCTCCCAAGCGCTTACTGATCGAGACCAGCATCAAGGCAATGAGCGCCCGTTGAGTGGGCAGTGCAAACCCGGCTAATGCCGCATAGAGCGACGCCACCCCAACAGCAACGTACAAAGGCAACCATAAAAACAGGCGTCGTTCTGGGAGAAAGACGCGCGCCCAACGGCCGATTTGCCACCCTATTCCGTAGGCCAAACCAATATGCAACCCTGAAATAGCCATCAAATGCGCCAAACCACTGTGCGTCAGCGTATCCCAGTGCGCTGGGGTTAACCACCCTCGCTCGCCAAGGCTCAATGCCAATAAATGCGGCCCATAGGACAGTGTTGATAAAGCGGGACTAAGCGTATCGAGTAGTTGTTGACGCCAACTCACTTGCTCAGTCAATTGCGTTGCTTCTTTTAGCCGAGCTTTGGCATGTACTCGCCGTGCAACATAATATTTTTCAGCATCAAAACCTGCCTCGTTTAATCGCCCATAAGGCGGCTTAAACGTTACCACCAATTGCCAGCGCTCGCCTTGCTTAGGATACGGGGGAGATTGCCAATAAACACGCACTCGGGCTGAGCGAAAAGGCGGCAATCTTGTGTGATTAATTTTATCGGCGTCAAAAATAATCGCTTGCGCCCCCTTTTTTGCGCTGAAAAGGGTGCCCACTGTCCCACTGATTGTAGTATCCTCTTGGTGTGAAATGACGTGGATCACGTCGGCTTGATACAAGTTTGCGGACAATACAGTCCAAGTGAGTCCTAACGCGCTTCCAGCAAGCCACCACCAACGTCTTTTCCACCCAACAAAGAAGACGATCACTGTCATGATGCAGACCCAAATTGGCGGTAATATTGGCCACCAAGGTAGCGACAGCACGGCCAGTGCGGCAGTCAATGTAAAGGTCAGCGTCATTGCGTAATTTCCAGGTAATGTAAACAGGTATGCCTAAGAAGTTTTTCCAACGCTATATGCCCAAGCGTGAAACATTGCGCGACAATAAGGCACTCAGGGTGTTTGGTAGCCTGTTGCATGATCCCAACTTATGGTGCCTTAACCGCCGGTCGGCTTCCGGTGCCTTTGCCGTCGGCCTGTTTATGGCATTTGTCCCCCTACCAAGCCAAATGATCATGGCTGCCGGCCTAGCGATTCTGTTTGGGGTCAACCTGCCGCTTGCCGTCGCGTTAGTATGGGTAAGCAACCCCATCACCATGCCGGTGCTTTTTTATCTTGCTTATAAGCTCGGCACCTGGATGATGAACAGTCCCCCATACCCGTTCCACTTTGAACTATCGTGGCATTACTTGGCGGAGCAAATGAGCCACATCGGCCCACCGTTTTTATTAGGCTGCGCCACCAGCGGACTGGTGATGGCTGTCATCGGCTATTTCACCGTACGTGGCATCTGGCGCTATTCTGTGGTCAGAAGCTGGGAAAAACGTAAGTTACGCTTGCCTAAGAAAATTAAAGAAGTGTTGCCTAACCCAAACAAGCCCTCTTAAATCGTCCTGATTTAATCTACGCGAGGCATCAAACGCGTCCAAACGCCGTCAGGCAGAAGTGCGATTCAGGCGTCAGCGCCGCGTATACACATGATATTCCCTGCAGGGTTCAACGAGGCAGATCAAAAAGAGCCCATTGTCGGGCTCTTGGTTTTTATAAAATAAAGCGTATCAGTGACCAAAGCATACCAAGCGATATGGCCACTATTTGGCACTCAACACCGCGGCTGGCTCGAGCTGACAGGCTCTTCGGGCTGGATACCAAGCGGCAAGCAAACTAAGCAGTATGGCCGTGGTACTCACCAGTATGACATCGGCGGCATGCAGCTCACTGGGTAAGAAATTAATAAAGTACACATCCCCTGATAAAAAGCGATGCCCGAGCCACTGTTCGACCTGAGACAATATCGCCGTGAGGTGAGTGGCGAGGGTGACCCCCAATAGACTGCCCAACACACTGCCTAAGGCACCAGAAAAGAGCCCATACCAAATAAAGATGCGGCGGATCAGTCGATCGTCCGCCCCCATGGTGCGCAAAATAGCAATGTCAGCAGCTCGGTCTTTTACCGACATCATCAAGGTTGAAACCACATTAAAACAGGCCACGCCGATCACTAACACCATCACCAAATACATGATGGTTCGCACCAACTGAATATCCCGATATAAATAACCGAACTCACTCGTCCAGTCTTTTAGATACACATAAGTGGTTAGCGTTTGGCCGACTTCATGCACAATCTGACGGGCCTGCAACACCGGAGACACCTTTAGAGACACACCGGTCACTGACTGTCCTATTTGCATAATAGTTTGCGCGTCCTGAAGTCGCATCAGGGCCAATGAATGGTCGATTTGTCCACCGAGACGCAACAGTCCAGCCACTTGCATTCTCACTCGCTTCGGGGCGCGCAATGCAAGTTGGCTATCCGTCGCGGGAACCATGACCGTTAACCAATCGCCTTGACTGACGCCCAACTTCGCCGCCACGCCTTGTCCCAACACAATCTGCGACTGCCCAGCTGGCAAGCTCTCCCAGCCACCTTCAATATAATCACCAATGCGACTCACGGTTTGCTCATCATCCGGATCGACAGCGCGAATTTGCGCAGGTTGCAGTGCAGAGCCATGCTCCATCAACACCGTCATCTCAACATAGGGAGCCGCAGCCTCGACATTGGGATGCTGCTCAGTCTGACGTTTGACCTGTTGCCAGTTATCGATAGGGCCATTGACACCAAACACTTGTGCATGCGGTACCACAGACAGTACACGTTGATTCAGTTCACGCTCAAAGCCGTTCATCGCAGACAGACCCACAATGATCACCATCACCCCCACCGCAATCCCGATCACTGACGATAAGGAAATAAAAGAGACCAAGCGATTGCGTTGTCTGGCGCGACTAAAACGACGACCGATGGCCAACGATAAAGGCTTCATGCTCCCTCCTGCCCCAGCAACTGGCCGTCTTGCATGGTCAGTTGACGATCCAATTTTGCTGCCAGCTCACCGTCATGGGTTACCACTAAAAAGGCCGTGCCATGTTGGGCATTTAACTGGCGCATCAAATCGTAGATTTCGAGCGCAGTGGTATGATCCAAGTTGCCGGTTGGCTCATCGGCCAGTACCAACTTGGGTTCATTGACTAATGCACGTGCAATGGCCACACGCTGCCGTTCGCCACCTGATAGCTCTGCCGGGCGATGGCTGAGCCGGTGTCCGACCCCTACCGCGTTGAGCATGGCCGTCGCACGTTCAGACGCGGCGCTGTGGCTCATTTTGTTGATCAAAAGCGGCATCATCACATTTTCCAGCGCGGTGAAATCGGCGAGCAAATGGTGGAATTGATAAACAAACCCAAGCGTTTGATTGCGCAGCTTTGCTTGCTGCTTGGCCGTCATCGCATTGACCGCCTCACCCTCAATCCACACATCACCTTCCGAGGGCAAATCGAGTGTCCCTAAGGTGTGTAATAATGTACTTTTCCCCGAGCCAGAGGAGCCCACTATCGCCACCAGCTCTCCCGGGGCAATGGTCAAGGAAACATCGTTTAACACGCAGGTCGGCTGTCCGCCCTCTTGATACGTTTTACTGACGCGGTGACAGGACAACAAAGATTTACTCATAACGCAGTGCCTCAGCAGGGTGAACAGATGCCGCTTTAAACGCAGGAAATAGCGTGGCTAGCACACTTAGCACGACCGCTAAGCCTAATACCATCGCCACATGAAAAGGATTAATAACCACAGGTAACGCTAGGCCGTTACCCAGCAGACTCACACCAAAAATAGACATGATTTCATTGATGTATGCCGATAGGAGCACACCGAGCACGCCACCTACTGCAGCGCCCAGCACACCACTCAAACTGCCTTGGGCAATAAAGACAGCAACAATGTCTTTATCTTGCATCCCAAGAGTTTTTAAAATCGCGACCTCAGATTGTTTCTCCATGACCACCATGATCAGCGCGGAAATAATGTTAAACGCGGCGACAATCACAATCAGGCTGAGCATCAAGCTCATCATGTTCTTTTCCATTTTTACCGCTTGAAACAGCTCGCCGCGCCAAACACGCCAATCCGCCCACGTATCGGGATCGGCGTGTGTCTTTAATTGGGTAATGGCAAATGGATCATCTAAAAACAGGCGTAAATCGTTGGCTTGAGACGGTGATACCCCACTGAGTCTCGCCACATCGTCGATGTTAGCCAGCATTAATTGCCCGTCGACATCCGTCCCTGTGTGAAAGATACCCGCCACCGTAAATAAGCGCTGTGCGGGGATCCGACCTATCGGTGTAAAACGACTCGCACTGGTTACCATCACGCGGACAGCATCCCCGACGCGAAGTTGTAACTCAGAGGCCATGCTACGCCCAATGATCACTTGATAGCGCCCGGCTGCCAGTGCCGACAGTTCACCTTGTAATAGGTGGGAAGCCAAAGGCTCATGTGCACTGGGGTCGATGCCCTCTAACAAGCCGGCGCTTAAGCCTTTGCGGCTTTGAATCACGGCATCCGTGGTTTGTATCGGTGCCGTATCAATCACGTGAGGCCAACGCTCAATCGCGGTTTGATCTGGGTTTGCTTGCCCGTTGGCAATAATCGCGTGAGGCAACACGCCGAGAATTCGGCCTTTCAGCTGAGCTTCAAAGCCATTCATCACTGACGAGACGGTGATCAACGCCATCACGCCAATGGCAATGCCTGCCGTCGACATCGAGGAGACGAAGCGTCCAAAACGGTCGGCTGAGCGGCCGCGTAAGTATCGCAAGCCAATAAACACCGACAAGGGTTGAAACATAGCGCACCTAGCTTATTGTTTTGATTCGCTGCAAGCATACCTGTCCAATGGGGGGACGCCAAGCCGACCTTGTACGAAAGGCACCATTGTCACCCCAATTAACGCCTCACCGCCCCCAGAAACTGCGACTGATCTTTACCTCTTGCCAAGGGTGCGTGATAATCATTAATACAACTGCAATCTAAGGCACAGTGATGAGCCAAGACGAATATTTTTCTGTGCGAGCGGCGATTCGCATTAATGTTGAGCCTCTTGCTGACAATCAAGCCCAGCCAGATGCGCAGGCTTTTACCGCCGAAATCCCGGCACCTTTTCGCCTGGCGAGTCAATGCGGCCAGCTCGATAGCGACGTAGAAAAAGATCTTAAAGCGATCGATCCGGAGGATGCCTCTGCGTTATTCCGGGTGCTGCAGGCGCAAAACGAAAAAATGACACTGATGATGGGCTATATGCTCAGCCACGAAGATCAGCCCGACCATCGCTTTGTGACACACGCCTTTGGGGCGAGCAGTTTTTCTTATCATAGTCATTCGCCGCTTAAAAAAGGCGTGCACGCGCGGGTGAAGTTGTTTCTCGATTATCCGCCGACGGCCATCTATTGCTACGGCGTCGTGACGAGATGCGAGCCTCACACCGACAGCGATCAAGAAAACCCTGACTATGTGATCCAAATTCAGTACACGCGTTTATTGGAAGAAGACCGCGACACGCTCATTCGTGCGGCGCTGCATCATCAGCAAAAACTACTAAAAAAGCGTGCACGAAACCGAAAACAATCAAGCAGTTAAACTCATGACCCAACAACCGCTCTATGCTTTTACCCTGCCCTCAGGGCCAGGCGACGTCAAACATCTTGGTAATTTATCAGGGGCTGCGTTACCGCTAGCCATTGCGACGCTCACCCAGCAACACGCCGGTCCGGTGTTCCTTTTGGTGCCCGACAACCAGACTGCGGTGCGTTTGCAGCCCGCCATTCGTCAATTTACCCAGGGTAACTGCGACCTCCTGCCTGATTGGGAAACCCTGCCTTACGACAGTTTTTCTCCCCATCAGGATATTATTTCCGCGCGTTTGTCTTGCCTGTATCAGCTTCCTCATCAACAAGACGGGGTACTCATTGCGCCCGCGAGCACCGCATTACAGCGCGTGACGCCGCGACATTTTCTCCATCAACATGCCTTAATGGTGAAAAAAGGCGATATCTTATCGCTTGAGAAGTTGCGTGATCAGCTGACAGACGCCGGCTACCGCCACGTTGACCAAGTGATGGAGCATGGCGAGTTTGCGAGCAGAGGCTCGATTCTCGACTTGTTCCCAATGGGCAGTGACGAACCTTACCGGATCGATTTTTTCGATGATGAAGTCGATACCATTCGCCAATTTGATCCAGAAAACCAACGCTCCACGGGTGAGCTAGAACAGATCCAGCTATTACCCGCGCATGAATTCCCCACCGATGACGCGGCAGTGGAATATTTCCGAGGCCGTTTTCGCGAGCATTTTGAGGCGCGCCGAGAGCCAGAATCTATTTACCAACAAGTGAGTAAAAAAACCTGGCCGGCTGGGATTGAATACTGGCTGCCACTGTTTTTTGAACACACCGAAACCTTGTTCGATTACTTACCGAACAACACCTTGGTTTTATCGGTCGGGGATATTGACAGTGCGATTGACCATTTCCAAGCCGACGTGGCAACCCGCTATGATCAACGACGTGTCGACCCGCTTCGCCCACTGTTACCCCCCGAGGCGTTGTGGCTCAGTAAAGAGCGCTTACACACCACCTTAAAGCAGTACCCTCGCTTAAAGCTAGAAAGTGACAGCGTCACAGAAAAAGCGGGGCGAGAAAACCTCGACATTGCGCCGCTGCCAACGTTGACGGTCAATCACCAAGCCAAGGAGCCCCTCGCGGCGCTACGCCAATTTAGTGAGCAATTTAGCGGCACCCTGGTTTTCTCAGTCGAATCGGAAGGACGACGCGAGGCCCTGCTGGATCTTCTCGCCCAAGCCAAAATTCGTCCCATGGTGGCCGACGGCTTGCAAGAAGCTTTGTCGCAACCCGGCCGATTTGGCTTAATCATCGGCCCGGTTGACCAAGGCTTTATTGATAACACCCGACAATTTGCCCTAATTTGTGAAAGCGACATGTTTGGTGAGCGCGCGGTGCAGCAGCGCCGGCGCGATAAACGCAAGCAAAGTGTCAGCAGCGATGCGGTGATCAGAAGCTTGGCGGAGCTAAAACCCGGCCAGCCCGTTGTCCATCTCGAGCATGGTATTGGTCGCTACCAAGGCTTACAAACTCTGGAAGCGGGTGGGCTCAAAACAGAGTACATGACGCTCGAATACCAGCAAGGCGCCAAGTTATATGTTCCGGTTGGCGCCTTACACCTGATTAGTCGCTATTCTGGCGGCGCAGAAGATGCCGCTCCCGTACATAAGCTTGGCGGAGAAGCCTGGGAGAAAGCACGCCGCCGCGCCGCAGAGAAAGTGCGTGATGTCGCCGCTGAGCTACTCGATGTGTATGCCAAACGAGAGACCAAGCCTGGCTTTGCGTTTAGCCATGACAAAGACGCCTATCGCGCTTTCCGGGCGACTTTCCCGTTTGAAGAAACCAGTGATCAATCACAAGCGATCAACGCGGTGCTTTCCGATATGTGTCGCCCCATTGCCATGGATCGCTTGGTATGTGGCGATGTCGGCTTTGGTAAAACCGAAGTGGCCATGCGTGCCGCCTTCTTAGCGGTCAATAACAGCAAGCAAGTTGCCGTGTTAGTCCCCACCACCTTGCTGGCGCAACAGCATTTCGAGAATTTCCGCGACCGCTTTGCTAACCTTCCCGTCCGGGTGGAGGTGTTGTCACGCTTTAAGTCTGCAAAAGAGCAAAAAGCAATTTTGGCCGATTGTGAAGCGGGTAAGGTCGATATTCTGATTGGCACCCATAAGTTACTGCAATCGGATGTGAAGCTACGCGACCTCGGTTTATTGATTGTTGATGAGGAGCACCGGTTTGGGGTTCGCCAGAAAGAGAAAATTAAGGCGATGCGAGCCAACGTAGATATTCTCACATTAACCGCCACGCCGATCCCCAGAACACTGAATATGGCGATGAGTGGCATGCGCGATCTCTCGATTATCGCCACCCCACCGTCACGCCGCCTCGCGGTGAAAACCTTTGTCCGTGAACGCGAAGATACCCTAATTAAAGAGTCATTGCTGCGTGAGATTATGCGCGGTGGCCAGGTATACTTTTTACACAATGATATCGAGACCATAGAAAAAACGGCGAATGAAATCAGTGAAATGATCCCAGAAGCACGCGTGACCGTGGCCCATGGCCAAATGCGCGAACGTGAGCTAGAAAAGATCATGAGCGATTTCTACCATCAACGATACAACGTGCTGGTATGTACCACTATTATCGAAACCGGTATCGATATTCCCTCAGCCAACACCATTATTATTGATCGCGCCGATCACTTTGGCCTCGCACAACTCCACCAGCTGCGTGGCCGTGTCGGTCGCTCGCACCACCAGGCCTATGCGTATCTGCTGACCCCCCATCCAAAACGGATGACCAAAGATGCGGTGAAACGACTGGACGCCATTGCCTCGCTCGAAGACCTTGGCGCTGGCTTTACCCTCGCGACCCAAGATCTAGAAATACGCGGCGCCGGCGAGCTACTCGGTGACGAGCAAAGTGGTCAAATCCAATCGGTCGGTTTCACCCTGTACATGGATATGCTTGAGCAAGCCGTCGAGGCACTAAAAGAAGGCAAAGAGCCGAGCTTAGATGTATTGCTGAATGAACAAACAGACATTGAGCTGCGTTTGCCTGCGCTGTTACCGGATGATTATATTCCCGATATCAATATGCGTTTATCGATGTATAAACGCATTGCCAGCGCTAAGTCCAACGATGATATTAATGAGCTGCAAGTTGAGCTGATAGACCGCTTTGGTCTGCTGCCTGACGCCACCAAAAACCTTCTTCATATCCAGCAGCTCAAGATACGCGCCGCGGCATTAGGGGTGAAAAAGATCGAAGCCAGTGATCGTGGCGGCATGGTCGAGTTTCATGAGGACGCGCAAATTGATCCCGGATTCTTGGTCGGGCTGTTACAATCGCGGCCAGACAAGTATAAATTTGACGGGCCAACCAAAATTAAGTTTATCGAAAGTCTCACCGATCGACGGGAGCGGATGAACTTTATTGATGAGCTGTTGACTCAATTTGCAAGTCACCAACTGGTCGCATAATGGCTTGCCAAAGAAAACGGAGTAACCTGTGAAAAATCATTCATGTCACCCACCAGGCTGGCTAGTACGCTATACCAAGCAGAGCCTTTGGGCGTTGCTACTGATCTCACTTAGCCAACCGGTTTTAGCTAAGCGACTTTATGATGTCGAATTGATTGTGTTTAAGCGCAACCAAGACCCTGCTAGCGTGGAGGAAAGCTGGCCAGCACAAACCGATATGGGATCGGTACGTCGTGCAACGCCTGTGACGAACAACAGCGCACTACAAAATGCAGGACTGACCCCACTACCTCGTAGTCAATGGCAGCTGACAAATGCCTACAATAAACTGTCTAACCATGCGGGCTTTACGCCCATGGTGCATGTTGCATGGCGTCAAGATGACAGTGGCCGCGCTGCCCTGCCTTTGCTGCGTGTCAGTGCCGGAAAAGACTATCGCGACCGTTTTAATCCAGACGGTACGCCAGTGACAGCGCAAGCCACCCCGTCAAGCAATACAGCGTCAGATAGCGAACAAGCGTGGGATGAGCAGGCGCTTGAAACCGCGCCCCCTCCGCCCCCTCGCCAGCCCCTCTATGAGCTAGATGGCACACTGCGCGTCTACGTCCAGCATTACTTGTTCGTCGAGGCCGACATGGTGCTACGAGAGCCAAGCGAGCGGCGCGCACTGGTGGAAGACGTGGTCAATATGCCACTGCAAACCACAGATGCGCAGCAAGGGGCCTCATCAAACACGAATAACGTGCAAGTCGCGGGCCTAGAAAAGGTGAAGAAGCAGTACCACATCGAGCGCTTTTTGCAGCCCTATGCATTCACGCACAAACGACGGATGCGCAGTGGCGAAATTCACTATTTGGATAACCCCATGATGGGAATGATTATTCAAGTACGCAAAGCGAACTAGCCTGCTCACCAGATATCCGCTCACGCCTTGTCATCACTCACGATGACAAGGCGCTTTTCTATTCGTCACTTTCATGTAAAAGATAAAGATATCAATTTCATCAATTGTGGCTATTGATGCCACATTCAATTAAAAAGCCTTTATTGCTATTTATAATCGCCGCCCGGCAGCCACACTCATTGATTAAGTCTCATTTATCGGTGAATTGGCCTATGAATATGTGTTTCCCGCCTGCTCTCGTTCAATACCGCAATACAGTCACTTTGGTTGCGCTTCTTATCTTAGCTGGCTGCACGTCCCAACCCTCTCAGCAACTGGTCAAAGACTATGCGCAACAGTCCATCAAGGTGCATCACACCGTTGAATCTGTCTACGTTAGCGCGAAACAGGCGCGTGTTGACGCGATTCTATCGCGTGCAGTGCGCGATGGGCTTCCGGCTTCCAAACTCAAGATCACACCAATTGCCGATACCGGACAACAACAAGCCCTCGCCGATCTCGTCCGCTACAGCCAGCTTCTCTCCGCACTCGCCACCGAGGATCACAATGCGCGAATCGACCAGGCATCTGAGCAACTACATGACACCCTGAGCTCTCTTCGCGACAATCCTTTTGTTCACGACATTAAGTCGGTGGAAGACGCTGATATCGCGATTGTCTCGACCGGTATCAATGCACTCGGCCGCGCAATGAGCGATACAACGCGTCATCGACAATTGCTGGCCGTAATGGACGCAGGACAACCCGTGATACAGCAAACTATTGCGCGTCTTCGTCAAGATCTCCCCCATTGGCAAATGGCAACCCGGGTCGCTTTAAATCAAGCCCTATCGATTCGTATGCAACTGCTAAACAACCCGAATCGCTGCCAGCAACGTCGCGAGACGCGCTGCATCACCTTCCATACGTCTTATGATCAGCGGCTTAAAGCCTACCGCCATGCTTATCACACCAAACAAAAGCTACTGGGACTGAATGCCTACTTTGCACGCTTAGATCGTACCTTATCGGACTATGTGGCCATGCATAACGCAATCATTGATTCACTCCGTCTAGATAATACCGCCTCTTTGCAAGGCGCCCGCCGTGCGATTGAGATCACCAAGCACCACCTTGATGCGCTTAACGACTTTCAACAGCAGCTAGAGGAGTGACCATGAGCCCCAACGAAACAAGCTATCACCTACTGAAATCGAATTACGACAGCCTCGACCGGTTTTTGAGTCAAACATTGATTGGGCCACAACTGGAACCATTGCAACGAAAAAGAGAACAGCTAGGCGAGCAACTTTATCACTATCATACCAGCATGATTGCCTTGCATAGCGACCAGTTTGAGCAGGATGCGCACGCGCTGGATCGCCTTATCACCCATGCACGCCAAGCACAAAAAGTGATTGATGAGGCAGAAGAGACCATAGAGCACGTGGCAAAAATCGGTAACGCCATTGATAAGGTATTGGCGCAGTTGGCTAAGGTAATCTAAAACAAAAAAAACCGGCCAACAGCCGGTTTTCTCATTAATCTTCAGCAAAAAGGTACCGCATTATGCGCTGTTTTTCGTACCCTTTGGTCGCGCACGACGGGGTTTGTTAGCCGAATTGGCCTCACCGCGCGCTCGCGACGTATTACCCGCCACTGGCTTACCGCCGCTTGGTTTGTCGGTATGGCGACGATTTTTCCCTACCGGCTTGTGGCCACGTGCATTGTCACCAGAGCGTTGACCGTCCTGACGCGGTTTATTCTTTTTCGGCTTCTTGGGCTTGATCGGACGCGTGTCGAGTTTAGACTCTGGCACTGGATTCGCCACCGGAAAGTCCGCCAAGCTATGGCGCGGGAGAACCTGTTTAATCAAACGTTCAATGGCAAACAAATCTTTGGCTTCATCAGCGCACACCAAAGACACGGCATTGCCTACCGCCCCCGCGCGACCGGTGCGACCAATACGGTGAACATAATCTTCCGCCACATGAGGTAAATCGAAGTTCACCACTTGTGGCAATTGGGCAATATCAATACCACGCGCTGCGATATCCGTTGCCACCAACACTCGCACGTCACCGGTTTTGAATTGTTCAAGTGCTTTGGTGCGTGCGCCTTGGCTCTTGTTACCATGAATGGCGGCGGCACTTACGCCGTACTCATCCAGATAACGCGACAAGCGGTTGGCGCCGTGCTTGGTTTTGCTAAACACCAGCACCTGTTGCCAGTTATTGTCAGCAATCAAAGAAAGCAGCATCGCGGGCTTTTTCTTTTTATCAACCGGATAAATGCACTGCTCCACCCCTGTCGCGGTTTGGTTCGCAGGGCTCACCGAGATCTCAACCGGATTATTCACCAGCTCTTTCGCTAGCTGGCGGATGTCAGCCGAGAAAGTGGCAGAGAACAGCAAGTTTTGACGCTTGGCTGGCAACAGTCCCAAGATCTTACGAATATCACGAATAAACCCCATGTCTAGCATGCGATCAGCTTCATCCAGCACCAGCACTTCCAGCTGAGAAAAACGCACCGCATTTTGCTGATACAGATCCAATAAACGCCCTGGCGTCGCCACCAGCACATCAGCGCCTTTGCGAAGCTTCATCATCTGCGGGTTTATCTTCACCCCGCCAAATACCACCATAGAGCTCAGCGATGTATGCTGGCTGTACTGCTCAACATTTTTATGCACTTGGGCGGCAAGCTCACGCGTTGGGGTCAGAATCAGGGTGCGAACGTGGTTAGGTCGCGCGCGTTTACCTGCTTGTAAACGCTCTAAAATAGGCAAAGTAAAGCCTGCGGTTTTGCCCGTCCCGGTTTGCGCGGCCGCCATCACGTCTTGCCCTTCAATCACCGCTGGAATCGCTTTTTCCTGAATCGGTGAGGGTGTGGTATAGCCTTGCTCTTCTACGGCTTTTAATAGTGGTGCAGATAGTCCTAAAGAGGAGAAACTCATCAATTGATCTCAATAAATTAAAAATGTCGTCACAGGCCGCATGGCCCATCACTTAGGGTCATGAATATCAATATCGTGGTATGAGAAAAACTCGGCGTCAGGAGGGTTGCTCTAGAAGTGATATCAATAATCTTGATTGCGGGGCTATTGTGACGCCTTTCATGTCAGGCGGCAACCACTATCATGCAAAATGCCAGCTCATTCCAGTGCTAACCGGCACGAGCTGGCAACATCACTTAATCGTCAAACGGCTGAGGCACTGGGGTATCAGCGTTGGAAGGTGGAAGTGTCGGCAAGTCAAAGCTCGGCTGATCGCCAGTCAATGTGAGCAAGAACGCCACAATCTTCGCATTTTCATCATCGGTAAACTTACGACCTAATTGCAGACGTCCCATAATGTCGACCGCCTCTGTTAACGTTTGCGCTTCACCGTCATGGAAATACGGATAGGTTAATTCCACATTACGTAGCGTCGGCACCTTGAACATAAAGCGATCCGCGTCTTTACCCGTCACCGCAATACGCCCTTCGACGGGATTCTCAGTTTGATAAGGTTCAAGCAAGCCCATTTTCTGGAACGAGGTACCACCTAACGCACTGCCGTTATGGCATGCCACGCACCCTGACTCGACAAACAGACGATAACCCGCCAACTCATAATCACTGATCGCAGAATCATCCCCCATTAACCACTGATCGAAAGGAGAGTTGGGCGTGACCAAGGTACGCTCAAACTCGGCAATAGCATCCGTCACGTGCTCAATCGTGATCTCCGTGACACCAAACACTTGATTGAATTCACGCACATATTGCGGAATGGACTGCAGAACATCGATGGCGAGTACATGGTTCGACGCCATCTCTCCTGGATTCGCGATCGGCCCGCCGGCCTGCTCTTGCAAATCAGACGCGCGACCGTCCCAAAATTGAGCAATAGACAAGCTAGAGTTCAAAACGGTAGGCGAATTAATCGGGCCTTGTTGCCAATTATGACCAATCGACGTTTTTAGGTTATCACTGCCACCCATGCTGAGGTTATGGCAGGAATTACACGAAATGAAGCCAGACTTAGATAGCCGTGGATCAAAAAACAGTTTCTTACCAAGCTCGGCTTTTCCGATATGGATCTCTTCTGGCGGGGTAATCGGCGAGACGGGTTCGTTGCGGGGTAATGCTGATGCAACCTGACTCGCTATAAGTCCGGTAGCGACAATAACCGTCTTAATGATTGAACGCATTGCTCCTCCTGATGATATTTTTTTATTTAGTCACCACTAATGTAAAATAGTCACCCATCAAGACTTGTGCGAGTATAATGTCTACCTTTATTGACTACGATCAATAAAGACCGAGGCATGCCCCGGTCTTATCGTTTAATGTCGCGGTGCCTGATTCAGGCGCAACGTTTAGTGCAACTTTAGACTCGGACGCAACACGCGGTTAATCCGCCCAACCAGCATCATCAAACCGGTTTTGACATAACCGTGCAACGCAATTTGGTGCATCCGGTATAGGGAGATATAAACCATGCGAGCAATCCGGCCCTCAATCATCATCGAGCCTTTGGTCAGGTTACCCATCAAGCTACCCACGGTAGAAAAGCGGCTGAGTGAGACTAACGAACCGTGGTCTTTAAACACATACGGCTTCAGTTCACGCCCATTCAACTTCGCCACAATGTTACTAAAACAGCGACTGGCCATCTGATGCGCAGATTGTGCACGCGGCGGTACTTTGCTGCCGTCTTCTTGCGTGCACGCCGCACAGTCACCGATCACAAAGATATCGTCATCACGGGTAGTCTGCAGGGTATTTTTCACTTCCAACTGATTGATACGGTTTGTTTCTAAACCGGCGATCTCTTTCAAAAAGTCAGGCGCTTTAATGCCAGCGGCCCACACCATAATATCAGCATGAATGCGCTCGCCTTCTTTGGTTTCTAGCCCTTCTTCATCGGCCTTGGTGACAAAGGTATTGGTTTTCACCTTCACACCTAACTTTAATAATTCTTGATGTGCGGCACTAGAAATGCGTGGCGGCAATGCGGGTAATATCCGCTCACCAGCTTCAACCAAGGTCACGTTCAGTTTCGAGTTATCTAAATCACGGAAGCCATAATTCCGCAGTTCTTTAATCGCGTTGTGTAGTTCGGCAGACAGCTCCACCCCGGTGGCACCGGCCCCGACAATGGCGATATCGACACTGCCTTGGCCGTGTTTGGCGTGCAATCGCATGAATTCGTTGTTCATCTCACGACGGAAACGATGCGCCTGCTTAGGGTTATCGAGGAAAATGCAATTGTCCCGTACCCCTGGCGTATTGAAATCATTCGACGTTGAGCCAATCGCCATCACCAAGATGTCGTAATCCAACTCACGCTCAGGCATCAACAGTTCGTTGTTTTCATCATACATGGGCGCTAGCGTGATCACTTTCTGGTCACGATCAATGTCCCACAGCGTGCCCATTTGAAAGTCAAAACCATGGTTTTTAGCATGCGCACGGTAACTGAGCGCATCGACGCCTTCGTCCATCGACCCTGTCGCGACTTCGTGTAACAACGGCTTCCAAAGGTGGCTGCTATTTTTGTCCACCAAGGTAATCTCTGCTCGGCGCTTGCGGCCTAACGTGCGGCCCAGCTTGGTTGCAAGCTCAAGCCCGCCTGCACCGCCACCGACAACGATAATTTTGGTCACTTCTACATCCTTACCTAACTAAAAAAATACACGCTAGCCGCCCATCGGCGACTGGCTAAAACTGGCACTCATTGGCATTTTGTCAGTAACTAACAACATCTGTTGCGTATTCTGCGTTCTTTTTTATTGGATTGTTCGTCAACGCAAGGCTCTATTTTGCCGTAAAACGACAATTACTTCGAGCCTTGTCTGCGCTTAATTAATGGATTACATGTAGGAAAATTACACCAAATGCTCGCAACACTGTGGTTACGAGCATGGCATTAGGCCGATTGTTTAAACTCGGCAATGGCTTGTAGGTGGGCGGAGAGATTTTTAAATTTGTGGCTTTGTTTTTCATCCCAACGTACGGGATAAAACGGAGACAGCAGATGGTAGCTACGTTGACTGTCTAACACATCATCTTCTCGCGACAAAATGACCAACGCGCGCTGCTGATTACGTTGGCGAAAATCGGTAACGCATTTCGTGGCAATGTCTTCATACTCTTCCGGACGGTCGATTTTGCCCTGCATGTTTTCATAAGGATGAAGGTTGGGGTTAATGATCACCTGCTTAATGCCACACAGAAAGCCAATGCGCTCAGACCAATAAGCACCAAGCCCCACGCCGCAAATCAAAGGGGCTGGATCACTGCTTGCTTCAATTTGCGTCTGAACTTGTTTCAGCAGGTGTTGCATATCGTGCTTGGGGTGCATGGTGCTGTAGTTGATGGTGCGCACATCGTCATCGACAAATTGAAGCTGCAGCACCTTTTCATGGTTGCCTGGGCTCGTGGCATCGAAACCGTGAAGATATATGATCATGTAAAGCCATCCTTGGTTGTCGCAAAGCTGTGACCCTTATCAATAGCATAGCCCTCCGGACAGAAAAATGAGCAAGATCACCCTAGAAATAATCAGGGTATTTGACCCGCCACGATGTCACACCTCGTCCCGATAATAAGATAGCACGACCCACTCCAGCAGACATTGCGCTAGGCAAGGCTCAACGGCTCATGTCACTAAGGCGCGTTTGCCACTCATTAAGACTTTCCACTAAGCGGTTGCGTTGTTCGTCATCCAGGCTGCGATCCAGGCGCAGCAGCCAATCCAGCCGCCGAGAACGATAGATTGCCATTTCGGTTTCCGTCTCTGGCCCGGCTCGCCACGCCACCACATCATTCACCCATTGCGACAACGCCGCTTCGGTATCAATCGATTGTCTGTTATTGATAATGTTAAACAGGCGGCTGACTAACCGTTCACGTACTTGACGGAATGTCGGCATCGCCGCTTGTTGGTATTGCGCCATTTCGGTGAAGAGCGGCTGCTGATCGCGGTCGGTATCACCCACCCACTCTTCGGTATCTTCTTCCAAGTCATCCCGTTGATAGGCAAATTGCTCGTCCTCAGAACGCTTAGCGCGGCGCTGGGTGGCTTGTTCAATTTCCTCTTCCATCCACTGCGTCAGTGCTTGCGCTTGCTCATCGTCAAAACTATCAAGTAAACGTGCGGTGGCGGGCACAAAAGCCTGTAACGTCGCGCGAATTCTCTCTTTCACCGCGTCTTGATGCGCGCGTAATTGCGCCATCGTTTGCCGCTCGGTACTTTGTGTGGCGATCAGTCCTAAGCGCTCAGCAATCGCCGGTAATTCGTGAGTGCGGTGCCATTGTTGAATCTTATCGAGATCGGCTTTGACTTGGCGGGACTGTTCGGGGCGCAAATTGACAATATCGTCAATGTAGTAATGAATCCAAAACGGCAAGGTGTTATAGGCCAGCTCTGTGGTACAGCCTACCAGCAAAAGCAAACAGCCAACTACCCACCCTGTTCGACAACCTTGTTTGACCATCCCTTCCTGCGTGTTCAATTAGCCTCGCCTTTGTGCCGCCAGCTGTTCAAAAAGCTGATTAGCCGCCTCTTTATAGGCCGGTAGCCGATACAAGTTCGCACCTACCTCATACCAGCATAGCGCCAAATAGTCAGCAAACGGCAACCACGCCAAGACGCGCCTGCGCACCGCCTCCGTCGCTTTTATCTGTTGCTGCGCACAATAGGTTTCAATCACCGCATCAGGCTGTAGGGCATTGGCACGACAAAACAGCGCAATATCAAGGTGCGCATCGGCCGTACGTGCATATTCCCAATCAAGCACGACAGCGCCACGATGGGGCGTCATCACAACGTTGTAAGCGCCCAGATCCATGTGACACAGCACCGGAATATCGCCCTCTTCGGCAGGTCGCTGCGCGATTGCCCAGGCTTTAATATCCGCTAGACGATGCACGTTGGCGGCTGATAGCTGCCGCTCGTAATGCTGGCATTGTGCATCAACCGAGGCGGTTTCAATTTCAACCGGTAATTGGTGTATACGAACCAACAGGTCGATTAAGATCGCTGCGTGATCATCGTTACATTGATCAAGCGGCTGACCTGGCACCCAGGGCACCAGTAAGCCTTCGGCCAACAGCGCAATCGGCTGAGGTGCCAACCCATGATTGGCGGCCAAGGATTGTGCGTTTGCTTCGCGCGCCCGATCGATGTCAAACGCCCTGACGGCTTGGCTATTAGGACGCCATACACTCTGTCCACCTTGTGAATCGGTAACGCGCCAACAACGATTGGTCAAACCGGCGGCCAGTGGCTCAGTGTGGATTATCTCTGTCGGCTTGGCGTAAAAGCGGCTCAGTGCCGTGTTAATTGGCGCGTCGAGTGCCGGAGACCAATCATTCACTGACAAACGTCTCAACCCCTTGCCACGCAATCACACCAGAGTGTAAGTCCATCAGTTGCAAGCGCAGATGATAGGGGCTCCCCGCTGTTATTTTGCCACTCAGCTGGTACTCAGCCCCGAGCATTCGACCATATTGAACAATGGTAGACGGGTCGACCAATGCTTGATTTTGCGCCAGCCCAAGTGACTGACGCACCGCTTGCACTCTCGCCTCAGGCACTGGCGTAATGCGGCCAGCAGTGACTAACCCCGCTTTAAGCTGCTCGGAATAAGTTTGTGTCGGAAAGTAGTGGTTACTCAGGTTTTGAATGGGCTGCACCAGGGTGACGGGTGACGATTGCAACGGCTGGCTGTCAAGTAGTCCACTTACCGCCGCGTGCATTGCCTGATCTAAGCTCGGATGAGGCCGACGAGAGGGAGTCGTTGTCGATGGGCTCTGCGCACCCGGTTGATAAACCGGTTGTGTGCGTGGCGCACAGCCAATCATGGTCAGTAAGAAAAACGCCATGAGCAGAGTGGTAAGCAGTGAAGGCTGTCGCAGCGAACGCTGTCGCAGTGAATACTGTCGCCCCGCCGACGGCATGGGTAAAGAAGCAAAGCGGACAAGTGCCATTGTTATTTCCTCAAGGATAAGTATGAGCCTGGCTGTTGATCTCGACGTAAGGAGGCACGCTAGTGGACAATCACCATGCGGTACTGGGTCGCGCTCGCGGTCGGCACCCGAGTATTAATACGTTTAGAGGCCTTCGCAGGCAACGAAATACGCTGCCACTCAGACGGCGAGGCCTCCACTTGCAGCCCTTGTTTGTCGTACCAATAAAAGCGGTAACGCATCCACTGGGAGTGCTGGCTACGATTAATAAGCGTTAAACAGGTTTGTTGCATGGTCTTCGCACCGGCACACGCCCGCCGTTTAACGTCGAGTACCTGCGCCAGTGTATTATCCGAATAAACCACAGATTGTCCTGGCGTGATCGAAAGAGATGGCTTGCCGGTGGCACATCCAGCCAACAGGCTCAGGGTTGCCAGTAAACACAACCATTTACCCATACTCTTACCCTCTTAACGCTTGTCTCGACTAGCCAACCACCATTGGCCCCAACGCCCGGCCACCCACTAGATGCATGTGAATGTGGTAAACCTCTTGCCCACCATGCTGATTACAATTCATGATCAAGCGGTAACCGTCTTCGGCAATCCCTTCGTCAGCGGCTAATTTTTTCGCCACCGTAATCATACGTCCCAGCGCAAGCTCATCATCGGTATCCACATCGTTAGTGGTCGGAATCAACTTATTGGGCACGACTAAGATATGCACAGGGGCACGCGGGTTGATATCGCGAAAGGCGGTCACGAGTTCATCCTGATACAAAACATCCGCAGGGATTTCTTTACGAATGATTTTGCTAAAAATTGTTTCTTCCGCCATGGTTCACTCCCTTTTATTGTTGTTTACCGCGCCAAGTATGCGGCAGCCCTACTTGAAGGGCAATACGCTGACGGTGCTAATGTACAACAATTGCGTCAACATCCGGTTAAAACTTGGTTAATCTCCCTAAACAATCAGGGGCTGAATCAAGTAATCGATTGCGTTACCATAGCGACAATGCCTTGACATGTAAGGATCACAGCATGACCACCCTATTATTTAAGAATGTCTCCGTTGTCAACGAAGGACAAGTTGTTGAAACGGACGTCCTCATTGAGCATGGCCGAATCAGCCAAGTCGCCCAAGATATCAGCGCGCCCGCCGCGGCCGATTGCCGCGTGATTGATGCCACTGGCAAGCACCTTCTCCCTGGGATGATTGACGACCAAGTGCACTTTCGTGAACCCGGTTTTCCGAAAAAAGGTACCATCGCCACCGAATCCAAAGCGGCGGTCGCGGGAGGCATTACCACCTACATGGAAATGCCTAACGTCAACCCACCCACCACGACGCTAGACGCGCTGGAAGAAAAATACCAACGCGCCGCGCAATCCAGCCATGCTAACTACGCATTTTACCTCGGCGCGACCAACGACAATATTGACGAAATTCGTCGTTTAGACCCCAATAGCGCCTGCGGGGTAAAAGTGTTTATGGGCGCCTCCACCGGCAATATGCTGGTGAATGATCCAGAGACACTCAACGCCATTTTCGCTGATTGTCCCACGCTTATCGCCACCCACTGCGAAGACACTCCCATGATCAGCGAACTCGAGAGCATCTATCGCGAGAAATATGGTGAAGACGTGCCGATTGATGCCCACGCGCACATTCGCTCTAAAGAAGCATGTCTTAAATCATCCCAGCTGGCGGTTAACCTCGCTAAAAAGCACGGCACCCGTTTGCATGTGCTGCACTTGACCACCGAAGATGAGCTGTATCAGTTTGAGCCAGCCAAAACGCTCGAAGCCCTGCAGCAAAAGCAGATCACTGCTGAAGCCTGTGTCCATCACCTGTTTTTCAACCGAGATGATTACGCGACAAAAGGCACGTTGATCAAATGTAACCCAGCGATCAAAGAAGCTCACCATCAGCAGGCACTGATTCAAGCGGTCAAAGACGGCGTGATTGATGTGATTGCCACCGATCATGCCCCCCATACGTTTGAAGAAAAGCAAAACAGCTACTTCAACGCGCCGGCTGGCCTGCCACTTGTGCAACATGCGTTACAAGTGGCCTTAGAGTTTTATCATCGTGGTATCTTCGATTTGCCTTTGGTGGTGCAAAAAGTGGCACACGCCCCTGCAGTTCGCTATCAGGTGAAAGATCGTGGCTTTATCCGTGAAGGGTATTGGGCCGATTTAGTGCTGGTGGATCTCAACCAAACCCAGACGGTTGGTCAAGATAACCTCTTCTACCAATGCCAATGGTCACCGTTTGACGGCCACACTTTCGGCTCTAGCATTGATATGACTATCGTCAATGGCCAAATTGCCTTTGAGCACGGTCAACACAGCGACGAACGCTATTCAACGCGCCTTGAGTTCGACCGTCAGTAAGTCATTGCATAGGCGCGCGACTATGTGTCGCGCGCACAAGACAGATATTTCACTGTATAACGCGTCAACAAGGGTGTTTTTGTCTGACAGGTCAAACTCTGGCATCACAAACCTTGCGCGCAATAACGATTTGCTTTTATATCCGAATCGTATATTGTGTGGGTGATATATGGATATTCACGCTGCTTGGTTTCAACACCGGATGATGTTGAAAAGCTGTGTTCGCAAGGAGAGGTAACCTTAAGCGTCTTTCGGTTATCGCGACACTCGTATCCTACCTCTTCCACTGGCGCAAGCTGTTCATCATGCCTGTTTTGGCCTTTGATGAAACGCTCCAGCTGGCTGATATCCGCATCAGGGCGTGCATTGTGGCTCCGGCCAACAATGACCAACCCAACACGAATGACGGGCGTTTGCGCATAAATCGCAGGCGACCATCCAAATCATCGAGTATCTGCCGTGCCAACGATACTGAGCGCATTCAGCGTCTATGGCTATTGGTGAACTCGTGACGTCGAATAATCAACCAGTGAGGTGATGATGTCTTCATCTGCTTCTAAGCCACTTCTCAGTGTCGAAAACCTGAGTGTGTCATTTACGACCAACGACGGCATGGTCGATGCCGTTAAAAATGTTAGTTTTGACATCATGCCCGGTGAAACCGTGGCAATCGTTGGTGAATCAGGGTCAGGAAAATCGGTTTCTAGTAGCGCCGTGATGGGGCTGCTCCCCAATAACGCATTAGTTAAGCCGGCCTCTAAAGTGACCTTTAATGACACCAATGTCTTGACGCTGTCCACCAAGCAAATTCAGAAGATGCGCGGCGATCGTGTCGCCATGATCTTCCAAGAGCCGATGACTTCGCTTAACCCTTACATGCGTGTTGGCGAGCAGTTAACCGAAGCGATTCAGTGTCACCACCGCACCACAGCTGAGAAGGCAAAACAGCGCATCATCGACTTGTTAAACCTGGTTCACTTGCCTAACCCTACCAGCGCGTTAGAGAAGTATCCGCACGAGTTTTCTGGCGGTCAGCTTCAGCGCATCATGATTGCCATGGCACTGGTTAACGAACCGGATTTGTTGATTGCCGACGAGCCAACCACCGCCCTTGACGTCACGGTGCAAGCGGAAGTGCTTAATCTGATTGGCGAGCTCCAGCAAAAAATGGGCATGGCCATCATGTTTATCTCGCACGACCTCGGCGTGGTGAAACACCTGGCCGATCGTGTGGTGGTCATGTGCAAGGGTGAAGTGGTCGAGACCAACGACACCCAAGCCCTGTTCGAAAATCCACAAAAAGATTACACCAAGATGCTGATCGACGCCGTGCCGCGTGGCCGCAAAGAAGCCCCGCAGGACGATGCAGAAAACTTGCTGACCGTGGATAACGTCACCATCAAGTACTTCTTGGGGGCAGACTTCTTTGGTGGCAACAAACGCTATTTCGAGGCGGTCAGCGATATCAGCTTATCACTGCGACGCGGTGAGACATTGGGCATTGTCGGTGAGTCTGGCTCAGGGAAATCGACCCTAGGCCGCGCCATTATGCGCCTGTTACCCGTCGCTGAAGGTCGCGTTTGTTTTAAAGGCCAAGATATTCACGGGATCAAAAACAGCGAGAACAAAGCGCTTTGCCGCGATATGCAGATGGTGTTCCAAGACCCATTTGGCTCTTTGTCGCCACGCATGACAGTCGGTGAAATTGTTGCCGAAGGCTTGCGCACGCATTTCCCCGAGTTGAGCAAAAAAGAACGTCTCGAGCGGGTGAAAGATGCACTGTATGAGGTACGTCTAGATACCTCAGCGATCAACCGTTATCCGCACGAGTTCTCCGGCGGTCAGCGTCAGCGTATCGCGATAGCACGTGCGTTGATTTTGAACCCTGCGTTTATCTTGCTGGATGAGCCAACTTCGGCACTGGACCGCTCCGTGCAGCTGACGGTCATCGACTTGCTGAAAGATATCCAAAAACGCCATAACATCGGTTATCTGTTTATCAGCCACGATTTGAGTGTGGTTCGTGCCCTCTCCGATCGCGTGATGGTGATGCAAAAAGGGAAAGTCATGGAAGCCGGTACCCCAGAGGAAATCTTCCATCACCCACAAAACGAGTACACGCGTAACCTGATTGCTGCCTCGTTCGACCTTGCAGAAGAGGAAGTGGCCTAGCCCACGCAGTGATGCCCAAACGGGCAACATCGTTAAACAAAAAATGCGCCAATTTGGCGCATTTTTTTATGGTTTCTATCCACTTATACGCTGCCCGACTCAACGCCTTCTTGTTAACGCAAGCAGGCGTTAAGCCAAACAGGCACCATTAACGGATTAGTCATCCATTTCGGCTATCTTCACCTTCCAGGTGTCTGGGCCAATCTGATGCGCATTTTGTCCTTGCGCGTCGACGGCCACCGTGACCGGCATGTCTTCGACATCAAATTCGTAGATGGCTTCCATCCCCAAATCTTCAAACGCCACCACACGTGCGTGCTTAATCGCTTTTGAAACCAAATAGGCCGCGCCGCCAACCGCCATCAAGTACACGGCTTTGTGGTTTTTGATTGACTCGACCGCCGCCGGGCCACGCTCGGCTTTACCAATCATGCCCATCAAGCCGGTTTCGGCGAGCATCATATCGGTAAACTTATCCATACGGGTCGACGTGGTAGGGCCTGCAGGGCCAACCACTTCATCGCCTACCGCATCAACAGGACCCACGTAATAGATAAAGCGACCGTTAAAGTCGACGCCTTCGGGAAGGCCTTCGCCATTGCGCAGCATTTCTTGCAAGCGTTTGTGTGCGGCGTCGCGTCCAGTCAGAATCTTGCCTGATAAAAGCACGGTTTCACCGGTTTGCCAGCTTTGCACGTCTTCTTTGGTGACCGTATCCAGGTTGACACGACGTACATTCTCGCCGACTTCCCAAGTGACTTGCGGCCACTCTTCCAGTTTTGGTGGTGCCAACTCGGCAGGCCCGGTACCATCAAGTGTAAAATGAACATGACGTGTGGCGGCACAGTTCGGAATTAAGCACACAGGTTTAGACGCCGCATGGGTCGGAGCCGTTTTCACTTTGACATCCACCACCGTGGTTAAACCGCCCAGCCCTTGGGCACCGATGCCCAGCTTGTTCACACGATTGAAAATATCGAGGCGCAGCGCTTCATCGGCATTGCTTGGACCACGCTCGATAAGCGCTTGAATGTCAATGTGCTCCATCAGTGACTCTTTGGCTAACACCGCGGCTTTTTCTGCCGTGCCGCCAATGCCGATACCCAGCATGCCCGGTGGACACCAACCCGCGCCCATTGCAGGCAAGGTTTTTTCTACCCACTCGGCAACATCATCCGATGGGTTAAGCATCACCATTTTGGTTTTGTTTTCAGAGCCTCCGCCCTTCGCGGCGATTTGAATATCCACGGTGTCGCCTGGCACCATATCAATGTGCACCACCGCAGGGCTGTTATCACGGGTGTTTTGGCGTTTACCTGCCGGATCAGCCACCACAGAGGCACGCAACGGGTTGTCAGGATTGGTGTACGCACGTCGCACCCCTTCATCCACCATTTGCTGTACCGTCATATCGTGGCGGTCCCACTGCACCGCCATCCCTACTTTGACAAAACAGGTGACAATACCCGTGTCTTGGCAAATCGGGCGCTTGCCCTCGGCCGACATTCGCGAGTTAATCAAAATTTGCGCGATGGCATCTTTCGCCGCTTGGCTTTGCTCCTTGTTGTAGGCTTTTTCAAGGGCTTGAACAAAATCAAGAGGGTGGTAGTAAGAGATATATTGCAGGGCATCTGCAACGCTTTCGATCACGTCTTGCTGTTTAATAGTGGTCATCATTGCCTCTGGTGTCATTTGCAGGACCCAAAGCGGGTATCCAGTGTTGGGGAGGCCTTCCCCTCGTTATTATCGTTTGGCTAGGCAGTTTTACTGCTCTGTGATGAGAGAAGTCGATGGTTGACAGCAACCTCGCTTCGTCTTTTATTGTTGCTCGTGCCGGAAAAGGCCTAGCTATGATACGCTTAGCGCTATCTGCGCGCCACACGGCGTCTTAACCGTGATCACAAAAAGAAGAATGCAACCACAAAACGCCATGAAGCTCACTACCACGCCAATCGACTACGCCCCGGATCTTGCGTTGACCCTGTTTGATAAGATAGCTCATCAGCCCTGGGCGATGTTGCTCCACTCGGCCACACGGACGCACCCAGATAGTCGCTTCGATATCCTGGTCGCCGATCCCATCGCCACGGTGACCGCACGCCACAACCAAGTGACCACGCGTTATCCCGATGGGCACACCACCACTGACGATCACGATCCCTTTCACTGGGTCGCACAATTACAAGCACAGCTGTTACCGGCGGTTTCTGAAATCGCCCCCTGGCCGTTTGCCGGCGGTGCCCTTGGATATTTTGGTTATGACTTAGGGCGCTATGTTGAAACCCTACCCACGCGGGCTAAAGACGAGCTCAATGTCCCTGACATGGCGGTTGGCCTCTACGACTGGGCAGTGGTGATTGATCATCACCAGCATCAAGCGGTGGTGATTGCCCCTGATAGCGATCAGCGCTGGCAATGGCTCACTCATCAAGCTGCACCGTCCCGTCCATCGTTTGCACTCACCGAACGCTGGCGCGCGAACATGACCGAGGCACAATACCAGCAAAAATTTGCTCAAGTGCAAGCCTATTTACATGCCGGGGATTGCTACCAAATCAACTTAGCTCAACGCTTTTCCGCCCACTATCAAGGGGATGAATGGCACGCCTATCGTAAACTGGCCACCCGCAATGGTGCCCCCTTCTCTGGCTTTATCCGCTTGGCAGACAGCGCCATCTTATCGGTCTCGCCCGAGCGCTTTCTCTTGCTACACAACCAACAGATTGAAACCAAACCTATCAAGGGCACGCGCCCTCGCTATGCCGATCCGCAACAAGATGCAGACAGCGCTCAGGCACTGAAATCGGCGGAAAAAGATCGTGCTGAAAACTTGATGATTGTCGATTTGCTCAGGAACGATATTGGCCGAGTTGCCTCGCCAGGTTCGGTTTCTGTGCCTAAACTCTTTGATATAGAGAGTTTTCCTGCCGTGCACCATATGGTGAGTACGGTCACAGGTAGGCTCCCCGAAGACAAAACTGGCCTCGATCTGCTTCGCGCGGCGTTTCCCGGTGGCTCGATTACCGGGGCACCCAAAGTACGCGCAATGGAAATAATTGAAGAGCTTGAGCCACACCGTCGCCATATTTATTGCGGCAGTTTTGCCTACCTCAGCCGCTGTGGTCGCATGGATTCAAGTATTACCATTCGCACCCTGGTCGGTCATCAAGGTCAACTGCATGTGTGGGCCGGCGGTGGCTTGGTTGCTGATAGCAAGGCAGATGCCGAGTACCAAGAGACGCTCGACAAAGTCAGCCACATTCTCCCCGTGCTGGCAGACGATGACAGCTTGGCTGCCCCTTTAACTGATTTAACGGAGTCACGATGACGCTAATCGCCGAAGAGCATGCTTATTTCACGCCTATCCGCTGTACGTTACGCGCGAAAGCCGCCTCTTGGTCTGCGTCCTCGACTCATCCTCAACCCATCTGCGACGCGCCAGGCCACCCCTTATCGCCCGCGGATGTCACCCGGGCTTTTTCGTTAACCCCGCTGGCGCGCCACGACAGTCGCATTTTAAACCGCGTTCGCCTCTCACCCAGGATATTGGGAGGCGCCGATTTTCAACCTGCCGCGGTATTGATTGGCTTAGTGCCACGCGAAAACGGGATTCAACTGGTGTTAACCCAGCGCGCGAGTCACCTAAAACATCATCCTGGCCAAGTCAGTTTCCCTGGCGGCAAGCGAGAGCCATCCGATAAAGATAATACCGACACCGCCACGCGGGAAATGTGGGAAGAAACCGGGATTCGCGTTGCCCCTGACGCGATTATTGGCCACCTGTGCCCGCTTCCCACCGTCACCGGCTACTACATTCACCCGGTCCTCGCGTGGGTAGCACCGGATTACCAACCTTATATTGATGACAATGAAGTCGCTGCCTGCTTTGAAGTGCCGTTAGATACCCTTTGCCGTCCCGGGCATATTCGCGAACAGTCTTTCCTACTATATGGCCAGTGGCACCCTGTGTGTGCGTTTTATCACCAAGACAGACTGGTTTGGGGTGCCACTGCGCAATTACTTCGCGCATTAATCAGCCAGCTAACATTGTTTTCACCCTCGGGTAACCACTCGTCAACCCGCTCATAACCATGTAATCAATAGGGACTTAGACGCACTTTGATGCATATTTATCCAACAAATATCTATACATTCATGCCTATATAGAAGCGCAATCCGCTCTCCGTTATTGATAGTCATCACATTTTGGTGCAATAGTCTGCGCACTGCTTTTCATATAGCGATCTAGCTCTTGGTTTTCTCTGTGGAAATCGCCAGAATTCGCCTTCCCTGATTCCCGTTCCCTACAATGTGAGTAGTATTGTTATGCAAACAACCTCGACGACTGGTACCAGTGCAACGTCGCGCCCGCGCTGGACCAAACAAGATACAACCTGGGCGCTTTCCCTTTTTGGCACCGCGGTTGGCGCGGGTATTCTTTTCCTTCCGATCAACGCAGGCATGAGCGGCTTTTGGCCTCTCGTGGTCATGACCTTGCTTGTTGGCCCAATGACCTTCTTTGCCCACCGCGGCCTCTCTCGTTTTGTTTTATCTTCTAAAAATGCAGGCAGCGACATTACCGAAGTGGTTGAAGAGCACTTTGGTGTTGGCGCGGGCAAACTGATCACCTTGCTGTACTTCTTTGCAATCTATCCGATTGTGTTGATCTACGGCGTCGGGATCACCAACACCGTCGACTCCTTCTTGGTCAACCAGCTTGGCATGGCGTCGCCACCACGTGCGATCCTCTCGCTAGCGCTTATTCTCGGCATGATGTCGGTGATGCTACTGGGCGAAAAAATGATGCTGCGTGTCACTCAGTTTTTGGTCTATCCGCTGGTTGGTATTTTGGTCTTTATGTCCATCTACCTGATCCCAGAGTGGAACACCGCGGCGCTATCGCAAGTGCCATCTGCCGGTGACTTTGCCATTACCCTTTGGATTTCGATCCCGGTACTGGTTTTTGCGTTTAACCACAGCCCGGCCATTTCGTCTTTCTCATTGGCACAGCGTCGTGACCATGGCGACGAAGCGGAATACAAGTCTGGTCAAATCTTGATGCGCTCGGCCGCCATGTTGGTCGGTTTCGTGATGCTGTTTGTCTTCTCTTGCGTGCTGTCCCTCACGCCAGCAGATCTGGCAGCGGCAAAAGCGGAAAACATCGCAATCCTTTCTTATTTGGCCAACAAGCATGAAAGCCCGTTCATTTCCTTCTTGGGTCCATTGGTGGCCTTTGTCGCGATTGTGTCCTCGTTCTTTGGTCACTACCTAGGCGCACGTGAAGGCCTGAACGGAATTGCCACCAAAGCGCTGCGCAGCATGGGGAAACCCGTTGATCGCAAAAAAATCGACGTGTTCACCGTGGTATTCATGATCCTGACCATTTGGTTAGTCGCCACCCTAAATCCAAGCATTTTGGGGATGATTGAATCACTTGGCGGCCCAATCATTGCCACCATCCTGTTTATTATGCCAATGTATGCCGTGAAAAACGTGCCAGCAATGCAGAAATATTCAGGTACAATCAGCAACGCCTTTGTTCTGATTATGGGGCTGGTGGCAATTTCCGCAATTACGTACAGCATGATCTCTTAATCACTAACGATTCTGAATCAGCCGTTTTGCTAAATCGAACACAGCGCGCGCAGCAGGCGCTATAGGACTGCTGCGTTGGGCTCTATGCCCACCGCATCCATCGATGTTTGCGGATAACAAGGAGCAGTGAAGGCTGCTCCTTTTCATTATGGCGAGCGTGCGCTTGCCATCACAGTCAATACCATGGACGGATGGCGTAAACACTAAATCCATTGCCCTTAGGGCATTGACTGAGGTAGACACATGATCAGTGTTTTTGACATTTTTAAGATTGGCGTTGGCCCATCCAGTTCTCATACGGTTGGCCCAATGAAAGCGGGCAAGTGCTTTGTTGATGAGCTAACCGCCAGTCAGCGTTTAACCGACGTCGATCGCGTCACGGTTGACGTATACGGCTCATTGTCACTCACCGGTAAAGGCCATCACACCGACATCGCCACGATTATGGGCTTAGCAGGCAACAGCCCTGAAACCGTTGATATCGATTCGATTCCCAGCTTTATTAAGCGGGTAGAAGAGACAGAGCAATTGCCACTGGGTGAGCAACAGCACGCCGTCGCCTTCCCGCGTGATGGAGGGATGAACTTTCATACCTCTAACCTCTCACTGCACGAGAACGGCATGCAAATCCATGCCTGGCAAGGCGATGAGTGTGTACTGAGTAAAACCTATTACTCGATTGGCGGTGGCTTTATTGTTGAAGAAGCCGAATTTGGTCAGCCTGCCATGCAAGCGGTGCAAGTCCCTTACGACTTCAATAGCGCTGACGGCCTACTGGCACTCACCCAAGAAACCGGTTTTTCGATCAGCGGCTTGGTGATGGCCAACATGCGCAGCATGCACAGCCAGGACGAGATTGATACCTACTTCGCTGACATTTGGAAAACCATGCAGGCGTGTATGGCGCGCGGGATGGAAAACGAAGGCGTATTACCTGGCCCGCTGCGTGTGCCGCGCCGTGCTGCCGCCTTACGTCATCAACTAAAGACCAGCGAAAAATATAACATTGATCCCATGGCCGTGGTCGATTGGGTGAACATGTTTGCCTTTGCCGTTAACGAAGAAAACGCTGCCGGTGGCCGCGTGGTGACCGCGCCCACCAATGGCGCATGTGGCATTATTCCTGCGGTGCTGGCCTACTACGACAAATTTATCGAGCCGGTTGATAAGTCAATCTACACCCGATTTTTTGCCGCCTCCGGCGCGATTGGTGGTTTGTACAAGCAAAACGCCTCTATCTCAGGTGCCGAAGTCGGTTGCCAAGGCGAAGTGGGCGTCGCCTGCTCTATGGCCGCCGCTGGCCTCGCTGAGCTGATGGGCGGTAGCCCGCACCAAGTTTGTATGGCGGCCGAAATCGCTATGGAGCACAACTTAGGCCTCACTTGTGACCCGGTTGCCGGGCAAGTACAGGTGCCTTGCATTGAGCGCAACGGCATTGCGGCGGTGAAATCCATTAATGCCTCACGCATGGCACTTCAGCGTTCGTCCGAGCCGCGTGTATCACTGGATAAAGTGATTGAAACCATGATGGAAACCGGCAAAGACATGAACGCCAAATACCGCGAAACCTCACAAGGTGGGTTGGCCGTTAAAGTGATGTGTTAACCCTTCACTGTCAGGCTTAATCGCGGATAAAAAAAGCTCGGCCTCTGATGGCCGAGCTTTTTTAGATCTCAACAATGTACCAGGCGTTTAGTATCAGACGTTTACGCCGTTTGCGGCGCTAGCGTTGCTTTTTGCTCACCAACGGGCAACACAGTACGGCCGTACTCTTCGTTAAGCACCTGCGCCATCGCGAAGTAAATCGCACTCAAACCACACACAATGCCCTCAAAGCCTGCAATGGTGCCAATCAGTGCACTACCGGTAAAATCGCGCGCTGCTAGCAAGAAGAAAAGTACGGTCAAGCTAGCAAAGACAAACTGCTTAGCCAGGCAGTAACGGCGTGAACCGATGTACATAAAGCCGGTAAACACACCCCACATCACCAAGTACCAACCCATAAAGCCCGCTGGGCTCGGTTGAGCAATCCCCATTTCTGGCATGACGATTAGCCCTACTAGCGTCAGCCAAAACAGGCCATAAGAGGTGAATGCCGTGGTACCAAAGGTATTGCCCTTTTTGAATTCCATGATGCCGACAATCACTTGCGCCAAGCCACCATAAAAAATGCCCATCGCCAAGATCATGCTATCGATAGGGAAAAAACCCGCATTATGAATGTTCAATAATACCGTGGTCATTCCGAAACCCATCAACCCCAAAGGGGCAGGATTTGCCAGTTTGTTTTCCATCAGAGCCCTACTTCGTATAAAAACAATTTAATGTTGAAAATGAGCGCGGATAGTGTCAGATAAAAGTGATTATCACGCGCAAAAACGCGGCAATATTACGGTTTACAGGACAGATGTAAATAGGTTTTAGCGCTTAGAGGCAGGATTAGACAATAAATCCATCAAATCAGATAGCAAACTGGACAAACTGAGGCGATAAATAATAAAAAAGCAGCAAAACGCTGCTTTTTTATCCATCACGTTTAGGCGCTTTTTTAACGGGTGCTAAACCCTTTGCTGTGCAGAAAGTCTTTCATAAACGGACGCGCTTCTTTTTCTAGCGTGGCGGAGATCTGCTCGCTC
Organism: Salinivibrio sp. KP-1; assembly: GCF_000968645.1. NCBI lineage: Bacteria > Pseudomonadati > Pseudomonadota > Gammaproteobacteria > Vibrionales > Vibrionaceae > Salinivibrio > Salinivibrio sp. KP-1. Next base: position 109,415 of record NZ_LAQR01000001.1, on the reverse strand, counting down.
CAACTCATGTCTTTATTGCCGCCCGTGCGCGTTTGATAATACTCGCGCACTTGGTTGTCATAGTCGCTTAGCGCCGCCTCATCGATGGCTTGATAGCTGTTCTCGTGCACCAAAAGCTGTGCAGGTAATTTAGGCTTGGTTTCTGGGTCTTGCGCCGGCACACCCAAGCACATACCAAACAAAGGCATCACGTGATTCGGCATCGCCAACAACTCGGCCACCTTTTCCGGCTGATTGCGTAAGCCACCGATATATACGCCGCCAAGGCCCATCGATTCCGCTGCCACCATCGCATTTTGCGCCATAATCGCGCCATCAATCGCACCGATAAGCGTCTGCTCGGTAAAGCCCAATTTGGCATTAGGGTTGATTTGCTCGTGACGATGGAAGTCCGCACACCACACTAAGAACTCGGCACAATCGGCCACATACGCTTGGTTGCCCGCGTATTCTGCCAATAAGCGTCGTTTTTCTTTGTCCGTCACACGAATAATGCTGGTGCACTGCAAGAAACTTGAGCTGGATACCGCGCGTGCCGCATCAATAATCTGGGTTAATTGCTCGGGAGAAATGGCATCTTGAGTAAATTTGCGAATAGAGCGGTGAGAAAGAAGTGTCTCAATCGTTGGATTCATTGTGCTTCCTTATTTGACGTTGAGCCGTAAAAGCGGGACTTGATGGTTTTACACCTTTATACTCAACGAAGCAATCACCCTGCTCTCGCGCTTTATGTCCCACTCACCCCACAAGCACGTGACCCCACGCACTGGCACGCCTTGACGCTTATCATCGGTTTTTCCTATTGGTGCGAGAGGGAAATTCATCTTTTCTAACGCGCGCCCATCAGGCATAGTAAGACTATTAACGCTAAAGGAGATGAATATGTTCGTCGTGATTTTTGGTCGCCCCGGCTGCCCATTCTGTGTTCGCGCTAAAGACCTCGCGGAAGATCTAAAAACAAACCGTGACGATTTCAACTACCGTTATGTTGATATCCACGCAGAAGGCATCAGCAAAGCCGATCTAGAAAAAACCGTCGGCAAGCCGGTTGAAACCGTGCCACAAATCTTTGTTGACCAAGAGCACGTTGGCGGCTTTACCGAATTTGAAGCCTACGCCAAAGAAAACCTCGGCCTTTTCCAAGACTAATTTGCCGAGTGACCGATTTAAAAAAACCAGCTCATTGGCTGGTTTTTTTGTGTTCTGTGTTCGTGACGACCTTGCACATATGCACCAGTCAGCCCGTCATTGGTGATCAATAAAGCGGATAATCGCGTTCATAATCAATCTATGCGCCTCTTCTCGGGATTGTTGCGCTGACGTTTGGCAAAGATGGCCTTCCCCTTCCAATGCTAATATCTGCACACCTTTTGCCGTACACCGACTAAAGGCACTAAAAATGGTGGTATGCGACGTTGTCATTAGCGCCATATTCGGAATCGCGGCAATAGACTCAGCGACCTCCAATTCCGGCAGCGCAGAATGACGGCTACGAATATCCATTACTTTCACAGGCACCTTGATGTCACCAAGGCTCTGCGCATCCAATGTTTTGGTTAATTCAGGATTAATCGCCACAATGGCTTTGACACGATCATCGTGATTGGTGCGGCTAAGCATGGACTCAGACACCTTGCTCAAATCCACCTTGTTTTTCTGGAGCCAGCGACAATCAATATTCACCCCTTCCTGTGTGCAAGATTGCTTGTAAAGCGCCGGATCAAACTTCGCCCCCGCCAGTGACAGCATGGACGTGCCGCCTAAGAAAAAACCAACCCCATACACATGGTCAGTATCGATAGCCTGCTCAAACGGCGCGGTATTCATAAGATGCGTCAAACTGATTGATAGATCGCTCGGCCGCAACCACAACTCACTTGGTGCCGACGTAACATTCGCGGCCGAAAACCCAAGTTGCTGCGGCACCACCACGATAAATCCCGCTTTGGCCAAACCGGACGCCACCCACCCCGCGTGGAAGGGCGATGCACGCATGCCGCCATGTGCCAACAGCACAACAGGGTGTTTGCCCGACGCAACCGGCGCATTCCGGTTGGTTTTCGTCCCCACAAATACTTTGTTTTTGCCGAACTCAAAACTGGTTGAATCCAATGTGGTGGGATACCAAATATCCACCTCGATCGTCGATTCACGCTCGGGGTTAAACACCGTCTGTGAAGCCAAACCACTGGCTGCAAATTCCTTGGCACTCACAGTGAAGGACAATGCCAGCCAAGCCATTACCATCAACCATCGTTTTATGTTCATCGCACGTCCTTACGCTGTGAGCCAGAAAAATAATAGGCCGGGGGATGTCCCATTGCCTTTTTAAACATGGCGATAAAATTACTGGGGGTCGCGTAGCCTAACGCAAAGGCCACATCGCCCACCCGTTCACCTTGCGCCAATAGTGCTAATGCGTGATTCAACTGCGCTTGGTTTCGCCATTGCACAAAGGTCAGGCCGGTTTCGGCCGGCATTAAACGTCGCAGTGTTCGGGCTGACAATGCCCCCACTTCAGCCCACTGCTCCGCAGTATTTTTGCTATCTGGGTGACGTAAAATCGCCTCGGCAACGCGCACTAATCGCGGATCAGTTGGCATCGGTAGATAAAGCGCTTCAGCCTCTGCAGTGCGGATTTCATCAATGATCACATCAGCAATGCGTCGGTTCTCCGCAGTGAGCTGCGCTTGATCCCATCCCGCGCTTCGCACCACCATCGACTCCAGCATTTGATTCAACCCGACCACTTGGGGGCGATTCGGCAACGACTGGCATACGGCAGGTAAAAGTAACACCGAATAGCCGCTCACCGCATTACAAAAAAGCACGCTGTGTTTCGCGTTGGGAGGGATCCAGCCAGCGCGAGACGGTGGTAACACCCATGTGCCCTCAGCCGTTTTTATCTGCACCAGTCCCGATTGCACACATAAAAGCTGCCCTCTATGGTGCGTGTGCCAGTGATACCGCTTTGTGTCTCTTTTACCAGTATCAGCCTCACGTGACCACGAACAGGTGATCAGCGCCGCGCCTGACGCTCTTTCACTTGTCTCCCAAACGCCCATACCGCTCTCCCTACTTGGCCATATTTCATTATTATTAGGCCAAAGCGCATTAACATGCCAATACAATAACACCCTACAGTGAAGTCTTGTGGTTAGCAAAAGAAAGGAACGGTCGATGATCGACGTAACATTCGCCATTTATTACGCGTTATTAGGGATGGGAGTTGGCTTTATTGCCGGTTTAGTGGGTGTTGGAGGAGGTGGGTTAACGGTGCCAGCCTTTACCTTATTGTTTGCGGCGCAAGGGATTGGCGACCAACACGTCGTCCATATGGCGCTCGGGAGCTCAATGGCCGCGATGGTGTTCACCACCTTCAGTAGTATGCGTGCCCATTATGCCAAAGGCCATGTCCATACATCACTTGCCACTAACATGGCGATCGGTGTGATGGCCGGCACCTTTATCGCCACCACCATAGCCGCGGCTGTCAACGGTGTGGCGCTCGCTCTCTTTTTTAGTCTGTTTATGCTTTATGTGGCTTACAAAATGTTCCAACCCAAACGCCCACAAGCCAACTTAACGCCACACAAACCGGCAGGCAATGTCGCGGTCGGTACACTGATTGGTACCATTTCTGCCCTCGTCTCAGTCAGCGGCGCCGGCATGATCGTCCCTTATTTAATCGGCCAAAACTTAGCAGTAAAAAACGCGGTTGGCACCTCGGCAGCGATTGGGTTTCCACTCGCCATCACGGGCACCTTGGGGTATTTGCTCAACGGCTGGGAAAACACCACACCGGAGCAACTCACATTTGGCTATATTTACCTTCCCGCGGTGGTGCTGTTCTCGCTCGCCAGTTACTTCTCGGCACCACTGGGTGTCGCCTGTGCCGCACGCTTGCCCGCCGATAAACTGAAAAAGACATTGGGCGTGTTATCCCTCTTGCTCAGCATCAAAATGCTCATGCATGTTTTGCAGGGTTAACGTCACACCGATAAACGACTCACAAACCAAAAAGCCAGCAATGTGCTGGCTTTTTGCTTAATACACAAAGTTGCGTATCGTTTTTTACGCCGCCGCGTTGGCCGCTACCTGCGCAAATGCGGTTTCCAACACTGCTTTGGGTGGTTGCAATAAAAACACCTCGTGAACCAGCTGAGTTAATGCCTCGACGCTATCGATGCTTTTATCGGTGACAATTTCCCCTGCCGCATTCCACACCAAAAACTGCTGATTACGGATCAAATAGCGGTGTGAAGCGGTGATCAACGACACCACTAAATTTTTGACGAAAACCGCATCAGGATGTTGATGAGAATAGAAATGCGCCACTTCAAAGTCGGCTTCTACCACATCATAAAGCTCAACCTCGTACAGTGTTAGTGGCGGTTGCTCGGGCTCGTGTAATACCACCGTCACTACATCGCCATTGCGCGTGATTTGATAAGTATCGTGCCCGATGGTGCAGGTGCGCTGGTTGATATTGAGTAACCCGCGCGGGGTTTTATTGCCAAAACCAACGTCCACCAGATACGTTTCACCATCGAGCTCAAGCACATTCATACGGTGAGTGCGGGGATTGGTAGGTTTACCATTAAGCATCACCCGCGCCAGCACACTGCGTACATCAAACCCCAAATGTTTCAGGGCAAGGTAGGCAATTTTATTGTGCTCAAAGCAATAGCCGCCTTGTTGGTTCACCACCAATCGCTCAAACAAGGCATCCGTCTGTAAAGAAAGCGGCTGCCCTGCCAAGGCATTGAGGCTAGAAAACGCATACCGCGCCAAGTGCTTTTCAATAAGCTCAGTGACCAGTGCCACGCCCTTCGCCTCACTCAAAGCGAGGCGATGTAAATACTGTTCAATCATGGGTGCTGATGTCATCGTCGACTCCTTATGTGAATGGCACCAGATTAATCCCTCAAGTTGGGTTGAGGTAAAGCGTTAATCGGATGATAAGAGCGACTTTTCCATACGTAGCAATACCCATGACTCACCGCGAAATGAACGCATACCGCTTTCTCGAGAAGTGACCACAAAACCCCAATGACTCATAGCACCGTTTAGCCGCGGTGTTGTGCTCAAACACCGCGAGCGATAACGCGTTAGCACGATATTCTGACGTGGCCAATTGGATAAGCTGGCAGAGCATTTGATTGGCGATGCCTTGACCGCGAAACGGCTTAGCGATAAAAACACGACAAATACGAAAGTGATCCTCACTGGTTTTGACCAACTCTGCGTATCCCGCGCTCTCCCCCGAGACAGAAAACATGAAAGGCCACACGTCAGGTTGTGCACAATGCTGGCTGATCTGGTGCGCATTTAACGGAAAATCAAAGGTTGGGCCGCCCCATTGGTAATTTAATTCGTCTGAGTCGATCCAGTTTATCAATCGCTCGTAGTCAGATCGGGTGAAGGCTCTGAGTGCCATTTATTGAGACTCCAATATGCATGATTACGTCAGTAATAGCGCGACAATTTTCTTTATCAAAGGGCTGAGTCCCGCGCACCTAGCAATAACACACTTACTCTAGCGCCTTGTGTGTCACGACTCACGCAGGATTGCGGCTAAAGGCGGAGCGCAGCAATCCTAATCCTGCCAGTACAAAGATCCCAGACACTACCCGCTCAACCCAATGCGCCACCTTCTGGTAGACGTTCATCACGCCGTTGATTGAAAACAACAGGGAGTACATCCCATTCACCAAAAAGCCGACCAGCATACAAGTCAGCACCGCCGTGACAAGAAACAACCCATCACTGCTTGAACCCATTCCAACCGACAAAGCCGCCATCCATGCCACCACGGTTTTAGGATTAGAGGAATTTAAAACCACGCCACGAACAAACCATTTTCGGTATCCCACTTCTTGGTTATCGTTTGTGGATACCGTCGCGGCGGCGTTAAAGGATGATTTAAAAGAAAGATAAGCCAGCCATAGAAGATAAACGCCACCCACGATTTTTAGCAGCATGAGTAAATACACCGACCCTTGCAGCACCACACCCAAGCCACTGGCGGCGACAATGCCCCAAAACAGCAGCCCAATGGACAACCCTGCGCCGTAAACAAGGCTGACTTTTCGGCCCTTACTCATGGCGATGGTTGCATTGGAGATATTCGCCGGCCCCGGGGAGACCGCGACAACAAAAAATGCGAACCCTATTGAAACGAGTGATAAAACGTCAGTCATCCTTGCTCCTTATTATCGATGTTGTGTTTAGAGTGGTTTTTCTTGTTTTAGATTTTAGAGAAGCTGCCGTACTCATCTTCCTGAGCCTTCGACGGCTAGCTGCTAATACACCACGAGTGGTAGGTGTTACTTATTACCTGTACCAAGGTTACGTTTTTTCATATACGCCGCCAAGGCGATATCATTTGGATGCGTGCTGTCACTGAGTGCGGCGAACACGCCTGTTTGATCGTCCGATTTTCGATGTTGGCCCAGCTTTTCCTTTGCATGAATGTCGTCAACAACAATTTTAAAGCCCACGACTGACTGGCGCAGTTTCGCTTGATAATCGCTTGGCATCGTTTCCGGTGCATCAAGCAGACCAGGTTCATACTTCGCGACAAGCTGCTTCATTGCCCATTCGTTTTCTTTGTCACTCAAAAGCTTTAAGACACCGTAACAATGCACAGCCGCATAATTCCATGTCGGCACGGCGGGCTTTGTCTTATACCACGATGGTGATACATACGAATGCGGCCCATTAAAGATAACCACAACACGCTGATTTTCCGTTACTTTCCAATGTGCGTTAGCCTTGCCAAAGTGCCCATAAAGACAGCCTAACGCCCCTTCCTCTGCTTCATAGACTAAGGGTAAGTGTGTTGCATTCAAATCATTAGAAACGAGAACGCCAAAGCCATAATCGGAAATGAACGCCTTAATTGCGCCCTCGCCAGTCATTTCCATATTCTTGGGTATGTGCATATTCTCCTTCTTGTGTAAGCCTGCTTTTCCGCGAGTGCGAACATGTTTTAAACTTTTTAACTCGTTCCCACGCTCCTGCGTGGGAATGTATATGGATTTTGAATCATAAACAGGCTTCGCCACATGCTCACCGAACTGCACTTGACCTCTTTTCTAACACTAGCGGACAGCGTCAATACCTTTAGCGAGCAAGCCAGTTCAATGCTCTAGGTAGCATAATGTTACACTGGTTATGGTGCTGTTTGTGTTTGAATAATAGCAAGAGCTAGATATGCATTCCCACGCTGGAGCGTGGGAGCGATAAAATACGGTCGAATACTGTAGTATTTACAAAGTAGTATATATAATCTTTCTACTCGACATCATTTAACTTAATTGAAAGTTCAGACCAATCATCAAAATTTGTTTTTTTAGGAATATCCCAATTACCATCACCATAACAGCATATATTATTTATGCCAATATTATGAATGGATGAGCAGGCTTCAAATAATGAGGGTAAAACGTCCCAAAGAGCCTCAATCACGCAAAAATCAGGAACAGTACCGTCATGAACTAAATCATTACGTGTAGTACGAGCAGTAGAAAGAGTCTTATGGCATCTTTTGGTAATTATTTTTGAGAGCCTCAACATCTGCTGCTTAGCCCAAATATTTTTTAGTTGCCTTTTCTGAGCTAAATGACTATGGCAACGTTGTAGTCTCGGTGACCAAGCATTCATCTTTAGGTACTGTTCTTTCCATAGGAAATCAGTAAGCTGTTCTACAACTATCCAAAGATTATTTAATGCATCACTATTATTCCGATGGATCAATGCTGTGTAAGCATTTAAAAGGAAAAATGGCGAAAAGTTGTAAATTTCCTTAATGATTTTTTGCCCTTGACAAAATGCCTTCTTAATATCTTCCACAAACAACACTCGAGGGTTTAACAAGTTTTTTCGTTCACTAACTGACGACCAATTTAATCTTAGTTGTGTATGAATAGATGGTGTGTAAGAAAAAAGTCTAACTTTATCCTGTAAAAATCCAATTGAAAGTGCATTCGAGTGAAGCACCTCTGTATGGATACCACCTAATAAAAGACTACACTGAATTTCATTAAGCTTTTCAATTCCATCAGATTTAGTCGGAAAGTCATCACATTGAGGTACAGCTATTGCTCCATCATAACTAATCAATGCAGAAATTCCCATTGATGAATCGATAGGAATTTTAGCAACAATCTCCCCTAACTTGTTACCATCATAAGAATTATTATTTATATCATCTAAAGAGATGCCTAATCCAGAATTTTTATTACGATAAATAAAAGAATATGGTGATATATAAGCCATCCAAGCAGGGTTATAAGAAGGAACACTGGAAGTAGGTTGTTCATATTTCATAAGCGAGCTTTCCCTTTTTATCCAATCTCATTGATACCAAACATGCGAATCATCAGGCTTGAAAAATACTTTATCAGATAAGGTCTTAGGAATATTTCTATTGCCAATATCTTGAGCATTTATTTTATTATCAAACGTATAAATTTGACCTGCCTCTGTATTTTGATAATATTTCATTTTCCTCCAAAATTCATCGCTAACATTAATATACATGAGCACACAGATAGTGGTCAGACCGTATAACGCCTTGCTAACAAGCGACAACGCGATGCCACTTAACTTAAATATTGTGCCATAAACACAGAGTTGAAATTGGGACTTAAGTCGCCAAGCGTTAGGAGTCTTTGTTAAGCAATTTGTTATATTTTTTCACGCACTAAGTTAGCTACATCAACTGCAGCGCCACCTGATTTGAAACTGCGACCTAGATCGTATGCCATGTTCTCTAATGGCGCATTGTCATAGCCGTGTTCATTGATTTCTTGAACGTACCGCTTCAAAAAGCCTTCTCCACCTAGCTGCTCCCATTGAATTGTGTGCATGAGTTCGTGAATATGAATTTCTAAGTTTTCTTGATGCTGGGGTTTCATAAAGTACATGTGTTTGTAGGTGATTGCCCCACAATCCATATCAAGAAAATCACCTAAACCAATATGGCGTAGTTCGGGAATGTCAGGCTTCGGGATTACGTCCGTTACAACAAACTTGCATTTAGCTAAGTATTCTGGAGAGTAGTAGCCTAAGAAAACATCTGAAAACTTACTGCAGCATTGAGCTTCAATTTCGTATTTAGAAACGATGCTATCAATCCACTTATCAAACTGCTTGATTGGCATATTACCCCCGTAAAATATAACGCCTTTATATGCATTGGTTGAGGTAGAAATTGAAATCAATTACATGTGAATCGAACACATTTTGTGACATATATATAATTTTGCTAGCTTCTTCTAATACTTGTTCAGCTTGGTTACCACTAGGACGTAGTGCCTGTTTATGTGCTATTTTATTTCTAATTCTATGAATTTCCGTATTGTAAAGAGCGGTTGCTAAACCCTTGTAAGCATCGATGGAGTTAGTAATAGCTTCTTTTTTACACGTACTCTGTTTTTCTGGCAACGATGAAACATAATTTAATGAATCTTCTAATGTAAGTGGTTTCGAATCGAGCAACATATAATTGATTAGAAAATTTACCTGACACTGGAATCCATACTTTTTCGTACGCTTAGCATAAATCTCAATCAACTCATTTAACTTGTTTAGTTCATTTGGATTTGTAAATTTCTTGTAAGCCAGTTCAAGCAACAGAAGCTGACTAATATGATTCTCCACCGCCTGTACGGATACTATAACACTAAGCATATAGGATTTTATATCAATCAGCCTCTCAGCTTCCATAAGAAGCATTTCACTGGGAGAATTGATTAAATCGTTACCAATTTCAAACTCCAATCTGCATTCGGAGTTTTGACATGTAACTTGCATCCGAGAGATTCGATTAAAAGTCTTTAGATCATCTCTACGATTAAAAATATTTGAATGCTGACAAACAGGACAATCAGCATAGAAGTTTTCGTAATTTGTTTCCATTAACTTAGATTTCATAACAACCCCAAGATCTCTGAATGCATATAACGCCGCCAGCAGAGGCGCAGCTACGCTGCGTCCTGCTGACTGGCCTTGTTAAGTTGCGGGAAGTAAACATCTACATCATTAATGTACAATCTTAAAATATCTCCTCGCCTAACCTTAGTATGTTTGTGACCAAGATCTTTGCGGATAGCAAATAGAAAGTCTTCTACTGTAGCTAGCATTCCAGCAGTATCACCATTTTCAGCTAAAGTACCCAGCATTTCTTTAAAGTCACCAAATGCTTTGATAATGTCTTTTGAACCCCAGATAACCAAATCGCGAGTAGTATCAGCAAAAAATGCGATCATTTCTTTTTCTGTGGGTTGCGCTTTACCTAACTTTTCAGAAAAGGTTATTAAGAATATGAACTCTATGATATTTTCGTAAATTGGTATTTTCTTTTCTCTTAGTTGGTTTTCAATATCTACTTTGTGTTCTTGCTTCTTTGAAAAAAGTACCGAAACTACTGATACCAATACAGTTGCAGAAGCCGCAAGCATTCCCGCCCCTAACTTGGGGTCAACGGATTTAAACAATAAAGCAACTGCTACTAGTAATTCATAGCCGCCCCAAACAAGGAGCCCTAGGATTACCAGTCCGAAAATTGGTTGCATTACTTTTATAAAATTTTTCATAATTCCCTATTTAGCAACTTAACGCCGCCTTAAGCAGACAAAAATAGTTGGCTACACTTGTGAGGCACGAAACAAAGCCAACTGTTTTTGTTCCGTTTAAAGGCCTTGTTAGCTGTGTGGTTACGGGATATCAAATATTGCTTGCCAGTCACAAGGACTACCGCCATGGTAAATACTTTCATCATCTTCAAATTCTTCGTCGTTGTCCCAAGCTCCAATATAGTCTTCGGTTTGCCCTTCTGTCATTGTACACCTGAGGTTTGAAGGGTAAGGACCTTTGCGCCTTATGTAATCAAGGCGATAAGAATCATAACGGTCGTAGAACTCGATTCCTTCGATGTTAACATTAACAATTTTATCTATATCAGAGTGATGAACAATAAAGTCTTTGGGATCTGCATTTTTCTTAACTGACGCCTCCAATAAAACCGAATTAAAATGAGCTAGTTCAACTAATATTGTACAAATTTTATTTACATCGTAACTATTTTCTAGGTTTGCATCCCCACTTGCAGGTGCTCTGTATGAAATTAATTCCCTTTGTGCTTTAAGAAGCTTACATAAGTCTTTTAGCTCTTGAGCTTCAGATTTATTAAAAAGGGCTAGCCAGTCGCTAGCTAAATTAATTGCCTTAGTGTGGGAGATTTCAATCAACTTCCCATCATCCCAGTTTTGACTTGGTAATGTGTAAACGACACATCACAACAATGATAAAACCGCATAATATTCAATATATGGCTTTACAATTCTCATGTTCTTTTCTTCTGCGTACTCTGCATTCTTTAGAAGAACCGTAGCATTTAAGATCATGTTTGTTGCAAAGTACGTTCGACAAGTCCACTCTGAATTTAGATCTTTATTCCAACCTTTAGTTACATCTGCATATTGCTTTAATATACGGTTGGATATCTTATCCAGTTTTTTAACATCAGCAATTTCTTCTAACTCTCTAAAAGAGTAAAACCATTCTCTATTTTGAAAACTCATCAATACTCCATGAAACGGCTAACATTGTATTAGCGCGCGCACTCACTTCCCCAAAACCGTTATACGCGCCTTTTCTTTCTTAAGTTACTGTTATTAATAGTATCTATCGCTTTTACTGTCTGTGTCTTCCCCGCGAAAGCGTGCATCCTCTTTGGCTTTCTACTCGATAAGCGGGTTAACTATCCAGCCTTTCCCACGCTACCGCCCGCCGGTTTTGGGCACCCGATAGGCCATTTCCCTTTTTGTAGTAAGGATTAGCCTAACAGAGGCGTGATAACGTTTTCATTCCCTAATGTCCAAAATGTTAGCTAGCGCTAATTCTGTGAGATTGCTTCGAGGATTTGGCCGAGATCTTGCGGGCGTGTTGGTTGGGTCTAAAAAGCCAGTCGGGGCTGCCATTTTTTGTGGATGCTTCCAAAAAACGTGCAACTGGTGTTTTTTTACGCAAAATTAATCTTTATTTCACTAAATTTGTACAACAAAGTGTGATTAAGGTTGGTATAATTTTCACCACATTAACCCCCTGCACGCTCTGTCGGACATTTGTGCTGTGAATATAGACGTCAATAACCTCCTGCTCCAAAACGATATTTTACTCCTTTTTGTGGTTCTCGCCCTCGGCCTCGCGGTCGGAAAGATCAAAATTGGTAGTGTGCAACTCGGCGGATCCATCGGCGTGTTGTTCACCGCGATCATTTTTGGCAACGCGGGGTTCACCTTCTCGCCTGATACCCTCAGCATCGGCTTTATGCTGTTTATCTACTGCGTGGGCATTGAGGCGGGGCCGAACTTTTTTGGCGTCTTTTTCCGTGACGGAAAATCATACCTATTGCTTGCCTTGGCGGTGTTACTCAGTGCCATTGGCTTAACCCTGTTCTTCCAAAACCATTTGGGGCTGGATATCAGCATTGCCACCGGGATGATGGCCGGCGCGCTCACTGCCACCCCGGTATTGGTGGGCGCGAAAGATGCACTTAACTCCGGCTTAACCGGCGCGGAAGGCGAACAGCTGGGGATGATGATTGATAACCTCAGTGTCGGCTATGCCATGGCTTACCTCACTGGCCTGGTGAGCTTGATTGTGCTGGCCAAATTGATGCCGAAGTTGCAGCGCCATAATCTTGAGCACTCCGCCCAACAGATTGCGATTGAGCGCGGCTTGGGCAGCGAATCACAGCGTAAGGTCTATTTACCCATTATTCGTGCGTATCGGGTCGGGCCTGAATTGATCGATTGGATTGATGGCCGCAACCTGCGTGAGCTGGGTATTTATCGCCAAACCGGCTGTTATATCGAGCGTATTCGCCGTAACGGCATTTTGGCTAACCCCGATGGGGATGCCATTTTGCAGCAAGGCGACGAGATTGCCTTAGTAGGCTACCCCGACAGCCATGCGCGGCTGGACCCTAGCTTCCGTAACGGTAAAGAAGTGTTTGACCGCGATCTGCTCGACTTGCGCATTGTCGAGGAAGAAATCGTGGTGAAAAATGACAGCGTGGCGCAGAAAAAGCTGTCGGATTTAAACTTGTCGGAATACGGCTGCTTTTTAAACCGAGTGGTGCGCGCTCAGGTTGAGATGCCGATGGACCAAGGAATTATCCTCAACAAAGGCGATGTGCTGCAAATCAGTGGTGAGAAAAGCCGCGTAAAAGGCTTGGCCGACCGCATCGGCTTTATTTCGATTCATAGCCAGATGTCGGATTTGCTCGCCTTTTGCTGCTTCTTTATTTTGGGGCTGGGCTTAGGGATGATCACCCTCACCTTCGGCCAAGTGACCTTTGGCCTGGGTAATGCCGCTGGCTTGCTGTTGGCGGGGATCAGCCTCGGCTTTTTACGTGCCAACCACCCCACTTTCGGCTATGTGCCCCAAGGGGCGCTGAATATGGTGAAAGATCTTGGCCTCATGACCTTTATGGCTGGCATTGGACTGAGCGCCGGTAGCCGGCTATTTGATTATATCGCGGACATGGGCTTTTCGGTGATCTTGGCCAGCATTGTGATCAGTGTTATCCCAGTGATTGTCGCCTATTTGATTGGCGCGTATGTGCTGAAGATGAACCGCGCGCTCTTGTTTGGCGCGATCATCGGGGCAAGAACCTGTGCGCCGGCGATGGATATGATCAATGAGCATGCCCGCAGTACTATTCCTGCCTTGGGCTACGCGGGCACTTATGCGATTGCCAACGTTATTTTGACCTTAGCCGGCACCTTGATGATTATTTTGGTGTAACGTCACGCTGGAGACGGTCGCTGAGTCAGCCAAAATTCAGTTTATTAAACCTATAATAAAGGCGTCCACCTCGGGCGCTTTTTTGTTTTACAGGGGCTTTTATGCAGGTTCTTATTATTGAAGATGACTCGATTTTAAGTCATCACCTGAACACCGAACTCAGTGAACTCGGCCACCATGTTCGCTGCGCCAGCACTGCCAGCGAAGGGCTTTATTACGCTGACCAATACCCCAATGATATTGCCATTGTTGACCTTGGTTTGCCCGATCAAGATGGGATTAGCCTGATTCGTGATATTCGCGCCAAAGGGCTGCGCCTGCCGATTTTGGTGCTCACGGCGCGCGCCAATTGGCAAGATAAAGTCACGGGGTTAGATGCCGGCGCGGATGATTATTTGGTAAAGCCGTTTCAAAAGCCGGAACTGGTGGCGCGATTAAACGCATTGGTGCGTCGCAGTGCCGGTTTTGTTAAGCCCACTATCACCGCTGGCGATATTGAGTTAGATTTGTTGGCGAAATCGGTCACCGTCAACGGGCAAGCGCTAGAGCTCACCGCCTTTGAGTATGATTTGTTTGAGTACCTGATTCGTCACAGTCGCGAAGTGATCTCCAAGCAACGCTTGCTCGATGTGCTGTATCATGACCAAGATGGCGACCCTAACACCATTGAGGTGATGATCAGTCGTCTACGTAAAAAGCTGATCCAAACCGGACACGACAACCCCATCTCGACCGTGCGTGGCCAAGGCTACCTGTTCGAGATCCAAGCTGAGTAAACCATGAAACTAGGCCAACTTACCCTTTGCCAATGTCGCCCCCGACTGCGCACCCGCGTACTCGCCACCTCCATTGGCATTATTCTCCTTTTCTCGATTGCGCTCGCGGCCTTGATTAATAAGCTGTATCAGCAAAATTCAATGGCGGCTTACTCGCGCGATCTGGCCTCACAAATTCCGATGGTGATGGCGCAGCTCAGTAAAGACGGGCTGATCCGCGCTGACCAGCTGACAGCTTGGATTCAATCGCTTGACCCGTCCAGCAGCGATTATATGTCGGTGCTATGTACACCCGATAACCACACGCTATGGACCTCGCGCGATGTGCAAGCGTTTAATATCGACGATATCTGTACACATATTCCCAACGAAGCGAAAAAGCCGCAGTACCTTTCCATTGCTGGCTTTAACGTGGTGGCGCAACGGCTTTCATCAGAAAAACAACCCGGTGATAGCGAAAATCGGCTGTTTGTGCTGCGCAACGTCGACAAACAAAAACAACAGTTAGCCGATTTAGAAGCAGAGACGTGGTTTTACATCAGCCTGCTGTTTGTCTCGGCGTCGGCACTCGTGGTCGCCGCCTGTCATTGGAGCTTTTCTCCACTGCGCCGCTTGGCCAGAGAGCTGATCGCGATTACTGAATCACGCCAGCAAACACTGGATAACGATTACCCTGATGAGCTGCAAGATGTCACCCAAGCGCTTAACCGGATGATCACCCAGCGGGAAAAGCAAAAATCCCGTTATCGCCACGCCATGGATGATTTGGCACACAGCTTAAAAACGCGTTTATCCGCCACCAATGCCCTGCTCGATGATAATCATCTGTCGCGCGAGCAGCTGAATAAGCGGATTTTGGAGCAGGTCAGCCAGATGGATGACATGGTGCAATATCAGCTCAAACGCGCATTGGTGGGGCAATGTGGACTGAAACGCGAAGATAGCCCACTGACCGCACCGATTGATAGCCTGACCGGCATGTTAGATAAAGCCTATCGCGATAAACCCGTGAAAGTAGTGCGAGCGTTTGATGAAAGTGCCTCTTTGCCGGTGCACCGCAGTGATTTGATGGAGTTACTCGGTAACTTGCTGGAAAACGCCTATCGCTTTTGCCTTGAAACGGTTCAAATCCGGCTCGACGATCACGGCGAAGTGTGGCAATTGGCGATTGAAGACGATGGCCCCGGGGTACCAGAGCAATATCGGGAAAGCATATTCCAGCGTGGGGTGCGTGCCGATCAGCTCAATCCTGGCACTGGCATTGGATTAGCAGTGTGCGATGAAATCATTGCCAGTTACGATGGCAACATCCACGCCAGCGACTCCCCGCTGCAAGGAGCGGCCTTTGTGCTGACCATTCCTAAGCGCTAAGCCAGACGGTCAGCTTAAGCGCGACGCCAACAAACAAGCCGGTGCTTTCGCGCTGCCACCAGCAGCAACCAAAAAACGCAGCCCAAATTGTGGCTGCGTTTTTATGAGTAGGTAATAGGCGTGAATGCGTTTGCTCAGTGCCCGTTTTATTCTTCTTCCGGGTCGGCGAGCAAGTCGTCTTTGGCCGCCATCATGTACTGATACATCGACCAATAGGTTAGGCCTGCCGCGGCGTACAGCGCAATGTAACCTAACCATTCAATCCAAGGCGCGCCATGCCAAAGCAGCATGGTCAATGCAAACATTTGCGAGCCGGTTTTAAATTTCCCCACCCATGAGACCGCGACGCTGGCACGTTTGCCGATTTCTGCCATCCACTCGCGCAGGGCTGAAATAATCACCTCACGCGCAATCATGGTTGCCGCCGGAATCGTGATCCAAATAGAGGCGTAGTGCTCAACAATCAGCACCATGGCTATCGCCACCATCACTTTGTCGGCGACGGGATCGAGAAAGGCACCAAAACGGGTCGATTGCTTTAAGCGACGCGCTAAATAGCCATCCAGCCAATCGGTGGCGCCAGCAATCACAAAAATCAATGCTGCCGCAAATGGCGCCCAAGCATAAGGTAGATAGTAGGCAACAACAAAGACCGGAATAAGCGCAATGCGCAAAAAGGTCAAAATGGTAGGTATATTTAGACGCATGCTCAGCTTTTTATTTTAGGATTAACTGGGTTATGGTGCCCCATTGCCACTAACCTTGCAATGAGGAATGAATTTTCTCTGCCAATGTGGCGCTGATCCCGGGCACCTTGGCGATTTCTTCAACACTGGCGTTTTTCAGCTCTTGAATACCGCCCAAGTATTTCAGCAAGGCCTGGCGACGTTTAGGGCCTACGCCATCAATTTGGGTGAGCACACTTTGCTTGCGCGCTTTGCCCCGTGCCGCGCGGTGTCCGGCAATGGCATGATCGTGACTTTCATCTCGAATATGTTGGATAAGGTGCAGCGCCGGTGAGTCGGCGGGCAGCGAAAACTCCTCGCCCGAGACCTTAATCAAGGTTTCAAGCCCCGGCTTACGGCTAGTGCCTTTGGCCACCCCTAAAATGAGCGGGTTAATCGGCCAATCAGCAATCAGCGGCTTAAGCACCTCCCAAGCACGGCTAAGCTGGCCCTTACCCCCGTCAATCACAATGATATCGGGGATTTTTTCTGGCTCGACTTGTTTGCTATAACGGCGCGTCAGTACCTGAGCCATCGCGGCATAATCATCGCCGCCGGTGATCCCTTCAATGTTGTAACGGCGATACTCTTTTTTCAGCGGCCCATCTTGGTTGAACACCACGCAGGAGGCGACCGTTTTCTCGCCCATGGTGTGGCTGATATCAAAGCACTCCATCCGCTTAACCGGCTCTAAGCCCAGGGTTTCTTGCAGCGCTTGGTAACGATTCTGGATGGTCATCCGATGGTTGATCTTGCTGGTCAAAGCAGTGCGGGCATTGGTGTTGGCCAGCTTCAAAAAGCGGGCTCTGGCCCCGCGCGGGCGGCTTTGTAGGCGCACATTGCGACCGGCTATTTCACTCAAGGTATTCGATAGCCAACCCAGATCATCACCGATATCGTCAGAAATCAGAATATGGCTGGGAATGGTGCACCCTTCCGCTTGCGCCAGGTAAAACTGGCTGACAAAACTTGAAACCACTTCACCAGGGTCGGTTTCTGCCGGCATCTTAGGAAAGTGGCTTCGACTGCCCAGCACTTTGCCTTGGCGCAGGAAGAGCACATGAATGCACGCCACCCCGTTTTCTAATGCAAAGCCGATAACGTCGATATCATCATCGCTGTCTTGCGAGACAAACTGCTGCTCTTGTACGCGGCGCAACGCTTGGATTTGGTCACGATATTCCGCCGCTTTTTCAAATTGCAGCTGTTGGCTGGCGGTTTCCATTTTGGCGACCAAGCTGTCGATCACTTCGCGGTCTTTGCCTTGTAAAAACATACGGGCAAAATTGACTTGCTCGGCGTAGTCATCATCACTAATCAGCCCTGGCACACAAGGGCCAGAGCAGCGACCAATTTGATACATCAAGCAAGGCCGGCTGCGGTTGGCATACACCGAGTCTTCACACTGGCGAACCGGGAATATTTTCTGCAATAGGTGCAGGCTTTTGCGCACTGCATTGGCATCAGGAAAGGGACCAAAGTATTCGCCCTTTTTCTTTTTCGCGCCGCGGTGGATCGCTAGCCGCGGATGCTCGTGAGCACTGAGGTAGATATAGGGATAAGATTTATCGTCTCGCAGCAACACATTGTATTTGGGGCGATGCTGCTTAATCAGGTTGTGCTCAAGGATCAGCGCTTCGGTTTCGGTGTGGGTCACCGTCACCTCTACATCGGCGATGTTACGCACCAAGGCTTTGGTTTTCTCACTGGAAACCTGGACCCGAAAGTAGCTGGCTAGGCGTTTGCTGAGATCTTTGGCCTTACCCACATAGATAATCTCACCCGCGGCGTTCATCATGCGATAAACGCCGGGCTGGTGAGGAACGGTTTTCAGAAAATTTTTGGCATCGAAGGTGTTCGGCACTGCGCGGTCTCGTACTACATTACTTCGCGTTACAAGGTTTCGGTATCTAACATGCCGTGCCTGATGGCAAGGTGGGTCAATTCCACATCACCATTAATGCCCAACTTGCTGAATAAGCGATAACGGTAGCTGTTCACCGTTTTCGGGCTCAGGCTAAGCTGCTCGGATATGTCGGTGACTTTTTGCCCTTTGGTGATCATTAGCATGATCTGCAATTCACGCTCTGACAGCTCTTTGAAAGGATTATCTGAAGAGGCAGAGAACTGACTAAGCGCCATTTGCTGGGCAATGTCCGGTGAGATATAACGCTGGCCACTGTTGACCATGCGGATCGCATTCACCACTTCATCGGCACCGGCGCCTTTGGTCAAATAACCCGCGGCTCCCGCTTGCATGACCTTGGTGGGGAATGGGTTTTCTGTATGGATCGTGAGCACGATAATCTTGGCGTCCGGCGAGTAACGAAGCAACTTGCGTGTCGCTTCCAACCCACCGATGCCTGGCATATTCATGTCCATCAGGACAATATCGGCGTGATTTTGCCGGCACCACTTGAGTGCAGCTTCACCGCTGTCGGCTTCCCCTACCACTTTTATGCCACGAACGTCTTCTAAAAGACGTCGAATCCCTGTGCGAACCAGCTCGTGATCATCTACAAGGAACACATTGATCAATCTTGTATCTCCACTTGGTTTGGTTCGCCAACATGCTGCCACAAGGCAACGGTTGGACTTCTCTTACGCATAGTACTTGAGTTTTACCACGGATGAAAAGCCAACAACAGAGCGGATGTGGGCAAATGCAAATATTCATACACTAAGCCGCCAAAAAACAGTCAACCTGACTGAATTATCACCAATTTGGTGACGTTCGAGGCAAGTTGACTGCAATAAACAGCGTAAAACCCGCTTTACGTGTCAGTAATTTTTAACACTTAGCGGTTTAAACCGTTCAGGTTACGGCAGACCCAAACACAAGTACTTCATTTCTAGGTATTCATCGAGTCCCCAGTGTGAGCCCTCACGGCCAAGGCCCGATTGCTTCACCCCACCAAAGGGCGCGACCGCGGTCGAAATCAAGCCAGTGTTGATCCCTACCATGCCGTATTCCAGTGCTTCGGCCACACGGTGCACCCGGCTAATGTCTTTGGCATAAAAGTAAGACGCTAACCCAAATTCGGTGTCATTGGCCATGGCGATGGCGTCCGCTTCTTCTTCAAAAGAAAACAGCGGTGCCACGGGGCCGAAGGTCTCTTCTTTGGCTATCCGCATCGCTGGGGTCGCGTATTTAATCACCGCCGGTTGGGTGTAGTTTTCTCCCAGCTCAGGGCACGCGCCACCCAGCTCAATCGCGGCGCCTTTTTGCTTGGCATCGTCCAGGTGGGCATTCACTTTGTCCATTGCCCCCTTATTGATGAGTGGGCCGATGTCCACACCGTCGTCGGTGCCTTTACCCACCTGCAATTGACTCACCGCCTGGATAAACTTTTCTGCAAAGGCTTCATACACGCCCGATTGCACGTAGATGCGGTTCACACAGACACAGGTTTGCCCTGCGTTACGAAACTTCGCCGCAATGGCCCCTTCAACCGCGGCATCAATATCGGCGTCATTAAACACAATGAAAGGCGCATTGCCGCCCAGCTCCAGCGAGAGCTTTTTAATGGTTGGGGCGCATTTTTCCATCAACTGTGCGCCGATTTCGGTCGAGCCGGTAAACGAGAGCTTACGGACACGTCTGTCAGCACATAAGGTATCACCGATGGGGCCCGACGCTCCGGTCACCACACTGATCACTCCAGCTGGCAGCCCGGCTCGTAACGCGAGCTCACCGAGGGCCAGGGCCGATAGCGGCGTGTCACTGGCAGGCTTCACCACCATGGTACAACCCGCCGCCAATGCTGCGGCCGCTTTACGGGTAATCATCGCCGCTGGAAAGTTCCACGGGGTAATCGCCGCGGTCACGCCAATCGGCTGCTTGATCACTGAAATACGCTTATCCGCTTGCTCCGCGGGAATGGTCGCGCCATACACTCGCTTCGCTTCTTCTGAAAACCACTGTAAAAACGACGCGGCGTATTGGATCTCGCCCGCGGCTTCTTTTAGCGGCTTGCCTTGCTCAGCCGTCATGATTGCGGCTAAATCATCTTTGTGCTCAAGCATCAGCTCGTACCAGCGATAAAGCACGTCAGCCCGCGCTTTGGCGGTTAAATCTCGCCATTCGGGTAGCGCAGCATCCGCGGCATCAATGGCGCGGCTAGTTTCCTCCGCCCCCATATTAGGTACCGTCGCCAAGTGCTCTCCGTTCGCAGGATTGGTCACTGCGCGGGTTTGTTGGCTGTCGGCATCGACCCACTTCCCATTGATCAGTGCCTGTGTTTTTAAAAGCTCAGGATCCTGCAAATGCATAGTGGCTCCTTATTGGTTGAGGAAAAGATAATCTTTGAGGAAAAAGATGGTCATAGCGTGATAAGGGCACCTTGCCAGCTAAGACACAGTACGACAAGATAAGGCGCAATACTGTTAATAATAAGCCAGTAAAGCCATCTTGCCTACGTGATTAGTCAGTGGCGAGCTCGTCAGTGAAGACAATGAGTAACTCGGTTCGTTGCTAATCAGACAGTCACGCTCGGTTTTACAACATAAGGCTTACCTTCAGGTGCAAACACAGCTGGCCTCTCAAACCGATAAAGGATGCTCTATGCGTATTTTTAGCCAGTTCGACAGCGGGAATATTCGCGTTGTTAACGATGACGACATCAACAACATTCAACTTGCCATTCACCACGACAATCAGTCTGAGTTTTATCAGTGGTTCCACTTTCGCTTAGAGGCGCAAGTGAATCAGGCTCACACACTGCATATTCAGCAACTGGCAGGCTCGGCCTACCCTGAAGGCTGGAAAGATTATCAGGCGGTCGCCTCTTACGATCGCGATACCTGGTTCCGCGTCCCCACCGAATTTGACGGCGATACACTGACCATTAACGTAACGCCGCAACATGGCTCGATGTATTTCGCCTACTTCGCGCCGTATAGCTATGAGCGCCACCTGGATTTAATTCACCAAGCGCAGACCTATCCACAATGTCAGCTAGAAACCCTCGGCCAAACCTTAGATGGGCGCGATATTAGCCTACTGAAAATCCGTGCCGATTTAGGTGAATCCGTCCAACCGAAAACACCGATTTGGCTGATTGCTCGCCAACACCCAGGCGAAACCATGGCGGAATGGTTTATCGAGGGGCTGCTCGACCGATTGCTTGACGACACCGACACCACTGCCCGTGCGCTGTTGGAAAAGGCCGACGTTTACGTGGTGCCCAATATGAACCCCGACGGCAGCGTGCGCGGCCACTTGCGTACCAATGCGGTGGGCGCCAACTTGAACCGAGAATGGCAAGCCCCTACGCTTGAGCGCAGCCCCGAGGTGTATCATGTTCGTGCGCGTATGGAGCAAACAGGGGTGAAAATGTGCCTCGATATCCACGGTGATGAGGCCATCCCATATAACTTTGTTGCCGGTTGCGAGGGGATCCCGTCTTACGATGCGCGTATGGCGGATTTAGAGGACAGGTTTAAGCGTGCCCTGCTCACCGTGACGCCAGAGTTCCAAGACGAGCACGGCTATGACAAAGACGCACCTGGCAAGGCCAATCTGACCGTGGGCTCAAACTGGATTGGTGAGCGTTTTAAATGCTTGTCGTACACAGTTGAAATGCCATTTAAAGATCATAACGACCAACCGGACCCGGATTTTGGTTGGTCACCTGCGCGCAGCCAAGCCTTCGGTCGCGATATGCTCAGTGCCATCCTCAATGTGGTGGATGCACTCTAGCGCGCACTGAATCAATAACACCTCATGAAAGCCGGTGCCGTGTCATCGGCTTTTTCTATTTGAGTGATTGATAAATTCAACTTGGGCGAGCGACGTCACCCGCTTATATTAGACACAAATAATTCAACGAGGAAACCCAATGACAACCTTGACCTCACGCTGCCCTCACTGCCAAGCCATGAACCGCATTCCAAACGAGCGGGTGAATGACGCGCCCAAATGCGGCAAGTGTCAGTCTGATGTGCTGGACGGTAAACCGATTGAGGGCACCAGCGAAAACTTTAACGCGTTGCTAAATAGCGATGTGCCTGTCGTGGTCGATTTTTGGGCCCCGTGGTGTGGCCCATGCCAAAGCTTCGCGCCTGCCTTTGCAGCAGTGGCCGAGCAAGAAGAAGGCCGCGCACGTTTTGTTAAAATCGATACCGAAGCGCAGCAAGCATTGGCGGCGCAATATCGAATTCGTAGCATTCCGACGCTAATGGTATTTAAAAACGGCGAGCGCGTTGACGTACTCAACGGTGCCCTGCCTCAAAATGCCTTTAGTGACTGGCTAAGCCAGCACCTTAGCTAATCGCTATTCGCTATTCGCTATTCGCTATTCGCTAACCACTATTTCACATTAATAGCGCGGCGCTACACCTTCAGCGCCGCGCTCTGTTTTACCGCGCGGATCGCCACATTGGTATTGATGTCTTTGACCATCGCCAAGGTTTGTAGCTGGCGCATAAAGGCTTCATAGTGCGGTAAATCTCGCGTCACCACTTCCAATAAATAGTCATATGTACCTGAGATCACGTGGCCGTTGATGACTTCATCCATTTCCACCAGTGCGTGCTCGAAGGTAACAATCGCCTCTTCTCGGTGATTGCTCAAACTCACGTTGACAAAAAAGGTCATGTTAAGCCCAATTCGCTGGCGATCGAGCGTAACCTGATAGGACGCTATCACCCCATCGGCTTCCAGCTTTTTAATTCGTCTTGCACAAGGCGAAAACGACAACCCAACGGCATCAGCGATTTCCGCCGTGGTGCGGCGCGCATCGTCTTGTAACAGCGCCAGAATGGCTTTGTCTTTACTATCCAAACCCCCTCCTTGGTAATTTTCATCAATTATTTACTACTAACCGATGATAACCACTAATAGGGGATGAAACTACCCGTTAATTTGCCACCAATCCCTCCCTTGACGCTGCCACACTAACTGCATCCATTATCAAGGAAGTGATCAACCATGCCTGCCACCTCTCAACGTTTATTAGGCCTCGCCGCCATGCTTGTCACCGTGACCATTTGGGCGAGCCTGTTTATCTCCTTGCGTCAGGCCAGCCAGTCGGTGTTAACCAGTGGCGATATTGCCCTACTGCGCTTTTTGCCTGCGGCGCTGCTATTTGGTTGGCTGAGCCGTCATCGTGTGCGCCATATTTTTGCCGTGCGCAAACGTTATCTGTTTGCGATTGCCTTCGGGGCGGGTTTACCGTTTTATCTGCTCGCCGCCATAGGTATGCAGTTTGCCCCTGTGGCCGATGGCGCCTCGTTAATTCCTGGAATCTTGCCACTGTTTGTCTCCGCCATTGCTTGGGGCGTTTATGGCGAGTCGCTCTCGGTGGGACGACGATTAGGGATTGGGTTGATCGTGATCGGCATTGGCGCATTTTTGTGGCATTCGCTGTTCTTCTCACCGTGGAGCGTCACCCAAGGTCATTTGATTTTACTCGCAGCCAGCATCAGTTGGGCGTGGTTTACCATTGGCGTACGTGTCACGGGCTTAAATGCCGCAGAAGCCGGCGCGGTATTAGCGATGTCAGCCGTCTTGCTGCTGCCCGTGGGCGCGATGAGCGGGCTTATCTCGTTTAATCTGCTCCAAGCCCCTCTCGGTGAGCTGGGCTACCATGTACTGGCGCAAGGCTTGGGCGTGGGGATCATTGCCAATTACAGCTATGCGTTTGCGATTCGCCGTTTGGGCGCAGAAATGAGTGCCGCAATAGGCGCATTCACGCCCGTGGTGGCCGCACTGATCGCGATTCCCGTGTTCTCGGAAACCGTCAGTGCGCTTACCGTGGTAGCGATGGCGTTGATTGTATTGGGTGCGGTGCTCGCCAGTGAGGGGATAAAGTGGCGTCGCACACAAACAAAAAGCGGCCCGCAGGCCGCTTAATCGATGACTCGGCGTAAACGCTATCCGATTATAGATAGTCGCCACGACGCAAGGCATCGATACGTTTTTCTAGCGGTGGGTGAGTCATAAATAGCTCACTCAGCGTTTTCTTACCGTTGATGCCAAATGCCATCATTGAGCCTTCTAGTTTCGGCTCGTGGCTGACTTTCAAACGCTCCAGCGCCGCAATCATTTTCTGCTTGCCTACCAGCTGCGCCGAGCCTGCATCCGCGCGGAACTCGCGATGACGGCTAAACCACATGGTGAGAATGCTAGCCAGAATACCAAACACGATTTCTAGCACTGACGAGACGAGGAAATACATCATCCAGTTGCCGCCGCCTTCACCTTCTTCATCACTGTTCATGCCGCTCACCGCACCGGCGATAACGCGGGCAATAAAGATCACGAAGGTGTTCACCACCCCTTGCATCAAGGTCATGGTGACCATGTCGCCATTGGCAATGTGGCTGATTTCGTGCGCCAGCACGGCTTCGGCCTCATCACGGGTCATGTTTTGCAGCAGGCCACTTGATACCGCCACCACAGAATCGTTGCGTTTCGCCCCCGTCGCAAAGGCGTTGATGTCAGGCGAGTTATATACCGCCACGGTTGGCATACCAATGCCAGCGCGCTGCGCCTGTTGACTGACAGTATTCATTAGCCAGTGCTCGGTTTCATTGCGTGGATGCTCAATCACTTGCGCCCCCACCGAGCGCAATGCCATTGATTTTGACATCAGCAACGATATAAACGAGCCGCCAAAACCAAATACCGCTGCCAGTACCAGCAACCCAGATAAGCTCCCCGGTTGCATGCCTGTCACGGCATAAATGATATTCAGCACAATGCTAAATACGACCAGTACCGCAAGGTTGGTAGCGAGAAATAATCCTAAGCGTTTCATGGTGTGTCTCCGTCGCTTAAACCCAGTGTTTAGCGCTTATTTGTTTTAATGATAAAAATAGTATGGGCATTAATGATAAAAACAATCCTTTGATGCAATTTGTTACGAATAAATCCCAGTCGTCGCTTGTGGCGCCCGTACCATCCAGCTCTCTGCACCGACCAGTTAGTGTGGCACGTTATTTCGATCTGATCTAAACAAATTGTGATATCGCGCAACTCTTAATTTTTAACAATCCATTCAAACATTTAACAAGCATCGAGGCAGAAAAGCCCAATAAAAAAGACAAAAACAACCCAATATAGACTTTGGTCGAGTTGTCATCGCGGTTTACTCAGGCTAATTTATGCGCAGCTGTTTAAAACTATGACGCCGATGCACTGCGTAAGACAACAAAGTAATGGGCAGTCGGCGGTCATATCAACCATTAAGTTTATAACCACCCAGTGTGGACAACCTAACCTTAACAACGCAACGCGTTATCAATGGAGTGAGACCATGGCAGAGCAAGAAAACTACCGAGTCGCTATCGACATCTTAACCTGTCATCTCGGCATGAGCTTCGATGAAGCCTGCTCAGAGCTTGGGTTAGCGTCGGATGACGCGACAGCGGCGCGCCAAATGGCCGAGGTTCAGCAAAGCCTAATGGGTGTTCGAGACGACCAGAAGTAATTGTCTACCCGCATTGACTACCTGAATAGACAAAAAGCCAGCACAGCGCTGGCTTTTTTGATCGCTACATTCTCGCAATATGTTTACAACGGCTCAATATCTAAGTGGCTCGCGCATTGTGCTGGCGAGGCATCGGCAGCAAACGGCAAGTGCCCCAGACAGGGTGCATCTAAATGCGCATCAAGATAACGCACCATTTCGTCACTGTGCTGCGCCTTGGGATCAACGGCGTTTGCCACCCATCCGGCTAACCTAAGCCCGCGTGCGCGAATGGCCTCTGCGGTGAGTAAAGCATGGTTTAAACAGCCAAGTTTAATCCCCACCACCATGATCACTGGCAGTTGGTGGGCAACCACCCAATCGGCCAGCGTTTCAGTCTCACTGAGTGGCACTTGCCAGCCTCCAGCCCCTTCGACCAATACCGGACTAGCCTGCTGTTTTAAATGCGAGAGCCCATCGCTCAGCACCTGGGTATCGATGGGCTTGTTCGCTAACACGGCCGCCCAGTGCGGCGAGCACGGCGTTTCTAACAACACTGGATTGATCGCGGCATACGGCAATGCGAACGCACTGGCGTGCTGCAAAGTGACAGCGTCACTATTTAGTTGGTAATCAGGCGCTAAATCGGCACCAGCAGCGACAGGTTTATAGCCCACCGCTTGATAACCTTGTTTGATAAAAGCGTGCAACAGCGCCGCCGTGGTATAGGTTTTCCCCACTTCCGTGTCGGTGCCGGTAATAAAATAACTGTCATGCATGGTGGTTAATCACTATGTAGCCAATCTGATAGGTCGCCGGTAAGGTGTTGGCGGCGAGTGCAAAACGCTGATACGCCTTTTCTACCGCGCTAAACTGCGCTCTTGTCGCCAGCCCTTGTTGCCCCGCACCGTGCGGGCGATAGGTGGCACCAATGCCTTTTAAGCTTTTCATCACTGCATGGGCATTGGCAAAGGTCAGCTGTTCGCTTTCTTGCAACACGGTTGCGTGCACCAGCCCGGCGCGTTGGGTCGCCTGCTGTAACCCAGATAACGTGATAAAGCGGTTCACCCGTGATGTTCCGCATGCTTGTTTCCACGCGCTGTCGAGTTCACACAGTGATCCGGTGAGCAGTGTCGAGACAAGAATTTTCCCGCCGGGTTTAACGACCCGACTCAGCTCCGCCAATGGCACATGCAAATCGTCACACCATTGCAGCGCTAACGAGCTAAATGCCAGATCGACACTGTTGTCGGCCAGCGGCAAATGCTCCGCATCTGCTTGTACGCCTAGCATGGCATCGCCGCAG
This sequence comes from Salinivibrio sp. KP-1, assembly GCF_000968645.1. NCBI lineage: Bacteria > Pseudomonadati > Pseudomonadota > Gammaproteobacteria > Vibrionales > Vibrionaceae > Salinivibrio > Salinivibrio sp. KP-1. The sequence continues at coordinate 82,003 of NZ_LAQR01000001.1, read as the reverse complement.
CGCGCTTTTGCCGTCGCAAGCATAGGGGCACTGAGATCCAGTCCAATCACTGTCTTAGCGTGAGTCATCCACTGCTGAGTGAAATAGCCGGTGCCACAGCCGACATCTAAGACGGTACCGAGACGAACAGACTTTTGCTCTGACTCAGCCAATGCCATCAACCGATGGCCGACACGGCGTTGCAGCGTGGCACTGTCATCATAATGGGGCGCGGCTCGGCCAAACGCTCTGGCAATCGCTTGTTTATCGACGACGGTCATTCTGTCATCCCACACGCTTTGTCGCTTGCTAATACCGGCTTAAGCGCCTCGATCAGTGCGGTGATATCTGTTTTTTGATGCTGTGCCGACAAGCTGATCCGCAGACGTGCAGTGTTAGCGGGGACAGTCGGTGGCCGAATCGCCCCGACCCGAATATGAGCCTTCATCAAAGCCTGATTTACCTGCTGTAACGATGCCAAATCGCCGATAATCAGCGGCTTGATCGGGCTAGGCGTCGCGAGCAGTTGCGGGAAGGGCTGCCTATTACCAGCGTGCGGTTCGAAAGCAGACGTCGTCTCTAACCAGTCGTGGAGCCCTTGCATTAACTGTTCGGCATGAGCGCTGAGTGTTTCTCGCCGCCAGTGCTCTGTTCGTGCCAACCTAATCGCATCCTCGATGAGTGCCGCTTGCGCGGGTGGCATGGCGGTCGAATACACATAATGGCGCGCGAACTGACGCAAATAATCAATAATGGTGGGAGAAGCCAGCACTGCCGCCCCCGCGACGCCCAAGGCTTTTCCAAACGTCACGACTAAAATATCCGGCCGCGCACCACGACTGATGCTGCCCTCACCTTCTTGCCCTAACACGCCAATCCCATGCGCATCATCCAGTGCCCAGAGCGCGCCCGATTGGTTGGCAATCGCGGCAAGGCTTTCGGTTGGCGACACATCGCCATCCATGCTGAATACCCCTTCTGAGACAATCAGCGATGCGGACGGCTGGGTTTGTTTCGCGAGCAGTTGGCGAAGGTGTGCCATGTCGTTATGACGAAAACGCCGCTGCGTGGCAGGGCTCAATAAACCCGCCTCAATCAAGGAGGCATGGTTGAGCTTGTCTTGAAACAAGGCATCGTCTTTACCTAACAGCGTAAAGAGCAAGGCTTGGTTGGCGGCAAAACCACTGTTAAACAGTAACGCTTGCGGATAACCGAGCCAGTCACACAGCTGATCGCAAAGGGATTGATGCGCCGCGGTAAAACCGGATACCACCGGCGAGGCCGTTGCACCCACACCCCAGCGTTCAAGGTGCTGCTGCGCCCTTTTCACCAGTCGCGGGTCTTGCGCAAGGCCCAAGTAATCATTTCCCGCAAAGTTGCGCCATGACTCGGCGACGGCATTGTCACCACTTTGCCGCCATAAGCCTTGTTGCTGGCGTGCGGCCAGCTCGCCTTGGTAACGACGGGTCAGCGCTGATGTTGTATCAGTCATGGGGACTTAGACACTGGCATCGTAGAACAAATCGCCCTCTTGCGGGCGCGCTGCCACTCGCTCGGCCACTTGCTCAAGTAAGTCGTGCTCAGTGACTTGATCGGGCTTTTGGCTGACCGCTTCGCGATTAATACCCAGCTTTTTAAATAGCTGCATATCCGCATCTTCGTCAGGGTTTGGTGTGGTCAACAGCTTGCAGCCGTAGAATATCGAGTTGGCGCCAGCCATAAAGCACAAGGTTTGCATTTGCTCGTTCATGTCTTCGCGCCCGGCAGACAGTCGCACTGCCGATTTGGGCATCATGATCCGCGCCACCGCAATAATGCGGACAAAATCGAACGGGTCGACGTCATCGACGTCCTCAAGTGGTGTGCCTTTTACTTTGACCAGCATGTTGATTGGCACGCTTTCTGGGTGAGCCGGCATGTTGGCGAGTTCAACCAGCAAACCCGCGCGATCGCGAGCACTTTCACCCAAGCCAATAATGCCGCCGGAACACACCTTCATTCCCGCGTCTCGCACGTTGGATAAGGTATCGAGGCGTTCTTGATACGTCCGCGTGGTAATAATATTGCCGTAAAACTCAGGTGAGGTATCGAGATTGTGATTGTAGTAATCCAAACCCGCCTCGGACAAGGTCTTGGCTTGCTCCGCATCCAACATGCCCAGAGTCATACAGGTTTCCAACCCTAATCCTTTGACGCCTTGGATCATATCAAGCAAATACGGCATATCGCGTTGCTTGGGGTTTTTCCAGGCGGCCCCCATGCAAAAGCGCGTCGCGCCTGAAGCTTTAGCTTTTTCTGCCGCTTCGAGCACGCGTTCCACTTCCATTAACCGCTCTTTCTCAACATCGGTGCGATACCGCGCACTTTGCGGACAATACTTGCAATCTTCTGGACACGCGCCGGTTTTGATCGATAACAGTGTGCTGACTTGCACTTGGTTGGCAGGATGGTATTCACGATGCACTTGCTGCGCTTCAAACAGCAAATCCATGAAGGGTTTATCGAACAATGCTTGCACTTCCTGTGCGGTCCAGTTGTGTCTTATTTCCACGCGGTTTTCCCCGTTGTTGTCGTTTTAATGCTTGGCTAGTCTACCCACAGACGTTAACCTGTCAACACAACAAGATAACACTGGTTTACATCTGGTTCATTTATGAGCATAAACACACATTTTGACCGCGAGCATATCTGGCATCCCTACACTTCAACGCTCGATCCTTTGCCTTGCTTGCCCGTCTCACACGCAAGCGGCGCCGAGCTCCATCTTGAAGATGGCACTGTTCTGATTGATGGCATGTCATCATGGTGGGCAGCCATTCACGGCTACAACCACCCTGCTTTGAACACCGCAGCGCATCAGCAAATCGATAAAATGTCGCATGTGATGTTTGGCGGTCTTACCCACCAGCCTGCGGTATCGCTTTGTGAGCGCTTGGTCGCGCATTCACCCGCCCCGCTCACGCAAGTGTTTTTGGCCGATTCAGGATCTGTGTCAGTAGAAGTCGCGCTTAAAATGGCGATGCAATATTGGCAGGGACGCGGCGAATCGCGCGCACAGTTTTTGACCTTGCGTCATGGCTATCATGGCGACACGTTCGCTGCCATGTCGGTGACGGATCCTGATAATTCGATGCACAAACTCTACAAAGGGTTTCTGCCCCAGCATCATTTTGTGCCTTCCCCACAAAGCCGCTTTGACGGTGAGTGGGACCCTAGCGATATACGCCCTATGCGCGAAGCACTCACCGCGCATCACGGCCAACTGGCCGCCGTGATCTTAGAGCCCATCGTGCAAGGCGCAGGCGGTATGCGTTTTTATCACCCTGAATACCTGCGTCAAGTGCGCGCTCTGTGCGATGAGTTTGATGTGCTGCTGATTGTGGATGAAATTGCGACTGGCTTTGGCCGAACAGGAAAACTATTTGCCTGCGACCACGCAGGGATCAGCCCAGATATACTCTGCGTCGGCAAGGCACTGACCGGTGGATACATGACCTTGGCCGCCACGCTAACCACCCGCCATGTGGCCGATACGGTTTGTAGCGGTGATGCAGGCTGTTTTATGCACGGCCCCACTTTTATGGGCAATCCACTCGCCTGTGCCGTGGCCTGCGCCAGCATTGATACCTTGCTGGAAAGTGACTGGCCGCAGACCGTCGCGCACATCGAGAAGCAGCTAAAAACCGGCTTAGCGCCTGCTCGCGCCCTCGAGTGTGTGGCGGACGTGCGTGTGCTTGGCGCAATTGGCGTGATAGAGCTGACCGATCCGGTGAATCTGGCCGATATTCAGCCCTTAATGACCGCCCAAGGCATTTGGGTCCGCCCCTTCGGTAAACTGGTGTATGTGATGCCACCCTATTGCATCCGCGACGACCAACTCCACCAACTCACCCAAGGCATGATCACCGCAATCAAGCAGTTTTTTGGTGAGTAGAGAGTCGATGACGCACACACTGCCCCGTTGAGTAAGGGGCGGTGCTTCTCTTTGGGAAAGCGAGCAGTGCGGCTTTGTGCGTTACTCGTAGAGATACCTTTCTTCCGGTTTGTCGGATGAGTAAGCGACCAATTCCCACTCAAAACCGGCTTTATCATAGAAGTACATCCGCTTGCGGTGGGTTTCGTGCGCCATTGAACCATTGGGTTGATAACCTTTTTCAAGCAAGCGTTCGCGGATGGTATCGATGTCATCAATGATCAGCCCAATATGGTTCACGCCTTGAGATTTATAGGTACTACGTGGCTGTATGCTGGGCTCTGAGCTTGGGTTGGGCTCTTGCAGCGCAAAATAGCAGTGCTCATTGCCCACATGTACCCAACGATATCCTTTTGGCGACTGAGCATCTTGGCGAATTTTAAAATCGGGGACAGCCACCGCCAAAAACGCTAACGCCGCCTCCATGTCCACCACAGTAATATTGACGTGTTCGATTGTTGTCATCATTCATTCCCTTTATCCGTGCTATCGAAAACTGAGCTTGGAAAGCTAAACATCGAAGGCAAGGATAAAACCTCAATATAACTTGAGGTCAACGAACAAAACAAAATCAGTGATCTGGGGAAAACATTTAAATCATGCTGCGGTATAGGTGTAGATCCAGTCGTCGTAAAACACTCCGCCGATAGAGAAGGCATCGGGTTCAATCCGGCTGAGTTGAAACCCTACCTTTTCTAGCACGCGCGCAGAGGAAAGATTACCGGCGGTTACCGTCGCGTTGATGATTCGCGCATCACCATGATGGATGGCAAAATCGGTGACGGCCTGCAAAGACTCTGTCCCATAACCACGCCCGTGATAAGGGGGCAACAGTAAATAGCCGACTTCAGCGACACCCTGCTCAAGTAAAAAACCGGTGACGCCGATTGGCGTTTGCGTCGCCGTCTCTACGATTACCAAACACAACCAGTGCTTAGCGTCAGGAGACCAGGGCGTAAGCCGTTGCTCAAATCGGGTTTCAATCTCATCCAGTGGCATCGGGTCAAAACATTGCGCAATCACGGCATTGTCTGTGTGTAGGCGGTGGAACAGCGGCCAGTCCGCTTTGACCATTGGCCGCATGCTCAGGCGTGGGGTTGTCAGCGGAAACAGGCCCGTTTCCAATGTTGTATTTGTCATGATGCCTCACTCGGGGTACTGGCCACGTTGACTTTCGGTGCCGCAAAACCGCGGAAGATATTGTGCACGGAGAGCAGCGCGCACACACCCACTACCACACCAAGGTGCCATGCTTCGCTAACGCCCAAGCTCAATAGCGCCATACTCATCAACGCAGAAATAATCATCTGTCCACCACCGGAGAGCGCAGCGACGGTGCCGGCTTGGTTAGAGTAAGGTTGCATCACCTGCGATTGGGCGCACGGCAGCGCAATCCCGTTGCCAAACACCATAAAGAACTGCCCAATCATCAGCAGTAACGGGTCCATCGGGGTGAGCCATAACCAAACCGCAGAAATGAGCTGCATCACGGGTGCCATCAACAGCATGCGCTTGGTGCCTAAACGCGGACGAATGCGCGAAACTAGCGCACTCCCCAACAATAAGCCACATGTCGGAATAAGCGCCCACAGCGCATATTGATCCGAGGTCATACCGATGCGCTCTTGCATTAAAAATGGCATCAGCGACACCGTGGTGATCACCAAGGTAAAATTCACCCAGCTAATACTGGCGAAATAGAGAAAATACGGTGTTTTTAACAATGCACCATAACGGCCGAGAATCACCTTCACATTGGGCAACGGTGAACGAGTATGCATGCTTTCTTTAAACAGGAAAAACAGTACGCACCACACCAAGCTGGTGTACACCATCAGCAAAATAAAGATCGCCAGCCAGCCTAGATTGTGGTTAACGAACCCGCCAATAACGGGCGCCACAATCGGGGTCAACGACGCCACCATAATCAAATATGACATGGCTTGCGGTAGTTGATCCCCGGAATAAGAGTCACGGGTAAAGGCACGCGAGAGCACGGCACAGCAGCCGGTCCCCATTCCTTGGATGCAGCGGCCAATGACCAAGCCAGTGAAGCTGGCGCTAAAACTCACCATCACGGTTAAGCCAATCAGTGAAAGCAACACACCGGCTAACAACACGCGGCGACGGCCAAGCGCATCTGAGATAGGCCCATAGATAAACTGTGATGGTCCAAAACCAAGTAGATAGGCAGAGATAAGCAGTTGGACATTGTCCATACTGAGGTTGAAATCTCGGGCGATCCAGGGCAAAGACGGAAATACTAAGCCCATGCTGAATTGCCCAATGCTGACGGTCAGGCATGCCAGCAATACGGGCGACCAATTAAATGGGCGACTAGCCGATTGCATCCAGTTTCCTATGCGTTTTATTGATGTGGGGAGGTAGACGTCGCGATCCTAGCACATTGTGGATCACCGACAGATCACTATGGTAACAGTAATAACTGTATGAGTGGTAAACAAATAGTGACGTTTGGCCATCGGCCAGCGTTGCACTGGCCGATTTCACTGGGTGACAATAAATTAAAACGCAGGCTCTATGGTGCCATTAAACGTATCTTGCAAAAACTGACGTGTTTTGTTGGACTGGAATAACGCGAGTAATCGCTGATACGTCGGGTTATCTTGATCGTCTTTGCGTGCGGCCACCACCATAACGGCGAGAGGCGCATCTTTAGATTCCAAGAAAATGCCCTGCTCGCTTGGATCAAGCCCTGATGACATCACATAATTCATGGTGATCGCCGCGGCATCGACATCTTGCAAACTGCGAGGCAGCTGTGCCGCTTCTACTTCCACAAATTCGAGCTGTTTAGGGTTGGATTGAACATCTTGCAGCGTGGCTTTAAAGCCAACATTGTCAGCCAACGTAATCAATCCTGCGTCTTCCAGCAATAACAGCGCGCGACCCGCATTTGTGGGATCATTGGGGATCGCAATTTGTGCGCCATTCGCTAACGCCTCGACCTTGTCGACTTTGTCAGAATAAATCCCCATCCGCATTAAGATTGAGCGACCAATCGCTACCAACTCGCTATCGTGGTTTTGGTTGAAATTGTCGAGAAACGGCTGATGCTGATAACTGTTTAAATCCAAACTACCATCCGCTAACCCTGCATTAGGCGAGATGTAATCAGAGAACTCTACGACTTCAATATCAATCCCTTCTTCTTTCGCTTGCTCAGCCACCGATTCAACCACTTGCGCGTGGGGACCGACCGTTGCGCCAATTTTAATGGTTTCAGTTTGGTCGGAACACCCTGAGAGGAATACCGCCGCGAGAAGTATCGCGAGACTTGCGCTGAGTTGTTTTATCTTCATTCCCTTTACCTTGCTAATTGGCCATTTAGACATCCAGAATGCCATATGGATAATTAATGTCAATATGATTAGCTTGATACAAGGGCCGGCTTGATCGCATCCATTGTCCTACGCGTAATGGAGGACATGTTAAATCGATAGAAGGAGGCATGAGTATGACTAAGCTGTTTCCTTTGCCCCTGTTTTTGTTACCGGGAGGCAGAGCCAAACTGCGCATTTTTGAACCTCGTTATTTACGCCTCGTCCGTGAGTGCTCAGCGAATCAAGAAGGATTTGTGCTGGCAATGATGCAGGGAAAGCGTCTCTACAAGTACGGCACCTTAGTCGACATCGTCGATTTCGAAACACTGCCCGACGGCTTGCTAGGGATCACGATCGCCGGTCGCCAGCGGGTAGAAATTATGTCGACGGACCAAGAAGCGGACAAACTTTGGGTAGGCGATGTGCGCGCACTCAATGATTGGCCTCATGATGAGCATTTGGGTGAGGCGCAAGCCGACGACAAAGCGCGTATCGCCTCAGGGCTCAAACACGTCTTTGCCGCTCACCCTGAACACGCAGAACAGTATGAAGCGCCTCATTTCGAAGATTTAACCTGGAGCTGTCAGCGCTGGCTCGAAATTTTGCCGCTTTCTAATGCGCAAAAACAATGGTTTATTGCTCAAGAGTCAGCAGAAGAAGCGAAACAATTTATCAGTCAGCTGCTCGAAGAGGAAGTCGAGTGATCCAATCACTGCTACCCACGTACTGGTAGCCAAATGGACGGCTACGACAGATAGGACTCAACTATGACTGCGCCACAAACCATGTATACTGAGACCACCATTTCCAGACGGGACACGCGTGCCAACATGACTGACGTGACGAAGGAAGAGTTGTCTGCATTATTATTGAAAGTCTCGGAAGACCGTGACCGTGTTGCCTTCGAGCGCCTGTTCCGGTTTTTTGGCCCTAAGATTCGCTCTTACGGCTCTAAGCATCTCCGTGCTGATGGGCAAGCGATGGAGCTTGTGCAGGAAACCATGTTGGTTGTGTGGCGAAAAGCGCATTTGTACAACGCCGATAAAGGCGCAGCGACGACGTGGGTCTTTACCATCATGCGTAACATTAGCTTCGATATGTTGCGTAAGGTGCAATCGAACCGGGAAGACAACTTCAGTGATGATATTTGGCCCGTGCTCGAATCTGGCCAGCAGGACAATGAGTCGGATGCTGGTGCGCAATATATGATGGATCAAGAGTTGCTGTCGTTCATTGATGAGTTACCCGACGTGCAACAACAAGTGGTGAGAGGCGTGTATCTTAAACAGCTTACCCACCAAGAGTTGTCAGAACAGTTAAACGTGCCGTTGGGCACCGTAAAATCCCGATTGCGTTTAGGTCTGGAAAAGCTCCGCAATCACCTGGAGGTTAAACAATGATTAAATATCACCCATCGACCGACTTACTTGACGCGTTTGCCGCTGGCAAACTGCCCACCTCGATGGCGATTGCGTTGTCAGCACATGTTGAGCTCTGCCAGGAATGCCAGGCATATGTCGCCGCTGCAGAAGCCTCGCTTGCAGATTCAGCGTTCGACGAGGAAGAAATAATCGTTGCTGATTGGGATTATGCGGCTGAAGACGAAATGCTTGCTGCCATTTTCGAAGATGCAGCGGCCAATGATGGTGCCGTCGATGCGCAAACACCAGTCCGTGCAACACAAATAAGTGTGAGTAACAAGACCTACACGTTGCCACGCGCGCTACAGCGCTTTAGTGATTCTAACTGGTCATCTTTTGGCAAAGTACAGCGCGCCCGGTTGAACCTTGATGAAGGGGCAACACGTGCCAGTTTCCTCCATATTGATGAGGGCGGCTCGGTGCCTGCGCACACGCACAAAGGCTATGAGTTAACCCTTTTGCTTGATGGTACGTTCGAGGATGAAAGTGGCGAATACGTACCGGGTGATTTTATTTTGCTCGATAGTCGCCATCATCATACGCCATTCACCAAACAAGGGTGTTTGTGCTACACGGTGGCAGATGCACCGCTTTATTTCACCAAAGGTGTGAGCAAATTACTCAATACCGTGGGACATGCGATTTACTAAAAAATTCTGTGTTAGTTGTTATCCTTCTGGCGGCTGCGAAGCCGCCTTTTTTTATGCTAAAGAGGCAACGGAATGCGTGCTTTTGCTCGGCGATGCTCTCCATTATCGCCATTAATCTCGTGGCGGTAACAGAATAATTACACCTGGTAAACCTTTACTTAATGACAACTCTCCGGCTCAGTCCTACATAACTAGTGCAAAGTAGTAATTTTCCCTTTACATCGGGTGAATCAAACTGGTTTAATTCGTCACTTCTAACGATTCATTAACAGCCATTGATAATAAACACAGTGAAGTGAGAGTCACATGAGTCAAACACAACTCGCCAGTGTCAGCCGAGGCAACTCGTTGGTACTTCAAATCCTTGTCGGTATTCTTGCCGGTGGTGTCCTTGCATACCTGTCTCCTGAGTGGGCAGCGAATGCAGGACTGTTCGGACAACTCTTTGTCAGCGCGTTGAAAGCCGTTGCCCCCATTTTGGTCTTCGTTTTAGTGGCGGCTTCTATTGCTAACCAAAAACAAGGGCAGCGCGCCAATATGCGCCCTATTATTGGTCTGTACCTTGTCGGTACGCTTGCTGCCTCGCTGACGGCAGTCACCATGAGCTTCTTGTTCCCCACGACCCTGGAATTTGCGACCACAGATGCCAGCATCACACCACCTGAAGGGATTGGCCAGGTATTGAATACGCTGCTTTTCAATATCGTGGATAATCCCGTTAGCGCATTGATGAACGGCAACTATATCGGGATCCTAGCCTGGGCGATTGGTTTAGGGATTGCCCTACACCATGCATCAAACGAAACCAAACGCGTGTTTTCCGACGTGTCAGAAGGCGTGTCGATGATCGTGCGCTTTGTGATCCGTTTTGCACCTTTGGGTATCTTCGGCTTGGTCGCGAGCACACTGGCTAAAAGTGGTTTTGATGCCCTCGCGGGCTATGTTCACCTTCTCGGTGTGCTATTGGGTAGTATGTTCACCATCGCACTCGTGGTTAACCCAGCGATTGTGTACTTCAAAACAGGTCAAAACCCATACCCACTGGTTTTAAAATGCCTACGTGAAAGTGGCATAACCGCCTTCTTTACCCGTAGTTCAGCGGCTAACATCCCGGTGAATATGCAATTGTGCCGCCGCCTTGATTTGGATGAAGACACCTACTCAGTGTCTATTCCACTGGGTGCAACCATCAACATGGGCGGTGCGGCGATCACCATTACGGTATTAACGTTAGCGGCGGTTCATACGCTGGGCATTGAGGTGGACATCGCTACTGCGGTGCTACTAAGTATTGTCGCGGCGGTATCGGCCTGTGGTGCATCCGGTGTGGCCGGCGGCTCACTGCTGCTGATCCCACTGGCCTGTAACTTGTTTGGGATCCCACAAGAGATTGCCATGCAAGTCGTGGGAATTGGCTTTACCATTGGCGTCTTGCAAGATTCCGCAGAAACAGGGCTCAACAGCTCAACGGATGTGGTATTTACCGCGGCAGCTTGCATGGCCGAAGAAAGAAAAAATAGTTAACATGGCTATTTAAAGAAACACTTTCAAAAAAGCAGGTGCACGTCACCTGCTTTTTTTTATCGCTGACCCAGGCGCTTAGGCCGTCATTGACTGTCGTCTTTCCAGTGTGTCACACCGCGCGACACTACCCCTCCAGAACCTTCATCAGTAAGTTGCCATCGTACATGGCTTGTTTGACCATCGCGGCGCCCGGCATGGTGGCCTGGGTATAAAAATAGCTTTCTTCCAACACGAGGTGCTTACTGTACAGTGGGATGGTTTGCGTCTTTAAGCACTCCATAATCGCCGGATAAAGCACGCTCTTGGCACGATTAAACTCGCCGCCGAAGAGTATTTTTTCTGGGTTGAATAAATTCACCACAATCGCGATAGCCGTACCCAGATGATGCCCCAACTCCGTGATCACCTGATGCGCGAGTCCATCGCCTGCCACTGCCGCATCACAGATTGCTTCTATGGTTAACGGTTTCCCCTGTAACTGGCTCGCGTGCCCCTCATCGAGCAGCGTCTGTACCTGTTCATACACGGCAGAAAGACTGGCGACCGTTTCCAGGCAACCATAGTTACCGCAAAAACAGCGTTTACCAAAAGGCTTAACCTGAATATGACCAAGCTCGCCCACATTGCCAACACGCCCCTGGAGTACCTTTCCCTCCAGCATGATCCCCGCGCCGACGCCATTGTGAACCGCGACTAGTACCGCGCTATCGGATTCTTTTGCGTTGCCAAATAACTTCTCTGCCAATGCCCACGAGCGTGTATCATTGCCCACAAATACGGGCAGCCCAGTCTCACGATGCAACACGGGCCCCAGCGGCATATGGTCAACCTCAAAATGCGGCATTTGGATCACTGTACCTTGGGCGCTGTTCACCAAGCCCGGGAGCGAGACCGCAATGCTGGTAACACGATCAACCGTTTGTTGGTGGCGTGAGAAAAAGGCTTTTACGTATTCAACCACCGTGGAAAGCAAGGCATCCTGTGCAATGACATCAATTTCATGGCGTTCTTGAATAAGGATTTCACTACTCAGTGAGTGCAATGCCATGGTGAGATAACCACGGCCAAGGCGCATCGATAAGAACTGCCAGCCTTCATTGTCCAGCACCAGACCAACAGCGGGCCGGCCACGCATGCTGGTGCCCTGTATTTGTGTTTCTTTGACCAAGTGCGCATCCATCAACTCCCGGACAATTTTGGTAATACTGGCAGGCGCCAATTGACTGCGCTTCGAAAGCTCAATCCGAGAAATCGGCGCAAAGCGGTCGATTAAATTATAAATCGTGCCCGCATTTTTACGCTTAATGTGATCGATATGTCCCGGCTGCCCAATAATCATGCCTTGTCCTATAACTGCTTGGCCATGGTGATACCCCTGATATCACCTATCTCCGTGAATTTTTTTACTTCGCGAACTAATTGTGAAGCAGCAAGCTGCTACCCCGTGATGTGGGTCACTTTAGATCGATGAAATCGCGTACAAACTCACAAAACCCGCTTAAACAGTAACGCTGTTCAAAGGCTAATCACGCGTGAAAAAACAAGATCTCAGTCGTATTCATTGGCATAATGTGGCGCTTTATATCTATCGCTATAAACCATCATGTACCGAGTCAACGAAATATTTGAAACCATTCAGGGTGAAGGCACGTTTACAGGGGTTCCCTCTGTCTTTGTTCGCTTACAAGGGTGTCCTGTCGGTTGCGCCTGGTGCGATACCAAGCAAACTTGGGAAACCGATGAGAAAGATCAGAAAGACAAAATTTTTATTATTGATAAATCTGAGGATTCTCCCGCTTGGTGCTGGCTTGATGGCAATGCGATTACCGCCGACATTTTAAGCCGCTACCACGCGCGCCATATTGTGATTACCGGTGGCGAACCTTGTCTTTATGACTTAAGGCCGTTAACCCATGCGCTAGAAGCGGCAGGGTGCCAATGCCAAATAGAAACGAGCGGCACCTACCCTATCCACGCATCCGCCAATACGTGGGTCACTGTGTCTCCGAAAATCCATATGCGAGGGAAGTTGCCAGTGCTTAAGGAAGCGATGGCGCGGGCGAATGAGGTAAAGCACCCGGTCGGCACAGAAAAAGACATCGATCAGCTTGATGCGCTACTCGCCACCTGCCCACCGGCTGATACAGCAACGATTGCATTACAGCCCGTGAGCCAAAAAGCGCGCGCGACCCAGCTGTGCATTGATACTTGCATTCAACGAGGCTGGCGCCTATCGATACAGACACATAAGTATCTGTCGATTGCCTGAGCATGGAGAGCAACGGCTTGGGTCGCCGTTACTCAAAACCGCGTGACTCGCGCAGCGCCACGACACTCAGTCACCGTAATAGGTACAGCCGGCGGTGCAGGTCTCTTTCACCATCACTTTACTGAGTAAGGGTAAATTTGGCTTAACTTGTTGCCAAATCCACTGTGCGAGTACTTCGCTGGTCGGATTCTCTAGCCCTTCAATCTCATTGAGATAATAATGATCAAGGCGGTTATAGATAGGCTTAAACGCCGCTTTGATTTCCGCAAAATCAATTACCCAACCTGTGTGAGGATCCACCTCACCTTCTACGTACAAACGCACGATAAAAGAGTGTCCATGTAAGCGACCACACTTATGTCCCTCAGGGACATTAGGAAGGTGGTGTGCCGCTTCAAAGGTGAACTCTTTAAACAACTCGGTGGTCATTTTATCTCTTCCAACAACAATAAGAGGCCGCATGCTACTCAAATTAGCCGGATGACTCAATCGCATTCCTCACTGGCTAAGCGCACGCAACATTCCAACCTAGCATTCAGCCAACAATGCGGGCTCGTGTCTCACTAACGGGACGATTTACGTCGATGAAATCACACATTTTATATGGGGACTCCCTTACTTGCGCACTCTGGGTTTAACATAGTGGCTACAGGCTATAACTGATAACTCTATAACTTAATAACAAATGGTTGACTCATGCGCATGACCCTTGCGAGCAAAATTCTTCTTGCTCTTTTTCTTGTTTTCGCTCTGGTGCTCGTCACGTCCTTGGCCTACCAATCTCATCAGCAAAAGGCACTGATGACTTCGATTGTTAGTCAGCAAACGCTCGATAAAGCCTCTAACTACTTTGATAGCCTTAACATGTTGATGTTGACGGGCACCATTAGCCAACGAAATACCTTGCGAGAAAAAATGCTTTCTCATGAAGGTATTGAAGAAGCGCGTGTGATCCGCTCCGACGCTATTACTCGCTTTTTTGGTCCCGGTAACCCCGAACAATCGCCGCAAGATGCGATTGATCAGCGTGCCCTAGACGGTGAAACCATCGTTGAAACCGTCGACAGCAATGGCGAAAAAGGACTCGTGGTTGCCCTACCAATGAAAGCAAGCAGCGACTACCGCGGTACTAACTGTCTGCAGTGCCACGTGGCGGAAGAAGGGACGGTGCTGGGGGTGATTCGCCTTGAGTACGATCTCGAGCCGCTTTACGGCACCATAGATAAAGAAATGCTCATTACTGCCGGGATCATGGGAAGCATTGCTGTGATCGGTTTTCTGATCTCATTAACGGTGATCCGTCGGTGGGTAGTGTCTCCGCTCAAGCGGGTCTCTGCGTTCATGAAACGTACCAGCCATGATAAAAATCTGGCCGAGCGTCTCAACGATACCCGAGGCGATGAAATCGGTGAGCTATGTGATAGCTGTGATCAGTTGCTTGATAACTTCTCTGCCAGCTTGCAACAAGTTCAGCGCACCTCTGAAACGCTGTCAGCCGAGGCGATGAACTTGATTCGCGTCTCTAGCCATACCGACCAATTAGCGGATAGCCAGCGTCATGAAACCAATGATATGTCATCGGCGATCGATAATGTTCAACAACACCAACATGATATTCAAAACCGCACCCAAGAAGCGGCGCAACTGAGTGAATCAGCGGCCACCAGCGCCAACCAAGGCAGTGATCTCGCTAACGTTGCCGCCAATGATATTCGCAAGTTAGTCGAAGATATAAGCCAGGTGCGCAGCCAAATTTTGGATGTGAATCAACAAAGCCAGCAAGTGACCACTATTCTGGGGGTGATTCGTGAAATTGCCGAACAAACCAACTTGCTCGCGTTAAATGCCGCTATCGAAGCCGCGCGTGCTGGCGAACAAGGCCGTGGTTTTGCGGTGGTTGCTGAAGAAGTGCGTAACCTTGCCAGCCGCAGCCACGACGCAACCGGAGAAATCCAGACCATTATCGAAAACCTATGTGCAGGTAGCGAAGCCTCAGCACAAGCGGTGGAAGCGACCAGTGACAGTGCTAATCAGCGAGGCGAAACCGTTATGGCTCTCTCTGAGGCGCTGGGCAATATCGCCGAGCAAGTCACCACCGTGAATAACAACGCGGACGATATTAGCCAACAAAGCGAACACCAAGCGCAAATGACCGATGCCCTACTCTCTCAAGTTGGCCGAATCCAAAGCCATGCTAACGATACCGCCAGCAATGCCAATGAGGTCAAAGCTATCAGCGCGAATCTTGAGCAACTGGTTGAGCAGTTAGAGGGATTAATTGGCCAATTTAAGCTCTCAGACTCGCTCAAGTCTTGAAGCTATACAGGATACAGGTAAACTTGCTAGCCTAACTTGCAAAATGACTGATGCGGTTGTCACTGAATAACCGCGTTACCCTAAACGGAGATAGAAGCGAATTATGACATACGCGCCTGTAGTAGACGTCCTGCGCGGCAAGGCGGCAGTCGACACTGAAGTGACTGTGCGTGGATGGGTCCGGTCACGCCGAGATTCCAAAGCCGGTATTTCTTTTCTTGCCATTTACGATGGCTCTTGTTTTGACCCTATTCAGGCCGTGGTCCCTAATGAGCTGGATAATTATCAGCAAGACGTTCTTCGCTTGACCGCTGGCTGCTCAGTTGAAGTCACGGGTAACGTGGTAGAGTCGCCAGGAAAAGGCCAAGCCTATGAGCTGCAAGCCACAGCCGTAAAAGTCGTCGGTTGGGTAGACGACCCTGATACCTATCCAATGGCGAAAACACGTCATTCTATCGAATACTTGCGTGAAGTGGCCCATTTGCGCCCACGCTCAAACGTGATTGGTGCGGTGGCGCGGGTTCGCCACACCTTGTCACAAGCGATCCACCGCTTTTTCCATGAGCAAGGCTATTACTGGATGTCTGCGCCATTGATCACCGCCTCAGACTGTGAAGGTGCTGGCGAGATGTTCCGCGTCTCTACCTTAGACTTGGCCAATGTGCCCAAAACCGAGCAAGGCGACGTCGACTTTGACCAAGACTTTTTTGGCAAAGAAGCCTTCTTGACCGTATCGGGTCAGTTAAACGCTGAAACCTATGCCTGTGCGTTGAGCAAAGTCTACACCTTCGGTCCAACCTTCCGCGCGGAGAACTCAAACACCAGCCGTCACTTGGCGGAGTTTTGGATGGTTGAGCCAGAAGTGGCCTTTGCCGACCTGGATGATTCGGCGGCCTTGGCAGAAGCCATGCTTAAGTACGTGTTCAAAGCCGTGCTTGAAGAGCGCCAAGACGACATGAAATTCTTTGAGCAACGCATTAACAAAGACGTGCTCACGCGTCTGGAAAAATTTGTTAATGCAGATTTTGCCCAAGTGGATTACACCGATGCGGTCACCATCTTGCAAAACAGCGGCCAAACATTCGAATTCCCAGTTGAATGGGGAATCGATTTAGCGTCTGAACACGAGCGTTATCTTGCAGAAGAGCACTTTAATGCGCCGGTGGTCGTTAAAAACTACCCGAAAGACATTAAAGCCTTCTACATGCGCATGAACGATGACGGCAAAACCGTTGCCGCGATGGACGTGTTAGCACCGGGTATTGGCGAAATTATCGGTGGCTCTCAACGTGAAGAGCGTCTTGATGTACTTGACCAACGCTTAGAAGAAATGGGCCTTGAGAAAGAAGATTTCTGGTGGTACCGCGATCTGCGCCGCTATGGCACAGTCCCTCATTCAGGCTTTGGTTTGGGCTTTGAGCGCCTCGTTTCCTACGTAACCGGAATGAGCAACATTCGCGATGTGATCCCTTTCCCTCGCTCACCACGCAATGCCAACTTCTAAATCGGTTTGCTATTCAAAAGGCTGCATATTGCAGCCTTTTTCTTGTGTTTTTTCCGCGTAAAAACTGCTTTTACAGCATAAACCAATACAAAACACATGACTGGTCCGCTTGTCCTTCGGTTTCTATTCTTCTCGACAAGTGTTATAAAAAAGCCAGTTTGACTTTCATTCATCATAACCATGGACGACACCAATGTTTGAGAAAATCTCTGCCGCTCCCGCTGATCCTATTCTAGGACTGACTGAAGAATATAAAGCTGACCCCCGTGAAGACAAAATCAATCTCGGGGTAGGCGTCTACAAAAACGAGCATGGCGAAACGCCGGTACTCCCTTCTGTCAAAAAAGCCGAAGCGTTACTTCTCGACAGAGAAAGCACCAAGTCTTACTTAAGCATTCCTGGCACGGCCGAATATGGCCTCGCGGTGCAACAACTGCTGTTCGGTGAGCAAGCTGACGTTATCAACGACAAACGCGCGCAAACCGCACACTCACCAGGTGGAACCGGTGCGCTTCGCTTGGCTGGCGAGTTTATTAAACGTCATCTTGGCGATGTCACGGTTTGGATCAGCAATCCAACTTGGGCAAATCATAAGGGCGTATTTACTGCCGCTGGCCTTCCTTTAGCTGAATACAGCTATTACGATGCGGCGAAAAACGATAAAGACTTTGCAGCCATGGTCTCTGACCTTGAGAAAGCAAGCTCAGGTGATGTTGTTCTCCTTCATGGCTGCTGCCATAACCCGACTGGCATCGACCCTACCGAGCAAGAGTGGCAAACCCTCGCTGAACTCTGTCAGCGTAAAGGCCTGCTGCCGATGTTCGACTTTGCTTATCAAGGCTTTGCCACTGGCGTCGAAGAAGATGCTGCCGGCTTACGTATTTTTACTCAGGTATGTCCTGAGCTGCTTATCGCGAGCTCATTTTCGAAAAACTTTGGTTTGTATAATGAGCGAGTGGGCGCCTTTACGCTCGTTGGCCGTAATCAAGAAGAAGCCACCAAAGCGTTTAGTCAGGTGAAAACCATTGCCCGCGTTATTTACTCTAACCCACCCGCTCACGGCGCCGCCGTAGTGACCACCATCTTGAACGACGCGACGCTCAAGGCGCAGTGGTTGCAAGAGCTAGCAGACATGCGCGATCGCATCAAAACCATGCGTACCGAATTTGTCAAAACATTGAAAGCGCAAGGTGTGTCGCGTGACTTTAGCTTTATCGAGCAGCAAAACGGCATGTTCTCGTTCTCTGGGCTCAATAAAGACCAAGTCAATGCACTAAAAGCCGATCATGGCGTGTATATCGTCGGCTCAGGCCGTTTAAATGTGGCAGGCATGACGCACACCAACATGGTGCCACTTTGCACTGCCATCGCAAAGGTTTTAGACTAAGCACCGCTGTCTTAAAACTGAAACAAAAGGGCCGCAAGGCCCTTTTTTTATGGGCTCCGTCCAGAAAGAAACAATTTAGTAACATAATTATTAATAGAAAGCCTGAAACCACTACACTAAAACCAACAAGGCTTTTATCAACTGTGACCAAAAAAGATAAAGACTATGAGCAATAATGAAGTTGTATTTGGTGACGATGAGCGCCTCGTCTCGACCACTGATAAACGCGGGGTGATTACCTACTGTAACCCGGAGTTTATTCGGATCGCTGGCTACGATGAAGAGGACCTGACGGGCGCTCCTCACAATATTATTCGTCACGCCGATATGCCCAAAGCGGCATTTGCGGATATGTGGCGAGCTTTAAAAGCTAACCAACCTTGGCGAGGTATCGTCAAAAACCGCTGTAAAAACGGCGATTATTATTGGGTAGACGCGTATGTCACCCCCATTTACGACCGAGGCCAAGTCACCGGCTATCAGTCCGTCAGGGTGAAGCCTGACCCTGCCGTCAAACATCGCGCCGCGCAAATCTACCAAACCCTGTGTCGGGCAGAGAAAAACGGCAAGTCGATGAAGCAGTTGTCGGTTGCCGATATTCCTGCGGCATTGAAGTACACATTAATGGGGTTGGGATTGGTCGCCGCACCTGTGTCGCTTATTTTCGATAGCGCCATATCGGGCTGGGATGTGGCGGGCGCCATTGCGATGCCTTTGGTGCTTGGTACCCTCTTCCGTGACGAGCTCTTTACCTTGCCAACCCTCGCGCGCGGCGTGCAAGCCAATTACGACAGTATCAGCCGCTATATTTACTCGGGGACTGGGCTCAGTTCGGTGGTTGACTACAAGGTGAAAATGCTCAATGCCCGCATACGCACTATTCTTGGACGTATGCTCGATGCTTCACTGTCACTGAATCAATTTTCGGATGAGTTGAGTGCATTATCAACACGCGTGTCTAATGCTATCAATAAGCAAAGCCACCAGATTTCCTCGATTGCCAGTAACATTGATCATGCCTCTGAATCGGCAAACAGGGTATCTGATAACGCCCAGCAAAGTGTTGAACTATTGCACTCGGTCCAGCAGCAAAGCAAAGAAACCGAATCCTTGTTACAGCAGACAGGCGAGCAATTAAAAAGCCTCTCTCAACAATCTGAAAACTCCCTCACCGCGACGCAACAGCTGTCTGCCACCGCAGATCGAGTGACCGAGTCAATGAGTGAGATCAGTGGGATTGCCGAGCAGACTAACTTGCTAGCGCTGAATGCGGCAATTGAAGCGGCACGCGCTGGAGAGCAAGGCCGAGGCTTCGCCGTTGTTGCCGATGAAGTGCGGGCGCTTTCCAGTCGGACGCAAACAGCCACGGAGCAAATCCAGTCTTCAATCCAAGACATGCACAACACTATTTCGCATTGGCAAAACCAGATTCACGAAAGCCACGAACAAACACAAGCGTGTGTTGATACCACGGACCACAGTATTACGAGCCTGCACTCGGTCAGAAATGCGATAGAGGATGTGGTCGGCCGCACGAATGAAACACACCACTCTGCCCAAGCGCAATTAGAGAGTTTCACCGCCGTTAGCAAAGAGATCCATGATATCGAATCGGTTTCTCAGCAAAACCTCAACGAGGTCAATGATGTTTCCGAGGCAAGCCGTCAGCTGCGAGATAAAGTGCGTCAGTTCCACGATATTGCGAGGCAGTTTGAGTAAACCAAACCGCTAACGCCTCCACGCTAACCGCCCTAAAAAAGCCCCAGTCTGTTACCAGAGTGGGGCTTTTTGAACATCTGCCGTCTGAGCATGGGCGTTATTGAATCCCGTGCAAAAACTCAGCCCGTGTTGCGGCATTCTTCTTAAACAAGCCACCGAGTGCGGTGGTGGTCGTCTCACTGTTGGCATCCATGACACCACGAGATTTCACGCAATAATGCGTCGCTTCGATACGCACCGCGACGTCCTCGGTTTCCAGCAGCGTTTGCAATGCCACCAACACCTGACGTGTTAGTCGCTCTTGCACTTGCGGACGTTGAGAGAAGAAACGCACAATCCGGTTTATCTTGGACAGACCAAGCACTTTGTGGTTAGGAAGGTAGGCGACGGTTGCCCGACCATCAATGGTAACAAGGTGATGCTCGCAGGTGCTGGTCACTGAAATGTCCTTAACGCGCACCATCTCATCGCAACCCATCTTGTTCTCAATCATGGTGACTTTGGGGAATTGCGCGTAATCCAAGCCTGAGAAAATCTCATCGACATACATCTTCGCAATTCGCGCCGGTGTCTCGGCCAAACTATCATCGGTAAGGTCTAAATCGATCGACTGCAGAATTTCACGCATATGAAATTCAATTTTTTCTTTTCGTTCTTCAGAAGACATCGGAGATGTCGCCGTCATTGGGGTTTCAATACCGCGAGCAACCAACGCTTCCTGAACTTTCTTTGCAGCATCGCTCAATGCCATGATGGATTCCTTTTTGGGTCTGCCCTAGCCGTTCTTCTACTTACACACTGTAGCCAGTGTCGGATCAGTGCTGTCACTAAATAGAAGCATAACGTTAATATCCAAAAAATACACCTCGCGAATGCTGTGGTTTTACTGCCTGATGCCTTAGTGGACAGCCTCAATGGCAAAATTGTCAAGGAAAATGAACATCTTCGCTCAGAAATGATGTCGTCATGTGCGACCTACGCTGTCGCCAAGATGTCATCCTTCGTTATCTCGTCTTCTGAGTGAAACTAAACTGTCATTTTTATTTGGTAATCTCATCAGTTGATTTCCTGCGACTAACCAACCGTGGCGTCAGCCATACTCGCTCAGTGAATTGTGCTGGTGCAATAAACACCACCAAGACAAGATTTCAATAATAATAAGACACGCGATGGTATATCTTGCCCCCTCTACCGGGGGCTTTTTTTATCGCCCAACATAAAAGACATTGGCTTGACATAAACTCACATTTTTATTGGCATACTTGTTACTAACTTGGCTACGCTTGAATTGAAACCCACTGTTAGTGACTAAGGAGTCATTATGAAAAAACACGTGTTGATGGCAGTCATGCTCACTGCCGGGGTGACCGCTTGTAGTAACGGCCAGTATGCCGGCGGTGACGATGGCAGCGTGACAAGCTCTGGCGTTGCCCAGCAATGGCAACTGACCATGGTCGATCAACAGGCTATCAGTGCGGAAGGAACCCCAACGCTTACCATTAATAAGGACATGGGTGTCAACGGCTTTAGTGGCTGTAACCGTTATTTTGGTAACGCTGAACTGAATAGTAATCGCTTCAAAGTGGCGCCAATGGCCAGTACTAAGATGGCGTGTTCGTCCAGTGCGATGGAACTCGAACAAACCATGAGTCAGGTTCTAAGCCAATGGAGTGATGCAACAATACGTGATAATCATCTTATGCTCAGTAACGAGGCGCATACGTTATTATTCACCGCGGCTAACACGCAAAACCCTGAGGAAGATCCCCTACTCAAAAGCCCTGTGGTTGATTCCCGCTTCAATAAAGGTGAAGAGTACTAACCTCGCGTCAGCGTTTATACCTTAGAAGCACATAAGGGCGGTGCATCTGTACCGCTCTGGTTTTTTAAGGGTCAATACTTTTATTGTCCTGCACCGGCGCGCTGATTTCCATCCAGTGCCACCCAGTATCATTGTCCGCTTTCGCACGGGTCAAGCCAATTTCACCATAAGCATGTAATCGCGAGGCAGTCATTTCTTTTTGATCGCTGACCGTTACCCCGCCAACAAATACCCTGACCCGATCTTCCGGCTCTCCTTCAAACTCTACCTTTAATCGTTTCACCGCTTTTACACACTCATCAGCCAATCGCTCTGCGCCTTCTGTGCGCGGCAAGATGGCAACAAACTGGCTACCGGTAAATCGACATACCAAATCACCGGGCCGTTTAAGCATCTCATCCAGTACCTGTGCAATTTGTCGGATCAACTGATCACCGGCAATGCGTCCATACTGGTTGTTGTAATTAGACAGGTGTTGGATCTCTACCACCATCAGGCTCAAAGGCGCTTCATCACGAAGTGCACGCTGGATCTCACGTTCGAGCTCCTGCTCAAACTGGGTGCGATTATGTAATCCTGTCAACCCATCACACTTGGTCATCGACTCCAGTCGACTATTGGCTTCTTTCAATGCGTGTGTTTTTTGATCAACTTGTACCTGAACACTGTAGGCGCGAGACTGCAGGCGATAAAGCAGATAGCAAATCACCAAAAATATGCCACTGCCAATGAGAAACGTCCACAACGGCACCCAGCTTTGCCTTGCCTGCATGTAGCTGACGGTCGGATAGCCAATCAGTTCCCACTCGCGACCCGCGAAGAAAATAGGCTTGGCGGGCTGTTGCGCCAGTGAGTCTTTCATTTGTGCCAATTCCACCCGCTGCGTATGAAGTACTTGGCGATGACTCGGGTCGGTCGCATCAATCAGGGTATAATTAATCCCATCATTAATGACGGTGTCGATCGCCAAATTGACCAAGGTATTCACATCAATCACCGCCACCAGAAACCCGCGTAAATCTCGCGTGTCTTCTCCACCCAGCTGCTCTGGATCTAATAAGATAGGCATGATCAACAAAAAGCCGCGTACATTGCCATAGGCGCGCTCGATAGTGGTAGCAGGGGTGGCGACAGGCACGCCGGTATTAAAGCTGGTTTTCAATGCCTGACGGGTGACTGGCGTGGAACCAAGATCGTAACCAATAACAGACGCTTCGCTGTTCTCGCCAGAGGTGAATCTCAGCGGAAAATACATGTCACGCCGCTTAGCAGGGATCAGCTGATTGTTTGGGCTTAGTTCGACAATATTAAACCCTGACGACGGGTCACCCCTTTCTTCCATTCCCTGAACATAATGCCGACGCTGATGGTGCATCACGATATCCACCCACTCTATCGACTTAAAGCTTGGGTGGCGTTTCAGTACACCGGATGTCAGCGGCTGAAAATTACGCGCGTCCAGTCGGTGACCCGCGTCAAAATGATTCTTGACCGCGTAGAGCAATTCAAGGCCAAGATTGACCTCGCGCGCCAACGCCATTGCGGCATTATTCACGTCTTTATGCAGCTCTTTACGAATCGCCTCTTGCTCTTTTTGATACAATAAATGGGCGGTTAAGGCTGCAAATCCCACACCGATCAGTGCGGTTAATACAATTACGCTCCATGCTCTTCGCGGCATCAGTGTCGTCCTTATAAAGAATAATCCACGTGATAAAACAGAAGGTTCACTGACTCTCTCCCTCTATAAGCGTAGTGGGCAGACTAATAAACGATCAAATTTTTAACAAAATGGCAGGACGTGTCGCGGGTCTGTCAAAAGGCGGCAAGAAATGCGACTCACTGTGTGCAGTGAGTCGCAGCCTAGACGTTATTTAAGCTTTAATTGGTTGGTGAGTGGGTCGTACTCACAACCAATATCATCAAATTTACTTTGCAACTGATCGTGGTCGAGGTCTAAATGCGCCATCAGTGCTTCCAAACTATCACACTCTAGACGCAGTCTTTCATTCACAATGCCATAGAAGATAGCACCATCTAATCGGCTGATATTGTGGATATCCATACCCTCTCCTTGCACTAAACTCACGCACTTTGAGTATAGATCCTCGACGAAAAACTGCCCAATCAAGCAATGACGAGCCGTGTCAAACTGATATTGGCCAACAGCATAAATCCAAAACCAACACTCACGCGCCAAAACACAGGCGATGTTTGTTTAAGCAGGTGCCAAATCTGTGCGGCCACCCCAAGCAAACCTAGGCCTGCACCAGCCATAATGGCATTGATGTCACTCGCTGCCGATGGGCTAACCGCTGACAACAGCGCGGCCATCATCATCACGCCCATAAAGGCTAATACACTGCTCACAGGGAGCAAGCGATCAAAAGCTTGCAATCGCGAGCGCGCACGCACTAACAAACTATGGCCAAGGCTCGCCCCAAGAATCACTAGTTGCAAGGCTCCCATCATCAGCATCCCGCCACCGTGCGTGGCAAGTATGACAATCCATGCAACAAAACCCAATAAGTTTGCGACATGAAGCAAAGGGATGGGACCGGAGTGACGTGTTTTGCCTGTTTTTGATCGAAACGCAAAGATCCCTAACAACAAAAAGGGTAAACTGGCGAACAATGTAAATGGAACTAAGATCAACCACGCAAAAACAGGCACCCAGAAAGCACGATGGAATCGGCCCCGCTGGCCTGGGCATATTTCTCCTTTCAATAGCGCCAGTGAGAGCACCAGCTGTGCCCCTAGAATTGCCGAGGCAACCGCAGGAGCAAGTAACGTATACATAGTGAAAAGCACCTTACGTATCTCAATAAAAAATGGTCAATTATTCGTTTCATTGCATTAAAAAGTTGGCTAGATCACATTGAATGCAAGAAACACAGTCAAAACAAACAACAAACTGGCATGTTTGCACGCTTATACCAACCTTTATGACAGAAAAAAATAACATGACCGCGCAGCAGGATAATACCAAAGCGGCGGACGCAACTGGAACCTTTGCACAGGCGGGAACAACAATGGGTGCAATGATGAGTGAAACCTTAGGCCATATTATCTACAAGCTGCAAATATCGTTCCTTGAGCTGTGGAGTGCTAAAAAGCACGCAAACAGCTTTAATAATACACGCAGCACTTATCTGCGCAGCCGCTTGTGCGTGTTGTGTTACGTATGGGCCGCCCTGACCATTGCATGGTCACCCGCTGATTTTTTGTTCCTCGCTGACAAAGCGGCCGCGGCGCAGCTCTCGCTACAACGCCTTTTGTTAGCGGGTATGCTTATTACCATTGGTTACGCGGTCAATCGCGCTAATAATCTCAAATCAGCGAAACTTGGCTTGGTCGCCATGGTGCTTGCTACCAACGCCTTTTATTTATCCGCCAGCCACACTTTAGGCTTTCCCACCGACAACGCGGCATTCTCTTACAGCTACACCTTGCTGCCCATTATTCAGATTGTCATGCTGACCATCTTCCCGCTCACAATGCGGGAAAGCATACTCTTGATGTCGATTACCCTGATTTGCCACTTATGGGTTGATTCATTCAGTGGCACCATGACCAGTCCAGATAATATTGCTTCGTATTGGCTACAAACCGTCATTGCGTTCATGGTGGTATGGTCACAGCTTTCTCAACTCCACATGATTTTGCGCCTTTACCGGCAGGCGACGCTGGACCCATTAACCGGTATCTATAACCGCCGAATGCTATTACAGCTGGCCATGCGCGCTCTGGCCGTTAGCGAAGAGAGGCACTCGCCATTCTCCGTCTTGCTGCTCGATTTGGATAAGTTCAAGAGAATTAATGACAAGTGGGGTCACTACGCAGGCGATGTGGTCTTGCAATCATTTACTCGCACCGTACAAGAGCGCTTGAGAAAGGCAGATATTTTCGGTCGCTTTGGTGGCGAGGAATTTATTGTCTTCCTCCCTAAATGTAATGGCGAGATCACCGCACAAATCGCCGAGCGTTTGCTGGGTGAAATTAGAGAGATGGATGTCTATATTGATGAAAGCCGTACTCCGTTGAAAGTCACCGCGTCGATAGGCCTTTCCACGCTACAACCAGGCGATACGCTTTCATCCTTGATAGAGCGCGCCGACAGTGCTCTCTACCAAGCAAAAGCCGAAGGGCGAAATTGCATACGTACTTACCAGCCAGGCAAACAGACGGGGTTTGACGCCAGAAACTCTGTCAGCCGTGACAATATCGATATGCCCACCGAAACATCGCTTTAGCGAAGCATTCGGTCGCAAAAAGACAATCAGAGACAGACAGGAGAAAGTACAGTCATCGCGAGACGCTCTCTTGGGTGGGCGTTGGACGGCGCCTTTTTCTCCGCGCCGAGTTAACGCTTAGGATGCCACCACAGACGTTTGGCGCTGGCTTTCGCGACGTCGGCGCATGACACGAGAAAGGCCAAATACCAGTCCCAATAAAATCGTGATAAGCACTAGGGCCGCGATCACCACGCCAGGCCATGCAAAGTGTTGCCAAGCTGCGATAAGGTAAAACCCACCGAGACTACCACCAATATAATAATGCACCAGATACAAGGCTGTTGCCGTTGCTTTACCCTGCGCGGCTTGACGGCTTACCCATCCATAAGCGAGTGAGTGAGTAAAGAACGCGCCACCGCTTACAATTAATAACCCCACCACCATCCAAAGCACCTGACTGCTCAAGGTCACTAAAACCCCCAGCATGGCCACCCCTGTTCCAAAAGCCATACCTTTGATCGCGCCAAAATGCAGCACCCAGCGCCCGCTCAATCGTGATGTCACCGTGCCGGCGAGGTAACAAACAAACACCGAAGACACCAAACTGACTGGCAATTGGTAAGGCGCAGCCACCAAGCGAAACGCCATCACCGAAAACAAATTCACGAATAACGCAAAATTGACACCGCCAATCAGCATCGCCAGCCACAATTTGGGTGTGCGAAGATGCGTGAGCACCCCGCGAGAATGGGTCAGTAAGGAGGTATTGCCAGGCGAAAAATAACGCTGACGAGGCAAAAGTTTACTCACGATGGCCACACCTACCAAGGAGAGCACGGCCATCGCCATCACCGCGCCGTGCCAGCCCCACCAATCTGTCATCATCCCACCGAATACACGACCCGAGATCCCCCCCAGTGAGTTAGCACTGATATAGCTACCCACGGCAATTGCCAGCGCCTCCGGTGAAAATTCTTCTGCCATATACGCGACCGCGACTGCGGCAAACCCACCCAGCGCAATGCCGACTAAAGCCCGTAAACCGACGATGATCCAAAAAGAAGAGGTGCTGGCGATCATAAGGCCTATCACGGGAAGCATCCAAAGGCTCACCAGCATCACTGGACGCCGACCAATTCGCTCCGACAGCACGGCCCAAGGCACCAGTGAAAAAGAAAGACCTAAAGTGGTGGCCGCAAGTAGCCAGTTCGCCCGTGTTTCACTGATCCCATCGGCCGCGGCAAAGACAGGTAACATAGGTTGAAACAAGTAAAGGTTACAAAAAATCAAAAACGAGCCGAACGCGAGCGCAAACGCCGTCAGTCGGTAACGTGGTGAGCCAAGCTCTATCATGAAAACCTCACCAGTGGGCTAAGATGTGATCATGCTAACAACCGCTTTGCAATTAATAAAATATATTAAATATATCCTCTTCATATATTTTATTTATATTCATGGACGTCAAACAGCTCCGCCAAGTGATTGCTGTCGCTGAGACTAAAAGCTTTACGCTCGCCGCCCAGCGTCTGCATATCGCGCAACCAGCGCTCAGTATTGCGATTAAAAAGCTTGAGAATCAATTGGGTATGCCGATTTTTATCCGCAATGAAAAGCACATTCAGCTTACGCAAGAAGGGCAAGTATTACTGCAGCATGCCTATCGCGTCGTACAGCAAATGCAAGATGCAGCCACAGCCATGGATGAGCTTAAAGGATTGCAAAAAGGCGAGGTACGTATCGGTGTACCGGGTATGCTCGGATCTTATTTTTTTCCTGAGTTGCTGATGGGGTTCCGCCGTCGCTATCCCGCGCTAAAACTCACGGTGGTAGAGGCTGGCACTCACTCCCTGCGGCAAATGCTGCTCGACGGTGAGCTGGATCTCGCCGTGATTAACGATAGAGAGGTGCCCGATTCGTTAGAAACCACGCATTTGATTTCCTCGCAGATGGTCGCCGTTGTCGCGACCGATCATACGCTCGCCACACATCATACGCTCGATTACCACACCTTTTTCGACCATGAGTTGATCATGTTCCGTCCGGGATACTTCCACCGTGATTACCTTGACCAGGTCTGCGATACGCATGCAATAACCCCCAAACTTTCATTAGAAACCAATTTACTGGCAATGATTTTGAATATCGTCCGTCATGGGTTTGCGATCAGTGCACTGCTCGATATGGTCACCGAACATGAAAGGGGGATTGTCGGGATCCCCTTTACACAACCGATCAAGCTCGATATTGCGATTGCCTGGCGTAAACACGGTTACTTGTCCCTCGCCGATCGCGCCTTCATTGATTATGTGCAACAACATAATCCGTCTGCCAAGCCTTCTATGACATCCTGAGCCACCTTTCCCCAGATTTACCCCTATACTCGATGCAGGATTATCGCTAAAATCGCTGGCTAATTTATCGCCCGCCCTGGCGCACGATGCGCGTATCGTTGAATCGCCTGTCCTCATTGCAATGGGCTGACCAAGAGACCATAACGTGACACCGACTGCTATATACGATTACACCCCTTATTGGGCGGCCTGCTTTGGCCCCGCGCCTTTTTTGCCCACCAGCCGTGAAGAGATGGATATCTTAGGTTGGGATAGCTGCGATATCATCATCGTAACCGGTGATGCCTATGTCGATCATCCTAGCTTTGGCATGGCGGTGATTGGCCGCACATTGGAAGCACAAGGGTTTCGTGTTGGCATCATCTCGCAGCCTAACTGGCACAATAAAGATGATTTTATGGCATTAGGCGAGCCTAACCTATTCTTTGGCGTGACGGCTGGCAACATGGACTCGATGATCAACCGCTACACCGCAGACCGAAAACTGCGCCATGATGATGCCTATACGCCCAATAACGAGGGAGGTAAACGCCCTGATCGTGCGGTTTTGGTCTATTCTCAACGTTGTCGAGAGGCGTATAAGCAAACGCCGATCGTACTGGGCGGGATAGAGGCCAGCTTGCGCCGTTTAGCACACTACGACTATTGGTCAGACAAAGTCCGTCGCTCTGTGTTATGTGACGCGAAAGCAGACATATTGCTATTTGGCAACGCAGAACGCGCCTTGATAGAAGTGGCACATCGTTTATCTCGCGGTGACACCTTAGCCGATATGACTCGCATCGCGGGCACCGCAGTGATGATGAAAACACCGCCCGAAGGTATGGCAGAAGTCGATTCCACCCGCATTGATAAACCGGGAAAGAGCATGACCATGCCCAACCCCTATGCAACAGAAACCCAATGCGAAACCAGCAAAAAAGCAGAGCCGGATGCCGCGAAACCAATCACCATTCGCCCTTCTAGGCATGATGCGAAAAACACCTTTGTTCGCCTGCCCTCGTTTGAAAAACTCAGAAACGATCGGATTTTGTATGCCCATGCAAGCCGGGTGATGCATTTGGAAGCCAACCCCTACTCCGCGCGGGCGTTGGGTCAGCAACATGGCGATCAACTCCTTTGGATTAATCCGCCTCCGGTGCCGCTCACCACCGAAGAAATGGACTATGTGTTTGGCCTCCCCTATGCGCGAGTACCTCATCCAAAGTACGGTAAAGCCAAGATCCCTGCCTACGACATGATTAAAACCTCGGTGAACATTATGCGTGGCTGTTTCGGCGGTTGTTCATTTTGTTCAATTACCGAGCACGAAGGGCGGATCATCCAAAACCGCTCACAAGCGTCGATCATTGAAGAGCTCAATGATATTCGCGATAAAGTGCCTGGTTTTACTGGCACGATTTCAGACTTGGGTGGCCCAACCGCTAACATGTATCGACTCGGCTGTGCCGATCCTAAAGCGGAGCGTAACTGTCGTCGCCCCTCTTGTGTATTTCCAAAGATTTGTGACAAGCTCAATACCGATCATCGCCATACCATTGATCTTTACCGTAAAGCACGCCAGGTAGAGGGAATCAAAAAAGTCCTGATTGCCTCGGGAGTGCGGTACGATCTGGCGATTGAGTCACCGGAATATGTGAAAGAGTTGGTCACTCACCATGTCGGTGGCTATTTAAAAATCGCCCCAGAACATACTGAGAAAAATACGCTGGATTTAATGATGAAGCCCGGTATGGGTGCGTATGATCGCTTCAAGGCTCTATTTGAAAAATACAGTAAAGAAGCGGGCAAAAAACAGTATTTGATCCCCTACTTCATTGCCGCGCATCCAGGGTGTACGGATGAAGATATGGTGCATCTGGCATGCTGGCTGAAAGAGAATGCCTTTGAGTGCGACCAAGTGCAAAACTTTTACCCATCACCCATGTGTAATGCGACTGCCATGTACCATTCAGAAACCAACCCACTGAAGCGGGTACGCTATAAAAAGCGCGAAACACTGACAGTGGCAAAAGGAGAGCGCCAGCGACGCTTACACAAAGCGCTACTGCGTTACCATGATCCCGCTAACTGGCCACTGATCCGTGAAGCCTTGGTACGTATGGGGAAACAGCATTTGATTGGTAACGGGCCCAAGTGCCTGATCCCAAAAGAAGATGCCCCCGAAAAAACAGGCCGGCAGCGCCGCTCAGGCCGCCATGGCACCCAGCGCTTTGCCACTAAGCACCCCAAACAACCCGATATACGCCGGCCAAATAACAAAGGGCGAGGCAATAACCAGCGTGGAAAACGCGCATAAGTGCCTGCTTTAAAAGGATGAAATAAAAAACGCCCGTCGTGGTACACCCCGTTGAGGGCATCTTACTACGGGCGTTTCACTACGAGCGTTTCACTACGAGCGTTTCACTACGAGCGCGGCGTGTTTGTTGGCGTTACTTTATCATCGTAACCATCGCGCGTCGGATACGCCCACCACTAACGGAAAAGCTCAACACCAATCACACCAAGCGCCAGGACACCGGCGATGGCTCCGATCACCCACGCAATTTTCTTTTGCGTCCCCTCGTCCAAGTACTGGGCTGCCGTAATCCCGAGTAAAACCAGCAAGATGATAACAATCGTTTTAAGCATTTGTTTTACCTTAGCTTTCAGCTCTTTATTTTACTGTATGACAAAGCCACCCAGATGCAAGCTTTATAGTGATACGTTATCGACACGCGCACGATCAATTCGCGTACACGCTAGCCGCAACAAGATTTGCAAAGGATGTTGTAACTGCGTCTTACTAAACCGCTTCACTTGGCTACGGCACGAGTAACCGGTTGCGAGCACTCTCTCGCTAGGTAGGTTGGCCAACTGTGGCGACCAACTTAAATCATAGATCGCAGCTGACGTTTCACGTTTGTCTGCTTCATGGCCATAAGTGCCCGCCATACCACAACAACCGACAGAAATCGGTTTAAGCGTCGCACCAAAGTGCGCAAATAAAGCCACCCATTGTTGCTCAGCATGAGGCAACTGTGTTTTCTCGGTACAGTGGCCGAACAGATACCAGGGGTCAGCATCACGGCTCGTCACGACCGGCATGTCAGGCACAACACTGCTCAGCCACTCATGACTCAGCATCACATTAAAGTTACCTCGGTGCTTACCTAGCGCTTCTTGATACTCATCGCGATAACAAAGCACCAGCGCCGGATCAACGCCCACCATGGGTATATTCAACGCCGCCAGCTGGTTTAAAAAGCCAGCGGTGTTACGCGCCGTCTGGGCGAAACGACGGAGGAAACCTTTTACATGCTGGGCTTTCCCGTTGGGTTTAAAGGGTACCAGCATGGGCACCTTCCCGAGTTGTCGCGCCAGTTTGATCAAATCGTGGATCAGGGGCGCTTCATAAAAACTGGTAAAAGGGTCCTGCACGATCAACACATAGTGCTCACGCTCTTGCGCGGATAGAGCCTGCAGCCATGCTAAGTCAAACTTAAGCGCATGATCGCCCGCTAGAGACTGAGCCAGCGTCGGCACCGACAACGCCGGTGTGTCTGTGTAGCCAATTAGCTTCGCAGTGAGCCCTTGGGCCCATTGAGGCTGAGTCGCCGCATTCACCCATTTTGGTGCTTTGGCCATCAGCGGGAGCAAGGTTTCAATGTTAGCGACTAAGTGGTCTTTCACCGGGCGCGGATAGCGGCTGTAATAGAGCTGCATAAAGCGCGAGCGGAAACTCGGCACATCCACTTTGATCGGACACTGACTAGCACAAGCCTTACACGCCAAGCAACCGCTCATGGCTTCCATGACTTCATGGCTAAAATCATCTGCTTCTCTGCGGCGAGTAAAATAGCGTCCGAATTTGGCCATCACTTCACGGACTGACGGCGACTGGGTCATCAATGCCTGCTCAACCGCCAAGGGGTCGACACCTTGCTCAGACAGTAAACGCAACCATTCCCGCACGATCCCAGCGCGACCTTTTGGCGAATGGCGACGGTCATAACTGACCTTCATCGAAGGACACATGGGTGAGGCGGTGTCATAGTTAAAGCACAGCCCGTTGCCATTACACTCCATTGCCCCTTTAAAGCTATCACGCACTTCTACGGGGATTTGACGGTCATAAAAGCCACGCTTAGTGTCATCAACCTTCACCAAGGCATCTTGGCTGTTAATCGGTGTGCAGATTTTTCCTGGATTCATCCGATTTTGCGGATCAAATGCCGCCTTGATATGGCGAAGCTGCGCAAACAAGGTCTCACCAAAAAACGCTGGGCCGTACTCTGAACGATAGCCTTTACCATGTTCTCCCCACATCAAGCCGCCATACTTGGCAACCAAAGCAACCACTTGGTCCGAGAGGGTTTTCATTACGCGTTCTTGGTCAGGGTCACACAAATCCAGCGCTGGACGCACATGCAGTACCCCCGCATCGACATGACCAAACATGCCATAGTGCAAATGGTGGCTGTCGAGCAATGCTCTAAATTCACTGATAAAGTCAGCAAGGTGTTCCGGCGGTACACAAGTGTCTTCGGCAAAGGCGACGGGCTTGGCTTTACCTTTTGTGGCACCTAGCAGTCCGACCGCCTTTTTACGCATCGCGTAAATTTTGTTGATTGACGCGAGATCCCGACAAATCTGATAGCCAATCACCCCTTTTTGCTTGTGAGCAATCAAGCTATCCAGTTGCTGACAAAGTGCCGTAATCTGCTGCTCTATCTCACCCGGATCATTCCCCGCAAACTCCACCATATTAATGCCGTGCATGGTTTTGCCGGGCACCGCTTGCAACAGATCACTCACCGTATGCCAAACAATGTCATTACGCGCTAAATCAAGCACTTTGGCATCAATGGTTTCAACCGACAAGGCATTAGCGTCTACCATCATCGGTGCATTACGCAATGCTGAGTCAAAGCTGTCGTATTTAATATTTACCAAAGTCCGCACGGTCGGGATCGGGGTGATATTGAGCTTGGCTTCGGCAATAAACGCTAAGGACCCTTCAGCGCCACACAGCACGCGACCAATGTCGAAGGCTGTGAGTGTGTCATCATAAACATGTTTAAGGTCATAGCCGGTTAAAAAGCGATTTAACGGTGGAAAGGTCTCGGTAATCAAGTCACGGTGCTCACGACAGACTGAGGACACCGTTTGCAGCGCCCGGCCACTGAGATCATCGCGCGACATCGCTTGCTGAAGCTGATCCGCATTGAGAGGCTGTGTATCGAGGACGCTACCATCGACGAGCACTGCTTTTAAACCCAGTACATGATCGGAGGTCTTGCCGTAACGTAGCGAGCCTTGACCGGAGGCATCGGTATTGATCATCCCGCCAATCGTGGCACGATTACTGGTCGATAAGTCAGGTGAGAAAAAATAACCATACGGGCGCAAGACATCATTGAGTTGATCTTTAACCACGCCTGCTTGCACACGTACCCAGCCTTGCTCCGGGTTCACTTCCAGCACCTGCTGCATATGACGCGACACATCCACCACCACATGCTGGGTCAACGACTGGCCATTGGTGCCAGTGCCGCCACCACGGGGAGAAAACTTAATCTCACTAAAAGCTGGGGCTTGGACGGTCTGACCAATAAGCTGAAGATCATCAACTGATGCGGGAAAGAGGACGGCTTGTGGTAAGGCCTGATAAACACTGTTATCAGTGGCCACCGCAAGGCGGCTCGCATAGGTCGATTCAATGTCGCCTTGAAAACCTGCTGTTTGCAAAGCGGTGATAAAATCAACAACGGCGGACGACAGGCCCGCCTCTGGATGGATTGCCGGTATCATTGCTGTTCCTGTGCGCTATCTCACCATGCCTGGTGCAATTTTTGTTGTACTGTCACTTTACCTTAACTCTTGGCACAGCCAAAGCGATCACCTAGCAAATCCTTATCACCACTCGCGCCAACCTAGCCGCTTACCCGACCATTTAGCAAGCTCTGGGCTGGCAATCAGTACCCAAGGGCCCAAACTCCATGCCGCCATTGACACGACAATAAGCACAATCCAGCTTAGGCCTGTCAGCTGTGCCACTCCCCAGGCGGCGCCAACAATGGCGGCGATACCGAAAAAAATCCACGCCAGCGTTAACAGTTTGCCATTGAGCTGGCTGGCCGGTTTATGGCTAGGAAAGAGCTTATGCCAAACCTGACCGGTATAGACACCCGCTGCTAACGCTGACAGATACACCAAATTGGGTAATTTAAGCGCCAGCGCCAACAGCGCCATGATAAGGCACGCTAAAAACCAGATCCGGCCTGTGACCAACATGGGTCTATCATTACCCACTGTCACGGCATCCAGCTTGACGGTCGCCCAAGCAACACTGGCGCCGACCAAAGCGCCAATGACCACATCACTGGCAAAATGCACCCCAAGGTACATTCGGTTCAGCCCCATAAGCACGATCACCAACAACGCCACCGCAAGCGCGCCAAACGCGGGTGGGTGGGTGACTCGACGTTTTAGATACCAAGCAGTCATCACTGCCGCTGCAAGCAATGTATGTCCACTGGGTACGGTAAAACCGCTTGCCTGGCCGATTTGTAACTCTGGCCACAAATAAAACGGCCTTGGCATGGCAAAGCCACTTTTTAGCGTCGTCGACACTGCCGCCGCGCTTATTAACAAAAAGAGAAGTGATAATGCGGATTTATGGCCACGAAAGACCAAAAATAGCGGCAGCAGTGCAATGTAAAAAGCGGTCTCGCCCAGCGTATTGACCAATCTAAATACCGCGGTCACGGTCGAGCTCGCCACCTCGCTCATTTGCTGTACCGCGGTTTGTATCCCCGCGACCCATCGATATTGACTGACATAAAACACAGGCGCTAAGGCACTAAAATCGGCCAAGGCACTGACATCGCTGCTTGGCGTTCTCGCCGCTAGCGACCACAAAAGATCACGACGGTCGCGAAAACGATAGCGATAATCCTGCGCATGGGCGCGCGGTACCAGCCGTGCTTGCTCGACTTCAGAGGCAAAATGGGGCGCGCGCCAAGCCGGCAAAAGACCCACTCCCTCCGCCGTAGAGACAACGGGCAATGGTGCCTGGCTTTGACAAGCAAATAACACACCGCGCTCATCTTGATGATAGACATTACCGACCGTGACGCGAATAGCCGTTTCTTCAAACACTTCTCGCGCTAGCGCTCTACTCGGTGATTCGGCCAAATTAACCCGCCCACCGGGCAAACCATACCGTCCGGTCACTGTGTCTTTCACTAGCAAGAGCCGTCCGGCTGGATCGCTAATAATGCATGCGACCCCAGCGATCCCTTGCTCGGTGGAGAACGTAGTTTCATTCTCAGCCAAGGCATAGCTCGACACTAATCCGCTAAAGACTGACAATAGTACAGCGATAATCCGTTTCATGCGGCGGCTCCTGAATGCACGTGTCCTGATGAAAGATAAGGAAAAGAATGACGCAGCCAGACCCTCTTAGTCCCTATTATTACCATCATAACTTTCAAAACTTGATGGATTTAGTCTGCGAACGTGACTGGGATCTTCTCACGCACAAAGAACGACATTGGCTGACGACCTTTCAACAGCTTAGCTTCAAAGCACAGTGTTTGCTGGTGCGTTTACTGATGCGCCGTCACGACTGGTTTTTGGCCGGCTCGCTGCACTACGATGAGCTGGGTGAAACGCTGCCGCTGCTCGACACCTTGGCTGAACATCAGTTTATTAGTCTTACCCATACTGCCCCGGCAGAGGTGGTATTCAAATTACTCACCAAAACACAACTTATGGCGGCTTTTCCTGATACAGGGCTCGCCAAAAGTGCGCCTAAAAGCCAGTGGCAGCAGGCGATAGAGGCTCTCTACGGCAATACACTCGACAGCCCTTATGAATTGGTGGTCTGCCACCAGCCAGACATCTTACCGGTATTAAACCTGCTGTATTTTGGCAATTCACGCCAGGATTTGAGCCAGTTCGTGGTGGCCGAGCTGGGTATCCAACACTTTGAGCCCTATCCCATTCGGCAAGCCGATCGCTTATTTGAGCATCGGTCCCAAATAAATGACTGGCTGCACTTATCCGCATTAAACGAGATCGTGTGGCAAGCGCGCAAAAACAAGCAACCTAAAGAAGTCTTGGCGTTAGCACCCTGTTTGCCAGCCCCTTTTGACTGGGCACCGCTCGAGCGCAAGCGGCAGCGCTTGGTTAATCGCATTGCACGCGAATTTGAGCGCCAGGATGATTTATCGACCGCATTGTCGCTGTATCAAACCACCACTCAGCCACCCAGCCAAGAACGACGCGCACGTATCTTGATAAAGCAAGGTGACATTAAAGCGGCTGCAACCATCATCGCAACCATGCTCCAAGCCCCACACGATGAAGAAGAGCTTGACGTCGCTTATCGCTTGGCGAAACAAAAACCGGTTCGCGCACTCGGCAGCTTGGTTCCCTCAGCGCGTGCTAAACCGGCGACATTACCCACCGAGACGTTAGCTTTACCGCTGAATCAGCGCGTCGAAAATGAGGTTGCTGATTATTATCGTCAGCAAGGCTGGGAAGTATGGTTCAGCGAGAACAGCTTGCTTAACGCGTTGTTTGGGCTGTTTTTTTGGGATGTTTTGTTTTTGCCGGTCCGTGGCGCCTTTCTTAACCCTTTTCAACGTGGGCCGCGCGATCTCCACAGCGACGACTTTGTCGCTAAACGGCAGACACTGATTGATCAGCGCCTCGCCGAGATTGATCGAGCACGCGATTGGGTAGCGCAACACTATCAGCAAAAGCACGGCATCACTAACGAGTGGGTAAATTGGTCGGTGATAGAGTGGCCGCTGCTTGAGGCTGCGTTAGTCATGCTTACAGACACGCAGCTTCGCGCCTGTTTTCAACGTATTTTGTTCGACCGTCGTCATAACCGCCGCGGCCATCCTGACTTGTTTATGTGCCGAGGCGCATCCTACCAATGGGTGGAAGTAAAGGGGCCGGGCGATACGCTACAGCCTCACCAAACACGCTGGCTACAGTTTTTTCAACAGCATGAGATCCCAGCGAAAGTGACGTATGTGACGCCAGACGAATAATGCACGCACTGAAACATGTCTATCACCGGCTCTCAATCTCGCGACAGCCATCGCGTCTTTAAAGTGACGTTGTCACTCTTTTTCTTCTACATGTGGGTTAAAAATATAATAGGAACCATCGTAAACCAGCCGTTTAATCAACGCCTCGCAATGTTTGAGACCGCTGCGGTCAAACGACACGCCATAGCGTTGCATGCCCCATTTTTGTTGGCGGTTCTCTATTTGCCCACTCAAGATAAAACACTCGTCACTGTTTGGTGCTTGGATTTGAATCGCCATTTGGTGGTGTTTTTCAAATACAGGCGCAATGGCGTCAAAACTAAACCCACAACCGCCTGCAGAAATATCGGTAAGATTAACGGGCAAACGACGATGATCGAGCGGAATTTCCCCTTTGACGTTTAACTCATAACGATTATCTTTGCGCTGTTGTATCAGTTTGGCTTGTTGCGGTAACTCGACCATGACCAAATTAATGGGTGTTTTGAGCACGGTTGAGATCTTAGAGGCAAACCGCACTTTAGCCCCCTCGCCCTCATCAGATACTGCATCAACCGCCAAGCGATAACCTTCAATAAAAAACTGATTAACTTGATTAAGGTTTTCTGTCGGTAGCGAAAAGAATAAGCGCTTTTCACCATCAAAACCGATAAAGGTACATTCACACCGGTACGTTTGTCCCACTGGGGTCTTTATTTGTACTTGCGTCGTGGTGCCATGCTTCATAAATGCCACGGCACGTAACCCTATGACGGTCTCTTCTCTCACCGTTTTGTATTTTTTGGCCTTAAGTTCAGGCAAGGACTGCATCATCGTTCGCTTTTATTGTGATGGATAACTAAGGGCACCGACGTCTCAAGTCAGTGCCCATGCGGCATTTACATCAGCATAAACATGACAAACTGTACCAGCGGTACGGCAGAGCCATCAGAGGTGATGATTTGGTTTCCCTCAATTTTGGCAGACAGCACAGTATTTTTATCTGTTTGTGTGACAAAACCCGCTTTGGTCAGATCCTGTACTTTTGCTTGCCACGGTGACTGTGTCAACACCCCATTGGGTACCGAAACATCAAGATCACCGCTTACCTGATTGACCAGTTGCTGCAAATTAAACACGCCAGTTGGCTCACTGCCTTTCACATCGACGTGCATGTCGACACTGATATCGCCTTCTGGCACGGTTAAGCTGGCGGGCGACAAATCAATCGATAACCCCGATTGCAACAATTGCACCAAAGCTTGGTCAAAGGCCTCCATACTCACTGGTGCGCTACCTTCTTGCCACTGCGACGAGAGTAACGCGATTTGGGACATGGCACTGTAGTCAAGATGATTGGCATCGAGTGCCACTACCAAGTTACGCCACTGCGTGTTGTTCGGTAACGCAATCGTTCCCACCGTCAGTTGGTTGGTGTTATTTAGCTCGCGGGTTGACGTTGACTCAGACGTAATCAACTTGTTCCCTATCTCAAGCTTGACGTCGCCCAGCTTTAAAGATTGACCGCTCACATCACTGAAGTGCGCTTGCTCGAGCGATAAAGACTGTTCACCAATCCACAGACCATCTTGCAAATAGCCGCTTCCTGACCCCGACACGCTATCCACTTTCAGTTGCTGCCCACTATCGTCGTTGAAGGCCAGCGCGGGTAAAGAAAAGGTTGCGTTCACATGTCCTTTGCGGTCGATCTCGCCTTGTAGGCTTAACTCACTCGCGGTCAGGTTACTGCTCGCCTCTGATAGCGAAAAAGGTGCGACGGTAAGGTGATAATCGGATGCCCCTGTCATCAAGGTATCTAGCTCTAAACGAACTGGGGTTGGGTTACCTGGCCACGCTTTTTGGGTGATCGCTTGTAGCTCAGGCGTCATCACTAACGTGTTGCTTGACGAGACGCCAAACACGCCATGGGAGATCTCTGAGGCGATTTCGTAGCTAACGGGTAAGCCCGACTGCGCAAGCATCGCTTTGGTTTCACCCTGAAATGAGAGATGTGTGACCGCCTGCGAGCTTAAATACCCGCGATCGTAGGTCTGCTGCTCAAGCGTGAATTCTGCCGTTGAGCGCTGATCGACTTCTCGCTCATACATCGACTGTGCGATTTGGCCAGTCGCAAACGGCCAACACGCAACAATCGCAAGGCCACCTGCGATGGCACCATACTTTCCTAAAAACATGTTTTCTTTGCCTCAGGCATGCGAAAAATCATAGTGTAACTAAAATTAGGCGCTGAAGATAACGCGTTATACTGTGAAGGCAAACTGTTATGGAAGCCATCGCACAGGTCAATAGACAATGAATAATAAGAAGGAACTTTCTCACTAATGAGGCAAGGGCGTGTATCACAGTACCGCCATGCAGAATACGGTGTATTTATTCGTGAATGTCGACCATTTCGCATCATTGCCGCGGATAAATGCATACAATCAAAGCATATTTGCAATAGATCGACAGAGTGTATGAATCCCTACGTTATATTGTGCATTGACCAAGACCCTTTCGTGGTAGAGCAGTTGTCTCACGACCTCGCGCCGTTTCGTGATGTGTTTGATCTTTGCAGTGCAGAGACCCCAGACGACGCCTATACCATGCTCGACGACTTTAAGGCTAACGAGCAACAGGTGGCATTACTGATCTGCCATAACGGGTCGGACGATAATCGCGGTATCGATCTATTAGTCAATGTCGACAACCACTCTGCCAGTCAAGGCGCACGGACTGTTTTGCTCAGTGAGGCACCGCAATACGATATTATTTTGCAGGCGGTGAATGAAGGCCGACTCAATTATTGTATGCACAAGCCTTGGCGAGCCGAGGAGATGCAGCGTGTTGCCGAAAAAGAACTCACTACCTACGTGTTGCGCTATTGCCAACATGATTTGCTGCGTTATACCGAAGTGTTAGATCACCGCACCTTATTAGATGCTCAAGTTGAGCGCGAGATAAGCCAATTTCAAGCGCAATTGTTAGCGCCAGGCGAAACCGACAAAGCAGCGGTCGCCGATCGCGTCATTGCCGGTTTGTATGCGTTTTTTGAAGGCAACGATGAAAGCCGTGCGTGCCGCACCTACAGTGCCAACCATGTGCTTACCAAAGAAAATCAAGATAATGCTTTTTTGTGGTTTATCACCGATGGTGACGTTGGGCTGTATAAAACAGATGACGAAGGGCAAGAGCACCATGTTTCCACCCTTTCTTCCGGCAGCTTGATTGGCAGTATGTCGTTCGTGACGGGAGACGTTTCTTTCTCTACGGGGCGCACCCTCACTCGGACGCAGGTGATCAAAATCGATCATGCGTTATTTAGCAAAATAATGACCAGTCGCTCTGAGCTACTGCCATTGTTTATTCAATACCTGTTGTTGCACTTTAACCAACGTTTAAAGCGCAGTATCGATACCGAAATCCAGCTGCAGCAAACGCTCGCCTCACTGGACGAAGCCAACCGCCAGTTATTAGAAAAAGAAAAAATGGCACTACTGGGGCAACTCGTGGCGGGCGTCGCTCACGAACTCAATAATCCAGTGTCAGCGATTTTACGCAACAGTGACGCACTTGCAGACGCCCTAGAGGAAGTGGCAAAAACCCCGTTGACCTCAGCCAGCCGCGAACAAGCCCTGTCGCTTTTACAGACAAACCGCGAGAGTACCCCCCTATCAACCGCCACGGCTCGAACCTATACCCGCACCCTAAGCGACCTCACCGGGGATAAACGGATCGCGCGCGATTTAGTCAACATTGGGTTGTATCAGCCTGAAAACATCAAAGAATGGCAACAACGTCTGGGTGAGGGCTTTAATCACGAACTTGCTACCTGGAAGCAATACGCCCGCTGTGGGCGGTTATTGCGCTCTAATCATGTCTGCGCGGCGCGTATTGCCGATCTCGTCAAAAGCTTACGCACCTATGCCCGTCAAGACAGCGAACAACGCCAACGCACCCGTATTATTGAAAACATTGATGATACCCTTACCTTATTTGAGCATCGACTCAAGCCTCATCAATTGGAAAAACGCTACGACTGGGTGCCCGATATTATTGCTCAGCCCTCGGCCTTAGCGCAGGTATGGACAAACCTCATTGCCAATGCCTTAGATGCGATGCAAACACCAGGCACACTGACAGTGACAGTAAAAACACTCAATGACCAAGCCTCTGGCACGATAGAAGTGTCGGTCAGTGATACCGGTATAGGCATGACCCCTGAGCAGCAAGCAAAAATGTTTGCGTTAAATTACACCACCAAACGCGAAGGTCATTTTGGTCTAGGTATTGGCCTGACCATGTGCCAAACCATTATCCATGAGCAAGGGGGCGATATTCAGGTACACTCGCAGCCAGCTGTCGGTACCACAATGACAGTGACGTTACCTATTGAACTCCCCGCCTCTGCCAGTAAGGAGCCCCAACCATGAGCCAATACTTAGTCCTATGTGTTGATGATGAGCGTGATGTGCTCGATAGCGTGATCGATGACTTGCAAGGCTTTACCGATCACTTCGAGGTGGAAGCGGCAGAGTCAGTCGCAGAAGCACGAGAAGTGATTGCGGACATGGCCACAGAAGGTACCAAGCTGGCATTGATTCTGTGTGATCATATTATGCCCGGCGAGCTCGGGGTGGAATTTTTGATTGAGTTAGCCAATCAGCCAGAGACAGCGTCGACGCGCAAAGTGTTACTGACCGGCCAAGCAGGCTTGGAAGATACGGTCTCTGCGGTTAATCACGCCAGTTTACACTATTACCTTGCCAAACCTTGGCAAAAAGAGACCTTGGTCAGTGTCGTCACCGATCAGCTCACCAGCTATGTCATCGCGCACGAAGCCAATTTATTGCCGTGGACCAGTGTACTGGACACCCCTAGGATTGTAGAAGCCATCAACCGCAACAAATGGGATATGGGCGCAGAGTAGTCCCCAAAGCAGTTCGTACACGCCGATAGGTCAAAAATCGGTAAAAAAGCCTGACTCACGGGCGGATGTGCTTGTTTCTGCGCGCAATCGTCTTATAGAATGATTTGAACACCAATAACAAGTGGAATTGATAATGCGTAAATCTCTTTTAGCCAGCGCGATTGTCGCTTTGGCTTCATTCAGCGCCGTGGCCAATGAAGAAGACGCCAACCTCACCACCATGAGTAACTTCAGTTACGACTATCTGGAAGGACGCATCGGTGTTAGCCCACTCACCTATGGTGCAGGATTTAGCATGTCTATCCATCCCAACGCGCACGTACGCGTAGAAGCGGATACCGAATTTGATTCCGATTGGGACACGGCTGCTGGGATTGGCTTTCATGCGCCGATTAACAACTGGGCAGACTTAACCGGTGAGCTACTCGCGCGTGGCGTCAACAAAGACAACTTTGATAGTGATGTCGGCTTAGAGGTC
This sequence comes from Salinivibrio sp. KP-1, assembly GCF_000968645.1. Classification (NCBI taxonomy): domain Bacteria; kingdom Pseudomonadati; phylum Pseudomonadota; class Gammaproteobacteria; order Vibrionales; family Vibrionaceae; genus Salinivibrio; species Salinivibrio sp. KP-1. The sequence goes on along the minus strand of NZ_LAQR01000001.1, from coordinate 39,072 downwards.
AACCTAGGCGTGCGTCAGTGGCTTGGGCCACAAGTTGAAGTTGGCGGCGAAATCGGCCTGCTAACAGTGGATGATGAAGAAGATACCTTTGGATCTGCCTACGGGCGATTCCATGCCACTGAGCTATTCTCACTCGGTGCAGCCTATCGTGTTAACGAGTGGTACGGCGATCAGTTTATGTTTACCACGCGTTTTAAATACTGATAAGTCCACTCGGTAATGCATTGCCATCAAGCAATGGCGTATTGCCGCCAGACGTTGAAAGTCAGATCAAAAAAACCCGCATCGCTGCGGGTTTTTATGTATGCACTCATGCACAACTAACGGATCAATAGCATAGGCACGGTCGATTCAACCAACAACTTAGTGGTATTACTCCCTACAAAGAATTGACGCAGTTTTGAGTGCCCGTAGGCACCCATCACGATCATGCCCACTTGATTATCAGTTTGATACGCTAAAATCGCGCGGTGCACGTCACCGGTTAACTGAGCCTCAACCACATCGACACCCGCCGTTTTCAAGCGCTCTGCCGCGCGTTTAAACGCTGCCAGCTTTTCTTGCGAGTCTTCCACCATCACTAAATGACAGGTCATCCCTGCCAACAGCGGTGTGCTCAGTGCTTTTTCCACTAGCTTTTCGCTGATGTCACTGCCATCGAATGCTAATAAGTAGCTTTCAGGTGTTGAAAACTCACCGTTAGCAACCAAGGTATGCGCTTTAATCGAGCGCACCACGCTTTCAAGCTGCGAACCAATCGCCTTGGCGTCGTTTTGGTGTAGTTCACCTGATTTACCTAATACTAATACCCGCGTCTGTGGCTCGATATCCAGTAAGGTCTCCACCAAATTGCCATGGCGCTGCAACTTGCGCACATCGCTCAGCCCTTTGGCTTTAGCGTCTTCTTCCAGCTCAGACAGCAAGGCTTTGCCGTGCTTCATGGCTAGCTTGGCGCGCTGCTCATCCAGCTCCACCAGCTCTTGTAGCAGTTGTTCACGGCTACCCACGCCCAAGTTGCCTGATAGTTCAGGCTCCGCTTGGTGTGAGGACTTATCCAGCACATGCAAAAGTGTCAAAGGGACAGACAAGCGCTTGGCAGCCCAAACGCTCAAATCTGCCACTTGCTTTGAATAATGCGGGCCATCTACGCACGCGGTAATTTGTTCCATGGTCGGTCTCCTTAGTGGCCACCCATCATTTTTTCTACTTCTTCTGGTTTATCGTGCACGCCGAACTTATCGACAATGGTCGCCGTGGCATCATTCATTCCCACGATATTCACCTCGGTACCCTCACGGCGGAACTTAATGACCACCTTATCAAGCACAGACACGGAGGTGATATCCCAGAAGTGCGCTGCCGAGAGATCGATGGTGACACGCTCCAACGCCTCTTTGAAGTCAAACGATGATAAAAATTGATCTGACGAGGCAAAAAAGACTTGGCCAACAACACGATAAGTACGCGCATCGCCATTGTCTTCAGGCTCGCTTTTGACCACCATAAAGCGACCAATTTTATTGGCAAAGAACAAGGCTGCCAGTAGCACCCCAACCAATACACCGATCGCGAGGTTGTGGGTGAAGACCACGACCACCACGGTCGAGACCATCACGATATTAGTCGATAGTGGGTGTGATTTCAGGTTAACCACTGACTCCCAAGAGAAGGTACCGATAGACACCATGATCATTACCGCCACCAGCGCGGCCATCGGGATTTGGCTGATCCAATCACTGAGGAACACCACCATAATCAGCAATAGCACACCGGCGAACAAGGTAGAGAGACGTCCACGTCCACCGGATTTAATGTTAATGACCGACTGACCAATCATCGCACAACCGGCCATACCGCCTAAGAAACCGGTGGCAATATTGGCAATACCTTGACCTTTACACTCACGGTTTTTCTCACTGTCTGTGTCGGTCAAGTCATCGACAATGGTGGCGGTCATCATTGACTCAAGCAAACCCACTACAGCCAGTGCTGCAGAATAAGGGAAGATAATCGCCAGGGTTTCAACGTTTAGCGGCACATCCGGCCATAAGAACACTGGCAAGGTATCAGGCAGTTCACCCATGTCACCCACGGTACGCAAGTCGAGGTTATACGCCATTGCAATACCGGTTAGGATAAGAATACACATCAAAGGTGATGGCACCATTTTACCAATACGAGGAATGTGAGGGAAAAGATAGATGATCGCCAAACCGGCGGCCGTCATTGGATACACATGCCACATAATCTCGCCCATAAGAGTGATTTGTGGATAGTAAAGTCCAATACCAGAATCGGTCACCGCGAGCGCTTCCCATGTCACCTTTAGACCCTGGATGATTTCCGGACCAATGAGCTCTGGCAACTGCGCCATAAAGATCAGGATCGCGAGCGCGTTGACAAACCCGGTTACCACTGAGCGAGAAACAAAACGCATCAGGTTACCGAGTTTTAAATAACCGGCCGCTATTTGCAGTATCCCAGTTAGCACAGTGGCCGCCAATAGGTACTCAAGCCCATGCTCTTTCACCAAGGTCACCATCAACAGCGCCATCGCACCCGTTGCGGCGGAAATCATGCCTGGACGGCCACCCACAAAGGCAATGATCACTGCGATACTGAAGGAGGCGTAAAGCCCGACTTTCGGATCCACACCGGCAATAATCGAGAAGGCAATCGCTTCTGGGATCAAGGCCAATGCCACAACGATACCCGCAAGAATATCGCCACGTACATTGGAGAACCAATCACGCTGAATTCTATCTATCATGAACGTCTCTACAAAATTGGGTTAAAAAAGGTGTCGCGCTCATTTCAGGCTTGATTTCACCTGAAAATCAAAACGCGTGATCCTAGTCACTTATTGACCAAGCGTCAACTCCCCTTTTTTTGTCCAATAACGACTTAATGCCTATAAATCAGATGCTTAATTTGTAATTGTGATATTTTTAGCACAGATTTATTTCATTCTTTTCTCCAACCCCCTTTTTCGCTTATTTTTACCATCAGGCAAGGTTGCCTTCGCACATTAGGCTTAGCGCTGTATCTTATATACGTGGATACACAGGCACCAACAGCACGGTAAAGGAAAGAATCAATCCAATGAGTGCATAAATCAGTTGGTTAAGCGTCCAGCCAATATCGATAACGATACCGAACACCCAAGGTGCCAATGCGGTGGAGAGGATCATCATGCCAGTCACCAAAGACCGAATGGCACCAATATGCGAGACCCCATACATTTCCGCCCATAAGGTATTAATCACAGGATTGGTTGCACCAATCGCTAAACCGAAAAGGCACATAAAAAGCGGTGCCGCAAGGGTATGATCAATGTTAGCTATCACCATTAGCCCAAGTAGCAGTGGAATGGGAATTAAGATAAGTACATTTCGCGAACGATATTTATCAATCAAGCTGCCTGATATCACTGAGCTTAGCCAATGCACGGCCCCGTAAAATACGAAACTGCCCGCTAATACGCCCGGCGTCCACCTTTTCGCTTCCAGGATAAAGTCCTGTTGGATAAAGACGCCGGTCACCAAAAACGGCGTCACCAAAGCTATCGGTATGATCATCCAAAACCGCCAGTCGCGAACAACTTGACGCCGACTCGCATCGCTGGCGTGGTTTTGATTATCTGCGTCAATACGGGTCCGCTTAAGGTCTGCTTTTCTGACTAGCCATAACACCAGTGGTAAAAACACCACTAACAGGGTGGCACCAATGAATAACCAGCTTTCTCGCCAGCCCAAAAACGCGATTAAGCCAATGACAATTGAGGGTAAAACCACCTCGCCAATGGCAACACCACTGCCGACCAAGCTAATGGCTTTGCCTTTATCTTGCTGTGCACGCTTAATCACAGTGGCCTGCGCGATGTGAGGCAAAAAACCTTGTCCACAAAAACGCAGTAAGAAGAAAACCAGCAGCAAGCCCACCACACTATCAACGGAATACATCAACGCACACGCGACCATCAGTAACGTGGCAAAGAAGATCAGTAGTTTGTCGACCCGCACCCGATCCACCACACCACCAAAGCTAATCACCAACACGCTGCTGGTCATGGTCGCAATGGCGTAAATCCCGCCGTAGGTTGCATCACTCAACAACAGCGCATCTTTAATACTGCTGCCATACCAACTGATGAAAAACGATTGACCAATGTTGCCAAAAAAGATCGATAGAAAGCCAAAAGCAATTAACGGCCATTGGTGCCTGATTAATGTCACATACGATCGCGCTAGCATACGCCTCCATTGCCCCCTGTCATTTCATTTTGAAACGTCATATATCAACACGCCTTCAAGGGTTTACTTAATGCATGAGGTGAAAGCTGACTATGACATGCCTGCACGGAAGAAGAAATGAAACCCGACCTGCTTACGTCGGTTTTGTGATGCCTTTTAATCCATATTGGCGATGGATCAATCGCTTATTCATGTTTTCACCGCTTACTGACACACAAACGGGCCGAGATGCGCTAGGCTTTGCGCCCTCTCAATATCACAGACAATAACAACAATATGAATCCAGTCATGTCAGCGCCAACCAAGATGGCGTTACGCTTCCCCAAAGGGCGATTCGCCATGTTGAGTGTGTACAGCTTTACCGGTGCCGCCATTGTGGCTTCTACCATTTTTTCCCTGCTGCTTTTCTTATCCCTTGACGACAACCCGCTGATGCAATGGTTGTTCGGGGCACTGGCAGTGATTTTTGAAGCGGGTAAGTTTTACGCATGGTACGAGTTTGGTGAGCGCCGAGCGCACGGCAACTATGTGGGTGCCTTATCAGCCTTGGCTTTTTATCTCATTTTGGCCTTAATCTCGATTGGCGGCAGTATTGGCGGCATCAATAGTGCCACCAATGCCGCGCAAAGTGAGCAGCGCCAAGCCCAAGCGCAGATTGACGCTTATAACCGGCAAATCGATGCTATCGAGCAACAAATCACCTTGAATAATCAAGCCGCCGAGCGTTATATCGAACTGGATAGAATTGCGACTGGCGTAGCGCGATTACAAAAAGAAAACAACCAATTACGCAAAGAGCAACAGCAACTCGCGTTAGAGCGCGATAGTTTACCCGCGGTGGCACAGGGCTCCATCTTGGGATTGATTAGCAACCTTGCGAACACATTAGGCGTCAGCGCCGATCAAGCCCAATCTTGGCTGGTAATTTTTCTCTCTGTGTTGCTAGATTTGTTCACCGCTTTCTTTGTCGGCGTGATTGGTGAAGAGCAGCGTTTCCGCCATTGGTATCGTCACCCACATGCCACGCCCCCTACGCCTTTGAACAACAAGGCCTCTCCTCGTGCCAATGATATCAACACGGAATCCACCACGCCGGATTCAGCGTCTCCTCACGAGGATACGGATGCGCCTTATGCAGATATCAAAGCCGCGCTAGCCGCCAAAACGCTGCGTTGTAGCAAAAAAGCCGTGATGGCGGAATATGCACTCAGCCAAGAGGCCGTCGATACCCTATTTACCCACTTACAACAGCAGGGATTGGTGGCCAAAAAGCCGAACCACCATTATCACTGGGTGGGTTAAACCACCAGCATCAATATACCGCTGAGTATCATGGCGGGAAGCCCACTTAACTATCCCGTTCTTTGCGACTGTGTAGCGATGTGGTACAAACATCTTGTAAGTTTGTTAATCAGTACGTTACCTGACCTTTTAGCACCTTACCGATAAAAACAATTTATAACCAAGCAAATACAACAAAAAGGTGATCTATGCATAAGGCTGCACAAGAGGTGCATGCGCCTGAGGCATCAGTATGGCGCGCATTAGGCGATGTCAGTCCGTTGTGCCTCGCCGTCCTGCCTTGGGGGATACTCTGCGGGTCATTAGGGCTGCAAATGGGGTTCAGTGCACTGCAAACACAAGCCATGTCATTACTGGTTTTTGCCGGGGCGGTGCAATTGTCGGGCACCATGATGGTGGGCAATGCGGCGGGCTTACCAGCGGTACTCGGTTCCACACTGGTGATTAGCGCACGGCACCTTCTCTATGGTGCTCACTTTCGACAGTACATCACTCCCTTGCCACTTAAATGGCGTCTCGGCCTCGGCTTTTTACTGACCGATGAAATGTATGCGCTTTCAACCGCACACACCAGCAAGCAGGGAAGATTTTCTAAACACTACGCCCTGTATACGGGCGCCGCGTTTTACGTGGGTTGGAATCTTGCGACCTTGGCGGGGATTCTAGCTGGTTCTCAGCTGAAAGCCTTGGAAGCGATCGGCCTCGATTTTGCCATTGCAGCCACCTTTATCGCACTGACCGTTCCCAGTATAAAAACCCGCCCCGTACTGCTTTGCGCCTTGGCAAGCGGTGTCAGTATGCTGCTATTCACCTATTACCACATCCCCAATGCGTTAATCATTGCAACCGGCGTAGGTATGGTCGCGGGGCTAATGGCTGAGTCGCTACCGACACGGAGGGCGTCAACATGAGTTATTGGTTAATCATCGTCGCCATGGCGCTGATCACCTTCTCGGTGCGCTATCTGCTACTGGCACGGAGTATCCCTGTGCGCATTGGGCCGCGATTGCAACGACTCCTGACCTACTCTGCACCGGCGGTCCTGACCGCGCTATGGGTACCGATTGTCTTCTTTCCCGAGGATCAGCTGGCTATCTCTACCACCAATCCTTATTTACTCGGCGCCTTGGTCGCTATCGGTTTAGCCTGTACCCGTCTATCGACCTTATTAGTGGTCGGGCTATCGATTGGTTTTTTCGTTACCCTTCAGCTTTGGGTCCTGGGATAAATAACGACGATAAGCCAGTCAGTGCGATGCCACGATAGCAAGAGGCAGGGTCATCACCCTACCTCTTTAATTTATTTGGTGGTTGTCTCAGTCACCCGTTCTTATCACGACACATGCTGTTTTTCCGCCTCGAGGACAGGCTTTTTACTGCGCAGCTGCAATTCATCAAGATCTTGGTTTAAAGACTCTGACAAGTCGCTAATTTTCACCATATCTTGTTTGTTTTCTTCCGATATTTCCGCTGCCTCCGCGCCAGATTCGGTCAAACGGTTGATGTTTGCGGCAATATCGGTCGACACCGTTCTTTGCTGTTCAATCGCACTGGCTAAGGAATTGATGCGATCACTGATAGTAGAAAAGTTATCAAGTACCCCCTCAATCGACTGGGACGTATCAGAGGCTTGAGATGAGGCACTTTGCGCCAGCTTCTCGGTGCGATCCGATAGCTCTGATGATTGCTTGAGACTCCGGAACAACTCTTTGGTCATATCATTGATCTCACTCGCCGACGCTTGTGTCCGGCTCGCCAGTTGACGTACTTCATCGGCAACCACGGCAAAGCCTCGTCCTTGCTCGCCCGCACGCGCCGCTTCGATTGCGGCATTTAACGCCAACAAGTTCGTCTGCTCAGCCACATCGGTGATCACCGAGAGAAAATGCTCAATTTGACTCGCACTGTGCTCAACTTTGTCAAACATCTCGGCTGACACTTTAATCGCCGACACTAGCTCATCGAGCTCACTCATCATATCGGTAAGCTCTTGTTGCGACTGACGCGAGCTCGAATCAATCTTGCCCGCTTCTTCCGATATGGCTTGAACATCTTCAGAGAGCGAACCCACCGTGGTGGTCATCTCTTCGATGGCGGTGGCAATACTGTCTATTTTCTCGCTCTGCGCGTCATTAATTGCAGCGCCTTTCTTCGCACGTTTTTCCGAGGCATCGGTAAAGCTATCCAAGGTATCGGCGGCTTTCTCAATATTGCGTACCGTGCGGCGCAGCTTTTCAACCGCATGGTTAAGCGAGGTGGCCACCTCCGCAAACTCATCACCGTCTCGCGTATCAATCGCCGCCGTTAAGTCACCTCGCGCTAACGACTTAGCGAATCGATTCACTTTTGCAAGCCCAGCTTTAAAACGTCGGTCAATAAAAACAGCCGCCGAGCCTGCAACCAATACATTTAACCCCAGCACTACGTACTCGTTAAGCCAGGGCAAGTGGATAATTAGTGAGGCAGTAAACCCCACCATGATGACATAACTCCCAATTGTCACCGCACGAATCGATACCTTTGGCATTGCTTATCCTCCTGTGATTTTAGCTGAGGCACGCCCAGCATTGCAGACAGAAATCAAGATAAGTGCCAAGTATTCGTCACGGCGGGAGAAAGTTAGGCAGGTAGCCAATTACGCTTTTAGATCAACGGTTTGGAAAATGAGATATTTAACTAGTTCGATAGGATGAATAAAGTCGTAGGCCAACGCTTGTCCCGCTATTGCAATTCGCACAAAAAAAGCAGTCCAAGGGAAGGTTACCCGTAAAGCTGCTTTTAAAATAACCACTTAAAATAGCGGTAATGCGTTGCAATTTGCTAATTCATTGAATAACAGTGGGTTATGCCGTTTCCTGCGCCCTTTGTTGTACGCGAGAAACATGGACTAGGCCCATCAATTTGATACTCGGTTTGAGTAACAGTTGCGCACTCCCTACGATAAACAGCCAAGTCCCGCTTTCCATTAACGCATCGTTGAGAAAAAAGAAGCTACCGATCAAAAACCAAATCGCAATGAGCAAATCATTAAATGCCCCCAACGCTTCATAGCGACGCTGGATCACTAAGTGCTTATTACCAATATCAATATCCAGCTCAGGGCCATTGCGCTGTATCATCTTGCCTCCTCTGGACCTTGGTATTAACAATGAATAGCCAAATCATGGCATTAACAATCAAGGTGTTGCCGTTTAATGCCCAGCATGGTTCTCACCATGTTGACCACAAACGTGACCGCACTCAATCCTAAAAACAACCAAGCTAGCGGGATGAATGCGAAAGGTTCGTTGAGACTGCCGTTAGCAGCAACATGTGGCGTGGAAAGGTTGAAGGCGAGCAGGCAACCCGTGCCGATGAGGAAGAGGATAAACGAGGTACGAAAATGTCGCAGTAGGGTTAACATAAAACCTATATTCGTTGCTTCAGTACTCTCTGAGACTGACCACAACACTAAAAGTTCCATGTCTCTCACATTTTTTTCAAAAAAACCGCTACCTTGCATGATGCTTAGGTAGCGGCCGATTCATTTAGCGTGTTGGTTGTGCGCCCTTCAAAGCTTGTATGTCGACACCTTGTCGCTCAGCTGTGTCGCTTGGTTACGCAGGTTGTCCGCCTCTTGCGAGGTATCGTTGGCACTGCTTACAAGGTGCTCAGAGACATCTTTGATGGATGTGATGTTTTGTGTGATCTCACTCGTCACATGGGTTTGCTCTTCTGCCGCTGTCGCGATCTGCGTCGCCATATCACTGATCTGATTGACCGCTGCATCAATTTCACTCAACGCGGCAGTGGCTTTATCCACATCAGAAACAGAATCACCTGCCAACGCTGAGCTGCTCTCCATGGTCGATACCGCGCTTGCCGTCGTCGTTTGCAACGTCTCAATCGTGGATTTAATTTCTTCTGTCGAGGCATGCGTTCGCTGCGACAAAATACGTACCTCATCCGCGACCACGGCAAAGCCTCGTCCTTGCTCACCTGCGCGGGCTGCCTCAATGGCTGCGTTTAGCGCAAGTAAGTTGGTTTGCTCAGCAATTCCTTGAATCGTCGATAGTACCGTCGAAATCTCCTGCGAGTGCTTATCTAGCTCGGCAACGATAGTGCTAGCCTGTTTCAGCTCATCCGACAAACGGGTGATCGATGTTTTGGTATTTTCGACCACCGCACGTCCGTTATCGGTACTAGCGGTGGATTCTTGCGCCGTATTCGCGGTATGTTCAGCATGAGAGGCGATCTCTTGTGTCGCAGACGCCAACTCGGTGACGGCGGTTGCTACCATGGTCACTTCTTGCTGCTGCTGATTAATATCATCCACGTTGCGGCGCGCACGTTCCGTACTGCTATCCGATTGTGATGTCAGCTGTTGTGCTTGCTCGCGAATGTGGCTAATCAACTGATGCATACTGCCAACAAAGGTGTTGAAGTTTTTCGCCAGTTGCCCCACTTCATCTTCACTTTCAACGTCAATACGTTGAGTGAGATCGCCACTACCATGAGCGATTTGCTCGAGGGCATTAGAGACATTAGTCAGCGGTCTAAATAGAATATTCACCAGTAGATTAAAGAGCAGCGTACACGCAATCACCACGGCAATTGTTACTGCAATTTGCCCCCACACCGCATCAAACAGTGGCGCGACTAAGGAGTCATAGTTAATAACGGTGACAGTGATTAATCCGGTATCTTTAATGGGTTTGGCATATACCACACTTTCTGCCCCGCCCACGTCGGCCATCACACTCTCACCCGAATTCATGGCAGACTTCACCGTGCTGAAAGACAAGCCTAGCTGGTTAATTGGCTCGTTAAGTAGCTCGGTATTGGCGTGAGTAAAAATATTGCCTTCACTGTTGGCGATAAACATATAGCCATTACCTGGCAAAATCACCTTCTCGAGACCTTCGATAATGTCGCCAATTTCAACATCCGCCCCAAGCACCAAGGTATCGCCGTTGAACTGGAGCGCTTTACCTAACGACACCACATTGGCGCCGGTTGCCGCAGCAACCGTCGGATTATCCATAAACACACTCGATGGGTCCGCTTTGGCGTTGATATACCAACCCCACTTGCGCGGGTCGTCATTGCCCGGCGGTAGCACAACACCATTTGCGTTATCCTGACTGCCATCTGGGTAGGCAAGAAAAACATTGTCAAAGCCACCTGCATCACGTACTTGCTTGAGATGAGTGACCATATTGTTCTCATCGGCCTCACTGGTGAGTGAGGTCATCGCACGCTCTTTTGACGCGACCCAATCAGAGACATATTGATTGTATGATGCAGTGGTACTTTCCAATCGCTGTGCCACTTCGGTGTCCAGCCGGGAGAGTGATGCGCGAAACGATAACGCTTCAACGAGCAAACCACCGATAATGATGGCTACACTTGCCGACAGCGCGAGCTTGTGTTTGAGGGAGAGTTTTTTAAACATAACGGCCTTGTTCGTCTGTCATAATGTTTTAATAATGATTTTTAGTAAAACAGCGTTCTTTGCCACCCGCAAAATAAGCGCCATACAACTGATAGGTATATCACAACAATGGTGCAAGACAATTACTCAAGCTGTTGTCAGAAGGCGATAAATTGACCAATTTCATGCAACATACCTGAGTTCAAGCCTCGAGACCATCGCTTGTCTACTCCAAGGCTAGCAGCCCAATTAGCACACATACTGCGCCAGATCAGAGAAATGTAACAAACCCAAAACCAAGGAAAGTGACTTAAGTATCAATCACTCGCCCTCTCCTCGCAACTTTGAAAGTCCTAAACTACGCTTTAACTAACTGAGATAAACGCGAATAGGGGCGAAGTGAATGGACTTGTTTGCAGATCAACGTGACGGCGCATCTCCCAAGTCTAATGAGACCAATTCAGCATCTGATGCAGCGCCATGGCGGATACTGCTGATTGATGACGATGATCTGATGCATGAGGTAACACGGCTCGCGCTAACGGGATTCACGTTTCAAGGACGCCCTTTAGAGATATTGTCTGCCCTCTCTGGGCAGGAAGCACGAGAAGTGTTGGAGAAAGAGTCAGATATCGCGTTGGCACTCGTTGATGTGGTAATGGAAACCGAGCACGCAGGTTTGGATTTGGTACGGCATATTCGAGATGAAATGAATAACCACCTGATCCGCCTAGTATTGCGTACCGGACAAGCCGGTCAAGCACCGGAAGACCGGGTGATCCGTGAATATGATATTGACGACTACAAAGAGAAAACGGAGCTCACCACACAAAAACTCAAAACTCTACTATATTCCATGCTGCGTTCTTACCGCGACCTCTGCATGATTGAAGAGCAGAAAGAAGGGTTGCGGCGTGTGATTGAAGCATCGGCCAACGTGCAAAACACAACCAATCTTCAACACTACGCCACCGCGGTGCTCGAGCAACTCACATCCCTTCTCTATATCCACGACTCTGCGTTTTATTGTGTGGTTCAACCTCGCCCGGGAGCAGAAGAATCCCGCGCACTCACCCTGGCGGCGACCGGGGAGTATGTAAACTGCTACACCGAATGCGCCTTTGATAAACTCCCTAGCAATGTTTCAAACCGTTGCAAGCAAGCGCTTGAAGCACAGAAAAGTATCCAATTCGACGACGGATTTGTGCTTTTCCACCGCGATGATGAAGATGTCGAGTTTTTGCTGTATGTCAATCATGACAAAGCTCTATCAGAGCTCGATCAGCACTTGCTAAAAATTTACATGCAGAACATTGGACTGACGTTTGAGAACTTAAGCTTAATGGTCGATTTGCGTGAGACCTCCAAAGAGCTGGTTTACAACTTAGCAAACGCGGTGGAAGCAAGGAGTAAAGAAACCGGAGCGCATGTACAACGGGTATCTTTATTCTGTGAAAAGTTAGGGCAGCTCTATGGTTTGGACGAACACAAAACCATGCTGCTGAAACATGGCTCCCCCCTCCATGATGTCGGTAAAGTCGCTATCCCAGACGCGATTTTACACAAACCGGGCAAACTCGATGCGGAGGAATGGGAGACGATGAAAAAGCATGTCGAGTATGGGGTAGAAATTCTGAGCCACTCCAAGCGGCGCCTGATCGTCGAAGCCAAAGAGATTGCAGCCACCCATCACGAAAAATGGGACGGAACAGGCTACCCCAATCAGCTCGCCGGCGAGGCCATTCCGATCAGTGGTCGAATTTCAGCATTGGCAGATGTATTCGACGCCCTAGGTTCGAAGCGCTCGTACAAACAAGCGTGGAGTGATGATGACATCCGCCACGAGCTCGTGGCTCAACGTGGCAAGCATTTCGAGCCCAAGCTGGTCGACTTGCTGCTTGAGCATTGGGACGACTTTATTGCTATCCGCGCCGCGTATCCAGATTAAGTAGAACAGTGACGCCTTGGGTCTTAATCACGATATATAACAGATCAAACTGTCTATGAGCCGAAGCCACAAATTTGATGACAGCATCCGTAATCCGTTCTTCAGCTTAGTAGGAAGACGGATTTTGCTGATCATGATTTTGCTCAGTGGCTTTTTTACCATTCTCACCACCTTGCTACAAACCTATTGGGATTACGATGAAGCGTTCGATCTGGTGGACAGCCGACACTACGAAATTGAACACATTCATGCCGACTTACTCGCCAGCTCGCTTTGGATCTATGACTTAACCAGTGTCCAAGAGCGCATTGATGGGTTAATCAATTTGCCACATGTTGATTATTTAGCCGTGCGCTCAGAGAACTACCTCTTTGAAGCGGGATCCCCCTTAGACGTGAGTAAAATGGTCAATGAGTATCCGCTCCAGTATGACGACCCCGATACGGGGAAAATCCAACGGATTGGTACTATCTACGTCGAGTCCAACACGAACGCTATCTACAATGATCTGATACAACACTTTTTTATCACACTGCTATTGAACGCAATAAAAACACTCATTGTTTGCTACCTCATTTTGTTGGTGTTTCACCATACCGTCAGCCAACGCGTGTTTAAAGTGGCGCAGTTTTTACGTCAGTACAATCCGCTTGATCCCAACGAAGAAAAGCTGACCTTGCCCCGCAAACGCTACATCATGGAAAAAGAAGACGAGCTCGACTGGCTAGCAGCCGAAACCAATAAAATCACCCAGAATATGTCAACGCTCTATCGCAATATTATGCTAGAACGGGAGCGCTTGTCTGACTTTACCCATGTCTCTTCAGATTGGCTGTGGGAAACCGACGCCGATCTCAAGCTGACCTTTTGCTCCGATCCGATGCGGTTGGCGTTTGACCTTAATCCCAACCAGTATCCGCACCTTGACAAGTTGCTTTCTGCTGTCGGTTGTCACCAATTCATGGCCAATCTTCATCGACAGCAGGACTTTTCGATGTGTGAGGAAATCGTACCCGTTGAGGGTGAAAGCCGGTATTTTGTCTTTCAGGCGCTTGCCCATCACGGTATTGATGGTTTTCGCGGTTTCAGAGGCACGGGCATCGATATCACCGCGCTGAAAACGGCCCAGTTTGAACTGGAAACATTAAACCATAACCTAGAAGAAACCGTTGATGAGCGAACCCGTGAACTCCAAGAGAATATGGAGCACTTAAAAGCGGCACAAGAACAGTTGGTCGAGTCGGAAAAGCTCGCGGCACTGGGGAGTCTAGTGGCAGGTGTTGCGCATGAGGTCAACACCCCTTTAGGCATCGCCGTCACCGCATCATCCGTGATTAAAGATATCACCCACACGCTCAATCAAGCGTTTGAGGAACAAACGTTGACCAGCACGCAGTTTGCTTCATTGATTAAGCAGGTGAACGACAGCGTGATCATGCTGGAGAACAACCTCAAGCGTGCGACACATCTTATTCGTGACTTTAAACAGACCGCGGTTGATCAAGTATCAGAAGCGCTCACCGAATTTGATGTCAAACAGACAATAGACGCACTCGTCGCCAGCTTACACCCAGAAACCCGTAAAATCCCGGTGACTCCCGAGGTCAGTGGCGAGCCTGACATAGTCATGTATAGCTTACCCGGCGTCATCACCCAGGTCGTCTCTAACCTCGTGATGAATAGCATCAACCATGCCTTTGACGAGACCGATAACCCTAAAATAACGATCGAATTTGAAAGACAAGGAGACCACCTTTACCTCTGTTACCAAGACAATGGCTGCGGTGTCGAGCAGTCCCTTCACCATCGAATTTTTGAACCGTTTTATACCAGCAAACGCGGGCGAGGAGGCTCAGGGCTTGGCCTCAATCTGGTCTTTAACCTCGTCAAACAAAAGCTAGGCGGCGAGCTGCAATTTGAATCAGCACCCGGGCAAGGCGTGAAGTTTATGTTTCTGATCCCCCTAAGCTTATCAAGCCAAATAGCCCGCTACGCGAGTGAAAGCAAAGAGTAAGGTGATGCGCATAGAATGGAAAAGCTAGAAAGGTTTGAACAAGGTCTCAAGCACCCACTTTTTAGTATTGTTGGCCGCCGAATCATTCTGCTGATGGTCCTACTCAGTGGTTTTTTTACCATATTAACCACGCTACTGCAGCTATCATGGGATTACGAGGAAGCCTTTGACCATGTTGACCGCCGCCATGCGGAAATTCAAAACGTCCACGCCGACTTAATTGCGTCGTCTTTATGGGTGTTTGACCTTGTGAGTGCGCAAAATCGACTGGATGGCCTAGTCAACCTTCCCTATATCGACTATCTCTCGATTGAGTTTGATGGCGTGGTGTTGGATGCAGGAAAACCACTTTCCAGCAGTAATGTGGTCAGCCAGACGGAGCTCAATTATTTCCACCCCGACACCAATCGCCGCATTAATCTGGGCACCTTACGCGTCGAATCTGACGCGCAAAAAATCTATGACCTCTTGTTACAGCAATTTCTCGTTACGCTCGTTTTGAACGGGATAAAAACCCTGATTGTCTGCTCGCTGATTTTATGGGTCTTCCACCAAAGCGTCAGCCAACGTGTATTTGCTATCACCAAGCACTTGGCTAGCTTTGATCCTCTCGAACCTGTCCACGAACCTTTGCGGTTGACACATCGTAAGTTCATTATGGAAAAAAGTGATGAACTCGATTGGCTGGCGGACGAAACCAATAAAATCACCTTGCGGATGACCAACCTATATCAAAATATCGCACTAGAGCAGGAGCGGCTCACCGATTTTACCCGCGCAGCCTCTGACTGGCTTTGGGAAACTGATGCCACGCAGCGACTAACGTTTTGTTCTGAGGCGATGCAGTTAGCACTTGCCATTCCGATTGAAAGCAGTCCAAAAGTGAAGTCGTTACCTGCTTTGCATCACTGTGCATCACTTTTAGATAACCTGGATGCTTGCGCTGATTTCACCATGTGTGAAGAAAAAATCACCTTAGGCAAACACACCTATTATTTTGTTTTCCGAGGAATAGCACATTTCACCGAACACGGCTTCACGGGCTTTCGCGGAACCGCGATTGATATCACCGAGCTTAAAACGACCCAGTTGGAACTCGAGCAACTGAACCAGAGTTTAGAAGCGACCGTTGAAGCACGAACCCAGGATCTCGCGCAGAGTATGGAAAACCTTAAAGCCGCACAAAATCAACTGGTAGAATCCGAAAAGCTCGCCGCGCTGGGTAGCTTGGTAGCGGGCGTTGCCCACGAGGTGAACACGCCCCTAGGTATCGCGGTAACGGCTAATTCAGTGATCAAAGACGCGGTTTCCACACTTAACCGCGCATTCGAGCAAAAAACCTTGACCAGTGAGCAGTATGCCACCGTGATGAAACAGGTCACGGATGGCACGCATATGCTAGAAAACAACCTCAATCGTGCCGCACGATTAATTCGGGATTTCAAACAAACAGCGGTCGACCAAGTCTCTGAAAATCGAAGTCAATTCCGTCCCGTGCAAACACTTGAAGCATTAATGGGAAGTTTGCGCCCCGAAACCAAGAAAGTACCAGTTGTGCCTATCGTCGAGGGCGACGCTAAGCTTGTTATGAGCAGCCTGCCCGGAGTACTTACCCAAGTTATTTCCAACTTGGTCATGAACAGTGTCCGCCATGCCTTTGACACAATTAATGATCCTCGTATTCACATTCGTATTGCCGATAAAGGTGAGATCGTGGAAATCCGCTATACCGATAATGGTGTCGGGGTTGCGCCCGAACTTCACCAACGTATTTTTGAGCCCTTCTACACCAGCACACGCGGCAAAGGGGGGTCGGGACTCGGCCTCAATCTCGTTTTCAATCTGGTGCACCAAAAACTGCAAGGAAAACTTCATTTCGATTCCAATATCAATCAGGGGGTTACCGTGGTGCTCAGCCTGCCTAAGTTTTTGACAGAAACATCTGCGCCACAAACTGAAAGTTCTACTGAATAACCGATTCAGCCATAAGAACACGGAACCAAGGAAAAGATAATGAGCAAG
Source organism: Salinivibrio sp. KP-1 (assembly GCF_000968645.1). Lineage (NCBI taxonomy): Bacteria > Pseudomonadati > Pseudomonadota > Gammaproteobacteria > Vibrionales > Vibrionaceae > Salinivibrio > Salinivibrio sp. KP-1. The sequence goes on along the minus strand of NZ_LAQR01000001.1, from coordinate 22,121 downwards.
AGCCAGCACAAGACTGGCTCTTGTCGTTAACGCGTACACGGGGATTTAGACAAGCGCCGCGTCTTTTTCCGGTGCCGGAGTATGGTCAGGCAGATAGCGGTAGTATTCCGCATCTTTCGCTGGTGAAAGAGTGTGCCCCATGATCATGTCCGCTGCTTTTTCCGCCACCATAATCGTCGGCGCGTACAAGTTGCCATTGGTGATCGCGGGGAACACGGAGGCATCGACCACACGCAGGTTATTGACGCCATGTACCTTGAGTGACTCATCGACCACCGCCATTTCATCGCTCGCCAAGCCCATTTTACAGGTACAGCTTGGGTGATACGCACTTTCCCCTTCGCGTGCCACAAAATCGAGGATCTCCTGATCTGTTTGCGCCGCGCTCCCGGGCGAGAGTTCTTTGCCACGTAGATGATCAAAGGCCGGCTGGGCGATAATATCTCGCGACACGCGTATCGCTTCGACCCACTCTTTACGCTCTTGTGGCGTGGAGAGATAGTTAAAGAAGATCTCTGGCTTCTCATCCGGGTTCGTGCTGCGAATTTTAACATGGCCACGCACATCCGTATTCATTGGTCCGACATGCAACTGGAAACCATGTCCTTTGTTCGGTGCCGAGCCATCATAACGGATCGCCAGTGGCAAAAAGTGGAACTGCAAGTTCGGATACGCCACCTCATCATTACCTCGCACAAAACCACCCGCTTCAAAGTGGTTGGTGGCCGCTGCGCCTTTACGACGGAATAGCCAATCAAAACCAATTTTCGGTTGATTGTGGAACTTAAGCGCGGGATACATGCTGACCGGTTCTTTACATTCATACTGCACGTAGAGTTCAAGATGGTCTTGCAAGTTCTCTCCCACCCCAGGCAAATGATGAACAGGCTTAACACCCAAATTCTTCAACATGGTCTCATCGCCAATGCCTGAAAGCTGCAATAGCTTCGGTGAGTTGATTGCACCACCACAGCTGATGATCTCGGCGCCATACGCGGTTTTCGTCCGTCCCCATTTACGGTATTCCACACCCATCGCGGTTTTGTTTTCGAACAGCACTTTGTCTGTTGTCGCGCCGGTGATCACTGTAAGGTTCTTACGGTTCATCACCGGGTGTAAGTACGCCCTAGCCGCGCTGTGGCGACGACCTCGATAGATATTTTGATCGAAAATACCAAAGCCCTCTTGCTGGTAACCGTTCACATCGTCCGTCAACGGATAACCCGCTTGCTGCGTCGCATCAAAAAAAGCACTGAACAAAGGGTTATCACACTTCGCGGTGGTGACGGCCAGCGGGCCATTATTACCGTGATAATCATTTTGACCGGCCAAACGTGTTTCGCATTTACGGAAATACGGTAAACAATGGGCATAATCCCACGTTTTAAGTCCATGTTCGTTGGCCCACTTTTCATAATCCAACGCGTTGCCGCGAATATAAATCATGCCATTAATGCTACTACTACCACCGAGCACTTTACCGCGAGGCTGTGCAATACGACGATTGTGCATATTTGGCTCGGGCTCAGATTCATACAGCCAGTTGTAAGTGCTATCGGTAAGCAAATAAGTTAATGCGGCAGGCATGTGGATGCGAAAATCCAACCGATAGTCTGGCCGCCCTGCCTCGAGTAGCAATACGTTGTTATCTGGGTTAGCACTTAGACGGTTCGCCAGAACACAGCCTGCCGAGCCTGCACCGACAATGATATAGTCGTAATTTTGTTGCTGTCCCATAAAACCTCCAAATTTTGTCCTTCCCGTGTGCAGGGCATTAGCCCGGAACAGTCGCAACACAGGTAATGGGTATGATTGTGTAGAGGTTTCCTTTTTGAAATTTTATAATTAGCTTGATGTTTGTTCATCAATGCATTGTTGTAGCAACCGATAGTGGTGGCTAATCGTTGCCTGCGCCTTAAACGGCTCGGCAGCGATAATGTGGTTAACGGTCTGTTGCCAGTTTTCCACGGTTTGGCGACGATATTTTGCCGCCTGATAAAGGGCGTAATCGTGCGAACTAAACCCTTGCTGGATAGCATGCATCACCCATTCAAAAATCGGGTTGCCTGACATCGCAGCAATCAGCAGGTTCAGTGCGCGATCGAGCTCTCCTAAGCGATCCAAATCCGGATTCTCTTCAGCGGCGAGTGCCGCAAGCTCTGTGACGCTTTCACTGAGCTGTTGTTTTTGCGAGTCGGTACCACGGCTAATGGCGAGCAACACCAGGCTTTGATCAACGGTTTCACGAAACTCCGCCACCTTGTCTGCTTGTACATGGCTTTGCTTGAGAAATAGCGCCAGTGATTCACTAATGTTATGCACATCAACCTGACGTACTACCGCACCACCTTTTTGGCCTTTACGGATTTCAATCAAGCCTTTTTGCTTGAGTGACTGAATGGCTTCTCGCACCACACCACGGCCAGTACCAAATTGTTGCTGCAGTTCACGCTCACTGGGCAATTTATCCCCCGGCTTTAACGCCTCAGACAAAATCGCCGACTCGATTTGCAATGCTACATCTTCACTCGCTCGGCCCATTTGGACCGGGTGAAACAGGCTACTGGTGGATGTCGTCATGGTTACCCCTTTGATTTGGTAATACCAAACTAGCAATTTTTGCATTATAAAGTCAAATGCCCTCTAGCGACTCTTCTTTTGGTACGACCATTAAATATCACAGGAAAGACCAGTATGGTATTGATATAATTGATAAAAACAAAAAATCCCGCTTGGCTTTCACCGAAGCGGGATTTTTACATGATATAAACGGCAACTAACTTTGGTAAACCATTCGCCACTCTCGTTCACCCGTATGGGGATCGGTTTGCTCGCGGTCGACCACAAATCCATGACGCTGATAAAAGGCATAACTAGCTTTGTTTTTCTGGTAAACGGTCAAATCAATGACGGTTTTTTGTTGCTTAGCATGCATCAACAACTGACTGCCCACACCTTGTCCCTGCTTGTTAGGTGACACAAAAATCGCCGCTAATGTATGGTCATGAAGCGCATAAAAACCCTCAATAAGCCCTTCTCGCTCAGCGACCCATACTTCCGCCATCGGTAAATAGGCTGATCGCATCGCCTCGCGCTGTTGGTACCAAAAGTCCTCGCTGATAAAGTCATGCGCGGTTAATGACGCGTTTAACCAGATATCAAGCACGACATCTGTGTCCGCTGGTCGCATACGACGTAAACGAAGTGACGTCTCGGAAGTCGATACCATGGTTCCTCCTGATTATCGGCCTGACAGCAGTGCAGGGTTGATCACGAGATTCCTTACACCGTGGGCATGATGCTCATCAAATACATTCGCGTGGCACCAGCGCTGCACACTAGCAATATCAACTTTCTTGACGTGTGGACGGACACGCCATGTAACTTGGAAAGGAGAGCCTTTTTGGTTATAGCCTGGTCCTGTAGTTGAGCCTAAGTAAGTGACGGGGTGACCGCTATCTTCTGGTAAATTGATCGCTTGGTAACGCCCTTTACGTTGAGCCACTTTAGCAAGCTGAGCAAAGTCACTCGCATTGGGATCATTAACCACAACCAACACTTGTGCCTCAACACGTAACTGCGGGTTATGGGTCGCCTCACTCAGGCACGCGCCAAGTGTTGGTCCAGGCGCCACAGAGGCGGAACTGTAGACGTAATGCAGCTCCAGCGTGTCCCCAACGCTGACAGATTGATGCTGGCTTGCACAGACGGGCTGGTCGTAAGACGCGCGTTCACTGTCCGATAAAGCACCTGAATACAGGTAGCCACTGTGATAGCCGTGACCGTCCCCAGCCCCTGCGAAACGCGTGAACTCCCCGCCTTTGTGCTCTGCATTTTTATGGAAGTGGATATTACAGAGATTCATCGATTGCGCTGGCGGTGCATAGCTAAATTGCTGCGGGTTGGTACCGTGAATGGCATCAATATCACGCGGCGATTGGGGGCCAAACCCTTTATCTTGAATCGCGTGCGCAAGCGCATTACGCTGTTTGGTGATTTCGTCGCTCGTATCGGACACTGCTAATGATGTAGAGGTAACGAGTATGCCTAGCGACAAGGAGGCAAGAGAAAGTAACGTTTTCATAGGCCTTTTTATATCAGTCAAAACCCGCGAGTCTATTCGCACTGAACGCTAGTATATTGATCTCTCTCGTAAAAAAGTGTGTAACGGTCAGGTTAAAGAACGATTTTGGAATCGCTATCACTGAAAAATGCAGAAAACCATAGACTTGCGAGTAACGGTGAGAGGTCACTGCGCCTTTGACAACGAATAAGCCCGCCCCTCTTGGCTTCTAAAGCCAAGATTAACTCAGTGCGTCAATCAACTAAGCGGTTTGGTCATAAAGTGTAAGGCGTGATTCAACGGGTAGTCATCCAATGTCATCTGACATTGATAGCCATGCTTTTCGTAGAAAGGTTTGGCTTGGAAGCTTAAGGTATCAACAAACGCCATTTTGCAGCCCGACGCCTTGGCGTACTCTTCCAAATTACTCAATAAATGGCTCCCCACGTGGCGATGACGGAAGGCGTCATCGACCCAAAGGTATTTAATCAATAGCCATTGCCCCCATGTATTCGCCACAACCCCGCCGATGCGTTCATCGTTATCATTGTAAGCATAACCGGCAAGAGAGCCTTCAGAAAGGCCAGCCAAAAAAGGGGCGTTGCTTTGCTGTAGCTGCTGTTGAATGGCAGCGACATCGTCGTCACTCGGGCTCGCATCCATGCGGTATTTCATTGGCTTAGCTATCCATACTGTTCAACACACGGCATATTATGCCCTGTGTAGTAGGGACAATCTGTGCCCATGCGCACCCTATTGGCGCTTACTCGTGCTCTATTGGCTTCGCAGCCACAGAACACTGAGTAGTGACTGTAAGTTTGGGCCAATGCGTTAACCATTGTTTATCATCAAGGCGCTGCTGAAACACTTGCCATGGGCGGGCAGGATTATGGCTAAGCTTCAATTCAAACAAAGATTGAACCCCAAAGGCAGCGATGACTTCGCAGCGTTGGTTCATATCAAGGCGAACAGCAATCGCGGTTTCTTTCTCTGGCCAAAAGCGCATCGCATCCAGTGTACTTGCATAAGGAGGATCTTGGTGTTTCTCGTGCATTCGCGCCTGGTTACGTACCTGCCAAGTCATTTCTGGCATGGTCTTTTGCAGTAGCTGCTCTAAATATTGTTCGCGTTCTGTACTGGTATCTTCAGGATCGTAGAAGACAACATCAATATCGTTAAGTGTACTCGACGAGTACTTGTGAAGCGCATCCCACACCAAATTACGGATAAATCCAGCGGCAATATAACACTGAGGGAGGTTTAAGGCTTGAACACAGCGAAGTGCACGCATCCTAACAAGATCTGCCTCAATCAAGTCAATCAAGGCGCGTCGGTATGTCTTCTGGCATAAAAAGAACTGGTGCTGATGACGTTTACGGATCCGACGACGCTTCATGGGTTAACCACCGCGGCGGATGTCTTCAAATATTTCACGTGATACATGGTAGTTGTACTGCCTGGCAATCTTCTGGGCAAAAAACAGCTGTGGTAATTCAAATAGCACTAAACCCGCCAAAATCAAACCAAAATAAGGCTGATTCAGTACTAAGCCGATAATGGCGATGACCAACAGCGTACATTCTACGACAAACAACCCATACTTTCGCAAGTAAAGATGATGTATCCCCCCTAAGAATCCCCAATTCAGCGCCGCGTAAGTATCGGGATCTTTAAGCTGTCTTGATTGCTCGGCAAAAAAGCGTTTTTTCTGGCTTTGAGTTAAGCCATTTACCTGTTGCTTAAGTTCGACCTCTTGTGCTTCTAGCGCTTCTATTGGTTGGGTAAAACGCATTAAGGCACCTCATCGTAAATTTTTTCTAGCGCATTGGGGTTATTGCAGCGGCGAATGCGCGCCAAACCAAGTTGCCAGCCACGGATTGCGCCGTATTTTTCGATGGCTTGGCGTGTATACTCCGAGCACGTCGGCTCGAAGTTACACTCAATATTAAACAGTTTCTTTGATCCACCGTTTGCTTGATAGCGGTGGATCAAAGAGAGCGACAAATACTTGAGCATTAGCGACCCAAAGTCACAATCACCGCTTCACGTTGCCAGAATAGCATATAACGTTTCTTTTCAATAACTTGAAAAACAACCTGCCAGCCGTCTTGTGCATACTGGTTTAGCTCTGCTTCTAAGCGTTGCAACGGTAATCCACTTGAGCCCAGTAGCAAGGTGCCGCAGCCACCTTCAACAATATGAACGACTTTATACTCGGTAAACTTACTCATCTATTTTCCTCACCTTGAATGGCATACCTGTCCAGATAACAGTTGCCGTCATCTTTTGGACGGATCTGGGTATTCTCGGAGAAAAACGGCTTCGATTCAAAATCGTTATTTCTCGTCAGCAAAAATTTTGAAGCAATTCCACATTCGTGTATCACGTGATCCATTATTCAACCAAAGGATTGAGTTTCGCGGTTAGCACATGGTCTTGCCAACGGCCGTTGATTTTGAGGTAACGGCGAGCATAGCCTTCGCGCTCAAACCCCAGCTTGGTAAGTAGCCGTTCACTACGCGTATTGTCGGGTATATAGTTGGCCATCACACGGTGCAACCCAACCTGCTCAAACACAAAACGGATGCCTGCTTGGATGGCTTCGTGCATGTAGCCCTGGCCTTGATAATGCTTGTCAGCGGCATAACCTAAAAGACACGCTTGAAAGGCGCCGTGAATCACGTTGGTGAAATTGCACACCCCTATTACATCGTCCCGTTCATGATGCAAAATCACAAACTTGAAGGCTTGCTGCTGTTGAAACAAGTCTTTCGCCTCTTGCAGCGCACGCTGCCAATAGTCTTCGCGGTAAAATGCAGCAGGACGTATGGGCTCCCATGGGGAAAGGTGAGCACGATTTCGCTGATAAAACTGCGCCATCAGGTCGGCTTTTTCTGGGGGAAGTAAAACTAATTTCGTCCTTGGCGTGCTTAGCACTTGTGCCTCCTTGCATCGATTGGCGCGACGGACAGTACTAAATTCTATAAAAAATGCCGCCTTGGAGGCGGCATCAGAGACTACCAGATATTCACCCGCTGATCTTCGGGTAAATACATGCCATCCCCTTCTTTAATATCAAAGGCTTCATAGAACGCAGGCACATTACGCGGCGCACCGAGCACTCGATACTTTGGTGGCGCATGCGGGCCCAGTGACACGCGCTCACGCAGCGCATCTTCACGCATTTTCATTTTCCATATCTGCCCCCAGCTGAGGAAGAATCGCTGCTCGCCGGTATACCCGTCCATCACAGGAGACGGTTCACCGTGCAACGATTTTTGATAAGCGCGGAAGGCGGTGGTCAAACCGACTAAATCACCAATGTTCTCGCCCAAGGACACTTTGCCGTCAATGAACAAGCCCGGCAAAGGCTCAAACTGGCTAAATTGCTCAGCGAGCTTTTGGGTGCGAGCATCAAAGCGCGCGCGATCCTCATCTGTCCACCAATTTGCAAGGTTACCATCCCCATCATAACGCGAGCCCTGATCATCAAAACCGTGCCCCATTTCATGACCAATCACTGCACCGATACCGCCATAGTTCACGGCGTCATCCGCATTCATATCAAAAAACGGCGGTTGTAAAATCCCGGCGGGGAACACAATCTCGTTGGCGGTTGGGCTGTAATAGGCGTTGACCGTTTGCGAGGTCATGCCCCACTCTTTGCGATCAACCGGCGCACCAATCCGCGACAGCATATCTTGATAGCCCCAGCGTGCGGCACGTTTGCTATTGCCAATCAAGTCATCGGCGTTGATGGTCAGCGCGCTGTAATCTTCCCATTGCTCTGGGTAGCCGATTTTGGGCGTGAATTTACTCAGCTTATCCAACGCTTTCGCTTTGGTTTCATCACTCATCCAGGTTAACGATTCAATCGAGTCTTTAAACGCAGCACGCAGGTTATCAATCATGGTTTCCATACGCGCTTTGGCTTGCGGTGGAAAGTAGCGCGCGACATATTCTTGGCCGAGCGCTTCACCCAACACCCCTTCGGTGGCTTGTACTCCCCGCTTCCAGCGGTCACGCTGTTCAGGAATACCATTGAGGGTTTTGGAGTAGAACGCAAATTGACGTTCAACCAGCTCATGGTTAAGGCGCGGTGCAAAGGCATTGAGGGTACGAATGGTGAGATAATCTTGCCACGCTTGCAGGCTGGTTTGCTCAAACACCTGCCCTAGCGCCTCAAAATAAGATGGCATGCGCACCACAACCTCATCGGCTTTGTCGATACCCGCGCGTTTGGCAAAACGTGCATAATCAAACCCGCCCATCAACTGATTGAGCGCCTCAATCGGCATTTTGTTATAGGTTGCTTGCGCGTCACGACGTTTAGCGCGTGTCCAGTGGTGTTCTGCCAGCGTTTTTTCTAACTGATAAATACGGGCAGCGCGTTGCTTGGCCTGATCGTAACCCGCTAAGCGCAGCATGTCTTCGAGATAGCGTTTATAAGCGGTGCGAATACGCTCAGCATCCTCGGTGTCGCGGAAATAATAGTCTCTATCCGGCAACCCCAACCCGCTTTGGCTCAGATACAGGGCGTTATAGTCCGGATTTTTCGCATCGGCCCACGCATAAAAACTAAACGGGATCCCAACGCCAACTTGTCGCAAATCGGCCATCGCATAAATCAGCGCAGGCTTCGAGGAAATCGCGGCAATACGATCGAGCTCAGGTTTGATTGGCGTCATCCCCAAGGCATCAATTTTATCTTGGTCCATATAGCTAAGATAAAAATCACGTAGCTTTTGCTCGTTGGAGCCAGGCTTGAGATCATCACGCGCCACCAGCTCATCAATGATCCCTTTCAATCGCTTTTCATTTTCTTCAGCCAAGATACGGAACGCACCGTAGCTGGACATATCACTGGGAATTTGGGTTTGATCGTACCAAGTGCCATTGACGTGACGAAACAAGTTATCTTGCGGGCGAACCGAACGATCAAAGTCTTGTAGATACAGACCTGATTCGCGCTGCACTTCAGCGTGTGTGGTGTCAGCAGCGTACACCTGGCCAGGCACCAAGCTCATCACACCTAGTGCAAGCGCGACACCCATCGCGGCGCGTTTTAATCGCACTCGATTGACTGTTTTTTTGTTCATCATTCGTTTACCTAATTCCTTCCATAACATGGCTTAAGCGACGTAATCTTGTCGATTCCCGAAAAGACATGCGCTGTTCACGACATAAGGTCTCGATAGAGCACCACACAGTGATAATCACGCCCCTCGTCTTGCTCGGGTTCAAAATGGGTGATACGACAAAACCCTTGCTGATACCAGAATCGAAACGCGCGAATGTTTTCGGCATAAACATTCACCCCCATGCGTCGATAGTCCCCATAAGCTTGCACGGTTTCAATCACGCTCGCAACCGCTTCGCTGCCATAGCCATGTTTTTGATATCTTGGAGAAATAGTGAGCATGGGCAGCCAAACACTCTGTGTGTCAGGTGCATTGAGCGAGATTTGCAAATAGCCGATATCTTTACCGTCCTGGGTCTGAATACGACGAAGATAAAACGCCTCTTCCACATCAGGCGCTTTTTTCTCCGCACTGTCGGCAATCAATGATTGGTAGGTGGATAACGACCAAGGTTTAAACGTGGGATCTTGATATTGCAGATGCTGATTTTGCTCAAACATCGCTTTGACACGCTTTGCATCGCAATATTCAAACGGACTAAAACACAAACGCTTAGAGCGCCATGTGGCTGGGAACATGCTCAATTCCTATTCTATCAGCGCATACAGTGATTATTATCGCGCTACGTACCTTATCCAAACTGCATACTACTCGTTTCGCTGCCAGTGGTAATCCATTTGCTTGGCAACGCGCAAGGCTAAATCTTCGCTGTGCAGATCAGCCACCAACTGCAAACTCATATCAATACCCGCAGATATGCCCGCGGAGGTAAGATATTTTCCATCCCTCACCCAGCGCTTACCTGATACCACACTTAATGGCGGATAAGCACGGCTGAGGTCGTCCATGTCTTCCCAATGCGTGATCACTTTTCGACCATCGAGTAGCCCGGCCTTTGCCAGTATGAACGCCCCCGTACAGACAGAAGCCGTGCATCGAGTGATTGCATCTTGTTGCTTCACCCAATCGATCACCGACGGGTTAGTAACTTGCTCATGGTGAACGCCGCCGACAACCAGCAGCACATCAAGCGTGGGATGGTTGGCGAGATGATAATCCGGCACGATACGCAAGCCGCCGCGCGCTAGCAAAGGTATGTCTTGTTCAGCAACCAGTCCAACCTGCCAACTGTCCGCTCCCAAACGTTTTGCGGTGCTAAACACCTCAAAGGGGCCAGCAAAATCGAGCACCTCTGCGTGCTCATACACATAAATACCAATATTCATCGTTTGCTCTTACATCCATGTAAGTTTAAGATTCTACTAAGCGCTCTGTTTTAAGTACTTCTTCACCTTTTTTAAGGCCATTTGTCGTTTTAATGGCGAGAGATAATCGATAAAAAGGTTTCCAGATAAGTGGTCGATTTCATGCTGCATAACAATGGCAAGAAAATCATCGCGCTCTATCGTGATCGATTGACCATTGCGATCAAGGGCCGACACCACAACAGACGAGTATCGCTCGACATCTGCATAATAGCCGGGCACGGATAAACAACCCTCCTGACCCATGGCTTTGTCAACGCCAGATACAACCACCGGGTTAATGAGCACTAAAGGGTCATCCCGGCGTTCAGAAATATCGATGACGACAATCGCCTCTTTACGACCCACTTGCGTGGCAGCCAATCCAATACCGTTGTCAGTGGCATATAACGTCTCAAGCATATCATCAATTAACGTCTGTACGGCGGTAATATCCGAGACTGGCTCTGCTTTTATGGCCAGCCTTGGGTCTGGCGCGGTAATGATTTCTAACATACGGGCTATCTATTTCACAGGTTAAGGATGATGAGGAATAAACTTATCAAAGCGGCTCTCCATACAGGCACTGATATCGGTAGTGATAAACTCGCCCTGATAATACAAACTGAAAATGGTGGCCGGTGAAGGACATGCTTGTGCTTGGCTCAATGTCTCTAAATGATGTACTTCAAGCGGGATACCGCGCTGCGCACAGCTTTGTTGTAACGAGTTCAGCACATGGTATTCCGCATAAGGACAACGATGGGAGTAATACGCCACACACCCTTCGGTTGATACCTTAGCGGTATGAACGGATGCCCGAAACTGCGGTATTTCAGCCGCGTCATTCAACGGATAATACAACAGCACAAAGCCATTAGGAGCTTCATCTGCCACGTTGAAGCCTTGGCCTTTTAACCATTTTGTATCGCTCATAAAGTGGTATTTCTTTTTACCGACCACAGCGACTAGGCCTTGCTTGTTTTGCTGCTTAGCCGCTTCAATGGCGTCAGCTAACAGTTGCTTGCCGTGTCCATGTCCTTTGTATTTCCCAGAGACCCAAAAGCAACCCAATGCCAGATAACCATCCGCTTGTATGGGCTGCCAAGCGGTCTCTGCTGGGCCATATTCGATGAAGACTTTGGCGCGTTCATCCAAACGGCGAAAACGGTATCCGTGCTGATGCTCCTGCTTTAGCCACTGCTTTTTCGCCTGATAACTGGCTTGGCATTTTTTATCCGAGAACGCACAGCAGATATGCGCATCATCCAAGGTTTCTGGGGTTAAGGTTAGGTAGGCCATATTCACCTCCACACAGGTGTATTGATGGTATACCTTTTAACCTACCGTAACCGCATGGGTGATGACTCCAACTTGGTCACAAAGCCATCAATTTTATGACAGCCTAATCGCCAAGCTTGCTTTTTATCTCTCTAAAACGCGAGTAAAAGAGGCAAATACGTGGCTTGGACCTTTCTGTTTTTCGAAAAAATAAAGTCTTTAATATGGTGGCTACGTTTCGGCCTCTCCAGAGACACATCGATGGATGATAACGCTCGGCAATTACTTGACCATCTATGCCAAGGCTATGACCGATTAGCCCAACGTCACCAAACGCGCGCTTTTCCAGAGCTCTCCACCGCTATCAAGCACCCACTCGGCTATTGTCTGGTTCACTGTCCGATCGGAAGTCAGCGATTATCGATTGTTTCGCTACAATTTGCCCCCAGCGTGCGCGGCCAAGGGGTACTGACGGCGTTTATCGATTATATTCAAGCGCATCCGCATCACTACCGCGGCATTGAAGTCGCCACCATCCAAAACCTTTGCCTAGCGAGGCGATTGCTCACACTCGGTTGGCAATATAAATCTGTTCTGACCAAGCTATTTCGCGCCAATACCCCTACCTTGGTGCATGATTTCTAATAAAAATACGGAAGTGTTCGCGAAGATGGGTTCCTATTAATGATGATTCTCCATTGCACCACAGGTGTTGCGGCAGCAAACGCACAGCGTACTGCATTCTAGGCGTTTTGAGGCGTAAATGCTGCTTTTTCTTACAGCCGCCATGACAGTGGCTCTTACCTCTACTACCTTTTTAGGCGGTAATGCCTAAAAAGCATCTTTATAGGTGCTTTTGGGTAGGCTAGGCCTAATACGAATAAGCATAATAGGGGGAAGCAACATGAAAGAGAGAGTCTCCTCAGGGATTCCTGGACTGGATCAAGTCTTGAATGGCGGCTTCCTCCCCTCAACGGCGGTATTGGTGAGAGGTGGGCCAGGTTTAGGTAAAACAACCACAGGCTTACAGTTTCTCTCTGCGGCGTCACGAGAAGGCGAGAGTTTGTTTATTGGCTTTCAAGAGGCAGAGGATCAGCTCAAAACCAACGCGACAGCGATTGGCATTGACGTTGCGAACATCACCTTTCTTAGCTTGGCGCCAGACGAAACGTTTTTTAAGGAGAACGAATCTTATGACATATTCGCCTCCAACGACGTAGAGCATGAGCCTGTCACCAAGGCCATCGTCGAAACGGTGGAAACACTCAAACCGACTCGAGTCTTTGTCGACTCCTTTACCCACTTGCGCTTTCTCACCGCAGATGTTTTTCAGTATCGTAAAGAGGTACTGTCGTTTATCCATTATCTCACCGAACGTGGCGCCACCGTTTTGTTCACGTCAGAACACAGTGACTCCTCGCCCGATGACGACTTACGCTTTTTATCCGATGGCGTGATCTCACTGAGTCAAACCCCGATGGGGCAAGAACTCTGTGTAGAAAAATTCCGTGGGTCTGATTTTTTGAAGGGCTGTCATCAGATGCGCAATGGCGCTCACGGGGTTGAAGTGTTCCCACGGCCACTTCCTCCTAACGAAGAACTGGTACCAGGACGATTTGAACCCACCTCGACGGGCATTGCATCTATCGACAATCTGCTTGGCGGTGGACTAGAGATGGGGACAGTGACGATGATCACCGGCCCATCTGGCATTGGAAAGTCGACCTTAAGCAGCTGTATTGCCGAGCAATATAGCCATAGTCTAGGTCACGTAAATATCTACCTATTCGAGGAAGAAATCTCCTCATACCTTCACCGGGCACGACAACTCAACATCACACTGCAACACCAAGCGGAGGCAGGATGTTTAACCATCGAACAGATCGAGCCTTTGCAATATTTAGCCGATGAGTTTGCAGCCAAGGTGTACAAGGATGTTGTTCAAAATAACACTCGCCTGGTGGTGCTTGATAGTACAGCCGGTTTTAAACTGACCTTGCGCGAGGAATCGATTCAAAACCGTTTGCATGCCCTCGCAAAAGGCTTATCGAGAATCAATGTTTCGGTGATCCTGGTAAACGAAACGTTTGCGCTTTACGGCGAAGACAGCATTTCTGAAAAAGGCATCAGCTACTTGTCGGATACGATTATTTCCCTGTCTTACTATGCGGACGATACCACGCATTCACAGATTTCGGTGATGAAGAAACGATTGAGTGATTTTGATCGCAAGCCTTATCAGTACCTGATCGGCCCCGATAAAGTGCAAGCCGTAGCTGTTTGAATTTGGACAAGAGGTAAGCGAGGTGACGAATAAAAACGCGGCGTCATTAACGGTTTTTTTGTGCGTGAAATCATCGGGTAACCGAAAAGTGTTGGCCGATTCTCTTGAAGAGGCGGGTTATCATTGTCGACCTTTGAATAGCGAAGCCGATATGCAAGCTGCAGCGGCGATTAGCGGTAAAAAGCTTGCCCTAGTCGACACCAGCGGATTTGGCGCTAACGTGTGGCGATTATGCGAAAAGCTACAACAGATGAACACCGCGTTTATTGTTCTCTCACCACAGGAAATGCTGACAAGTTCCAGCCAAGCCTCCCAATATGGCGCAGTTAGCATCATGCAAAAACCCGTCGCCAAAAAGGCCTTGATGCAGCTCGTTGCTGGTTTCACGGGTGAGGAGTAACGATGACCAGTACGGTTAGAACCTTACCAATAATGGTAAACCCCGAACAAAAAGCAGAGCGCAAAGACGATGGATTACAGCGTATTCAGGGTGCCAACGTTTTATTGGCTATCCATAACCCCAACAACTTGACGCTACTGCGCGAACAACTGAGCAGCGACTTCCGAATTTATGAAAACCCAAGTGATATAGACAATATCGAGTTTGACCTTGCGATCATCGATATCCCCTCTCTCGAGCAGTATAAAGACGCATTGCAAGACAAAAAGACCCGATGCGAGCCCACACTTTTACCTGTGATGCTCATGCTCTCTAAGCGCGACCTCAAACACAAACTTCGCCCTTACCTGGCACTGGTGGATGAATTTATTACCATGCCCGTTGATAAAGTAGAGTTTATGGAACGCGTGGTGATGCTACTTAGAGCACGTTTTTTAGCTATTAGCCAACGCGATAAGCTTTATTATCTTGCTACCCATGACAGGGTGACCGGTCTCCCCAACGAGCAGCGGTGTATAGAGCATGTCACCGACACCATCCTCTCGGCGTCAGTATTAAATCAACCTGTTTACGTGATTGTTTTTTCCATTAATCTCGATCAGGTTTTTAAGTCATTCGGCCATTCCGGGCTCGATCAAGCGGCGGTGATATGCTCTCAACGAGCCGTCAGCGCGATTATCGATAACGATAAGCTCTTTCGCCTCACGACGGATACTTGGTGCTTGGTTAACCCACCCGGCCAAAACAGCTTGAATCACACTTTATCTGTCTGCCAACAACTGATCAGTGCCCTTAGTGTCCCTGTTAGCATTGAGCATGACCTGATTCATCTTGATATCGCTATCGGCGTGAGTCATTACCCCGATGATGCTGTCAATACTCGCCGTATACTGGATGCAGCTATTAACGCAATCAACACTAAGGCCCCCAACACCCCTCACTTCTATTCAAAGCGACTTCAACAGGATGCGCTGCGCTATATTCGGACTGAGACATTGCTACGACAAGCCATCACCAAACAGCAATTTGAGCTTTGGTACCAACCGCAAATAGACTTTGCAACGGGTAAAGTGATCAGTGTCGAGGCCTTGGTGCGATGGCGGTTACCGAATGGTAACCTCGTCTCACCGGGTGACTTTATTCCAATAGCAGAGAAAACGGGGCTCATTACACAAATTGACAGATGGGTGATCATTCAGGCATGTGAAACCATGGCACGGTGGCAAGAGCAGGCATTATGCATTGAGCGCGTGGCGGTTAATGTGACGGCATGCGATGTGGAAGAGGATGACTTTGTTAGCTTTATTGATGATATTTTAAAGAAGAATCACATCCCTCCTCCCAACTTAGAGCTAGAAATCACAGAAGGCGTGTTCTTTCATTCTAAATCAAAGAACCTTGAGAAACTCAGCCAACTACGTAAGCGTGGCCTCAGTATTGCTGTCGACGACTTTGGTACGGGCTACTCCTCGCTGAGTTACCTACACACGTTGCCGATTTCCACGCTTAAAATCGATCGCTCATTCATCAACAGCATCTTAACCAGCGAAAATGATATCGCGATCACTGAAAGCATTATTTGGCTGGCCAAAACATTCAAACTACAAACCATTGCCGAAGGTGTCGAAACCGCGGATCAAGCCAGTTATTTGAAAAAGTTAGGCGTTAACATTGCCCAAGGCTTTTATTACGCCAAGCCCATGCCGGAAGAGCAGCTAATAGCGTGGCTACAACAACAAACCAACGTTAAGCCAATAGAACAACGGCAAAGCCAATAGAACAACGGCAAAGCCAAATGTCTTAGTTGAAACAACAGTGGCGGCTCTTGAAAATCAGCACGCTCTCAATAACAACGCCTCAGCAAGCCTTTTTAGGTTTAGGGAGCGATCACATCCGCCATTGGTTTAACGTGTATTAATGATAGGAAAGCAATTTTGTTCAATACCTACCAGCCCGTTTTGCTACACACTTTTGGGCGATGTTTATACTCAAAGGACTGTAACAATGGCAGATATTTTAGTGGTACCCATGATGGCATTTGCGCTCGCGGCTTCTATCTCTCCAGGCCCCGTGAACTTGGTTTGTTTGAGTAGCGGTACGCGCTACTCCCTACCTAAAGGCTTAGTCTTTGCAACTGGCGCAACACTGGGATTCATTTCCTTATTTCTCGCTATAGGGCTTGGCCTATACTCATTTCTCTCTGTTTTTTCTGGCTTTAAACAATTATTGAGCTGGGCAGGTATCCTATTCTTACTCTATCTAAGTCTTCGATTATTCTTGGATAGCGGAGAACTAGGCACAGATGAGGCCCCGGAAGCACCCAGTTTTATGACTGGCGCCGCTATGCAGTGGCTTAACCCAAAAGCCTGGCTCGCCTCGGTGTCTGGTATTAGCGCGTATACCAACAGCGAAAACCTTATCGAACTGGTTATTTTTGCCTCACTGTATATGCCGATATGTTGGCTTTCTCTGGGCTGTTGGGTTTACGCTGGCGCTACACTGCGAAGATACACCCGTCAACCGAAAGTGATCGTCGCCCTCAACCGAACACTATCCATTTTAATTGCTGCTAGCTGTGTCTTTATCGTGATGGACTAGTGACCGTCGATATTGATTTGGCGTCGCAGCCAATAGCTTTTTAAATGTCCGCTGAAAGTGTGATTGATCCGAAAAACCCACATCAACCGCAGTATCTGCGATTGATTCACCTCGTTTTAGCGCTCTCTGACCCTGCTGAACTCGGCAATTAAGTAGGTAAGCGTGTGGGGTCAGACCAAACTGCTTTTTAAAAGACCGGATAAGGTGGCCAGGGCTATATCCGGCCAAATTACACAGGCTATCGAGTGATACATCCTCACAAGCCTGAGCCCTCAGATAATCCGCTACCTTTTGCAAAGGGGCTGGTGTTTCTCGAGATAGATTGAGCTGACCGGAAAACAAGGTCATGATGTTGGTGAGAAACTCTACCAAAATTGATTGTTTTTCAAGCAGCGTTCGCGTGCTGTCGAGTAAGCATGCCGCCATGTCGCAATAGCCGACATACCATTTCTCGTCTTTAATTGTGGCTGTCATTATGTCTTGCCAAAGCGGAGCTTCAAGCAGACCCGCCTCATAGCGCAGCTGCGTTAACCAATCTTTATCCACATAGAGCATCGTGTATGCCCAGGGTTGATTATCAATTGGATTGCATGCATGGACCCAATGTGGGTTCATCAACACCAAGGTGCCAGCATTCACCCGATATGCGTCATCACGGTAGGCAAATGTGCTTTCCCCATTAATGATCGCACCCATTGACCACTCAACATGGCTATGCGGCGCATAACACACTTTACGACCATCCTGGACCACACGAAGCTCAACATATGGCATACGCCCATCACGCCAAAAAAGCGGTTGATCTGGTGGCCCGATACGCGCGTTTTGCTCCATGGATAACGTCCTGATCAAATAATCCCTGATTGTGCCCTAACCATACAGGCAAGAGAACAAAAAGACACGAGCCGTCAAAAGTTAGGCTTATATTCAAACCCTGCTGAGGCCTCGCTATCATAAAATACCGTAATAGCCTGCTTGTTATTCACCCACTTGTTTACCAAAGAGTTGGGAAAGACTTGAATACTTGTATTAAAGCTTTCCACATTTTGATTAAAAATACGAAGTGCCGCACCCACTTGTTCTTGCTGCTCTGAAATCTCATCCATCAATTTTAAATATGTATCAGAGGCCTTCAGCTCCGGATATGCCTCGGCCGTTACGCGTAACCCTGATAAAAAATTACTGGTCTGCTTTTCGGCCTCCTCTAAAAGCTCGGTATCTACTTGAGCGTCAGAAAGCTGATCGAGTGATGTTCGCAACTTCGTAATCTCAGTAAACAAAGAAGTCTCATGTAGTTTGTAGTCTTCTACCAACTGTTCCACATAGGGAATAATTTTATTCTTCTGTCGCTCCTGAGTCAGCACCGACGCCCACGCTCGTTCAACCCCATTATAATTACTGATAATAGTGTTGTTAATCCTAATAGCCCAAATAGCTAGTAGGATTAATGTGAATAGTATTAGGAGTATAATGGTACCCATTTATCATTTACCTTACCATTGTTGTTAGCTTTTCTATTTCATCAAGATCGTCAAACGACACTTCTCTTACATTGTAATCTGGGAAAAAATGGGCCGTTTCACCACTAAAGTTGCTGTCCGTTAGTTTCATCGTCTCGTGAATGATCGCTAACAGGCTATTCAGTTTTTCAAGGTTAGCATGGGCGGTGATTTCATCAGCAAATGCCCCGGGGTTTTCTAGGTCGTATTGCCACTCCGTTTTAAGAATGTCGCCATCGTCAAAAGCCAGACAAAGCTCGTTGTCATTACTCACAGCCAACACAGGCTTTTCGACTATATCGTTGAGATCACTCAATGTCTCAACCATTGCGGGCGACAAAAACCGAGCTGCACTCAATTCATCGTTAGCGTTAATTATAAACTGACGGTTAAAAGCCGGAGAAGCCGTTTTGTATTCTCCACCTCCACCTGAAACTGCACCGTCACCGCTAATAGTCACGTCCTCAGCAAAAGGAAATGGTACTAACAAACCATAGCGGTAGTAAGAGCAGCGAGCGTCCCGAGAGGTAGTATTACCACTAGAATCGTTGCGCGTCTCTGACTTTCTAATCACATACACAAAGCGATAAACTTGATAATCAAACTCGTGTACCTCCCCTTTGTAATGTCCTTGGTACAAGCTGTCTAGGCCGCGATAATCGTTACCTCGGCCAAACTCTGCAAATTGAGAAGCCACTTGCTCATAACGGATACCGCAAGCTCTTCTGAGATCTTTTAAGTTATTATCGAACAACGTGCCCATAGACATAATATGCTCTGACATATAACGACGCCAGTTCGGCCGCCTTCTTAAAAAGAACCAGTAAAATAAGATAACCCCAGCACAGAATAAAAAGAAGCCAACAAGTTCGCCACTGGTTCGGTAAGAGGAAAACGAGGAACCAATAAAAGACATGAAGTTCCAATAGGCGGTTTGTAATTTCGATGAAATGCTCATAGAAATGAAGGTGGCTAAAAAGGCAAAAGCAAAGCGATGATCAGGGTTAGGCAACAGTTTATCGAGCCCGAACTCTTTACAAGTCCACTTATCCAGACGCTTAGCCAAATAACAATTAATAGTGGCAGGCACCCATGCAGAGCTATAGAAAACGACAGTCTGCAAAACATCGTCAATATATGGAAGGTCAAAGACTAACTTAAAAGGAGCGGGCGCCCCGAATAAAAATATCGTATAGATAAGCAGCAATACCCAGGCACCGAGAAAAACACGAATGGGCCGATCATCATAATCAAGCGGTCCAGGGTGACTTTCTACCTTACGAATAAATGTAACTAAGTCTTCCTGGCTCTTAGCAGCGTTTAGCTCTGCTTCGAGCTCTTTGATATTCTCCGAAACTTTCCTATTGTGGCGCATCCGATTTCCTCTTGGACGACTAACGTGACCATCATATATGCCGATTAGATTTGAGCAGGCTGTAGTTAATAGCGTTTCTAGCCATGAAGCAACTGACTGCCTGCTAAAGCGTGCAACACTTTGGAGAAAGATCACGATAAATTAGCGTACTAGTCGCATGTCAATACGGGCACGGATCTGATACCCGAGAGCAATCACACCCGTAGAGGTAAAAGGATGTCACAACACATCTAACCAATGCAGTATGTATTAGTGAGCAACCGACAAGAGCTAAGCTGGCGCATTAAAGCACAGTTACTTGAAGCAAACTTCCGCCCAACGCGCTAAGCCTGCGGTGACTGAGCCAAAGTAGTCGCCACTCACCACAGGAATGTTTGGTAGCTCTGCCTGTACAGCTTCCCGCAAGAAAGGCGAGCGTGCCGAGCCGCCTGTCATAAAAATCACGTCAGGCTTTACACCGGCCTGCGCGACCACATCGTGAACTAAGGCGATCATCTTACGTTTGGGCGCTTCAATCGCATCAATCATGTCATCGCGCGATACATCAACGTCCACGCGCTCGGAGAACAGCTTAATACCCGCTCGGTATGCGGCTTGATCCGACAACGCAATCTTTGCCTCTTCCGCACGACGGACAATGTTGTAACCCAGCGACTCGTGATAGACCTCAAGCAAACGGGCCAGTTTATGTGGCTCTTGCGCTTGCTTGTGCAGCCCTTTGAGCACGGCCAAATTTTCAAACGCATAGAAATCGTTTTGTGCTTGCACGTTGTTAATCGCGATAGGGTTGGAAAACTGCGTAATCGGCATCTCAATGCCAGATTCCATTTTGCTGCCCATCCCAAACGGGAACATCATTTGTTTGAATGCCAACGCAATATCTAAGTCATTGCCGCCAATACGCTGGCCTTTGTGCGCTAATAAACTTGCACTACGATCGCGACTACCGCGCCATGATGGCCCCATCTCAATCAACGAACAGTCTGTGGTTCCCCCACCGATATCGACCACCAGAACAATTTGGTCTTCGCTCAGTGTCGCTTCATAGTCCAGACCGGCAGCGACCGGTTCAAACTGAAATTCAATCTGTTTAAAACCCGCCCGCTTAGCCGCATTGAGCAAAATACCCTCGGCTTGGCGGTTTGCCGTCTCGCCTCCACGACCTTGAAAATTGATCGGCCGACCGATCACTGCATCAGTGATACTCTGTTGGGTTTGGTGGTCGGCTTGGGTTTTGATGTTATCCATCATTGCGCATACGAGATCTTCAAAAAAGCGCAGTTGAGCATCACGTAAACCTGATGCGCCAAGGAAAGATTTAGGGGATTTCACGTAGTACATATCGCGCGGATCATCGAGATAGCGATCGAGCGCCGCTTGACCAAACGCCATGTCCTCCACCTCAAGTTCAATACTTTCCTCTCGATTTACATGGTTCGCGCGGCGCAACATCTGCTCGCCAATCGTATCTAGCGGCTTGATGCCCCGATGACGAAACAGATACTCAGACACCGATTCGCGCGTAGGTGCGGCAAGGGAGGAAGGAATAAACGTGCTATCCCCTTCTAGGCGTAACAGCGTCGGCTGACCATTTTCAATCTTTGCCACCGAACAATTGGCTGTACCATAGTCAAAGCCGATATACATAAATGCCTCTCACCGCTGAAAAAGTCGGCAATGCTACCTCAACCGTCGCGGGATTTCTAACATCAGAGCGACGAAGCCAGTCTGGCTGTCTGGGCCTGTGCCCCGCTACCCAGTGCCATCCTTGTGAACCTGAATTACACCTTGTCGGCAAAATAGGCCATGATTTCCGCAGCCGTCATAAATTATTTTTGATCATCTCTTTGATGACTCGTGCCTTAACAAAATGATCTAACTGATGGGTCTGTATCCACCATGTTGCAGCTTCCATCAACTGCTCTGGATCGTCATTTTTATTTTTGAAGAACGCATAAAATGACACGCTGACATTCTCGCCTTTCGCTTTGATTTTTTGGTCACATACTGCCAGGATTTTCGCTCTCAGCTCCGCTCTCATACGCCCCTACTCTATCCTTAAATGAATAAGTTCTGCTCTAGTTCTAAAAGGCGCTTTTTCAGTGACAAACCGCCACCATAGCCAATGAGCTCCCCTTGGGTGCCGATAACCCTGTGACAAGGAATGATGATCGCCAACGCATTTGCGCCATTAGCATTGCCAACCGCGCGCACTGCGGCTTCATTACCAATCGAT